>NZ_JCALDU010000050.1:0-233 GCF_059813025.1 Mycobacterium sp. NGS26
TCGTGGCGTAGACGGTCGTCTCGGTGGGGCCGTAGCCGTTGATCATCACCCGCCCCGGCGCCCACCGATCCACCACCTCGGCCGGGCAGGCCTCACCGGCCACCATCAAAGCGACAGACTCCAAACACTGCGGGGAGAGCGCCGCAAGCGCGCCAGGGGTTTGGCTTAGGACGCTGACGCGTTCGTCGACCAGCAAGGCGCGGAAGTTGTCCGGGGAGGCGGCCACCTCTTCG
>NZ_JCALDU010000051.1:0-233 GCF_059813025.1 Mycobacterium sp. NGS26
GGAATCGGTGACCCGCTCCCCGGACGAGTTGCACGCCTTGCTCGTCGGGGAGCAGGTCAGCGTGCTGAGCCTGACCCCCTCGGCGGCGTGGACGCTGCCGCCGGACGGCCTGGATTCGATGGCGTTGGTGGTCGGCGGTGAGGCCTATCCGGCCGAGGTGGTGGATCGGTGGGCGCCGGGGCGGCTGATGGTCAACGTGTACGGCCCCACGGAGACCACGGTGTTTGCGTCGG
>NZ_JCALDU010000052.1:0-218 GCF_059813025.1 Mycobacterium sp. NGS26
CCGGGTAGCGGCACCCTGACCATCAGCGCCAGCCACGCCCTGACGGTGAACGCCGGGGGCACCCTGACGGATACCGGCAGCGTGACGGTGTCGGGCACGTTGACCGATGGCGGCACTATGACGGTGGGCACCGGCACCGCCAACAGTGGCACGTTGACGGTGGGGAGCACCGGACCGGGCAGTGGCACCTTGGCGGTCAATGGTGGGCTGACCGTCAA
>NZ_JCALDU010000053.1:0-217 GCF_059813025.1 Mycobacterium sp. NGS26
TCGGCGAGTTGTACGTGGCCGGTCGTGGCGTGGGCGTTGGCTACGTGCACCGTTGCGGGTTGACGGCGTCGCGGTTTGTGGCGTGCCCGTTCGGCGGGGCGGGGACGCGCATGTATCGCACCGGGGACCTGGTGTGCTGGGGCCCCGACGGGCAACTGCAATACCACGGCCGCGCCGACGAGCAGGTCAAGATCCGCGGGTATCGCATCGAGCTCGG
>NZ_JCALDU010000006.1:0-396633 GCF_059813025.1 Mycobacterium sp. NGS26
GGCAGCGTGGAGGTCGCCAACGGCGGCGTATTGAGTGTGGACGTCGGCGGCAGCGTCACCGACAGTGGCACGTTGACAGTGGATGTCGGCGGCACCCTGACCGACTCCGGCACCATCACGGTGTCGGGCACGTTGACCGATAGCGGCACGGTCACCATCAACACCGGCGGCGTCTTGACCGACACGGGCACGGTGACCATCACCGGCGGCGGGCAGCTGTTCGACAGCGGCACGTTGACCAACACCGGCGGGTCGATCGTGATCAGCACGGGCAGCCCCGACACCGGCACCTTGACCATCAACGCCGGGGCCAGCTTCACCGACACCGGCGTGGTGACCATCAACACCGGTGGGGTGCTGGATGACTACGGCAGCGTGTCGGTGGGCTCGGGGGTCACGTTGACCGACGGCGGCGCCCTGAACGTCTACGCCGGCGGCACCCTGACCGACACTGGCACCATCACGGTGTCGGGCACCTTGACCGACAGCGGCACGGTCACCATCAACACCGGCGGCATCCTGACCGACACGGGCACGGTGACCATCACCGGCGGCGGGCAGCTGTTCGACAGCGGCACGTTGACCAACACCGGCGGGTCGATCGTGATCAGCACCGGCAGCCCCGACACCGGCACCTTGACCATCAACGCCGGCGCCACCTTCACCGACACCGGCACGGTCACGATCAACACCGGCGGGGTGCTGGACGACTACGGCAGCGTTTCGGTGGCCTCCGGTGCCACCCTGACCGACGGCGGCGCCCTCAACGTCTACGCCGGCGGCACCCTGACCGACAGCGGCACCATCACCGTATCGGGCACGCTGACGGACAGCGGCACGGTCACCATCAACACCGGCGGCACCGTGCAGGTGACCAACGGCGGCACGATCACCATCAACACCGGCGGCATCCTGACCGACACCGGCACGGTCACCGTCAACATCGGCGGCACCGTGACCGACAGCGGCACGATTCAGGTCACCGCCACCGGCACCCTGTCGAATGCGGGCAGCGTGCAGGTCACCACCGGCGGCACGCTGACCATCAACGCCGGCGGCGCCCTGACCGACACGGGCACCATCACGGTGAACCTCGGCGGCACCCTGACCGACAGCGGCACGATAACCGTCACCGGCGGTGGCAGCCTGAGCGATGGCGGCCTGGTGACCGTCAACGCCGGCGGCTTGATCACCGTCGGCCCTAGCAGCACCCTGACCGTCGAGACGGGCAGCACCCTGATCGTCGACTCGGGCGGCTTCGTCATCGTCGGCGGCGGCACCATCACCGTCGGCCCCGGCGAGATCGTCATCGTCGGCCCCGGCGGGAGCTACACCCCCGCCGGCATCGTCGGCTACGTCGCGATCATCCCCGGCTCGCCCGTTCCGCCGGGTCCGCCGTCATGGGTGCCCGCCACCCTTGCACCGGCCCTCAGCGCGCCGGGCCTGGCGGGCCTGGCGGGAACCGCCGGAATTCAACCGCAGCCAGACAATTCAACCTATGGTCTATATCTAGACCAGCAGTCAGACGATGCAGATCGAAATGGCATCGACATCCATCGGCGCTTCGATTACATCGCCTCCGAGGCGGACTAGCGGGTCCGGTTGGAGCGGGGACATCGTGGCAAATGGTGGGCAAGAGGGCGACGCGAACCGCGAGGCGCCGGCCCCGTCAGGTGCGGCATCCGCGGGCCTTGGCAAGGCCATCTCGCTCGGGCCGTTATCGGTGCCGGTGAGCTGGTCAACGGCCGCCCCGCGGATGGAGCCGGCCTCGCCTTCATCGGCGACCAGCGCTGACGGCATGCCTCACCCCAGTTCACGGGGACGGAAGTTCCAACAGGCGCTGATGACAATGGTTGGGCACGGGATAACGGAAAACGACGAGACCCCGGTCCAAGACGATTCCGCGACGCGCGCCGACGACGCCGAGACTCCGAACGCCACGGTTCAGATCGCCGACCCCGCCACCGTCACCCCCGTCCCGCAAGGCGAAACCACGACCGTTCCGCCCGGCGCCACCATCACCCTCGGGGCCGGCGCCATCATCCACGTCAACAGCGGCTCCGTCACCGTCGTGGGCGGTGGTGCTCGCGTGCAGGCCGTTGCCGTCACCATCAACGCCGGCTGCGCCGTCGACACCCTCGGTACGTGCCGCGCGGGCGGCGACGTGGTCCCCGCCAACACTCGGGTCACCGCCACCTCCAGCCCCATCACCCTCACCCAGCACCGCCATGTCAAGGCCGAGGTCGAGCTGGTCAGCGGCTCTGCCACCGTCGGCACCGGCACGCATGTGGGGGAGGCCATCGTCCACGCGGGCCAAAGCGCCACCGCCGTCGTCGGCGACGCGGGTGCCTCCATCACCAACACCGAAGGCACCGTCGCCATCACCACCAGGCAGCACCGGCAGCTCGTGTAGCGCAAGAGCACAGCGCGTCAGCGCGCGCCGACCACCTCGCCCGCGACGGCCAGCGCCAGCGCCATGATCGACAGCTGCGGGTTCACTTCCGGGCAGCTGGGCAGGATCGACGCGTCGGCGACCCAAACGCCGTCGACGCCGCGCAGCCGCCCCGTCTCGTCGACCGGACAGAGCTGCCCGTCGGCGCCCGCGGCCGCGGTGCCCGTCGGATGAAACGCCGCCAGGTGCAGGCTTCGAGGATTGCTGCGCCGCAACGCATCCCGCAGCGCGGGCAGCGATGTCACGGTCGGCGCGTCGGGCAGACCGGTGAGCACCTCGACCGCCCCGGCGGTGAACAGCAGCCGGCCCATCGCCTCGACCGCGACCGCCAGCTTGGCGACGTCGGCGCGGGAGATGTTGTAGCGCACCAGCGTTTCGCCGCGCACCGAGTACACCGAGCCGACACCGCGGTCGGCGACCATGGCGCCGAACGTGGCGACCCGCGGCGCCTCCTCGAGCCAGCTCAGCAGCTCCGCGCCGTAGCCGGGAAAGACCATCGAGCCCATGCCGGGCGGCGTGGAGGTCGCCTCGATGAGCACGCCGTCCGACTCGTGGAACTCGTGCACGGCGGCGCTCTGCAGCACCCCGTGCCAGGCGACGACGTCGTCGTCGAAGCGCCCGGCGAGCATCGTCGCCGGATGCAGCGCGAGGTTGCGGCCCAGGCGCGGGTGTGCACCAAGGCCGCTGCGCCGCAACAGCATTGGCGTCTCCGTGGCGCCGGCGGCGACGATGACCGTGTCCGCCAGGACGTCGAGCGCCGTGCCGTCCGGACGACGGGCGCGCACCCCGCAGGCGCGTCCGTTCCGGTGCAGCACGCGTTCGACGCGAGCGTGCGAGACGATCCGCGCGCCCGCCGCGCAGGCCTGCGGCAGCGCGTTGAGGTGCACGCCGAACTTGGCGTTGCGCGGGCAGCCGATCGCGCACTGGCAACAGCCCTCGCAGCCCGGCGCGTTGCGCGGAATGGGCGCCGCCCGCCAGCCCAGCGACGAAGCGGCATCGAGCAGCAGCCTCCCGTTGCGGCCCATGATCTTCAGCGGCACCGGCGCGACCCGCAGCGTGTGCTCGACGTCGTCGAGGTGGGCGCCAAGCCGGTCGGGGTCGGCGAAGCCGAGCCCGAACTCGTCGCGCCAGCGCCGCTGCACGGTCAAAGGCGGGCGGTAGCAGGTGCCGGAATTGACGACGGTGGTGCCGCCGACCGCCCGGCCGATGGGCAGCACCACCGACGGCCGGCCCAGCGCGACGGTGGCCCCGGCGCCGCGGTACAGCCCGGCGTAGCGATCGATCGGGTGGGTGGTGCGGAACTCCTCGACGGTCCAGCGGCGCCCCTCTTCGAGCACCACGGTGTCCAGGCCGGCCCGGGCCAGGGCGCGGGCCGCCATCGCGCCGCCCGCGCCGGACCCGACGATCACCGCGTCGGCGGCGACGACGGAGCCGCTCTCGGTCGACGGGGTGATGGCCAGCGGCGCGTCGGGGCGCGCCGCGTCGTGTTCCTGGGCGCGCGAAAGCAGTTCGGGCGCATAGGTTTCGGCGCCGTTGGCCAGCAACACGATCGCCTTCATCGCCTCGACGGCCGCGCCGGCGTCCGGGCCCAAAGCGGCGACGTGGCGCAGCACCCGATCCCGTTGCTCGGGACCGAGCCGCGACAGCGGCCGGCCGGTGGTCAGGTAGCTGGCCGCCGCCACGGACGCCAGCCCGGCGCGCAACGCCAGCCGCGACGTCGCCGGCAGCCGCGCGACGTAACGGTCGACGCGATCGGCCAGCTGCGCCGGCGACGGCCCGCCGCGCTCCTCGGGCAGCAGCGCGGCCCCGAACGAGGCCACCAGGCTCATAGCAGGCGGCCGAGCCGCCGGCCGAGCTTGATGAAGAACGGGTACGTCGCGAAGATCGCCCCGGCCGCCGCGTGCAGGCGCCAGCCCGCCTCGGCGGTGTTCACGCCGAAAACGCCGCTGTTCCACATGAAGTCGCGGCCGTTGCGGGCGCGGAACGGGCGCCACAGCACGCCGAGTCCGGGCACGTTGTTGTAGAGCCCGAACGAGCCGCCGAAGAAGACGCCGAGCACCGCGGCCTCGGCGACGTCGCGGCGATCGCTGGGCACGTTGCGTTCGATCAGCACTCCGGCGGCGACCAGCATCGGCGGGTCGAGAAGAAAGCTCACGTCGGGATCCTTTCGTTGACGGCGGGGGCCTCGGCGCCGCGCAGGCCGACCTCGGCGTGCCCGGTGCCCAGCACCGACCAGCGGCGGTCGTCGATCTCGACGTGGACGTCGGCCTGCTCGGTGTTGGTGCACACCGCGGTGGCGCCGTCGGGGTCGGTGTATCCGAGGCTCACGCACTTCTCCGGGGGCTGGTCGACGCGGATGAGCACCTTGCGGCCGCCGATGCGTCCCTCCAGCTGCCAATGCCGGACGCCGAGCGTGGTCCGCATCCGCAGCGACGGCAAAACGCTTGCGGGCCAATCCTTTCCGTCGATCCGGAAGCGCACGAACGCCATCGGCGCAAGCCGGCGCAGCCCCGGCCGGTGCGAGACCGCGGTCACCGCCTCGAGGACGTCGCCGCCGCCGAGGTCGGCGTGCACCCACCCCCAGCGTTTGGCGTTGCCGTGCCCGTAGATGTGGGCGACGCCGCCGCGCCAGCCGTCGATGCGCACGGCGTCGTCGCCGACGGTGAGCGAGCCGGTGAAGTCGGCGGTGGGGGCCAGGACCACCTGCGCGCCGGGCAGCAGCTCGCGCTCCCACGCCGCGCGGGGAAACGTCCACAGCGGCGCGCCGCCGTCGCGCCAGCGCAGCTCCCAGCCGAGCGATCCCGCGCGTCCGGTCAGCTCCTCGGGCGCGGCTCGCACGCCCGCGGCGGCGAACCAGTCGGTGCAAGCGGGTTGGGCCGGCACCGGGCCGAACCGCTCGGTGCGCGGCGGGCCGTCGGCCGGAAACCAGGTCGCCCAGCCGTGCGCGTACGGCGCGTCCCGCACCGGCGCCACCGTCTCGCAGTGGACCCACAGGCCCGCGCGCGTGCTCGGATCCGACAGGGTGGCGTACCAGACTTCCAGCCGCCCGGCCTTGCCCCGCCAGCGCGGGGACGCGGCGGATCGCCGTTCGTCGTCCACTTACCCACCTCCGTCGGTCCCGTCCACTATATTGGTTGAGCCAATGAACCAGTCAAATGCGCTGCAACCGCCGGATCGCCAGCGGGTGGACGAACAGATCGCCGCGTCGATCGCCGACGCCATCCTCGACGGCGTCTTCCCGCCCGGCTCGACCCTGCCGCCCGAGCGGGACCTGGCTGAGCAGCTCGACGTCAACCGCACGTCGCTGCGCCAGGGCCTGGCCCGGCTGCAGCAGATGGGCCTGATCGAGGCCCGGCACGGCAGCGGCAACGTGGTGCGCGACCCCGAGGGCCTGACCCATCCCGCCGTGGTCGAGGCGCTGGTGCGCAAGCTCGGCCCCGAGTTTCTGGTCGAGCTGCTCGAGATCCGCGCGGCGCTGGGGCCGCTGATCGGGCGGCTGGCGGCGCAGCGCGGGGCGCCCGAGGACGCCGACGCGCTGCGGGACGCGCTGGCCGCGGTGGCCGAGGCCGACGGCGCCGCCGCACGCCAGGCCGCCGACCTCGCCTACTTCCGGGTGCTGATCCACGCCACCGGTAACCGGGCGCTGGGGCTGCTGTATCGCTGGGTCGAGCACGCGTTCGGCGGCCGCGAGCACGAGCTCACCGGGGCCTACGACGACGCCGGCCCGGTGGTGGCCGGCCTGCGGGCGATCACCGACGCGGTGCTGGCGCGCGACGCGGCGGCCGGCGCCGCGGCCGTCGAGGCGTACCTGGAGGCCAGCGCGATGCGAATGGTGTTGTCCTACAACAAGACCCGCGCAGGCTGAGCGGGCCACGCGCGCAAGCCAGTACGATCGTTCACCAGCGCGCCCAGCCGCGGAACGGGAGCCGTCATATGAGCGATGTGACGAAGCAGGCTTTGAGCAAGGTGCCGGCGGTCACCCTGGGCTTCTGGGTGATCAAGGTCTTGGCGACGACGCTGGGCGAAACGGGTGGCGACGCCGTGACGATGACGATGTTCCACGCCGATACGCTCGAGAATTGGGGCTACCTCATCGGCGTCGCGCTGTTCGGCGGCGCGCTGGTGGTGCTGGTCGTCGCGCAGATATTCGCCAAGCGTTTCCATCCGGCTCTCTACTGGGCGACCATCGTCGCGTCGACGACGTTCGGCACGACACTGGCCGACTTCGCCGACCGGTCGCTGGGCATCGGCTACACGGGTGGGTCGCTGGTGCTGTTGTGTTGCCTGCTGGCAACTTTGGGGCTCTGGTACTGGTCGCAGGGAACGGTGTCGGTCAATACCGTTTCGACGCCGAAGGTGGAGGCGTTCTACTGGGCCACCATCACGTTTTCGCAAACCCTGGGCACCGCGCTCGGTGACTGGCTCGCCGACACGCGCGGATTCGGTTACGAACGCGGCGCGCTGGTGTTCGGCGCGGGCCTGGTCGTCGTCGCGGGCCTGTATTACTGGACGAGCGTGTCGCGCGTGACCCTGTTCTGGGTCGCGTTCATCCTGACCCGGCCGCTGGGCGCCACCGTGGGCGATTTCCTCGACAAGCCCGTCAGCCACGGCGGTCTGGATCTGAGCCGCCCGCTGGCGTCGGCGGTCATCGCGGCCATCATCGTCGCGCTGATCATTGTCCTGCCGCAGCGCCCGGGCCGGCATCCCGGCCGGCCAAACGACGACGACGCTACTCGGCGAGCCGGGTCGCCGGGTGCACCGCGATGAGCCCTAAGTTGCTGCGGCGCTTGCACATTGCCGCCAGCTCCGCGTAGGCCTTGGCGCCCAGCAGTTCGGTGAGCTCGTCGGCCAGGCTCTCCCACACCTGCTTGGCGCCGATGTGCGTGCCCGGGTCGCCGGTGCAATACCAATGCAAGTCGGCGCCGCCGGAACCCCAGCCGCGGCGGTCGAATTCGGTGACGGTGGTCTTGAGGATCTCGCTGCCGTCGGGCCGGGTAACCCACTCCTGGCTGCGCCGGATCGGCAGCTGCCAGCAGACATCGGGTTTCATCGTCAGCGGCGCCACGCCCAGCTTGAGGGCCTTGCTGTGCAGCGCGCAGCCGGGCCCGCCGGGAAAGCCGGGACGGTTCAGGAAGATGCAGGCGTCCTTGTGCTTGCGGGTGCGGTATTGCGGCTCGCCCTCGTGCTCGTCGAGCTCCAGGTAGCCCTTGCGACCCAAGCCCTTTTCGCGGAACTGCCAATCCTCGTCGGTGAGCTGTTTGACCGCGTCGTCCAACCGGGCGCGGTCGTCGTCGTCGCACAGGAACGCACCGTGCGAGCAGCAGCCGTCGTCCGGCCGGCCCTCCACCGTGCCGCGGCAGGCCGGCGTGCCGAAGACACATGTCCAGCGGGACAGCAGCCACGTGAGATCGGCCGCAATCAGGTGCTCGGGGTTGTCCGGGTCATAGAACTCCACCCATTCGCGGGCGAAGTCCAATTCGACCTCCTGGCCCGGCTCGAGATGCGAATTCGCCACGGTGTCAACGTTAGACCAAGATTCGCGCTCCCCGAGGGGCCGACACCCGGGCGTAGCGCGGCCGATCAATCGGCGGGGCGCGGGACGCCCGACGCCGTCGCAGCGACTAGGTTTGTTTCGTGCGATTGGGCGTGCTCGACGTGGGCAGCAACACGGTCCATCTGCTGGTGGTCGATGCCCACCGCGGTGGCCACCCCACGCCCATGAGTTCGACCAAGGCCACGCTGCGACTCGCCGAGGCCACCGACAGCTCGGGCAAGATCACCAAGCGGGGCGCCGAGAAGCTGATCTCCACCATCGACGAGTTCGCCAAGATCGCGGTCAGCTCCGGCTGCGAGGAGCTGATGGCCTTTGCCACCTCCGCGGTGCGCGACGCCGAGAATTCCGACGACGTGCTGGCCCGGGTGCGCAAGGAGACCGGCGTCGAGCTGCAGGTGCTGCGCGGCGTCGACGAGTCGCGGCTGACCTTCCTGGCGGTGCGCCGCTGGTACGGGTGGAGCGCCGGGCGGATCATCAACCTCGACATCGGCGGCGGCTCGCTGGAGGTGTCCAGCGGCGTCGACGAGGAGCCCGAGATCGCGTTGTCGCTGCCGCTGGGCGCCGGACGGCTGACCCGCGAGTGGCTGCCCGACGACCCGCCGGGCCGGCGCCGGGTGTCGATGCTGCGTGAGTGGCTGGACGCCGAGCTGGCGGACGCCGCCGGCACCGTGCTCGACGCCGGCAGCCCGGACCTGGCCGTGGCAACCTCGAAGACGTTCCGGTCGCTGGCCCGGCTCACCGGCGCGGCGCCGTCGGCGGCCGGGCCGCGGGTCAAGCGGACGCTCACGGCCAACGGCCTCAGGCAACTCATATCTTTCATCTCTAGGATGACGACCGCTGACCGAGCCGAACTGGAAGGAGTGAGCGCCGAGCGGGCGCCACAGATCGTGGCCGGCGCGCTGGTGGCGGAGGCGAGCATGCGAGCGCTGTCGATAGAAACGGTGGATATCTGCCCGTGGGCATTACGGGAAGGTCTCATCTTGCGCAAACTCGACAGCGAAGCCGACGGAACCGCCCTCGTCGAGACCTCGGTGCGCGATGCTGGAGGCCAGAAAGTTGATCGGAACGCGAACCGATCGAGAGGCGACAAACCATGACCGGACCACACCCCGAGACCGAGAGCCCCGGCACCCGGCCCATCTCGGTGGCGGAATTGCTGGCCAGGAATGGAACGATCGGCGCCCCGGCGGTCACCCGGCGGCGGCGCCGCCGGCGCGGGGATAGCGACGCGGTCACCGTCGCGGAGCTGACCGGCGAGCTTCCCGTCATCCGGGACGACGAGACCGACCGCGGCGGCAACGGCACCGCCCAGGTCGCCGAGCCGGACGTCGAAGCATCGGAAACCGCCGAGCAAGCCCCCGAAGAGGTCACCGACGAGCGGCCCAAATCCGCCTACTGGTCCGAGCCCGAGCCGCGCTGGCCCAAGTCGCCGCCGCAGCCGCACCACGCGGAGGGGCCGGAGCGCAGCGCCTACCCGCGTCCCGTGCGCCTCGGCGACGCGCGGGACGCCGAGCAGTCCGGCGCCGAGGACATGAGCCCGGACCCGCTGGACCAATACGCCGACATCCCGGTCGACGTGATGGATTCCGAGGTGCGCGAGGCCGAGCCCGCGACCGAGGATTCCGCCTACGTGCGCTCGTACCTGCAGTCCTCGGATTCGACGCTGTTCGGCGGGCAGACCCTCGCCGACGAGCTGGCCCGGCGGCGCAGCGGAGACGCGGCGGACGCGCGAACGGAAGAGCTCGAGGGGGACCACCGCACCGACGCGGCCGCCAAAGCCCAAGCCGAAGCCCAGGCCCGGGCCGAGGCCGCCCGTCCGGCCCACGGGCGGCTCGCGAGCCTGTGGCGCGGCGCCCTGGTCGTCGCGCAGTCGATGCTGGCGGTCGCGTTCGGCGCCGGGCTGTTCATCGCCTTCGACCAGCTGTGGCGGTGGAACAGCCTGGTGGCGCTGGTGCTGTCGGTGCTGGTCATCCTGGGCCTGGTGGCCGGGGTGCGGGTGGTCCGCAAGACCGAGGACATCGCCAGCACGCTGATCGCGGTCGCGGTCGGGGCGCTGATCACCCTGGGCCCGCTGGCACTGTCCCTGCAATCGGGCTAGGCGTCACCGGCAAACAGTGCGCCCCGCAATCAAAGTCGGCCTGTCCACGGCCTCGGTCTATCCGTTACGGGCCGAGGCCGCGTTCGAGTATGCGGCCCGGCTCGGCTACGACGGCGTCGAGCTGATGGTGTGGAGCGAGTCGGTCAGCCAGGACGTCGATGCGGTCAAGAAGCTCTCGCGGCGCTACCGCATGCCGGTGCTGTCCGTGCACGCCCCCTGCCTGCTGATCTCCCAGCGGGTGTGGGGCTCCAACCCGATTCACAAGCTGGACCGCAGCGTGCGGGCCGCCGAGAAGTTGGGCGCGCCGACCGTCGTCGTGCATCCGCCGTTTCGCTGGCAGCGCCGCTACGCCGAGGGCTTCAGCGACCAGGTGGCATCCCTGGAGGCGTCCAGCGACGTGAAGATCGCGGTGGAGAACATGTTCCCGTTCCGGGCCGACCGGTTCTTCGGGGCCGACCAGTCGCGCGAACGGATGCGCAGGCGCGGCGGCGGGCCGGGCCCGGCGATTTCGGCGTTCTCGCCCTCCTACGACCCGTTGGACGGCAACCACGCGCACTACACGCTGGACCTGTCGCACACCGCGACCGCGGGCAGCGACTCGCTGGAGATGGCGCGGCGAATGGGCCGGGGGCTGGTGCATCTGCACCTGTGCGACGGCAGCGGCCTGCCCGCCGACGAGCACCTGGTGCCGGGGCGCGGAACCCAGCCCACCGCCGAGGTGTGCCAGATGCTGGCCGGCGGCCGGTTCGCCGGGCATGTCATCCTCGAGGTGTCCACCTCCGGCGCGCGTTCGGCCACCGAGCGCGAAGCCATGCTGACCGAATCGTTGCAGTTCGCGCGCACGCACCTGATGCGCTGACCGGGAGACCCCAGGAGACCATGACCGCGCTGTTCACCGACGCAATGACGCTGCGCGAGACCGGCCCCGGCGTCTACGAGGGCGAGCTCAACAAGCACTGGACCATCGGGCCCAAGGTGCACGGCGGCGCCATGCTGGCGCTGTGCGCCAACGCCGCCCGCACGGTCTGCGGCGCACAATCCGAGCCGGTCCTGCAGCCGGTCGCCGTGTCGGCCAGCTTCCTGTGGGCGCCCGACCCGGGGGTGATGCAGCTGGTGACGTCGATCCGCAAGCGCGGCCGCCGGATCAGCGTGGTCGACGTCGAGCTCGTCCAGGGCAACCGCACCGCGGTGCACGCGGTGGTCAACCTCGGCGAGCCGGAGCACTTCACGCCCGGCGGGGAAATCGCGCCGCTGCTGTCGGCCAACCCGGTGGTGGGCCTGATGGCGCCCGAGCCGCCCGCCGACATCGCGCCGATCGGGCCCGGCCACCCGCTGGCCGGGCTGGTGCACCTGGGCGAGGGCTGCGACGTGCGGCCGGTGCTGTCGACGATGGAGCTCAGCGCCGACGGCCGGCCGCCGGTGATCCAGATGTGGGCGCGCCCCCGCGGGGTGGCCCCGGACGCGCTGTTCGCGCTCATGTGCGGGGACCTGTCGGCGCCGGTGACCTTCGCCGTGGACCGCACCGGCTGGGCGCCCACCGTCCAGCTCACGGCGTTCCTGCGGAGCCTGCCCGCCGACGGCTGGCTGCGGATCATCGCGACCTGCACCGAGATCGGGCACGACTGGTTCGACGAGGACCACACCGTCGTCGACAGCCTGGGCCGGATCGTGGTGCAAGCGCGCCAACTCGCGATGGTGCCCGCCGCTCGATAGCCGCCGGTGTCTGCGATGCTTTCCGGCATGGCAAGAATCGCGATCATCGGTGGCGGCAGCATCGGCGAGGCCTTGCTGTCGGGTCTGCTGCGGGCGGGGCGCCAGGTCAAGGACCTGGTGGTGGCCGAACGCGTGCCCGAACGCGCCAAGTACCTGGCCGACACCTACTCGGTGCTGGTGACGTCGTCGCCGGCCGAGGCGGTGGAGAACGCGACGTTCGTCGTCGTCGCGGTCAAGCCCGCCGACGTCGAGACGGTGATGGGGGAGTTGGCGCACGCGGCCGCGGCGGCCGACAACGACAGCGCCGAGCAGGTGTTCGTCACCGTCGCCGCGGGGATCACGATCACCTACTTCGAGTCGAAACTGCCGGCCGGGACGCCGGTGGTGCGGGCGATGCCGAACGCGGCGGCGCTGGTCGGCGCCGGGGTGACCGCGCTGGCCACCGGCCGGTTCGTGACCCCGCCCCAGCTCGAGGGGGTTTCGGCCCTGTTCGACGCGGTCGGCGGCGTGCTGACGGTTCCCGAGTCGCAAATGGACGCGGTGACCGCGCTGTCGGGATCCGGTCCGGCGTATTTCTTCCTGATGGTCGAGGCCCTGGTCGACGCCGGTGTCGCGGCGGGCCTGAGCCGCCAGGTGGCCACCGACCTGACCGCGCAGACCATGGCGGGCTCGGCGGCGATGCTGCTGGAACGGATGGACCAGGACCGGAGGCCGGGCGAGGGCGAGGCGTTGGGGGCCGGGGCGGACGCCACCGCGACCCAACTGCGCGCGACCATCACGTCGCCGGGCGGGACGACGGCCGCTGGGCTGCGGGAACTGGAAAGGGGCGGATTGCGGACCGCCGTCGACGCCGCCGTCCAGGCCGCCAAAAAGCGCTCTGAGCAGCTAAGAATTACATCGGAATAATTCAAGAATTTTGAACTGATTGTCCCCCACCAGTACCAGTAACCCCACTAGTCCCGCTATTCTCCTTTCTGTAAGCACGTGTGGGTGCCAGCGGAGGGGAAGCCGCTGGCATTGCGCGGGCCTGACACGATTGGGTTGCGATGACGTCTACGAACGGGCCATCGGCGCGCGATTCCGCCGGCAAGCGGGACACCGGCACAGCCGATAGCCAGCAGGCCAGGACACAATTTCTCACCGTCGCCGAAGTGGCGGCCCTGATGCGGGTCTCCAAGATGACGGTTTACCGGCTGGTGCACAACGGCGAGCTGCCGGCGGTTCGGGTCGGGCGGTCCTTCCGGGTGCATGCCAAGGCCGTCCACGACATGCTGGAGACTTCGTACTTCGACGCGGGCTGAGCTGAAATCCGCCGCGCGACCCACGCTTTCGGGGCGCGGCCGGATCGGCATCGAAGCGTGTGGCGTGGGGTCACGCCCATCGGTTTGGTGTTCTATGCGTCGCGCCGGGTAAAGTGTCCGGGTCAATTTCTTTCAAGCCGGTCACGGGTCAGATAGCGGAGTTCATGGGTTCAGTAATCAAGAAGCGGCGCAAGCGCATGTCGAAGAAAAAGCACCGCAAGCTGCTGCGCCGCACCCGGGTGCAGCGCAGAAAACTTGGCAAGTAAGCCCCGCCCGGCTGATCCCCACCCGCACCCACCGTCACGCGGCCGTAACGCCGTCGTATCCGTTGGCCGTTAGGCTGTTCGGGTGGATTCGCCGAACGGGGATGGTGGCGCGACGGGTGGCACCCGCGCCGACACCGGGGCCGAGGGCATGCACTACCCCAAGGTTGTGCTGGTCACCGGCGCCTGCCGATTTCTCGGCGGCTACCTGACCGCCCGCCTGGCGCAGAACCCGTTGATCAACGGGGTGATCGCGGTGGACGCGATCGCGCCGAGCAAGGACATGCTGCGCCGGATGGGCCGCGCCGAATTCGTGCGCGCCGACATTCGAAACCCATTCATCGCCAAGGTGATTCGAAACGGTGACGTCGACACGGTGGTGCACGCCGCGGCCGCCTCGTACGCGCCGCGGTCCGGCGGCACGGCGGCGCTCAAGGAACTCAACGTGATGGGCGCGATGCAACTGTTCGCGGCCTGCCAGAAGGCCCCGTCGGTTCGCCGCGTCGTGCTGAAGTCGACGTCGGAGGTGTACGGGTCGAGCCCGCACGACCCGGTGATGTTCACCGAGGACAGCAGCAGCCGTCGGCCGCTGCGCGCGGGCTTCGCCAAGGACAGCCTCGACATCGAGGGTTACGCGCGCGGCCTGGGCCGCCGCCGGCCCGACATCGCGGTGACCATTCTGCGGCTGGCCAACATGATCGGCCCGGCGATGGACACCACGCTGTCGCGCTATCTCGCCGGGCCCTTCGTGCCGACGATCTTCGGGCGAGACGCGCGACTGCAGCTGCTGCACGAGCAGGACGCGCTGGGCGCGCTGGAGCGCGCGGCGATGGCCGGCAAGGCCGGCACGTTCAACATCGGCGCCGACGGCATCATCATGCTGTCGCAGGCGATCCGGCGGGCCGGCCGAATTCCGTTGCCGGTACCGGGTTTTGGCGTCTGGGCGCTGGATTCGCTGAGACGGGCTAATCGCTACACCGAGATCGATCGTGAGCAATTCAACTACCTGAGCTACGGCCGGGTCATGGACACCACCAGGATGCGCACCGAGCTGGGCTACCAGCCCAAATGGACGACGGCCGAGGCGTTCGACGACTACGTCCGCGGGCGCGGCCTCACTCCCATAATCGCCCCGGATCGGGTACGCTCCCTGGAGGGTCGCGCCATAGCCTTGGCTCAGCGCTGGGGTTCCCGAAATCCAATTCCATGGGGTGGGGTCAGGTAGATATCGTGGCGGGTGAAACCAGAGCGAATGTCATTCCACTGCACACCAATCGGGGTCGGGTAGCGGCGCGGCGCAAAGCCGGCCAGCGCGCCGACGCGTCTCGGCAGCACCCCTCGTTGCTTTCCGATCCGGGCGGCCGGGCGTCGGCCGAGCAGCTCGCGGCCGTCGTCCGCGAAATCGATGAGCACCGACGCGTCGCGGGTGCGACGTCGACGAGCGAGGCGCCGCTCAACGAGCTCGCCCAGCGCGTCGCCGCCGTCGCGGGATTCCTGCGGCAGCGGCTGACGGGTGACTACAGCGTCGACGAGTTCGGGTTCGACCCGCACTTCAACAGCGCGGTCGTCCGGCCTTTGCTGAGGTTCTTCTTCCGGTCGTGGTTCCGCGTCGAGGTCAGCGGCGTGGAGAACCTGCCGAGCGAGGGCGCCGCGCTGGTGGTGGCCAATCACGCCGGGGTGCTGCCGTTCGACGGGCTGATGCTGTCGGTGGCGGTGCACGACGAGCATCCCGCGGAGCGCGACCTGCGGCTGCTGGCCGCCGACATGGTCTTCGACCTGCCGGTGATCGGCGAAACCGCCCGCAAGGCCGGCCACACCATGGCCTGCACGACGGACGCGCACCGGTTGCTGGCCGCCGGCGAGCTCACCGCCGTGTTCCCGGAGGGCTACAAGGGGCTGGGCAAGCGCTTCGAGGACCGCTACCGGTTGCAGCGGTTCGGCCGCGGCGGCTTCGTGACGGCCGCGCTGCGCACCAAGGCGCCGATCGTGCCGTGCTCGATCGTCGGCTCCGAAGAGATCTACCCGATGATCACCGACGTCAAGCTGCTCGCGCGGCTGTTCGGGCTGCCCTACTTCCCGATCACCCCGCTGTTCCCACTGGCCGGGCCGGCGGGCCTGGTGCCGCTGCCGTCGAAGTGGCGCATCGCGTTCGGGGAGCCGATCTACACCAACGACTACGCGGCGTCCGACGCCGAGGACCCGATGGTCACCTTCGAGCTGACCGACCAGGTGCGCGAGACGATCCAGCAGACGCTGTACCGGCTGCTGGCCGGCCGCCGCAACATCTTCCTGGGCTGAGTGAGCACGCTGAGCAGACGTAAAAGCCCCCGAAAACCATAGTTTTCGGGGGCTTTTACGTCTGCTCAGCGGTAGTTGCCGGCTTACTTGACGAGCGTGAACTGGCAGACGTCGGTGTAGTGGTCGCGGAACAGGTCCGAGCACCCACGCAGGTAGTGCATGTAGATGTCGTAGGTCTCCTGCCCCTTCAGGGCGATCGCCTCGTCCTTGTGCGCCTCCAGCGCGTCGGCCCAAGCGTTGAGCGTCGGCACGTAGTTATGGCCGATGCGGTGGTAGCGCTCGACCTTCCAGCCGGCGTTGGACGAGTAGTGGTCGACCTGCGAGATCCGGGGCAGCCGGCCGCCCGGGAAGATCTCGGTCAGGATGAACTTGATGAAGCGCAGCAGGCTCATCGGCGCCCCGAGGCCGCGCTCCTCGGCTTCCTCTTTGTCCGGGATGATGATCGAGTGCAGCAGCATCCGGCCGTCGTCGGGCGTCAGGTCGTAGTACTTCTTGAAGAAGGTGCCGTAGCGCTCGAACCCGGCGTCGCCGGCGCCATCGGCGAAGTGCTCGAAGGCGCCCAGTGACACGATCCGGTCCACCGGCTCGTCGAATTCTTCCCAGCCCTGGATCCGAACCTCTTTGCGGCGCGGGCTGTCAACCTCTTTGAACTTCTCCACGTCGTGGGCGTACTGGTTCTCGCTCAGCGTCAGGCCGATGACGTTGACGTCGTACTCCTGCACCGCGTGCCGCATGGTCGAGCCCCAGCCGCAGCCGATGTCGAGCAGCGTCATGCCGGGCTCGAGGTTGAGCTTGTCGAGCGCGAGCTTGCGCTTGGCGTACTGGGCTTCCTCGAGCGTCATGTTCGGGCGCTCTTCGAAGTAGGCGCAGCTGTAGGTCATCGACGGGTCAAGCCAAAGCTTGAAGAACTCGTTCGATTTGTCGTAGTGGGATCGGACTGCTTCGACCGGGGGCTTCAGCTGGGTGCCACCCGTTTCACCCTGTGACGTCATTGAATCGACCCTACTTTCCGGCAGATATGGATGCAATTGCAGCGGCGGTCGTCGCGGCGTCCGCTTCTTGATGCGCCGCTTCTCCCAGCATCGTGACGACGCTGGTGACCACCGGTTTGCCCTCGGCGTCTGTGACCTCGCTACGGATTTCGGAGATCACTGCGCCGTGGGACTCGATCACCGAGTCTAGATACGTGTCGAAGTACAGCTTGTCGTGGGCCAGGATCGGCCGGTGAAAGATGAACTTCTGGTCGCGGTGCAGGACCCGGGCGAGGTTGATCGGGATGTCGAACTTGGTGAAGATCTCGAGCTGCACACGGCGTCCCGCGATCGCCAGGAACGTCAGCGGCGCCACCAGAGCGGGGTAGCCGGCCTCGGCGGCGTCGGCCTCGTTGTAGTGCGTCGGGTGTTCGTCTTTCACCGCGGCCGCGAACTCGCGGATCTTCTCGCGTCCGACCTGGAAGTAGTCCGGCGCCCGGTAGTGGCTGCCGATGAGGCCTTCGGCCTCTTTGGGGACTGTCATGCCCGTCTTGCTTTCTGCTCGGATTGGTGCTCAGCGGCGCAGCTTATCAGCGCGATTGGCGTCGCGACGCCAACGCGGCCAGCGCACCGCCCGCCGCGCCGAGCGCCAGGGCCGACGGCACCCCGATCCGGGCCGCCTTGCGGGCGGTGCGGAAGTCGCGGATCTCCCACCCGCGCTCGCGCGCCAGCGCGCGTAACCGCGCGTCGGGGTTGATGGCGACCGCCGTGCCCACCAACGACAGCATGGGCACGTCGTTGTAGCTGTCGGAATAGGCGGTGCAGCGTTTGAGGTTGAGCCCCTCCCGGATCGCCAGCGACCGCACGGCGTGGGCCTTTCCGGTGCCGTGCAGGATCTCGCCCACCAGCCGGCCGGTGAACACCCCGTCGACCGACTCGGCGACGGTGCCCAGCGCGCCGGTCAGGCCGAGCCGCCGCGCGATCGTCGCCGCGAGTTCGTATGGGGTGGCGGTGATCAACCAAACCTGTTGGCCGGCATCGAGATGCATTTGGGTGAGCTCGCGGGTGCCCGCCCAGATCTTGTCGGCGATGATCTCGTCGTAGATCTCCTCGCCCAGGCGCTCCAGCTCCGACACCGACCGGCCCTCGATGAAAGCGAGCGCCTTGCGCCGACCGGCGGCGACGTCGTTGCTGTTCTCCTTGCCGAGCAACTGAAACTTGGCCTGCGCGTAGATGAATCCGAGCACATCGCGATAGGTGAAGTAGTCGCGCGCGGCCAGCCCGCGTCCGAAGTGCACCGCCGAGGAGCCCTGCACCAGGGTGTTGTCCACGTCGAAGAACGCCGCGGCGGTCAGGTCGACGGGCGGCTGCGGGTGATCCTCCGCCGCGGCCGCTTCCTCCATGCCCTCGAGCGCGCGTGCGGCGCTGGCGTCGGCGGCCACCGACTGCAGGTCGACGGGAGCGGTTGGTTCCGCGCCGCCCGGCACGGAGCCCGGCGCAGCACCCGGCGCGGAGGAAGTCATCGCTCAACCTCCTACGATCGCTGGCCCGGTGGCCGCGCTCCCGCGCGCGGCCGATATCAACCCTATCCGGCGGTTGCGCGGAGGGCTTGCGCCTCGCCTGGGCCGAGCTTGGGCGCGGGACGCGCCGCTCGTGTTCTGGATGCGCGACCTAGTGTCCGAAGCGCGACCTTTGGCGGGTCGGCAAGTCCGTACGCCATTTATTCCGCGACGACATTGATGTCAAACCAGTCTTGCGGAATGCCGTCCCGGAGTGTTTCCTCGAGTTCCTCGAAACTGGGAGTGATCACATGGGATCCGGCGATGGCGTTGTGCTCGGTCATCCACCCGCGATCGGTGGCTTCTTGGTCCACGCGCAAGCTCACGCGGCCGGGATGGTTTACCGGATCGGGCTTCGCCAAAGTTACCCTGGGATCTAGGCCGGCTCTATACCAGCGAAAGCTCGGCGAATCGCTATATTTGCCCGGCCGAACCATTTGGCTTATTAAAAACAGCATATACTTCTCGGCGTCTTCGAAACGCCTAAACATCCAGTAGCGGCCTCGCGAGCTACGCGATTTCTTATCAATGTAATATTGACCATCTTCGAATATCAGATAATAGGAAATCTCTCCATCATCAATAAAGCATAGCTCGCCCGCATCCGTCATTGTTGGCGGCCGTGTTCCCCAAGCAATCTGTCCGGTAGTCGGATCACGTTCGGGTTCAATACCGGACTTCCGGAAATAGACCGCTTGCCATCGGTACCACGAGTTGACGATGCGGTGGAGTGTGCGGGGAAACTCGGTCAGGTCGACGTAAATATCGATCATTTGCCTTCTCCTGGAAGCTTGAATTCGTCGTCCGTCAAAAACCCTGTATCGAGAAGCTCTTCGATGCTAGCTTCCGCATCCTTCGGTGCTATCAGGAAATATTGAGGCTCACCACCGGGATGCCCGAACCAAGGCGCTGCTGTGGACAGCTCAATTTTCCATCCGGGCGGCAGCCCGACTTCGGCATGTACCGTATAGACGGAATAGGGCTTGTCCAGGCTTGTGTGGGGAAGCGAGCGTCCCTCATAAGGGGTGCCTGCCGGAGCTAGCCATTCTCCGCCGGGATAGCCGACGCGATCGAGTTTCTTTCCGTCCAAAGCCTGTATCTCTGCGTCAGTCAAATCATGGGCGGTACCGGGAATCGCGTATGGCTTGGCGGGATCATGAGCATCGGGATATCGTAACCTCCCATTTTCATCCTCAAATTGCTCGTGGTATTGGTCTTCGGTGAGGTCACCGTATTCTTTTGCGCTGGGGAAGACGTCCCTCGCTGTCGGCGGCTCGTGATCGCCGTCGTGGCCGTGATCTCCAGGAGCGCTTTCGCCATCACCGGACCCGTCTGGTGTGCCGTCGCCGGATCCGTGGGGCGCGCCACCGCCCGACTCTCCGGCGCCCGGATCGCCGCTGCCCGGGTGAGCGCCCGGTGCTCCGCCGCCCGGTTCGCCGTGCGGTGGCCCACCGAAAGGCGGTGGTGCCTCACCAGACGCCCCAACCATGCCGCCAGACGACGGCGACGACAGATGCGGCCCGGGCACCGAAGGTGCCGAACCCCCGGGCGCGGACGCCGACGCGGCACTCGGAACCGATTCGGCCGGAGCTCCGGCTGCAGGGGCCGCAGCGACAGGCGTGAGCTCGTGCGGCGGTGGGTGGGGTGGCGTACGTTCTGCCGGCGCGGCGGCTGGCGCCGCGCCTGACTCGTGCGGCGGCGGCTTGCCTTCTGCGGGTGCGGACACCTGCGGTGGGGACTCGTGCGGCGCCCCAGTCGGTTTCGGCGGCTCGCCCGCAGGTGGCCGCTCGACGGGCGGCCGGGATTCTGTCGGGCCGTGCGGCACGGGAGGCTTACCGGGCGCAGGCGCACTCGGCGGCGCGGGTCCGGGGCGGCCGGGTTCCGGCAGCTTCGGGCCCGACTCCGGCGGCGGCACGGCGGGCGGCTTGATCGACGGCGGCTCGGGAAGCTTGGGCAGCTCGGGCGGCCTCCGTAACCCTCTAAGCGCATCGGCGGCGGTCCGGCCTGCCTTGCCCAGCTTCGATAGCGGCCCGCCGGGCAGGGCCAGCGTGGCGATGTCGAACACGCTCCGGCCCGCGGCTTCGGCGGGATTCTTGTCCCACTCGTCCCAATGAACGAGGCCCTTGCCCAGCTGCTTCCACGACTCCTGCCAACCGGGCCCACCGTCAGGGCCCAAGCCGACGAGCGGCGCGGCTCCCTCGGCCATCTCGCCCAAATCGCGGTAGTAACCCACCGGGTCCACCACCAGCCGCAGTTGACTGATGTCGTAGAGCCCCTTGACGAAACCACCGGCCTCGCACCAGACGCCCTTGCCGTATTGCCCGACCTGGTTGATCGCCCGCCCGATATCGGTGCCGTGCAGGAACTGATCCCACTGCTTCGAGGCGTAACCGCCCATCGTGGTGGCGATCGTGGCCGCCTCGCCGAGAGTGGCCGCGATTTCGGCTCGCAGCGCATCGACCTCGCTCGTGAAGTTGTCCACCACCGTGCGGATGTCGTCGGCGATTTTCTTGATCTCGTCTTCGTCTTGGTCGGTCAGGAATTCCCAGACCTCTTTGATCCCGGTCATCGGGTCACAGATGCGCGCCAGCAGATCCAGGATCGCGGCGTGGACCTTGTCGATCTTGGCCGCGTAGCTGTTCAGCTGGGTGGCGACCTTTTGGCACTGTGCGACGATGCCGGTGGTGCTGCTGTAGGCGTCGGTGAACGCGCGATCGATGGCCGGGCCCTCCGGAATCTGTTGGGCGCGAACGGCTCCCATCGGGGCGCCCGTCCCCAGGATTTCGGCCATCCCGAACTGCGTGCCCGCCGCACTCCATGCCGCGGCCGCGGCTCGCAGTTTCCCCGAATCCCCTGTGGGCCAAATCATTCCGATGAACGGGGCCACCCACCCCCAGCCCGCCGGGGGGCCGTCGCCGGCTCCGACCGACGACGGCGGCGCGCCCGCCGAGATCGGGCCCGTCGACGGGGGCGCCGGAAGCGGGTTGCCGTGGCCGGAAACGTCGGACTGCGCCTCGGCCAGCGAGTAGTTGTGTGCCGACATCCGCACGCCATCTCCGAGGCTGCACAACCCGTTTCGGGTGACCACCATCGCCTCGACGAGCTTGGACGCCGACCCGTCGTAGCTGCGGCCCAGCGCCGCGCCGGCGGGATCGTCGCCGGCCATCCCGGAACACCCCGACAGCGCCGCGGTCAGCGTCGAGATCACCGAGCCCAAGCCCTCGCCGGCCGTCACCACCGAGGCACCCGCGCCGTCGAGGGCCGCGGGGTCGACTGCCAGCGGCGCCATTAGCTCACGACCACATGCTCGAATTCTTGGCGATGGCGCCGGTGTAGTTGCCGTGCGCGGTGTGGGCGGCGGTTCGCAATTGAGCCAACGCCTCGCGCATCATCGCCTCGCCGCGCGCCCAATGCCGGTGTGCCTCGGCATGGGCCGCCGCGCCCTGTCCGGTCCACGTCGCGTGCAAATTCGTTACCAGAGAGTCGATTTCGGCGAGCATGCTTTCCGTGTAGCGCTGAAACTCCGCCATCCGCTCGACCGCGTCGGCCAGCGCCTCGGGATCCACCCGAAAAGCCTCAGCCACCACGCACCTCCCGCAGCGTCTGCGCGGAGGCGGCCTCGTTTTGCTGATAGCCCTCGCCGGCCTGGGCCACCGCCCTCGCCAGCATCGACAGGCCCAGCTCCACCTCGGCGGCCCCGCGATGCCACATCTCCCACGCGGAGCCGTAGGCGCTGCCGGCGCCGCCGCGCCAGCCGCCCAGCACCTCGCTCACCTGCGCGTCGAGCTCGGCCAACCGCGCCCGCAGGTCCGAAGCGCCACCGCGCAGCGCCTGGGCAAACCCCTGCATCACCGCGGGGTCGACGCGCAGGTCGTCGCTGGTAGCCACAGCGGAAACCTAACCAGCGGCGGGCGCGTCCACAATTCACCCGGCACACTGGTGGCCATGACAACACGGCAGGTCGAACTGCTGACCCGCGACGGCTGCACCATCTGCGCGCGAGTACACAAAAGGCTCGCGGAACTGGCCGATGAGCTGGGCTTCGACCTGTCCACCACCGACGTCGACGCCGCCGCCAAGGCCGGCAACCCCGGGCCGCGCGCCGAGTTCGGCGATCGTTTGCCGGTGGTCCTGCTGGACGGTCGCGAACACAGCTACTGGGAGCTCGACGAGCCGCGACTTCGCGCCGATCTCACCCGGTGAGGACGCGGCCCGCGGCCGGCTCCGCGGCGGGGCAATTATTTGGTAGCCCACCTGATCACCGTTTACCGTGGACACCAGTTCAGTTACTGGAGGAAGCAAGGGAGCTGGCCAGGTGATGCTGCCGTGAGCATCCTGCTTTTCGGAGTTTCGCACCGCAGTGCGCCGGTCCCCGTCCTGGAACAACTCAGCATCGACGACTCCGACCAGATCAAGATCGTCGACCGGGTGTTGCAGTCCCCGCTGGTGACCGAGGCCATGGTGCTGTCGACATGCAACCGGGTCGAGGTCTACGCGGTGGTGGACGCCTTCCACGGCGGGTTGGCGGTGATCGGGCAGGTGCTGTCGGACCACTCCGGCATGTCGATGGGCGACCTGACCAAGTACGCCTACGTGCGCTACAGCGAGGCCGCCGTCGAGCACCTGTTCGCCGTTGCCAGCGGCCTGGATTCCGCGGTGGTCGGCGAGCAGCAGGTGCTGGGCCAGGTGCGGCGCGCCTACGCCACCGCCGAGACCAATCGCACCGTCGGCCGGGTCCTGCACGAGCTGGCGCAGCGGGCGCTGTCGGTGGGCAAGCGGGTGCATTCCGAAACCGCCATCGACGCGGCCGGCGCCTCGGTGGTCTCCGTCGCCCTCGGCATGGCCGAACGCAAGCTGGGCGGGCTGCCGGGCAAGACCGCCGTCGTGATCGGCGCCGGGGCGATGGGCGCGCTGTCGTCGGCGCACCTGACCCGCGCCGGCATCGAACGCATCCAGGTGATCAACAGGTCGCTGTCCCGGGCGCAGCGGCTGGCCCGCAAGATCCGCGAATCCGGCGTCAAAGCCGAGGCGCTCACGCTGGACCGGCTGCCCGACGCGCTGGCCGACGCCGACGTCGTGGTCAGCTGCACCGGCGCGGTGAGCCCGGTGGTGTCGCTGGCCGACGTGCACCACGCCCTGGCCGCGGCCCGCCGCTCGATCGTCGACGAGACCACCCACCCGCTGGTCATCTGCGACCTGGGCATGCCGCGCGACGTCGACCCGGCGGTGGCCGGGCTGCCCGGCGTCTGGGTCGTCGACGTCGAGCGCGTCCAGCACGAACCCTCCGCGCACGCCGCGGCGGCCGACGTCGACGCCGCCCGCCACATCGTGGCGGCCGAGGTCGCCGCCTACCTGGCCGGTCAGCGGATGGCCGAGGTCACCCCGACGGTGACCGCGCTGCGCCAGCGGGCCGCCGACGTCGTCGAGGCCGAGCTGCTGCGGCTGGAGAACCGGCTGCCCGGCCTGGAGAGCGCCCAGCGCGAGGAGGTCGCCCGCACCGTGCGCCGAGTGGTCGACAAGCTGCTGCACGCGCCGACCGTGCGGATCAAACAACTCGCCAGCGCCCCCGGCGGTGACAGCTACGCCGAAGCGCTGCGCGAGCTGTTCGAACTCGACCAGACCGCCGTCGACGCCGTCGCGGCGGGTGAATTGCCAGTGATATCAACGGGATTCGATGCCCCACAATCCTCCGCCGAGTAGCCGTTGCCGAACGTGATCCGGATAGGCACCCGGGGCAGTCTGCTGGCCACCACCCAGGCCGCCGGCGTGCGGGACGCCCTGATCGCCAAGGGCCACCCCGCCGAGTTGGTGACCGTCAGCACCGCGGGCGACCGGTCGTCGGCGCCCATCGAAAGCCTCGGCGTGGGCGCGTTCACTACCGCGCTGCGCGAGGCCATCGAGGACGGGCGCGTCGACGCGGCCGTGCACTCGCACAAGGATTTGCCGACGGCCGAGGACCCCCGGTTCCTGGTGGCCGCGATACCGCCCCGCAACGACCCGCGCGACGCGGTGGTGGCCCGCGACGGGCTGGTGCTCGGGGAGTTGCCGGCGGGTTCGCTGGTGGGCACGTCCTCCCCGCGACGGGCCGCACAGCTTAGAGCATTGGGTCTCGGTTTGGAAATCCGCCCCCTACGAGGCAACCTAGATACCAGGTTGAACAGGGTAAGCAGTGGTGATCTTGACGCCGTCGTGGTGGCCCGGGCCGGTCTGGCCCGGTTGGGCCGCCTCGACGATGTCACCGAGACGCTAGAGCCGGTGCAGATGTTGCCAGCACCGGCTCAGGGCGCGCTCGCCGTCGAATGCCGCGCCGACGACAACCGGCTGGCCGCGGTGCTGGCGGAGTTGGACGACGCCGACACCCGCGCGGCGGTCACCGCGGAGCGAGCCCTGCTGGCCGAACTGGAGGCGGGCTGCTCCGCGCCGGTGGGCGCGATCGCCGAGGTGGTCGAGTCCATCGATGAGGAGGGCCACGTCTTCGAAGAGCTGTCGCTGCGCGGCTGCGTGGCGGCGCTGGACGGATCCGACGTGATCCGCGCGTCCGGCATCGGCGATCCCGGTCGGGCACGAGACCTCGGGCTCTCGGTCGCCGCGGAGCTGTTCGAGCTGGGCGCGCGGGAGCTGATGCGCGGGGCGCGGCAAGACCCCGCGCGATGAAGAGTGGGAGCGACAATGACGACGCGAGGGCGTAAGCCGAAACCGGGCCACATCACGTTCGTGGGCTCCGGTCCCGGCGACCCCGGACTGCTGACCGCCCGGGCCGCGACGGTGCTGGCGAACGCCGCGCTGGTGTTCACCGACCCCGACGTGCCCGAGTCGGTGCTGGCGCTGATCGGCAAGGATCTGCCGCCGGTGTCCGGCCCGGCGCCCGCCGAGCCGGCCACGGACAAGGCCGACGCCGCCGCCGGCGGGGACCAGGGCCACGCCGTGCTGTCCGGCGGTCCCGACGTCCGCCCGGCGCTGGGCGAGCCCGCCGAAGTCGCCAAGATGCTTACCGCCGAGGCCCGTTCGGGTGTCGACGTGGTGCGGCTGGTGGCCGGCGACCCGCTGACCGTCGACGCGGTCATCACCGAGGTGAACGCCGTCGCGCGCAGCCACCTGCACATCGAGATCATCCCCGGGCTGGCCGCCACCAACGCGGTGCCGACGTACGCCGGGCTGCCGCTGGGCTCGTCGCACACGGTGGCCGACGTGCGCGGCGACGTCGACTGGGAGGCGCTGGCCGCCGCGCCCGGGCCGCTGATCCTGCAGGCCACCGCGTCGCATCTGGCCGACGCGGCCCGCACCCTGATCGAGCACGAGCTGTCCGAGACCACGCCGTGCGTGGTGACCGCGCACGGCACCACGTGCCAGCAGCGCTCGGTGGAGACCACGCTGGGCGGGTTGACCGACTCGGCCGTGCTGGGCGGCACCGACCCGGCGGGTCCGCTCACCGGGCCGCTGGTGGTGACCATCGGCAAGACCGTGAGCGCCCGGGCCAAGCTGAACTGGTGGGAGAGCCGCGCCCTGTACGGCTGGACCGTGCTGGTGCCCCGCACCAAGGATCAGGCCGGGGAGATGAGCGAGCGGCTGACGTCGTACGGCGCGCTGCCCATCGAGGTGCCCACCATCGCCGTCGAGCCGCCGCGCAGCCCCGCCCAGATGGAACGGGCCGTGAAGGGCCTGGTCGACGGGCGCTTCCAGTGGGTGGTGTTCACCTCCACCAACGCGGTGCGCGCGGTGTGGGAGAAGTTCGGCGAGTTCGGTCTGGACGCCCGCGCGTTCTCCGGGGTGAAGATCGCCTGCGTCGGCGAGTCGACGGCGGACCGGGTCCGGGCCTTCGGGATCAGCCCCGAGCTGGTGCCGGCCGGGGAGCAGTCCTCGCTGGGCCTGCTCGACGACTTCCCGCCCTACGACAGCGTTTTCGACCCGGTGAACCGCGTCCTGCTGCCGCGGGCCGACATCGCCACCGAGACCCTGGCCGAGGGACTGCGCGAGCGCGGCTGGGAGATCGAGGACGTCACCGCCTATCGGACGGTGCGTGCCGCGCCGCCGCCGGCGGCCACCCGCGAGATGATCAAGACGGGCGGCTTCGACGCGGTGTGCTTCACGTCGAGCTCGACGGTGCGCAACCTGGTCGGCATCGCGGGCAAGCCGCACGCGCGGACGATCATCGCCTGCATCGGCCCCAAGACCGCCGAGACCGCCGCCGAATTCGGCCTGCGGGTGGATGTCCAGCCCGACACCGCCGCGATCGGTCCGCTGGTCGACGCGCTGGCCGAGCACGCCGCGCGGTTGCGCGCCGAGGGCGCGCTGCCACCGCCGCGCAAGAAGAGCCGCAGGCGATGATCTGCCCGGCGTTGACTCTGCGTCCATGGCGCAAAAGTGCGAGTAAGGTCCGCCCTCACCGCAGAGTCAACGCACGAAAATGAGGCAGCGGCCGCGTCGACTGCGCTCCACCCCGGCGTTACGCCGCTTGGTCGCGCAAACGTCGTTGGAGCCAAGGCATTTGGTGCTGCCGATGTTCGTCGCGGATGGCATCGACGAGCCGCGGCCCATCGCGTCCATGCCGAAAGTGGTTCAGCACACCCGGGATTCGCTGCGCAGCGCCGCCGAGGCCGCCGTCGCCGCCGGGGTGGGCGGGCTGATGCTGTTCGGCGTGCCGCGCGAGCAGGACAAGGACGCGACCGGTTCGGCCGGCACCGACCCCGACGGCATCCTCAACGTCGCGCTGCGCGATCTGGCCAAGGACCTCGGCGACGCCACCGTGTTGATGGCCGACACCTGCCTGGACGAGTTCACCGACCACGGGCACTGCGGGGTCCTCGACGCCAGGGGCCGGGTCGACAACGACGCCACCCTGGCCCGCTACGTGGAATTGGCTGTGGCACAAGCGGAATCGGGCGCGCATATCGTTGGGCCGAGCGGGATGATGGACGGCCAGGTGGGCGCCATCCGCGACGGCCTGGACGCCGCGGGCCACACCGATGTGGTGATCCTGGCCTACGCCGCGAAGTTCGCCTCGGCGTTCTACGGGCCGTTCCGCGAGGCGGTGAGCTCCAGCCTGTCCGGCGACCGGCGCACCTACCAGCAGGAGCCGGGCAACCTGCGCGAGGCGCTGCGCGAGGTCGAGCTGGACCTCGACGAGGGCGCCGACATCGTGATGATCAAGCCGGCGATGGGCTACCTCGACATCGTCTCGGCGGCGGCGTCGATATCCCCGGTGCCGGTGGCCGCCTATCAGGTGTCGGGGGAGTACGCGATGATCTGCGCCGCGGCCGCCAACGGCTGGATCGACGAGCGCGCCGCGGCGCTCGAATCGCTGACCGGCATCCGGCGCGCCGGAGCCGACGTGGTGCTCACCTACTGGGCCGCCGATGCGGCAGGCTGGCTGTCGTGAGAGAACCGAAGCCGTTGTTCTACGAATCCGGCGCCAGCTGGTGGTGGGTCTTGTTGGGCCCGGCGTCGGCGCTGGCCATGATCCTGATCGAGATCTGGAGCGGCGCCCCGGTGTCGTTCGTCGTCCCGGCGATCTTCCTGGTGCTGGTGTCGGCGTTCGTGGCGTTGCAGGTGAAGGCGGCGCGGATTCATGTCTCCGTCGAGCTCACCGAGGACGCCCTGCGCCAGGGCACCGAAACCGTCCCGATACGCGAGATCGTCAGGGTGTATCCGGAGGCCGAGCACCACGAGGCCTCCGGCAAGGACCTGGCGAAGTGGCAGTCGGCGCGGGCGCTGGGCGAATTGGTCGGTGTGCCGCGCCGCCGGGTGGGCATCGGTCTCAAGCTGACCGGGGGCCGCACCGCGCAGGCCTGGGCGCGGCGCCATCGTCACCTCCGGGCGGCGCTGACCCCGCTGGTCCAGGAGCGGGTGGAGCCCGCCCGGTCGGACGCCAACGACATCGACCGCGACGACGACCCCGGGTCGGGGCCGTGATCGCCCGCCGCCGGGCCCTGATCGAACTGGTGCTGGCCGCCGCCGCGCTGGTGGGCGCCGGGTTCAGCTGGTTTCATGCGCGCCGCATCGTGGGTGTGGCGCCCATCGCGGACGGGCAGCCGTACACCACGTCGCTGGTGTATGACCCGCAGCTGCTGCTGCTGACCCTGCTGCTGGTGACGACCGCCGGCGTGCTGGCGGTGGTGGGGCTGGCCAGGCTGCGGCGCGAGCGCGGCTCCTAGGCCGTCTTCTTGATCAGCGGCAGCACCCGCTGACGCCGGTCGACGATCGCGTCCGCCAGCCGGTGCAGCGCGTCGTGCAGCGAGGGCGTGGCGTCCCAGCCGTCGCCCAACAGCTCGACCACCGCCGGGCCGGCGACCAACGTCCACTGCGCCCCGGCGGCGGCGCAGTCCTCGTCGATCGTCTGCAACAGCGAGATGCCGGCGGGGGCAAAGCGGGTCACGCCGCTCATGTCGAGCACCACGGGGTTTTGCCCGACGACGAAGCGCCGGATGTACTTGCCGACCCAGTCGGCGTTGACGGCGTCGATCTCCCCCCGGATGGTCACCACCGTCGCCAGGGATCGACAATGGGCCCGAATCTGGGCACCACCGCAGTCGAACGTGTCGTTTTCCTGTGGAGTCATCAGCGGCCCCATTCCCCGTGGCGCCGCGAATCACGCAGCGCGGCCAAACCTGTCCTCCAACAAAACCAGCAGAATCTAAGGAGACCGGAAGCCGCGTCTAACTCTTTGCTAAATAACTGGCCCGCGGGGGTCGGCAACCGGTCTGTGGCGAATCTGCGGCCGTTCCGCCACCTGCCACGCCACGTCCTGTCCCGCCATCGCGGCGATCCCGCTGCTACGCTGCCATAGCTGCCGGTTGCCAGTCGGGGGGCCTGCAAAAGGGTGAGATCGCCCGGTCAGCCGGACCAGAAGCGAACGAACAAGCACAGCCCAGACGGAAAGAAACTAGCGTGCGCAGCGGAGAGATCAGGGGCGAGATCAAGGCCCTGACGGGACTCCGCATCGTCGCCGCGGTGTGGGTGGTGCTGTTTCACTTCCGGCCCATGCTCAGCGACGCCTCGCCCGATTTCCGCGATGCCCTCGCGCCGGTGCTCAACTGCGGTGCGCAGGGCGTCGACCTGTTCTTCATCCTCAGCGGGTTCGTGCTGACGTGGAACTACCTCGAGCGCATGGGCCGGTCCTGGTCGGCGCGGGCCACCCTGCACTTCCTGTGGCTGCGGCTGGCCCGGGTGTGGCCGGTGTACCTGGTCACCCTGCACCTGGCCGCCCTGTGGGTGATCTTCACCCTGCACGTCGGGCACGTCCCGTCGCCCGACGCGGCCCAGCTCACCGCGATCAGCTACGTGCGCCAGGTCCTGCTGGTGCAGCTGTGGTTCGTGCCGTTCTTCGACGACTCCAGCTGGGACGGGCCCGCCTGGTCGATCAGCGCGGAATGGCTGGCCTACCTGCTCTTCGCCGTGCTGGTGCTGGTGATCTTGCGGATGAAGCAGGCGACGCGGGCGCGCAGCCTGATGCTGCTGGCGTTCGCGGCGTCGTTGCCGCCGGTGGTGATGCTGCTGGCCAGCGGTCAGTTCTACACGCCGTGGAGCTGGCTGCCACGGATCGTGACGCAGTTCGTCGCCGGCGCCCTGGCCTGCGCCGCCGTGCGCAGGTTGCGGCTGACCGACCGCGGCCGCCACGTCGCCGGGTACCTCTCCCTGCTGCTGCTGGCCACCATGGTCGGCGTCCTGTACTGGTTTCACGCCCACCCGATCAGCGGCGTCGTGGAGAACGACAGCGGCGGTGTGGTCGACGTGCTGTTCGTCCCGCTGGTGATCACGCTGGCGATCGGCCTGGGCAGCCTGCCGAGGCTGCTGTCGACGCGGGTGATGGTTTACGGCGGGCAGATCTCGTTTTGCCTGTACATGGTGCACGAGCTGGTGCACACGTCGTGGGGATGGGCGGTGATCCAGTTCAACCTCACGCCATGGGAGCCGGACAACCCGTGGAAATGGAACGTCATTGGCCTGCTCGTAATCGCCGTGGGCCTGTCGGTGCTGATGTATCACCTCGTCGAGGAACCCGCCCGCCGGTGGATGCGCAAGATGGTCGACGTCCGGCCCGTGGAGACCAAGCCCGAGCCCGAGGAGCCCGAAATCGAGCCCAGCGAGGCGCCGGCCGCCAAGCTTCGTCAGGTCGACGGCGGGCTGGAAGCCGTTTCCGCCCGCGCCGTGTGAGCGCCGTGTGACAGACACCACGGTGCGCGAATCGCGCTGTGCCCCATAACCTCTCGGAGACGGCCGCGGCGGCGGCCGGCCGGGATCCGCGGGACCCTGCCGCGGGACAAAAGCCGGTAAGCAGCGGGTTGGCGCCACTTCGTGTCGGTTTCCTCGTACGATTCCGTTGATTTGGCTGCGGCAGGTCACGGAGGAGGTGGTGGTGAGTCGTCTGACCACTTTCGTCATGGGTCTCACCCTGCTGGTCGGCGTGGCGTTCGCGGACGCGGCATGCCCGGCACGGGTGCGGGCCTACGGCCTGCTCAGCGTGGACTCGCGGCTGCACCACGTCGCCGTGATCGGCGACTCCTACACCACCGGCACCGACGAGGGCGGCCTGGGCCCGAACGCGTGGACCGCCCGCGCCTGGCAGGCTCTGAACGCGCGCGGGGTGCGGGTCGCGGCCGACGTCGCGGCCGAGGGGAAGGCCGGCTATGCCGTGCCCGGCGACCACGGCAGCGTCTTCGAGGACCTGACGGCCCGGGCGGTCAAGCCCGAGGACGCGCTGGTGGTGTTCTTCGGTTCCCGCAACGACCAGGGCGCCGATCAGGGCCTGCTGGCCGAGCGGGCCCGCAACGCCTTCGACCTGGCGCGCCGCTTCGCGCCGTCGGCGCGGCTGCTGGTGATCGGGCCGCCGTGGCCCACCGCCGACGTGCCCGGCCCCATGCTGCTGGTGCGCGACGTGCTCAACGGGGTGGCCCGGGCCGCGGGAGCGGCGTTCGTCGACCCGATCGGCGACCGCTGGTTCGTCGACCGGCCCGACCTGATCGGGCCCGACGGCGTGCACCCCAACGACGCGGGGCACGAGTATCTGGCGGGCAAGATCGCGCCGCTCATTCGCATGCAGTTGTCGAGGTGAGTCCGGTCGGGGGGAGGGCGGTGTGGGTCAGTCGTCGGCGTGCCGTTCGTAGTCCCATTGCTCCAGGCGCGCCTGCAGTTGCATCAGGCCGACGCCGACGACGGGCGCGGCGGCGGCGATGCAGATCAGCACCAGCGTGGTCATGTCCGAAAACCTCCAAAACCCTTCACTGATAAGACGTTCGACTGCGGCAAGAAGTTCATCGGCGGCTCATCCGTTCGCCACCGCGCGGTCGGTCAGCGCGCCCATCGCGGGCGTCAGCAGCTGCGAGTACTCGGTCGTCACGTGGTTGTCGTCGCGGAACACCAGGGTGTTGCCGACGATCATCGGGCAGCGCGCGGGGGCGCAGAACAGGTCGGTCAGATCCGCGTACTGGCCGCCGGCGCCCGTCGTCGCCGTCCGCTCGGCCGCGACCCCGTCGCCGTTGACCGCGTCGGGCCGCGGCGGCGCGCACGCCGCGGCGTTGTCGAGGTGCCCGGACAGGCAGGCCGGCGCCGAGGAACGCGGATCCGCGACCGGCCCGAGCACCAGGACGGTCGAGCCCATCTGGCGCAGCTGCGCGACGGTGCGGCCCAGGGTGTCGATCCACGCCGGGTCGTACGACGTGAAACCGAAATCCGCGCCGTAGCGCCGGCTCATGCTCAGCACCACAAGACGCGGGCGTTCGGCCTGCAGCCGCGCCATGATCTGGCCGCGCCACTGCTCGCACTCGGTGTACTCGCGGCCCAGGTACGGGCTGACGATGTGCAGGTCCTGCAGCGGGCAGGTCACCTTGGCCAGCGTCTCGAGCCGCCAGTGCCGCTGCTCGGCGACCTGCTGGAAGGCCGGGTACCACATGGCGGCGTGCGAATCCCCGACCAGGGCCACGGTCGTCGGCGAAGCCGCGTCACCTCCAGCGCACTCGGCTTGCCCGACGTCACGCCAGGATCGCGTGCAGCCGTTGACGAACACCGCCGCCTTGTCGGCCGGCGCGGCGGCCAGCGACGGGTCCAGGTTGGACGGGACGGGTCCCAGGCTCGCCGACGCCGCGACCGCGTCGCGCACCTGCGCGAAGGCCTGGCGCACCGCGGCCTCCTGCGGGCTGAGGTCGGGCACGGCCGCCGGGGGCAGCGCGACGATGTTGGCCTTCGGCGCGGCCCCGCCGTGACCGACCGGCACCGGTATCGCCGTCAGCAGCAGCAGGCACGCGCCCGCCGTGGCGGCGCTGGCGGCGCCGGCCACGACCAGGCTGGTCCGCGCCGACCGGCGCAGGGCGGCCGCGAACCGGCCGGGGTTTTCCACCAGGTGCAGGGTGAGCACGGCGAGCCCGGCCGAGACGACCGCCCCCGCCAGCCTGCCCGGCAGGCCCGCGGGCATGCCCAGCAACGGCGGCATCAGCAGCAGCACCGGCCAGTGCCACAGGTACCACGAGTACGAGATTCGGCCGATCGTCCGCATAATCGGCCGGCACAGCAGGCGCCCGGCGCCGAGGCTGCCGGTGACACAACCGCCGCCGATCACCAGCGCGGTGCCCAGGACCGGCAGCAGCGCCGCGGTGCCGGGGTACGGGGTGTGCGGGCCCAGCTGGGTGCAGGTCAGCACGATCAGGGCCAGGCCGCCGCAGCCCACGATCGCCGCGGGCAGCAGCGGCAGCCGGCGCCAGTGCCGGATCGACAGGGCCACCAGCCCGCCGGCGGCCAGCTCCCAGGCGCGGGTGGGCAGCGAGAAGAACGCCCACGCCGGCGAGGTGCGGGTGCACAGCACGGCCGCCGCCAGCGACGCCGCGGCCACCGCCGCAAGGACCAGCGCATACGGTCCTGCGGGGGATGTGCGGCCGCGCAGCGGCGGCAGCCGCCGAACGGCCCACGCCGTGCCGATGATCAGCATCGGCCACACCAGGTAGAACTGCTCCTCGACGCCCAGCGACCAGTAGTGCTGGAACGGCGACGGCAGGTTGGACGCCAGGTAGTCGGTGCCCCGCCCGGCGAACCGGTAGTTGCCGACATAGAGGGCGCTGGCGATGCCGTCGACGAAGACGCTGCGCGCCTGCAGCGGCGGCAGCACCACGGCCGCCGCGGCGGCGGTGGCGACCCCGACGGTGGCCGCGGCCGGCAGCAGCCGTCGCGCCCGCGCCCCGTAGAAGCGGCCGAGCCGGATGGTGCCGTTGGTGGTCACCTCGCGCCAGAGCATCCGGGTGATCAGGAAGCCGGAGATGACGAAGAAGACGTCCACGCCGATGTAACCGCCCGCGACGCCCGGTATGTCCGCGTGGTAGGCGACGACGGCGATCACCGCGACGGCGCGCAGGCCCTCGATGTCCGGGCGGAATCCGGTCCGCTTCACCGGCCGCTCCACTTGGCGGCCTGCGGGCTGGTTCTGCGGGATCGTCATCGGCCTCTGGCTAGGACGCCATCCAGGCTAGCTCGGCGGGCAATTGCGCGCGCCAATAGTCCATGTCGTGTCCCCCGTCCGAAAAGCTGCCCGCCGGAGGCTTTTTCAGCTGGTTGACGAATTGGCGGGTGGCGAAATAGAACCGGTCCCCGGTGCCGCAGTCCACGCGCAGCGGGATCTGCGACAGGGCCGGCAGGCCCATCACGCTGTTCTGCACCCAGTCGTCGTAGCTGTCGAACGCGCCGGGGGCGCTTGCGGTGTACGACGTGTACAGCGCCGGGCTGATCGCGCAGATCCCGGCGGTGCGTGCCGGGCCCAGCTGGGCGCCCAGGTGCAGCGCGCCGTAGCCGCCCATCGACCACCCCATGAAGCCCACCCGGGACGTGTCGAAGCCCATCGAGGACAGCATGGGCAGCAGCTCCTCGAGCACCATCGCGCCCGGGTCCTCGCCCGAGGCCCTGCGATGCCAGTAGCTGTTGCTGCCGCCGTCGACCCCCACCACGGCGAACGGCGGCCTGCCCTCCTTGACCAGTTGGGCGAGCCCCTTCTCGGCGCCGCAGTCGATCACCATGTTGGCGTTGCCGTCCTTGCCGTGCAGGGCGATGACCGGACGCAACGACCCGCTCTGGGAGTTCGGGCCGGGCGGCAGGGCGATCACCCAGTTCGTCTTGACCCCGCCGCGCGCCGCGGAGATGAACGAGCCGGTCAGCCTGTTCGACAGGGTGCTGCCCGCCGCCGAGGGCTCGAACGGTGCGGGAGCTTGCGGCAATGTCGCGGCGCGCGACTCGAGCGGATCCAGGAGGGCGCTCAACGCCCACACTCCGGCGGCTCCCGCGCTGGCTCCGACGCCCATACGCAACATGGCACGACGGGTCAGGTTCGGCATGATCGCAATAATGCCGCGCCGAGCACACATTCCCGGCCGAGCCACGCCGAATTGCAAGCATTGCGTGATCTGGTGTGATCTCACGGTCACGAGGCGGTGATCTTTGCGGGGCCCGTATCGCGCTCTGCCGCAACCGAAGACGCCGCGCCCGTGGCGGCGCTGGCGGCCGAGTTGGAATCTCGGCGGTTTCAAGCCTCGCACCGCCTGCCGATGTTTTGCAGGATGCTCGAATGGGCTTGGCATTTCATTGGTTTCTGCCGACGTACGGCGATTCCCGGAACCTGGTCGCGGGCGGCCACGGCACGGCGATGCATGGCGATCGGCCCGCGACTTTGCGCTATCTGCACCAGATTTGCGCGGCCGCCGAGGACAACGGCTTCGAGGCGGTGCTCACACCCACCGGATTGTGGTGTGAGGACGCCTGGTTGACGACGGCAATGCTGATCGAGGGCACCGAGACGCTGAAGTTTCTGGTCGCGTTCCGCCCCGGGCTGCTCAGCCCCACCCTGGCGGCGCAGATGGCCGGCACCTTCCAGCGGCACTCGGGCGGGCGGCTGCTGCTCAACGTCGTCACCGGTGGTGAACCGCACGAGCAACGGGCCTACGGGGACTTCCTGGACAAGCAGTCGCGCTATGCCCGCACCGCCGAGTTCCTGCATGTGGTGCGGCGGCTGTGGACCTCGAGCGAGCCGGTGACTTTCGCCGGAGACCACATCCGCGTCGAGGGCGCGCGGCTGGACAACCCGCCCGACCCGATCCCCGCGGTGTTCTTCGGCGGGTCGTCGGGCTCCGCCGGGCCGGTGGCGGCCGAGCACGCCGACGTCTACCTCACCTGGGGCGAGCCGCCGGCGGCGGTCGGGCAGAAGCTGGACTGGATTCGGGGGCTCGCCGCCGACGCCGGCCGGGTTCTGCGGTACGGCTTGCGAATTCACGTGATTACCCGCCCGACCTCCGAGGAGGCGTGGGCGGAGGCCGACCGGCTGCTGACGGCCGTCGATGCGGCGGACGTGCAGCGGGTGCAGGCCAGCCTGGCGCGCAGCGAATCCGAGGGCCAGCGCCGCATGCTGGAGCTGCACGGCGGCAGCAGCGAGCGCCTGCTGGTCGCGCCCAACCTGTGGGCCGGGGTGGGCCTGGTGCGCGGGGGAGCGGGCACCGCCCTGGTCGGGTCGCACGCCGAGGTCGCCGAGAGGCTGGCCGAATACGCGCGGCTGGGCATCGACCACTTCATCCTGTCGGGATACCCGCACCTGGAAGAGGCCTACTGGTTCGGCGAGGGTGTGCTGCCGCTGCTGGAGCGGGCGGGCCTGTGGCGGCACCCCAACCGCCGGTCGCGCCCGGCGCCGTCGACGCCGTTCGCGGTCGCCTCGGCGCACTAGCCATGGCGACGACGTTGCCCGCCACGGGGGTGGCGGCGCCGGAACCTCACCTCGAATCGGACGTTCAGCGACGACGGCGCCTGCGGATCGTCGTCGCCGCAAGCCTTTTGGGCACCACCGTCGAGTGGTACGACTTCTTCCTCTATGCCACCGCGGCCGGCCTGGTGTTCAACAAGGTGTTCTTCCCCGACGCCGGCACGCTGGTCGGCACCCTGCTGGCGTTCGCGACGTTCGCCGTCGGATTCGTCATGCGGCCGGTCGGCGGTCTGGTGTTCGGCCACATCGGCGACCGGATCGGTCGCAAGCGCAGCCTGGCGTTGACCATGCTGATCATGGGCGGCGCGACGGCGTTGATCGGGGCGCTGCCCACCGCCGCGCAGATCGGCGCCTGGGCGCCGATCCTGCTGTTGGTGCTGCGCATCCTGCAGGGCTTCGCGCTCGGCGGCGAGTGGGCCGGCGCGGTGCTGCTGGCCGTCGAGCACAGCCCGGGCGGGCGGCGCGGCCGCTTCGGGGCCGTTCCCCAGGTCGGCCTGGCCCTCGGATTGGCCTTGGGCACAGGCATATTCGCGTTCTTACAGATTGTGTTGGGGCAGAACAGGTTTCTGGCCTACGGCTGGCGAATCGGGTTCCTGCTGAGCGTGGTGCTCGTCGCGATCGGCATCGTGGTGCGGTTGCGCGTCGAGGAAACCCCCGCCTTCCGCGAGCTGCGCGCGGCCGAGGCCGAGGCCACCGTGCCGATTCGCGACATCGTTCGCGAACCGCGCTCCAGGCGAAACACGGTGCTGGGGTTGCTGTCTCGCTGGGCGGAGGGTTCGGCGTTCAACACCTGGGGCGTTTTCGCGATCAGCTACGCCACCGGCGCGTTGGGTCTGCACCGGGTGCCGGTCCTGGTGGTGGTGACCATCGCCGCGCTGTTGATGGCGGTGCTGCTGCCCGTGTCGGGGGCGCTGACCGACCGCCTCGGCGCGCGGCGGGTGTACCTGGCGGGCGTGGTCTGCTACGGCCTGGCGGCCTTCCCCGCGTTCGCTCTGTTCGGCACCCGGAACCTGCTCTGGTTCGGGCTGGCGATGGTCGTGGTGTTCGGTGTGGTGCACGCGCTGCTCTACGGCGCGCAGGGCACGCTGTATTCCGCGCTGTATCCCACCCGCACTCGCTACACCGGGCTGTCGTTCGTCTACCAGGTGTCCGGCATCTACGCCTCCGGGGTCACCCCGATGATCCTCACCGCGCTGATCGCGGCGGCCGGCGGCAAGCCGTGGTTGGCGTGCGGGTATCTGGTTGCGACGGCGGTGATCAGCGTGCTCGCCACGGCGCTGATCCGCGAGCGCGACCTGTATTTCTGAGGCCGACCGGGCTCAGTTCAGCAATGACTCCGGTGTTTCCCACCGCACGCCATCGAACCGTCCGAAGTCGCTGTCGTAACTGACTATTCGTGCGCGGTGCTCAATCGCCAAAGCGGCCAGGTGCGCGTCGTTGACGAGATTTCCTCCCGCGCCGACCTGCGACAGCAGCCCGGATAGCACGTCGCCATGGCGCGGTGTCGGCTCCACGATGAGGGCCCCTGGTGCGGTGCACCAATTAAGCACCTGAGCCATTGCCTCGTCGGCGGTCAGGGGCGAAGGAAAAAGCCCATGACGAGTCGTCAATCGCACGAATGCGAGTAGCGGCACCCACGCCAGGCCGACGGTGTCTCCGCCGGACAGCGCGCCGTCAAGCCAGCGGCGTGAGGCCCCGTGGTGGTCTGCGGCGGTGTTTACGGCGTACAGCAAGACATTGGCGTCGACGATCCTCATGCGCGGCGGCGCTGTCGTCGCATCAGTTCCTCGTCCTCGAGTTCGCCGGCGATCTGCAGGGCCCGGTCCAGGTTGACCGACGGCACACCCAAATCCGCTGTTCGCGTTTCGAAAACCGCGGGAGCCGGTTGCCGCTGTGCGCCTTGCCGGATGGCATCGTTGAGAGCCTGCTTGAACGACACGTTGCGCGTACGCATCAGCCGCCTGATGACGACGAGCGTGTCGTCATCCAATGTCACCGTGGTCCGCATGATTGACAGCATAGCATCACATGCCATGATGACATGCTGTCAATAGAGCCGTGGTGGCGGCAAGCACCTGAATAATCACTGTCATGGGAGGCACCCAACTCCGCCAAGGGCTGTCGCAGCGGCAGCTGAGCATGATCGCGCTCGGCGGTGTGATCGGCGCCGGATTGTTCGTCGGGTCGGGCGTGGTGATCCGGGACACCGGGCCCGCCGCGTTCCTGACGTACGCGCTGTGCGGCCTGCTGATCATTCTGGTGATGCGGATGCTGGGCGAGATGGCCGCGGCGAACCCGTCGACCGGATCGTTCGCCGACTACGCGGGAACCGCGCTTGGTGGCTGGGCGGGGTTTTCGGTCGCGTGGCTGTATTGGTACTTCTGGGTGATCGTGGTCGGGTTCGAGGCGGTCGCCGGCGGGAAGGTGCTGGGCTACTGGTTCCACGCCCCGTTGTGGCTGCTTTCGCTGTGCCTGATGCTGCTGATGACCGCGACGAACCTGTTCTCGGTGACGTCGTTCGGCGAATTCGAATTCTGGTTCGCCGGAATCAAAGTCGCGACCATCGCGGTGTTCCTTGCAGTCGGCTCGGTGTTCGCCCTCGGGTTCCTGCCCGGGCATAACACGGATTTTTCCAACCTCACGTCGCACGGCGGTTTCTTCCCGCACGGCGTCGGTGCGGTTTTCGCCGCCATCGTGGTGGTGATCTTCTCCATGGTGGGCGCCGAGATCGTCACCGTCGCCGCCGCCGAGAGCCGCGACCCCGAGCTCGCCGTCCAGCGGGCGACGCGATCGGTGGTCGCGCGCATCGGGGTGTTCTTCGTCGGTTCGGTCTTTCTGCTCGTCGTGATCCTGCCGTGGAATTCGGTGGAGGTGGGCGCCTCGCCATATGTCGCGGCGCTCAAACACATGGGTCTGCCCGGCGCGGATCAGCTGATGAACGCGGTGGTGCTCACCGCGGTGCTGTCCTGCCTTAACTCGGGCCTGTACACGGCGTCGCGCATGCTGTTCGTGGTCGCCGCCCGGGGGGAGGCGCCGGTGCGGCTGACCAAGCTCAGCCGGCGCGGCGTCCCCCACGTCGCCATCCTGTGTTCGTCGGCCGTCGGATTCGGCTGCGTCGTGATGGCGTGGCTCGCGCCGGGCACGGTGTTCCTGTTCCTGCTCAACTCGTCGGGTGCCGTCATCCTGTTCGTCTACTGGCTGATCGCGCTGTCGCAAATCATCCTTCGCCGCCGCACCCCGCCGGAGAAGCTGCGGGTGAAGATGTGGCTCTTCCCGGTGCTGTCGGTGTTCACCCTCGCCGCGGTCACGGCGATGCTGGTGCAGATGGCGTTCGACCGCTCGGCGCGCAGCCAGCTCTGGCTCGGCTTGCTGTCCTGGGCGGTGGTCATCGGGCTGTACTTCGCCACTCGTGCCCGCGGCCGGATCGGCGTGGCGCCCTCCTCGCCCACCGCCGAAATCGACGCCAGCGTGGAAAACATCGAGTGAGCTACACGCTGGCGTCGATCTCGGCGCTGGCGTCCAGCCCGGTCAGCCGGCGCCCCACTGCCTTTCCACGGCCTTGACCACCGCGGTCAATGTCGCGTTCACGGGCGTCTCGATGCCGACCTTGGCGCCCTGGCGGGGCACCGCCCCGTTGATGACGTCGATCTCGCTGACCCGGCGCGCCTCGTGGTCCAGCAGCGCCGACGGCTTGGCGTTGGGCATCTGTGCGCCGAAGGCGCGGGCGTGCGCGACGGGATCGGTGACGGCGACCGCGATGCCTGAGGCGCGGGCGACGGTCCAGGCCTCCGTCGCCGCCGCCCGGCTGACTTGGCCCATCTCCGGGTCGTCCATCACCTGGCCCACCGTCATCCCGGTCAGCGCGCACGGCGCGCTGTAGGCGGCATTGCAGATCAGCTTCTCCCACTGCATGGCGGCGATGTCGGTGACGGCGGCGGCGTCGAATCCCGCGTCGGCCCAGGCTTTCGCGATCGACTCGACCGTCGCGTGCGGCAGCGACGAGTAGGCGCCGAAGCGCATGGCCCGCATCGCGTTGTGCCGCACGTGCCCGGGAGCCACCCGCGCGGCACCGAACCCGCTGGCGATGCCGACCGCCACGCGCTGCTCGCCGACGACGGCGGCGACGGTCTCGGCGGACCCGAGACCGTTCTGGATGGTCAGCACCGGGGTGTCCGGACCCAGCATCGGAAGCGCTTGCCGCGCACCGTCTTTCACGTTCGCGGCCTTGACGGCGAGCACGATGAGGTCCATCGCCTCGGCCGGGGCGGTGGTGCTCGCCCGCAGCGGCACCACCTGGTCGTCGGCGCCGCCGGGGCCGGTGACCCGCAGCCCGTGCCGGTTCATCTGCTCGATGCTGGGCCGGTCGGGGTCGACGGCAAGGACGTCGTTGCCGGCAGCGGCGAGCCTGGCGGCGTAGATGGAACCCATTGCGCCGCAGCCGATTACCGCGATCTTCATCCGCATGCTCCCGGGGTCAGGCCGTCAGTTCGGCGATCAATTCGGCCAGGCCGGCCTTCTGCTCCAGCCCGAAGCCCGGTGCGTCGGTCGGCGCGACCCGCCCGGCGGACAGGGTGCAGCCGTCGGGGTAGCCGCCGAAGGGCGCGAACACCCCCGGATAGGACTCGCAGCCGCCCAGCCCCAGCCCGGCGGCGATGTGCAGGTTGATCAGGTGCCCGCCGTGCGGGAAGGCGAACCGGCGGTCGAAGCCGTTGGACTCGAGCACCTCGAGCATCCGCGCGTATTCGCTCAGCCCGTAGCTCAGGCCGGCGTCCATCTGGAAGACGTCGCGGCCCGGCCGCATGCCGCCGTACCGGACCAGGTTGGTCACGTCGGGCACCGAGAACAGGTTTTCCCCGGTGGCGACCGCGCCGTCGTAACAGGCCGTCACCGCGCGGTTCAGCTCGAAATCCAGTGGGTCGCCGGGCTCTTCGAACCAGCGCAGGCCGTAGCCGCCCAGCGCCGCCGCCCACCGTAGCGCCGCGGGCCGGTCGAACCTGCCGTTCGCGTCGACGGCGACCCGGTAGGCGGCGCCGACGACGTCGACGACGGCCTCGACGCGCGCCAGGTCCTCGGGCAGCGGCGCGCCGCCGATCTTCATCTTGACCGCGTCGTAGCCCAGGTCGAGGTAGCCGCGCATCTCGCCGCGCAGGGCGTCGAGGCCGCGGCCCGCGTGGTAGTAGCCGCCGGCGGCGTACACCGGCACCGACGCGGCCGGCTCCCGCCCGAAGTGGCGCGCGATGGTCAGGCAGGCGGGCTCGTCGGCGAGTTTCGCGTTGAGGTCCCAGCAGGCCAGCTCGCACGCCGCGGCGGCCGCGGCCCGGTCCCCGTGACCGCCGGGCTTCTCGTCGGCCAGCGCACACGAAAGCACGGCGGCCGGGTCGACCCGCCCCGAATCGTCCAGCAGCGCGTCAGGGGAGGCGGCGGCCAGGCGCGGGATCATCCGGTCGCGCAGGATCCCGCTCTGCGCGAACCGGCCGATCGAGTCGAAGGCGACCCCGACCACCGGCCTTCCGGCCCTGACCACGTCGGTGAACACCGCGACCAGGGACACGGTGTGGGCGGAGAAGTCGACCACAGCGTTGGCCGGGCCGCCGCCCGGGCCGGCGCGCAGCCCGACCGGCCGTTCCAGGATCTTGGTGATGCGCATCAGCCGCAGCCGCCGCGGCGCGGGGCGACCACCGTCAGTCGGTCTTGGTGAGCAGCACCACCTGCTCGAACGGCAGCCGGGCGAACGCGGCCCGCCACGCGCGCTGCACGTGCGGTGCCGCCTCGGCCTTGCTGACCACGCGCGGGTCGGCGATGCCGAAGCTCTTGGCGTTGCGGCGCATCCGGCCGCCCCCGGCCGCCTTGAGGTTCTTCAGCCAGTCGCGGTCCGGGCCGTAGGTCAGCACGATCGCCACGCCGGGTTTCCCGTCGACGGTGGTGTAGAACGCGTTCACCGGGGTGCGGTATGGCTTGCCCGAGCGGCGTCCGACGTGCTCGACGATCGCGAACGGCGGGAGCCAGCCGGCCCACATCCGCTGGATGGGGTTGGTCACGTGACGGTTGAAGCGGGCGAGTCCTTGTGGGAGTTGCATGACGCTAATCCAACTCGTCGGCCCCCGCCGACTTCAACCCGCGCCCGGCAAGCCGCGAGCCCGCTCCTGCTACACCCTGTAGTTGGCCACCCCGCGGAGGCTGGGACACTAGTCGTCATGGGCAGCACCGACCAGGCCACCCCGCGCACCGGGGGAGCCGTGCGCGCCTCCGCGAAGCTGTTCGAGGAGGCCTGCGCGGTCATTCCGGGCGGGGTGAACTCGCCGGTGCGCGCCTTCGCGGCGGTGGGCGGCACCCCCCGGTTCATCACCGAGGCGCGCGGCTGCCGCCTCACCGACGCCGACGGCAACCGCTACGTCGACCTGGTCTGCTCGTGGGGCCCGATGATCCTGGGCCACGCGCACCCGTCCGTCGTCGACGCGGTCGCCAAGGCGGCGGCGACGGGACTGTCGTTCGGGGCGCCGACACCGGCGGAGACCCGGCTGGCCGCCGAGATCATCGGCCGGGTGCCGCCCGTCGAGCGGATCCGGCTGGTGAACTCCGGCACCGAGGCCACCATGAGCGCGGTCCGGCTGGCCCGCGGCTTCACCGGCAGGGCCAAGATCGTCAAGTTCGCCGGCTGCTACCACGGGCACGTGGACGCGCTGCTCGCCGACGCGGGCTCGGGGGTCGCGACGCTGGGCCTGCCGTCCTCGCCCGGGGTCACCGGGGCCGCTGCGGCCGACACAATCGTGTTGCCCTACAACGACATTGACGTCGTGCGAGAGACGTTCGACCAGCACGGCGACCAGATCGCCGCGGTGATCACCGAGGCCAGCCCCGGCAACATGGGCGTCGTCCCGCCCGGCTCCGGCTACAACGCGGCGCTGCGCGCCATCACCGCGCAGCACGGCGCGCTGCTGATCGTTGACGAGGTGATGACCGGCTTCCGGGTCAGCCGAAGCGGTTGGTACGGAATCGATCCCGTCGACGCCGACCTGTTCACCTTCGGCAAGGTGATGAGCGGCGGGCTGCCGGCCGCCGCGTTCGGGGGGCGCGCCGAGGTGATGGAGCGGCTGGCCCCGCTGGGGCCGGTGTATCAGGCCGGCACGCTGTCCGGCAATCCGGTGGCCATGGCCGCCGGGCTGGCGACGCTGCGCGCCGCCGACGACGCGGTCTACGCCAAGCTGGACGCCAACGCCGACCGGCTGGCCGGCCTGCTGTCCGGGGCGCTGACGAAAGCCGGTGTGCCGCACCAGATTCCGCGGGCCGGCAACATGCTCAGCGTGTTCTTCTCCGAGGCGCCGATCACCGATTTCGCGTCCGCGCGGGCCAGCCAAACCTGGCGTTTCCCGCCGTTCTTCCACGCGCTGCTGGACGCCGGCGTCTACCCGCCGTGCAGCGCCTTCGAGGCGTGGTTCGTCTCGGCGGCCCTGGACGACGACGCGTTCGACCGGATCGCCGCCGCGCTGCCCGGCGCCGCTCGAGCGGCCGCCGCGGCCACGCCGGGGGAGGCCTGATGGCCGAGCACACCCGGGTCAATCTGGTCCGCCACGGCGAGGTGCACAACCCCAGCGGGATCCTCTACGGCCGGCTGCCCGGCTTCCACCTGTCCGAGGCGGGCCGGGCGCAGGCGGAGGCGGTCGCCGACGCGCTGGCCGGTCGCGACGTCGTCGCGGTGATCTCCTCGCCGCTGCAGCGGGCCCAGGAGACCGCGGCGCCCATCGCCGCGAGGCACGACCTGACCGTCGACACCGACCCCGACCTGATCGAATCGACGAACTTCTTCCAGGGCCGCCGCGTGGGCCCCGGTGACGGCGCCTGGCGGGACCCGAGGTTCTGGTGGCAGCTGCGCAACCCGTTCACCCCGTCCTGGGGCGAGCCGTACACCGAGATCGCCGCCCGGATGACGACCGCGGTGGACAAGGCGCGCGCCCGGGCCGCCGGCCATGAGGTGGTGTGCGTCAGCCACCAGCTGCCGGTGTGGACGGTGCGGCTGCACCTGACCGGCAAGCGGCTCTGGCACGACCCGCGGCGACGGCAGTGCGGGCTGGCCTCGGTGACCACGCTGGTCTACGAGGGCGACCGGCTGGTCGACGTCGAGTACTTCCAACCCGCATCATGAGGCCCCGCATCATGAGGCCCCGCATCATGAGGCGGCTGGTGATGGCCGGGGCGGCGCTGGCCCTACTGCTGGCGGGCTGCGCGGGCTGCTCCGGCCGCGACGCGGTGGCGCAGGGCGGCACCTTCGAGTTCGTGTCGCCGGGCGGCAAGACCGACATCCTCTACGACCCGCCGGCCAGCCGCGGCCGCCCCGGCCCGCTGTCCGGGCCGGACCTCGCGGACCCGGCGCACACCATCTCGCTGAGCGACGCCCCCTTCGCCGGCAACGTCGTCGTCGTCAACGTCTGGGGGCAGTGGTGCGGGCCGTGCCGCGCCGAGGTCGGCCAGCTGCAGCAGGTCTACGACGCCACCCGGGCCTCCGGGGTGGCCTTTCTCGGCATCGACGCCCGCGACAACAACCGCCAGGCGGCGCTGGACTTCGTCGACGACCGGCATGTGACGTACCCGTCGATCTACGACCCGGCGATGCGCACCCTGATCGCCTTCGGCGGCAAGTACCCCACCACGGTCATCCCGTCCACGCTGCTGCTGGACCGCCAGCACCGGGTCGCGGCGGTGTTCCTGCGCGAACTGCTGGCCCAGGACCTGCAGCCGGTGGTGCAGCGGGTGGCCAAAGAGTGACCGGGTTCACCGAGATCGCCGCCGCCGGCCCGCTGCTGGTGGCGCTGGGCGTGTGCCTGCTGGCCGGGCTGGTGTCGTTCGCCTCGCCGTGCGTGGTGCCGCTGGTGCCGGGCTACCTGTCGTATCTGGCCGCCGTCGTGGGCGTGGACGAGCAGCCGCCGCCGGGCGCGGTGAAGGCCCCGCCGTCGGCCCGGTGGCGGGTCGCCGGGTCCGCGGCGCTGTTCGTGGCCGGGTTCACCACCGTCTTCTTGCTGGGCACCGTCGCGGTCCTCGGCATGACCACCACGCTGATCACCAATCAGCTTGCGCTGCAACGGGTTGGGGGCGTGCTGACCATCGTGATGGGGCTGGTGTTCGTCGGCCTCGTGCCGGTTTTGCAGCGCGAGGCCCGGTTCAGCCCGCGCCGGTTCACGACGGTGGCCGGGGCGCCGGTGCTGGGCGCGGTGTTCGGGCTCGGCTGGACGCCGTGCCTGGGGCCGACGCTGACCGGCGTGATCACCGTCGCCTCGGCCACCGAGGGCGCCAACGTCGCGCGCGGCGTCGCGCTGGTGGTCGCGTACTGCCTGGGGCTGGGGATCCCCTTCATCTTGCTGGCGTTCGGCTCGGCGGGCGCGGTGGCGGGCCTGGGCTGGCTGCGCCGGCACACCCGGGCCATCCAGATCTTCGGCGGCGCGCTGCTGATCGCGGTGGGCGCCCTGCTGGTCACCGGGGTGTGGAACGACTTCATCTCCTGGCTGCGCGACGCGTTCGTGTCCGACGTGAGGCTGCCGGTCTAGTGGCGCGAGCAGACGCAAAAGTCCCCAAAACGCCGCGTTTTGGGGGACTTTTGCGTCTGCTCGCCACAGCGCGCAACGCCTGGCGCGCGCTGACCTCGATGGGCACCGCGCTGGTGCTGCTGTGCCTGCTCGCGCTCGGTGCGATACCCGGCGCCCTGCTGCCGCAGCGCAACCTCAACGCCGGCAAGGTCGCCGACTATCTGGCCGCGCATCCGACGATCGGCCCGTGGCTGGATCGGCTGCAGGCCTTCGACGTGTTCTCCAGCTTCTGGTTCACCGCCATCTACGTGCTGCTGTTCGTGTCCCTGGTCGGCTGCCTGACCCCGCGGACCATCGAGCACGCCCGCAGCCTGCGCGCCACACCCGTCGCGGCGCCACGCAACCTGGCCCGGCTGCCCAAGCACGCGAGCACCCGGATCGTCGCCGAGCCCGGGGAGCTGAACCGCCTGGCGAACACCATCAGCCGCCGGCTGCGCGGCTGGCGCACGGCCATCCGCCACCACGAGGACCCGACGGGAGAATCCGTCGAGGTGTCGGCCGAGAAGGGCTATCTGCGCGAATTCGGCAACCTGGTCTTCCACTTCGCGCTGCTGGGCCTGCTGGTCGCGGTGGCCGTCGGCAAGCTGTTCGGCTACGAGGGCAACGTCATCGTCATCGCCGACGGCGGCCCCGGCTTCTGCTCGGCGTCGCCCGCCGCGTTCGACTCGTTCCGCGCCGGCAACACCGTCGACGGCACCTCGCTGCACCCAATCTGCATCCGCGTCAACGACTTTCAGGCACACTACCTGCAGTCGGGTCAGGCCACCTCGTTCGCCGCCGACATCGACTATCAGGCCGGCCGTGACCTGGCGGCCAACAGCTGGCGGCCCTACCGGCTGGAGGTCAACCACCCGCTGCGGGTCGGCGGCGACCGGGTGTACCTGCAGGGCCACGGCTACGCGCCCACCTTCACCGTCACCTTCCCGGACGGTCAGACCCGGACGTCGACCGTGCAATGGCGGCCCGACAACCCGCTGACCCTGCTGTCGTCGGGCGTGGTGCGCATCGACCCGCCCGCCGGCAGCTACCCCGACCCCGCCGAGCGCCGCAACCACGAGATCGCCATCCAGGGCCTGCTGGCGCCGACCGAGCAGCTGGACGGCGCGCTGCTGTCGTCGCGGTTCCCGGCCCTGAACGCCCCCGCCGTCGCCGTCGACATCTACCGCGGCGACACCGGCCTGGACACCGGCCGGCCCCAATCGCTGTTCACCCTGGATCCGCGGCTGATCCAGCAGGGCCGGCTGACCAAGGAGGCGAGGGTCAACCTGCGCGCCGGCCAGGAGGTCAGGATCGACCGGGGCCCGGCGGCGGGCACCGTCGTCCGGTTCGACGGCGCGGTGCCGTTCGTCAACCTGCAGGTGTCCCACGACCCCGGCCAGAGGTGGGTGCTGGTGTTCGCCATCGCGATGATGGCCGGGCTGCTGGTCTCGTTGCTGGTGCGGCGGCGCCGGGTGTGGGTGCGCCTGACGCCGGTCACCGACGAGGCCGGGCCGGGTACGGTGAACGTCGAGCTGGGCGGCCTGGCGCGCACCGACAACTCCGGCTGGGGGGAGGAGTTCGACAAGCTGTCCGAGCGGTTGGTTGCCGATCTCGGCGAGTCCCCGGCGTCGCGAAGGAGCTCCGAGGTGGACGTCACATGAACACCCTGCACGTCAACGTCGAACTGGCGCGCTACTCGGACTGGGCGTTCACCTCGGCGGTGGTGGCCCTGGTCGTCGCGCTGTTGCTGCTGGCGGTGGAGCTGGCCTACGCCGGCGGCCGCCGCGCCGACCGGCGCGAGCGGATCCTGGCGGGTTCGGTGGCCGCCGACGCCGCCACCCCCGGCATCGTCGACGACGTCGGGGGCCGGCCGTTCGACGAACGCGCCGGGCGGGCCGGGATGGCCGTCGTCTACCTGGGCATCGGGCTGCTGCTGGCGTGCATCGTGCTGCGCGGCCTGGCCACCCTGCGGGTGCCGTGGGGCAACATGTACGAGTTCATCAACCTGACCTGCTTTTGCGGCCTGGTCGCCGGCGCCCTGGTGCTGCGCCGCCCGCAACACCGCCCGCTGTGGGTGTTCCTGCTGCTGCCGGTCCTGATCCTGCTGACCGTCTCCGGGCGCTGGCTGTACACCAACGCCGCCCCGGTGATGCCGGCGCTGCAGTCCTACTGGCTGCCCATTCACGTGTCGGTGGTCAGCCTCGGCTCCGGGGTCTTCCTGGTCGCCGGCATCGCCAGCATCCTGTTCCTGCTGCGCACCTCGCGGCTGGGCGGGCCGGACGCCGAGGGCGCGCTGGCACGGGTGGTGCGGCGATTCCCCGACGCGCAGACCCTGGACCGCATCGCCTACCGGACCACGATCTTCGCGTTCCCGGTGTTCGGTTTCGGCGTCATCTTCGGCGCGATCTGGGCCGAGCAGGCCTGGGGCAGGTACTGGGGCTGGGACCCCAAGGAGACGGTTTCGTTCGTGGCGTGGGTGGTATACGCGGCCTATCTGCACGCCAGGTCGACCGCCGGATGGCGGGACAGGAAGGCCGCATGGATCAACGTGGTGGGCTTCGTGGCCATGGTCTTCAACTTGTTCTTCGTTAATCTGGTGACTGTGGGCCTGCATTCTTATGCCGGCGTGGGCTGACAGCTAGCAACCGACCCAAGAAAACTGCAACAAGGGGGAGTGCACGTGTCCGACCAGCCGAGCGTGGGGGCGCCCGAACATCCGACCACAGAGCTGAGGGCTCAACAGCCGAAGGAGCCCACCGAGCAGGCCGGCGAATCGTCGGCCGACTCCGGCGACGCGCCGACGCGGGCCTTCGCCGGGTTCCGCACCGAGCGGCGGGTCCCCGGGCCCGAGAAGCACGAGACGACGGCGGCGCCGACGGCGGCCCGTGCCGGAATGCCGCCCTGGGATCCCACGCCGGTCACCGGCATCCCGCGCGTCGACCCGACGGCCTTCGGCGCCTACTACAACGGCCCGGCCGACGCGCCGCCCGCGGAGGCCCAAGCGGCCCCGTACCGCCCCGAGCACGTCCCGCACACGCCCTATCCGGAGCTGTCCACGGGCGTGCTGCTGCGGCCGGTCAAGCCGCCGCCTTCGGAGGGCTGGCGACGGCTGCTCTACGAGCTGTCCGGTCATCTGATCAACCTCGGGGAGAGCCCGCGGGCCGCCCGCTACAACAACCTGGTGGCCCAGGTCAACCGGCCGTTGCGCGGTTCCTACCGGGTCGCGCTGCTGTCGTTGAAGGGTGGCGTGGGCAAGACCACGATCACCGCGACGCTGGGGGCCACCTTCGCCTCGATCCGCGGCGACCGGGTGGTGGCGCTGGACGCCAACCCCGATCACGGCACGCTGAGCCAGAAGATCCCGCTGGAGACGTCGGCCACCGTGCGCCAGCTGCTGCACGACGCGGGCAGCATCGAGCGCTACAGCGATGTCCGCCGCTACACCTCGAAGGGGCCCAGCGGGCTGGAGATCGTGGCATCGGAAAGCGACCCGGCCATCTCGGACGCGTTCAGCGCCGAGGACTACACCCGCACCCTGGACGTCCTGGAGCGCTACTACGGCCTGGTGCTCACCGACTGCGGTCCCGGGCTGCTGCATTCCGTGATGTCGGCGGTGCTGGACCGGGCCGACCTGCTGATCGTGGTCAGCTCCGGATCCATCGACGGCGCGCGCAGCGCCTCGGCGACGCTGGACTGGCTGGACGCCCACGGCCACCAGGAGAAGGTCCGCGACTCGATCGCGGTCATCAACGCGGTGCGGTCACGCACCGGCAAGGTCGACATGAACAAGGTGGTCGATCACTTCTCGCGGCGCTGCCGCGCGGTGCGGCTGTTACCGTTCGACCCCCACCTCGAAGAGGGCGCCGAGATCAACCTGGATCTGCTGCGGCGCGGTACCCGCGAGGCGATCACCGAGCTGGCCGCCGTCGTCGCCGACGGGTTCCCCGGCGAGCGCAATCCGGGTGTCGCCTAAAGGGGGTTGTTGTCGCCGTTTCCCAACCGCCGCAAGAACTCTGGATCGTCGTCGGGTCCGATGACGCGGGTCTTCGGCCGGTGGGTCTGGGACCGGGCCGCGCGCCAGCCAATGTAGACCAGCGTCCCCAACACCAGGACGAGCAGCAGGTAGAGCACTCAACACCTCCTTCGAGCGAATATACCCGCGCCGTAGGCTCGACCCGTGTCAGAGGAGCCTAGCGACCACGCGGCCGAGCCCGGCCGAAACCGCGTCGTCGTCGACGTTCTGGTGTATGCCGCGGCGCGGCTGCTGCTGTTCGTCGTCCTCGCCGCCGCGATCTACGGGATCGCGCGACTGCTCGGGGTCACCCAGTTCCCGATTGTCGTGGCGGCGTTGTTCGCGTTGATCATCGCGATGCCCCTGGGCATCTGGCTGTTCGCCCCGCTGCGCCGGCGCGCCACCGCGGCGCTGGCCGTGGCCGGCGAACGCCGGCGCGTCGAACGCGAACAGCTGCAGGCCCGGCTGCGCGGCGAGGCGGTGGCCGACCCCGACGACGGCCCCGGCCCCGACGGGTGAGCCCTCACCCGTTCGGCATCAGCACGACCTGGGCGGCGTAGCTCAGGCCCGCGCCGTACCCGAGCAGCAGCGCGAGGTCGCCGGCCTTGGCCGCCCCGGTCGCCAGCAGCTCGGCCATCGCCAGGGGAATGGAGGCCGCGGACGTGTTTCCGGTGTGCTCGATGTCGTTGGCGATGACCGCGTCCGGTCGCAGCTCCAGGTTCTTGGCCAGGACCTCGTTGATCCGGCTGTTGGCCTGGTGCGGGATGAACACGTCGACCTCGTCGGGCCGGATGCCCGCCGCGTCCATCGCCTGCCGGCCGACCTTGCCCATCTCGAAGGCCGCCCAGCGGAACACCGCGCTGCCCTCGAGCCGCAGGAAGGGGCGGGGGCCCGTCGGGTCGTCCATGTAGTCGATCCAGTCGATGTCCTGGCGGATGGCCTTCACCTGCTCGCCGTCGCTGCCCGCGATGGTCGGCCCGATGCCCTGAACCGGCGTCTCGCCCACCACCACCCCGGCGGCGCCGTCGGCGAAGATGAAGCAGTTGCTGCGGTCCTGCATGTCGATCGTGGGCGACAGTTTCTCCGAGCCGATGACCAGCACCTTGCCGGCGCTCCCGCCGCGGATCATGTCGGCCGCCACGCCGATCGCGTACCCGAAGCCGGCGCATCCGGCCGAGATGTCGAAGGCGGGCACACCCGTGGCGCCCAGGCCCGTCGCGACCTCGGGGGCGCAGGCCGGGGTCTGCAGGAAATGGGTGCTGGTCGCGACGATCACGCCGTCGATGTCGCCCGCCGTGAGGTCGGCCTTCCCGATCGCCTCCCGGCCGGCGGCAATCGCCATGGACGCGGCGGATTCGTCGCGGGCGGCGAAGCGGCGGGTCTTGATCCCGGTTCGCGAGTAGATCCACTCGTCGGAGGAGTCGATGGTGCGGCACAGCTCGTCATTGGTGACGACGCGCTCGGGCCGGTACGCCCCGACACTGAGCAGTCCGATGCTCTTGGGCCCACTGGTCGTGGCGATCTGGTTCATTGTGGTCCTCGGTAGGCGGTGTTGTTATCGGATCGTAGGCCGCCTCCCGTCGAGTGTGCATCGGCGGCTTCCGGTGTGAACGTGCGGCGGGATCCGGCGCTCAACTCCACCCTGAGCGCACGCTCGACGCCCTGAGCGCACGCTCGACGCCCTGAGCGCACACTCAACGCCCGGCCAGCGCCAACGCCGCGGCGACCGCGACCGCCCACACGATCATCGCCAGCCCGGTGTCGCGCAGCACCGGGATCAGCTCCGGCCCGCCGCGCCCGGACCGGACCGGCCGCGCTGCGCGCAGGGCCAGCGGCGTGGCCACCAGCCCCGCCGCGCACCACGGCGTCGCCAGCATCAGCGCCAGCGTCAACACCCCGGCCGTCGCCAGCAGCGCCTGATACAGCGCCCGGGTGCGCGCATCGCCCAGCCGAACCGCCAGGGTGATCTTGCCCGACCGCGCATCGGTCGGGATGTCCCGCAGGTTGTTGGCCACCAGCACCGACGACGACAGCGCCCCGATCGCCACCGCCAGCACCAGGCCCACCCAGTCCACCCGCAGCGCCTGCGTGTACTCGGTGCCGAGCACCGCGACCAGGCCGAAGAAGACGAACACCGCGGCCTCGCCAAAACCCAAGTAGCCGTAGGGTTTTGACCCGCCGGTGTACAGCCACGCCCCGGCGATGCAGGCGGCGCCGACCACGATCAGCCACGGCGAGCTCACCAGCGCCAGCGCCAACCCGGCCGCCGCGCCGACCGTCAACCCGGTCACCGCGGCGGCCAGCACGGACCGCGGGCTCGCCAGCCGCGAGCCGACCAGCCGCACCGGGCCGGCCCGCTCGTCGTCGGTGCCGCGGATGCCGTCGGAGTAGTCGTTGGCGTAGTTGACGCCGATGATCAGCGCGACCGCGACGGTCAGCGCCAGCAGCGCCTTCCACCACACGGCCGAGTGCAGCCAGGCCGCCGCGCCGGTGCCCGCGACCACCGGCGCCACCGCGTTGGGCAGCGTCCGCGGCCGCGCCCCCGAGATCCACTGCGCGAAACTGGCCACCAGGGCATCCTGCCTCATGCACCACAATGGGCGGATGCTCGGAGTGATCGGCGGCAGCGGTTTCTACACGTTCTTCGAGTCCGGCGTCCGCGACGTCGACGTGGACACCCCGTACGGCGAGCCGAGCGCCCCGGTCACCGTCGGCGCCGTCGGGGGGCACGAGGTCGCGTTCCTGCCCCGCCATGGCGCCCGGCACGAATACTCGGCGCACACCGTGCCCTACCGGGCCAACATGTGGGCGCTGCGCAAGCTCGGGGTGCGGCGGGTGTTCGCGCCGTGCGCGGTCGGCAGCCTGAATCCCGAACACGGCCCCGGCACCGTGGTGGTGCCCGACCAGCTGGTGGACCGCACCACCGGCCGCGCCGACACCTACTTCGACTCCGGCGCCGTGCACGTCGACTTCGCCGACCCGTACTGCCCGACGCTGCGCTCGGCGGTCACCGGCCTGCCCGGCGTGGTCGATGGCGGCACCGTGGTGGTGATCCAGGGACCGCGGTTTTCCACCCGGGCCGAGAGCCGCTGGTTCGCCTCCGCCGGCGTCGGTTTGGTCAACATGACCGGGTACCCGGAGGCGGTGCTGGCCCGGGAGCTCGAAATATGCTATGCGGCAATCGGTTTGGTGACCGACCTGGATGCCGGCGTCGCGGCGGGCGAGGGGGTGAAGGCCGTAGACGTGTTCGCCGAGTTCGAGAAAAACATGCCGCCGTTCAAGGAGCTGGTGCGCTCGGCGATCGGCCGGGTCGCCGCCGAACGCGACTGCACGCACTGCCTGGCGCACACCGGCGTCACGCTGCCGGTGGAGCTGCCGTGAGGGTGTTGCTCACTGGGGCGGCCGGGTTCATCGGGTCGCGGGTGCACGCGGCGCTGCGCGCGGCGGGCCACGACGTGGTGGCCGTCGACGCGCTGCTGCCCGCCGCGCACGGCCCGAACCCCGTGCTGCCGGCGGGATGCCGGAACGTCGACGTCCGCGACGCCGACGCGCTGGCCCCGCTGCTGCGCGGCGTCGACCTGGTGTGCCACCAGGCCGCGATGGTGGGCGCCGGGGTGGACGCCGCCGACGCGCCCGCCTACGGCGCGCACAACGATTTCGCCACCACCGTGCTGCTGGCGCAGATGTTCGCCGCGGGGGTGCGCCGTTTGGTGCTGGCGTCCTCGATGGTGGTCTACGGGCAGGGCCGATACGACTGCCCCGCGCACGGGCCGGTGGACCCGCTGCCGCGGCGGCGGGCGGACCTGGACGCCGGGGTCTTCGAGCACCGCTGCCCGGTCGGCGGCGAGGAGCTGGCCTGGCGGCTGGTCGACGAGGACGCGGCGCTGCGGCCGCGCAGCCTGTACGCGGCCAGCAAGACCGCGCAGGAGCATTACGCGCTGGCGTGGTCGGAGTCGACGGGCGGCTCGGTGGTGGCGTTGCGCTACCACAACGTGTACGGCCCCGGCATGCCGCGCGACACCCCGTACTCCGGGGTGGCGGCGATCTTCCGGTCGGCGTTGGAAAAGGGCGAGCCGCCAAGGGTTTTCGAGGACGGCGGCCAGATGCGCGACTTCGTTCACGTCGACGACGTGGCCGCCGCCAACGTCGCGGCCGTGTCGTCAACGCGCGACGGCTTCACCGCGGTCAATGTCTGCTCGGGACAACCCATCTCGATCCGGGACGTGGCCACCGCGCTCTGCGATGCGCGAGCTGCGTCGGTGCATCCGATCATCACCGGGCAGTATCGCAGCGGCGACGTGCGTCACATCGTCGCCGATCCCGCCCGCGCCGCCGAGGTGCTGGGCTTCCGCGCGGCCGTCGACCCGCGGGAGGGCCTTCGCGAGTTCGCGTTCGCGCCGCTGCGTTAGCGGCGCGGTCGAAACCGCGCGTCGAGCGTGGGGGCTATGCACACAGAACGACCGGTTTTCGTCCATAGCCCCCACGTTCGCTAGCGCCCCGGCGGCCGGTAGATCTTGGGCTTGGGGACCGCCATGCGCCCGGTGCCGGAGTCGTCGCCGCGGAAGATCCTGGGCGACTCGCCGACCCGGACACGTGTCGTCGGCGCGGCCGACGGCGGCCGGACGGGCTTGCGCGCGGCGGGCGGCCTGCGCCGTCGCACCCGACGTCCGGTGAGCTGACCCGTGACGATCGCGGCGGCCAGGATGCACAGGGCCAGCCCGCACAGCGCCACGTCGAAGGTGCTGGTGATCTGCTGGGCGAGATTGTTCCCGTACACCGGGTTGTGCGCGGCGGCGGGCACTTCCGCGAACCGCGGGGCCAGCACGACACCCACGATGACGCGCGAAATGCTCAGTGTCGCAACGAGTCCGCACAGCGACGAGATCAGCCTGGCCGAGACGGCGTCATTGGCCAGGTTGACGCGCAGCCAGATCGCGATGACCGCGGTGCCCAGGTCGAACGCCGCCAGCACGATGCTGTCGTAGCGCGAGTACGGGTAGTTCAGCATCACGCCGACGGCCAGGTCGGTGATCCTCATCGCCATCGACCCCAGGCACCACACGACGATGAGCAGCAAGCCATTTCGGGCCGCCGCCCGCCACGCGTTCGGCTCGGTCGACGCGCCCCGGTCGCCGGGCAGCCGGGCAAAGATCGCCGCGGCCGCCGCCCACGCCAGGAAACCCTCGAACCCGACCCCGGCCGTCGACGTGTTCTGCGCGATGCCGTGGAACGCGTCGATGTCGCGGCCGACGGGCAGGCCCCACACGACGATCCCGGCGACCAGCGTCGACGCCCCGAGCGCGACGGTCGCCAGCCGGGCTGCCTTGGTGTTGCGCAGCAGCCACCGCGACGCGACGACGACGGCAACCAGCGCCACCACGCCGTACACCACCGCCGTCGCGATGACCGCGATGTTCTGCTTGCCGAAGCCGGCCGAACCGCCCGCGCCGGTCAGCGCGTACTTCAACCGCCAGTACAGGTTGAAGCCAAAGCTGGCCACCGCCAACACAATCGAGGCGTAGCCGATGTTGCGGGCGGCCCGCAGCCACCCGGCGAACCTGTCGTCGCCGGCGACCGCCGGTTGCGCGCTCAGCAGCGAGCCGGCGATCCCCAGCCACGCTCCCGGCCCCACCCCGCCCGGCACGGTCACGCTGCCGCCGAATCGGACGGTCTCGAACGCGTCGAAAACCACGCAGGCCGCCACCACCAGCAGGTAGGGGACGTTGAGCCACAGCCGAATCCGTTTGGCGGGCGCGGCCAGCGAGATCAGTGACAGCAGCGTCACCGCGAACAGCACGGCGAGCACGACGCCGTTGCTGCCCGCAATGGTCAGGCCGGAATACAGGTTCCACGGCAGCACCAGCGCGACGACGAGCAGGGTGGCGGCGGTCAGGTCGACGGCGACGTTGCGGTGCCGCGCCGGTCGCTGCGGCCGGCCGTTGATGGGGCCGGTAGGCGCCTCGTCGCTGCTCTGGCTCACGGTTCCCCCCGGTATCGAGGACGGTTGCTGGCGGTGCCGCTTCGGTTGGGTGGCTAGGGAACCACCGGGCCGGTCGCTTGCGTTGCTCTATTTGGAAACATAATCCATTCGGACAACGCGGCAGCGGCTGCGACGTGAACGTGCGAATCCGGGAAGTTGTTCCGCGCAGAGGGAACCCGGTTACGCTGCGCTCAGAGGCCGACGCTGTCGCCCGAATGACTATCGCTGCCGTCGGTATCGCAGTGTAATGCTGCGGGGACATGCTGGTTGCGGGGTGGCCAGCCGAAGGAGAGTCGGGATGGACGTCGTTTTGGGGGTCGCGGTCACCGGCCCCGTTGCCCGCTTGGCGCTCGTCGGGCCGGGCGCACAGGGTGCTGACGTGATCGACCAGTACGAAGTCGAGCTCGCCGACGACCCGATCGGGACGCTGACCGACACGGTGGCCGGCACGAACCGGCTGTTGGCCGGCGAAAACCACCGGCTGGCCGCGACCCGTGTTTGCTGGACGGACGATTCCCAGGCCGACCGGCTGCGCCAGGCGCTGGAACACTCCGGCGTGATGAACGTCGCGGTGCTGCCGGAGTCGCAGGCGGTCACCGCGCTGATGCGCGCGGCGGGGCGGCCCGGCGCCGCGCTGGTGTTCGGCGACCAGACGGCGACCCTGTCGGTCCCTTCGGTCGAGGGCGGCGCGGATGCGCCGCCGACGCTGCTGGCCAGCGCGCCGCTGCCGGGCGGCTCGGCCGATCAGGCCACCGCCACGTTCGACACGTTGATGGCCCGGCTGGGCGACCAGCCGAACGCCCCGGGCGACATCTACCTGATGGGCGCGTCCCCCGACCTGGACAGCGTCGCCGACCGGATCCGCGAGGCGTCGACCATGCGGGTGCAGGTTCCCGACGACCCCACATTCGCCGTCGCCCGCGGCGCGGCCCTGGCCGCCGTGCCCCCGGCGCTGTTGGCGGCCGGCGACGCGACCGCGATGGCCCCGGCGGTGGGGCTCACGGGCGATGCGACCGCGATGGCCCCCGCGGCCGGGCTCACCGGGGACGAGACCGCCTTCGCGCCCGCCGCAGAACCGCCCGCCGCGGACCAACAGCTGGCGTACTCGATGGCCGACGAGGGCGAGCCGTACGGCGCTGGCGAGTTCGGCGACGAGTACGAGGACTTCGCCGGCGACGAGGCCGAGACCGGGCACCTGCCGCTGAGCCGACGGTCGGTGCTGCTGGGCAACGCGGTCATCGCGTTCGCCGTGATCGGACTCTCGACGCTGGCGGTCGCGGTGGCCGTTGCCGTGCAGCCGACGGCCAGCCAACAGCCCGTGATCGGACACCAGAACGCCGCCCCCGGCAAGTTCATGCCGCTGCTGCCGACGCAGCAGCAGGCGCCGGTGCCGCCGCCCCCGCCCGACCAGCCCAACGCCGGATTCCAGGGCGGCGTCATCCCTGACTCCAACGGCTACATCCCGCCGCAGCTGATGGCACCGGCTGCACCGCCGGCCGCCCCCGCGCCGGTGGCCCCGGCTCCCGGTTACGTGCCGGTCCCGGTCCCGATCGTTCCGTACCCGGGCTGGCAGCCGCCGTACACGCCGCCGACGGCGCCGACGCTGCCGACGACGCCGACGCTGCCGACGACACCGACGCTGCCGACGACACCGACGCTGCCGACGACACCGACGCAGACCCCGTACACGCCGCCGACCACGACATACACCACGCCGACCACGACGTACAGCCCGCCGACGACCACGTACTCGCCGCCGACCACCACGCAGCAGGCGCCGACCACGACGCAGCAGGCGCCGACGACCACGCAGCAGGCGCCCACCACCACCTACTCGCCGCCGTCGACGCAGCAGACCCAGACGCAGCAGACCCAGACGCAGCAGACCCAGACGCAGCAGACCCAGACGCAGCAGACGCAGACCCAGCAGACGGTGGTTCCCACGCAGCCGCACACCCAGCAGCAGATTCCGCAGCAGACAGTTCCGCAGCAGCCGCACGGCGGCGTCCCCCGTCACGGGTTCTGAGCGCGCCCTAGGGTCGAATGCCATGCCCGACGACGCGGTCACGGTGGTGCTGCCCTGTCTCAACGAGGAGGAGTCGCTGCCGGGGGTGCTGGCGGCGATCCCCGCCGGTTACCGGGCGCTGGTGGTCGACAACAACAGCACCGACGCCACCGCCACGGTCGCGGGCCGGCACGGCGCCGACGTGGTCGCCGAGCCGCGGGCCGGCTACGGCTCGGCGGTGCACGCGGGCGTCGTCGCGGCGACGACACCGATCGTGGCGGTCATCGACGCCGACGGCTCGATGGACCCCGGGGAGCTGCCCCGGCTGGTCGCCGCGCTCGAGCGGGCCGACCTGGTGATCGGCCGGCGCCGCCCGGTGCCGGGGCTGCACTGGCCGTGGGTCGCCCGGCTGGGCACCGTGGTGATGAGCTGGCGGCTGCGCACCCGCCACGGGCTGCCGGTGCACGACATCGCGCCGATGCGGGTGGCCCGACGCGAGGCGCTACTGGAGCTGGGGGTCGCCGACCGGCGGTCCGGGTACCCGCTGGAACTGCTGGTGCGGGCCGCGACCGCCGGCTGGCGCGTGGTGGAGCTCGACGTCAGCTACGGCCCGCGAACCGGCGGCAAGTCGAAGGTCAGCGGCTCGCTGCGGGGCAGCATCACCGCGATCGTGGACTTCTGGAAGGTGATCTCGTGAGCGGCCTGCCGGTGACCCTGCTGGTGGTCGCCAAGGCGCCGGAGCCGGGCCGCGCCAAGACCCGGCTCGCCGCGACGGTCGGCGACCGGGTCGCCGCCGACATCGCCGCCGCCGCGCTGCTGGACACGCTGGACGCGGTGGCCGCCGCGCCGGTGGTGGCGCGGGTGGTGGCGCTCACCGGCGATGTGGGCGCCGCGGTCGGCGCCGTCGAGCTCCGCCGACGGCTCGGGGCGTTCACGGTGATCGAGCAGCGCGGCGACGGCTTCGCCGATCGGCTCGCCAACGCGCACGCCGACGCGGGCCTGGGCGGACACCCGGTGCTGCAGATCGGCATGGACACCCCGCAGGTGACCGCGGGCCTGCTGGGCGGTTGCGCGCGTCGGTTGCTCGGCACGCAGGCCGTGCTCGGGCCCGCGCGCGACGGCGGCTGGTGGGCGCTGGGCGTGCGCGCACCAGCGATGGCCGAATGCCTGCGAAATGTGCCGATGTCGCAACCCAACACCGGAGAGCTCACGCTGAAGGCGTTGCGCGACAACGGCATTGACGTGAGCCCGCTGGAACCCCTGGCCGACTTCGACGTCGTCGACGACGTCGCCGTGGTGCGCGATGCCTGCGGTCCGGCCAGTCGCTTCGCCCGCGTCACCCGCGCCGCCGGGCTCTGACCGCCGCGCGCCCGGCGATCCCGGCGGCGAAGACGGCCAGGCCGGCGACCACGGCCTGCCACGGCAACGTGGCGACCAGCAGCAGGCAGCCCGCAGCGCCGCAGACGTTCAGCACGCGGCGGCGCCGCGTCTCGGCGGCCGACAGCGTGAAGGCGGAGGCGTTGGCGATCGCGTAGTAGATCAGCACCCCGAACGACGAGAACCCGATCACGCCGCGCAGGTCGACGGTGGCCACCAGCACGCAGACGACCACCCCGAGCGCGATCTCGGCGTGGTGCGGCACCCGGTAGCGCGGGTGCACGGCCGCGAGCCAGCCGGGCAGATCCCCGTGCCGGGCCATCGCCAGCACGGTGCGCCCGAGCCCGGCGACCAGCGCCAGCAGCGTGCCCAGGCTCGCCAGCGCGGCCCCGACCGTGATCACCGGCACCAGCGCCGGCACCCCGGCGGCCCGCACCGCCTCCGCCAGCGGCGCGGCGGCGCACGCCAGCCGATCCGGGCCCGCGGCCAGCAGGGCCGCCACGCCGACAAGGAAGTAGATCGCGACGGCGATCGCCAGCGCCAGGGTTATCGCCCGGGGGATGACGCGGGCCGGATCGCGGACCTCCTCGCCCATCGTCGCGATCCGCGCGTAACCGGCGAAGGCGAAGAACAGCAACCCGGCCGACTGCAGAACGCCATAAACCGTGCCCATGGGCCAATGCATGAGCTGCGACGGCCCAGGCCTGGTGACCGCGATCCCGATGACGACCGCGGCAAGCGCAATCACCGTGCAGGCCAACAATATTCGGGCCAGCATCGCGGTCTTGGTGACCCCGCGGTAGTTCAGCGCGACCAGCAGGACCACGGCGGCCACGCCGATGACGCGTTGCGCCCAAAGGGATCCGGGAACCGCGTAGCTCGCGACGGTCAGCGCCATGGCCGCGCAGGACGCGGTCTTGCCGATCACAAATCCCCACCCCGCGACGAAGCCCCACCACGGACCCAGGCGTTCGCGCCCGTAGATGTACGTCCCGCCCGACGTCGGATAGACCGCGGCCAGCTGCGCCGACGCGGTGGCGTTGCAGTACGCGATCGCCGCGGCCACCCCCAGCCCGATCAGCAGGCCGGCGCCCGCCGCCCGCGCGGCCGGGCCGAACGCCGAGAACACGCCGGCCCCGACCATCGAGCCGAGCCCGATCACCACCGCGTCGGCCGTGCCGAGTCGACGGGCCAGCCCCGGCTGTTCCATCATGTCCACCTACCAGTTCGTGAAGATCACGGTGTTGATGGCCAGGGCGCCGACGACGTTGAGCGCCAGCCACATTCGATGCGATCGCACCGGCAGCAGCGCCGGCGCCGCGGTCAGCCACACGGTGAACGGCAACCAGATCCGCTCCACCTCGGCCTTGCTCAGCATGCTCAGGTCGGCGACGGCGATGGCGGCCAGCATCGCCAGCAGCAGCAGGTGAAAACCGGAGCGACGGCGCACCGCGGCCGCGTCGAACACCCGGGCGAGGCCGGCGACGCTGCCCAGCCCGATCGCGCACACCACGCACGCCAGGTTGGCCCAGCTCCAGTACGCGAACGGCCGGTCCTTCGCGATTCCCTGCCAATACCGTTGCTGCACAAGATCATAGCCTTCGAACCAGTAGAACCCGGCGACGGCGAAGGTCACCGCCACCGCCAGCGCGGCCAGGAAAGCCGGACCGAGCGCCCGCAGCACCGCCCGCCAATCCGACGCCGACACCAACACCGCCAAAGCCGGAATGCCCATCAGCGCAAGGCCGTAACTGACGAACACCCCCCAGCCCAGCAGCAGGCCCGCCGCGGCCGCGACGAACGCGGGGAACCGGACCGAGCGGTGCACCGCCACGGCCAGCAGCGCGATGCCCCAGGCCGCCACCCCGGCGAAGTACCCGTCGGCGGAGACCGCCACCCAGATCGCCGCCGGCGCCACCGCGACGAATGGCGCGGCCCGGCGCGCGGTCTGCTCGTCGGCCAGCGCGCGGACGCCGATCAGCACCGCCGCGGCGGCGCTGGAGCCGGCCAGCAGGCACAGCAGCCCGGCCCAGGCGCCGCCGTGCAGGCCGATCCGGTCCAGCCACACGAACGTCAGCAGCGCGCCCGGCGGATGTCCCGAGACGTGGGTGACCCACGAGTCCGGCTGGAAGTCGAGAATGCGGCTGGAGAAGGTGCGCAGCGTGGCCGCGATGTCGGTGATGCCCCCCACCGCGGACAGGTACTCGTCGCGGGTGGTCAGCCGTCCGGCGAAGCCGCGCCGCCAGCCGTCGATCATCGCCAGCGCAAACGCCCACCCGCACGCGGTGGCCCAGGCGCCCAGCGTCAGCCACCGCCACGAAAGGCGCTGTGCCACAGCCGGTCCCCACGCAACGGCGGCGACCGCGATGAGGATCGCCGGCCCGGTTCCCCAGCCGACGTGGACGTCCCAGTAGCCGAAGATCGGTGCGGCCCCCGCCCGCATGGCGAAATGCTCCAGCCCGGTGCTTTGCCGGGGTTTGACGCCCCAGTTCAGCCGGGGCAACACGAACGCCGCCGTCAGCAGGGCGACACCGAACGCGACGGCAAACCACTCCCGGCGAGCGACTCTCACGAGGAGCAGCCTAGGAACCGCCGCACCAGCGCCGCCCGGTCCACCTTGCCGATGCCGCGTCGCGGCAGCGCGTCGACGATGTGCAGCTCGCGCGGCGCCGCGGTGGCGTCCAGCGTGCGCGACACGTGGGCGCGCAGGTCATCCAGCGTCGGGGGCTCGCAACCGTCGCGCACCACGACCGCCGCGACCACCCGCTGGCCCAGCGTTCCGTCGGGCAGCCCGAAGACCGCGCAGTCGCCGACGGCGGGATGGCCGCACACCGCGGCTTCCACCGGCTGCGGCAGCACGGTCAGCCCGCCGGTGCTGATCGCGTCGTCGGCGCGGCCCAGCACCGTCAGCACGCCCGCGTCGTCGATCGCCCCGAGGTCGTCGGTGCGGAACCAGCCCGGCTCGGCGAACGGATCGGGGTCGATCGGGTTGCGGTAGCCCCGGGCCAGCGTCGCCCCGCCGATCGCGATGCGCCCGTCGTCCAGCCGCACCCGCACCCCGTTCAGCGGGATGCCGTCGTAGACGCAGCCGCCGGCGGTCTCGCTCATCCCGTAGGTGCGCACCACCGCGATGCCCGCCGCCGCGGCCGCCTCGAGCACGGGTCGCGGCGCCGGTCCGCCGCCGATCAGCACGGCGTCCAGGCCGGCCAGCGCGTTCGTCGCCGCCGGATCGGTCAGCGCCTTGGCCAGCTGCGCCGCCACCAGCGACGTGTACCGCCGGCCGGAGCCCAATCGGCTTACGGCACTGGGCAATTGGGTCGCGTCGAAGCCGGCGGACACGTCGAGCTCGACGGGCGCGGAACCGGCGAGCACGCTGCGCACCAGCACCTGCACCCCGGCGATGTGATACGGCGGCAACGCCAGCAGCCAGCTTCCCGGGCCACCGAGCCGGTCGTGGGTCGCCGACGCGCTAGCGGCCAGGGCGGACGCGGTCAGCAGGGCGCCCTTGGGCGCGCCGGTGGTTCCCGACGTCGTCGCGACCAGGGCGATGTCGTCGTCGATGGCCTCGCCGACGCGCAGGGCTCGCAGCTCGGATTCGCGACCCGCCGGGATCACGACCAGGGCGGGATCGCGGCCCTCCAGCACGCGGGCCAGGGCGGGCAACAGCGACGCGGCGGCGGAGCCCGGGGTGACGCGCAGCGCACGCAGGACGGCTATGCCGGGGCTCCATCGTCGTGCTCGCCGTCGAGCGGCCAGCCTTTGGCGGCCAGGCGGGTGCGCACTCGCTCGATGTCGTCGGCCGACGGCAGTTCGTCGGTGAGCTTGCTGATCGCCACCCCGATGTCGATCTTGTCGAACTCGCCGCGCGCCATCAGCTCGGAGGCGACGGCCTTGACTTCGTCGTTGGTGAGCCGCCGGGACAGCAGCGCGAGCACCGCGAACGTGTCGGTAGCCGGAACGCCTTCGGGATATCCCGCGCGCAACCACGAGACAACCGAACTGAGGAATCGGTTCACTTCGCTATCTCTCCGCGCGATGGGATAGGCAGTGCTGTGGACAACGATTCAATGCTACTTAGGCTTGGCCCCCAGAAAGGCCTGACCCGTCTGATGCGCGATGAAATCGCGCGAGATGTACAGCAGGGCCAGGGCGATCACCCCAATCACCACCGCGTAGATCGCCCACGCGAGCGCCAGCAGCAGCGGATTGCGGTGTGGTGCAGCGCCGTGGGGGCCGACCCGCCCGGCGCCGACGGCGTGGAACCGCAGGCCGAGCGCGAACAGCCCCGGCAGCGCGGCCCCGGCCAGCATCGCGAACAGCAGGATCTTCAGCGAGGCCTGGTAGTTGAACCAGTCGCCGACATGGCTCATGAGGCGTTCCCCGCGGCCACCGCGTCGCGGTTCGACTCCGGCTCGCCGGGCCCGGTGTCCGATGGCGGCGTGTGATCGCCCGAACCCTCGAGACCGGCGGTGAGGCTGCCCTCCCACTCGGCGTTGACGTTGTTGTGGTCGACCTTGACCTTGCGCGAGCGCGCGTAGATGGCGGCCGAGACCGCGACCAGCAGCCCGAACCCGATGATCGCACCGGGGAAGCCCCCGATCAGGTGCACGATCCAGTAGGTGACCGCGCCGACCGACCCGGCCAGCGGAAGCGTCACCAGCCACGCGACCGCCATCCGGCCGGCCACCCCCCAGCGCACCTCGCCGCCGGGCTTGCCCAGGCCGCTGCCCAGCACCGATCCGGTGCACACCTGCGTCGTCGACAGCGCGTAGCCGAAGTGCGCGGACAGCAAAATGACTGCGGCGGAAGAGGATTCGGCGGCCATGCCCTGCGGCGACTTGATCTCGACCAGGCCCTTGCCCAGGGTGCGGATGATCCGCCAGCCGCCCAAATAGGTGCCCGACGCCATGGCCACCGCGCACCCGACGATGACCCACAGCGGCGGCGCCGCGGCGGTCTTGCTGATCGACCCGTAGGACATCAGCGCCAGGAAGATGATGCCCATGGTCTTCTGCGCGTCGTTGGTGCCGTGCGCCAGCGAGACCAGCGAGGCCGAGCCCCACTGGCCGTAGCGGAAGCCGGCCTCGGTGCGACCGCTCGGAATCCCCCGGGTGATCCGGTAGACCAGCCAGGTGGCTATCGCCCCGACCGCGATCGCCAGGAACGCCGACACGACGGCCGGAATGATCGCCTTGGACACCACGCCCTTCCAGATCACGCCGTGCCCGCCGACCGCGGCGATGGTGGCCCCGACGATGCCGCCGATCAGCGCGTGCGAGGAGCTGGACGGGATGCCCAGCAGCCAGGTCAGCAGGTTCCAGACGATGCCGCCGACCAGGCCGGCGAACACCAGCTCCAGCGTCACGATGTGGGCGTCGATCAGGCCCTTAGCGATGGTCGCCGCGACCGCGGTGGACATGAACGCGCCGACCAGGTTGAGCACCGCGGACAGCGCGACGGCGGCCTTGGGCGCCAGCGCGCCGCTGGCGATGGAGGTCGCCATCGCGTTGCCGGTGTCGTGGAAGCCGTTGGTGAAATCGAAAGCGAGTGCCGTGATTACGACGATTATGAGGAGGAACAAATCAATGTTCACAGCGCCTGATTCTGGTAGTCGGGGGATTCAATTGTCGAACGCTGAGAAGGCGGAAACGCAGGTGTACCTCGACTCGTCGTTGAATGTTAGCGCTTAGTTAACCTCGCGTTCCCCACGCTCGCCGCGCGTGTCCCGGCGCAGCGGGTGATCGTCCGGGACCTCGACGAATATCAGCGTGATCCCGTCCGGATCGGTCACGTGCATTTCGCGCAGGCCCCACGGCTCGGGGCGCGCCTCGCGGGCGATCGCCACCCCGCGGCCCTCCAGCTCGGCCTGGGTGGCCGCGACGTCGCGGACCTGCAGCCACAGCGCGCCGGGGAAGGGACCCCGGGAGTGGTCGGGGCTGCCGTAACCGGCCAGCTCCAGCAGGGATTGGCCGGCGAAGAAAACCGTGCCGGCGCCGTAGTCGCGGGCTATCGCCAGGCCGATCTTGTCGCGGTAGAAGGTCAACGACTGCTGATAGTCCGCCGGCCGGAGCAGCATCCGGCTGGCCAGGATGTCCATGACCTCGTGTCTATCACGCCCCTAGGGCGCCGGGCGGCGATGGGTTATCGGGGTTCGTCGAGGTGCTCGGCGCGTCGCTGCATCAGCGCGTTGACCCAGCGGGGGCCGACGGTGTTCAGCGCGTTGAGGGCGACGGCGATCCGCGGCGCGATCCGCACGGGCCGGGTGCGGGCGGCGGTGAGCATCCATTCGGCGGCCTCTTCCGGGCTCAGCGCGGGCATCCCCTCGTACGCCTTCGTGGGCTTGATCATAGGAGTCGCGACCAGCGGGTAGTAGAGCGTCGTCGAGTGCACACCCCTGCGGCCCCACTCGGTCTCCACCACCCGGCTGATCGACCCCAGCGCGGCCTTCGACGCGTTGTACACCGAGAACATCGGCGACGCCTCCGACATCACGCCCCAGGTCGAGACGTTGATGATGTGGCCGTTGCGCCGCTCGAGCATGCCGGGCGCCAGCCCGCGGATCAGCCGCAGCGGGCCGTAGTAGTTGAGTTGCATGGTCCGCTCGACGTCGTGCCAGCGTTCCAGCGATTCGGCCAGCCCGCGCCGGATCGACCGGGCCGCGTTGTTGATCAGGATGTCGACCCCGCCGATGCGGTTTTCGACGTCGGACACCAGCGCGTCGATGGCGTCCATGTCCGACAGGTCGCAGGGCATGGCCAGCGCCGTGCCGCCCGCCGCCGTGATCCGGTTTGCCACCGCGTCGAGCAGTTCCTTACGGCGGGCCACGGCGACCACGGTCGCGCCGTGCCGGGCGAACAGCTCGGCCCCGGCCTCGCCGATGCCCGACGACGCCCCGGTGAGCAGGACGCGCTTGCCGTTCATGTCGACCGGCTTGATCGCGGGCCGGAGTATCTGCGGCGAGATCGGCGGCCGCATGGTCGTCAGCACCAGCTCGTCGGTGATGCGGCGGAGGGGGCTTCTGCTCACACGCGGGAGTCTAGGCGGGCCGCCCTTCGCCGAGATCGACGCCACCGTGCGGCCCACTCGAACTTTCTCGCGCTGGCGTCGATCTCGCCGACGACGGGGCGGGCCGCCCGACCGCCCTAGAAGTAGCGCGGGAACGGCGTCCAGTCCGGGGCGCGCTTTTCCAGGAACGCGTCCCGGCCCTCGACGGCCTCGTCGGTCATGTAGGCCAGCCGGGTGGCCTCGCCGGCGAACAGTTGCTGACCCACCAGCCCGTCGTCGAGCAGGTTGAACGCGAACTTCAACATGCGTTGCGCCTGCGGCGATTTGGCGTTGATCTCGGCCGCCCACTGCACCCCGGCCCGCTCCAGCTCGGCGTGCTCGACCACCGCGTTGACCGCGCCCATCTGGTGCATCTGCTCGGCGGTGTAGGTGCGGCCCAGGAAGAAGATCTCGCGGGCGAACTTCTGGCCCACCTGACGGGCCAGGTACGCGCTGCCGTAGCCGCCGTCGAAGCTGCCGACGTCGGCGTCGGTCTGCTTGAAGCGGGCGTGCTCGCGGCTGGCCAGGGTGAGGTCGCAGACCACGTGCAGGCTGTGGCCGCCGCCGGCCGCCCACCCGTTGACCAGGCAGATGACCACCTTCGGCATGAACCGGATCAGCCGCTGCACCTCGAGGATGTGCAGCCGGCCGGCGCGGGCGGCGTCGACGGTGTCGGCGGTCTCGCCGGAGGCGTACTGATAGCCCGAGCGGCCGCGGATGCGCTGATCGCCGCCGGAGCAGAACGCCCAGCCGCCGTCCTTGGGCGACGGCCCGTTGCCGGTCAGCAGCACCACGCCCACGTCGGGGGACATCCGGGCGTGGTCGAGCACCCGGTACAGCTCGTCGACGGTGTGCGGCCGAAACGCGTTGCGCACCTCGGGCCGGTCGAAGGCCACCCGCACCGTCGCGTCGGAGACGTGGCGGTGGTAGGTGATGTCGGTCAGGTCGGCGAACCCAGCCTCGATGTCCGAGACGGGCTTCCAGTCCTCGGCGTGAAAAGGGTTGTCGGTCATCGGATTACACCGGCTCCAGGCGGAACACCGCGCAGCGGCCGGCCAGGGCCTCGAACTCGTCGGGACGCCCCTCGGTGACCAGGCCGGCTCGCTTCATGAAGCCGACGCCGGTGGGCACCTCGGTCGGGAACGCACGCAGAATCGGCCGGGCGTCGTCGGGGGGCAGCTCCACCATCCGCACCCGCTGGACGCGGCGGCCGCGCGCGATCGTCGCCTGTCGTGCCGCGCGCACATTTTCGACCCAGTCCGCGCCGGGGAATCCGGCGACGACGTACTGTTCTCCGTCGACGGTCATCGGCGTCACCGGCGTCGAGCGTTCACGCCCCGACTTGCGGCCTTTCACCGTCAACACGACGGGGCTCTCCCCGCCGAAGCTCATGCCCAGCCGCGACATCCGGACGAAGACCTTGTTCGCCGGCTTCAGCCACCACGGCGGCCGGATTCGCTCAGGCATGACTGCAACCCTAGCCGGGCGACCTAGCCGACCGAGCGGGCGGCGCCCTCCCAGAACTGCGCCCGCACGGCCTTCTTGTCCGGCTTGCCCAGCCCGGTCAACGGCAGCGACTCGACGATCACCACCCGCTTGGGCGACTGCACCGAACCCTTGCGGTCCTTGACCGCGGCCTGGATCTCGGCGGTCATGGCCTCGATCGCGGCGTCGTCGCGGGGCGCGTCGGCGCGCAGCACGACGACGGCGGTGACCGCCTCGCCCCACTTGTCGTCCGGCGCGCCCACGACACAGACCTGCGCGACGGCCGGGTGCTCGGCGACCACGTCCTCGACCTCGCGCGGAAACACGTTGAAGCCGCCGGTGACGATCATGTCCTTGACGCGGTCGACGATGTAGTAGAACCCGTCCTCGTCCTCGCGGGCCATGTCGCCGGTGTGCAGCCAGCCGTCCTTGAACGTCTTGGCCGTCTCGTCGGGCAGATTCCAGTAGCCGCCGGCCAAAAGCGGTCCGCTGACGCAGATTTCGCCCGGCTCACCCTGCGGCACCGGCTTACCGTCCTCGCCCAGCAGCGCGACCCGCGCGAAAAGCGTTGGGCGCCCGCAGGACGTGAGCCGCTTCTCGTCGTGATCGCCCTTGGCCAGGTAGGTGATCACCATCGGCGCCTCGGATTGCCCGTAGTACTGGGCGAAGATCGGGCCGAACCGCCGGATCGCCTCGGCCAGCCGCACCGGGTTGATGGCCGAGGCGCCGTAGTACACGGTCTCCAGCGACGACAGGTCCCGGGTGTGCGAGTCGGGGTGGTCCATCAGCGCGTACAGCATCGACGGCACCAGCATCGTCGCCGTAATGCGTTGCTCCTCAATGACTTTCAACACCTCGGCCGGGTCGAACTTGCCCAGCACATACATCGAGCCGCCCTTGACCACGGTGGGCGTGAAAAACGCCGCGCCCGCGTGCGACAGCGGCGTGCACATCAGGAAGCGCGGGGCCTCCGGCCACTCCCACTCGGCGAGCTGGATCGTCGTCATCGTGGCGATGTTGCCGGTGGTGCCGATCACGCCCTTGGGCTTGCCGGTGGTGCCGCCGGTGTAGGTCAGTCCGCCGATGTGGTCGGGCCGCAGATCCGCTACCACCAGCGGCCGCGGCGGGTACTTGGCCGCCTCGGCGGACAGGTCCACCGCCACGCCGCTCAACGCCTCCGGCACCGGGCCGATGGTGAGGATCTGCTTCAGCGAGTCCACCCGCTCCAGCAGCCCCAGCGCGCGCTCGACGAACATCGGATTGGGGTCGATGATCAGCGCGCTGGCGCCGGCGTCGGAGAGCACGTAGGCGTGGTCGTCCAGCGAGCCCAGCGGATGCAGGGCCGTGCGCCGATACCCCTGGGTCTGGCTGGCGCCGAGGATCATCAGCACCTCGGGTCGGTTGAGCGAAAGCAGCCCCACCGTCACGCCGGTGCCGGCGCCCAGCGCGTCAAACGCCTGGACGTACTGGCTGATCCGCTCGGCCAGCTGACCGCCGGTCAGCGTGGTGTCGCCGAGGAACAGCACCGGCTTGTTCTTGTGGCGCTTGAGCGCGCCCACCAGCAGGTGGCCGTTGTGGGTCGGGTTGCGCAGCAGCTCGTCACCCATGGCGCCGCTCCTCCTCATCGCTTTGCTCTGCATCGCCGCCGGCGCGACTCATGCACGCCAGACTAGAACGTGTTGCAATTCGGGTCGGCCGGACCCTCCGACCACTAGCATCCGTGCTCATGGCTGGGGTTGATTCCAAGGCAGATCTCGTCATCACCGGAACCGTGCTCACCGTCGACGAAAAGCGGCCCACGGTCGAGGCGGTCGCCGTCGCCGACGGCCGGATCACCGCCGTCGGCGCCAGGTCCGACGTCGAGGCGCTAATCGGCCCGGGCACCCAGACCATCGACGTCCGTAATGGCTGCGTCATGCCGGGATTCGTTGAGGCGCACGGCCATCCGTTGATGGAGGCCGTCGCGCTGTCGGACCGCATCGTCGATATCCGCCCGGTCACCATTCGCGACGCGGACGACGTCGTGGCGGCGGTCCGCCGCGAGGCGGCCGCGCGGGGCGCCGACGGCGCCTACCTCAACGGGTGGGATCCGCTGCTGCAGCCCGGGCTGCCGCAGCCGACGCCGGCCTGGCTCGACGAGATCGCACCCGACGGGCCGCTGGTGATCATCCACAACTCCGGGCACAAGGCCTTCTTCAACTCGCAGGCCGCCCGCCTCAACGGCCTGAACCGCGACACCCCCGACCCCAAGGGCGCCAAATACGGCCGGGACGCCGACGGCGAACTCGACGGCACCGCCGAGGAGATCGGCGCGGTGTTCCCGCTGCTGGGCGGCGCCATCCGGGCCGGCGACTACCCGGCGATGCTGCGCGCCGAATGCGCCCGGCTCAACCGCGCCGGGCTGACCACCTGCTCCGAGATGGCGTTCGACCCCGCATTCCGGCCGCTGGTCGAGCAGCTGCACGACGAGCTCACCGTGCGGCTGCGCACCTACGAGATCTCCAACCCGCAGATGTCCACCACCGCCGTCCCCAACCAGGGCGACGACATGCTGCGCCAGGTCGGCATCAAGATCTGGGTGGACGGCTCGCCGTGGATCGGCAACATCGCGCTGTCCTTCCCCTACCTGGACACCGATGCGACCCGCACCATCGGCGTGACGCCCGGCTCCTGCGGATGCGCCAACTACACCGCCGACCAGCTGACCGAAATCGTCGGCGCCTACTTCCCGTTGGGCTGGCAGATGGCCTGCCACGTACACGGCGACGACGGCGTCGACACCATCCTCGACGTGTACGAGGAGGCGCTGCGCCGCCATCCGCGCGACGACCACCGGCTGCGCCTCGAACACGTCGGTGCGATCCGGCCCGATCAACTCGAAAGGGCCGCCGCGCTCGGGGTCACCTGCAGCATCTTCGTCGATCAGATCCACTACTGGGGCGACGTCATCGTCGACGGCCTGTTCGGGCCGGAGCGCGGATCCCGTTGGATGCCAGCGGGATCCGCGGTGGCCACCGGCATGCGCATATCGTTGCACAACGACCCGCCGGTCACGCCCGAGGAGCCGCTGCGCAACATCAGCGTGGCCGCGACCCGCACGGCGCCGAGCGGCCGGGTGCTGGCGCCCGAGGAGCGGCTGACCGTCGAACAGGCCATCCGCGCGCAGACCATCGACGCCGCCTGGCAGCTGTTCGCCGACGACGTCACCGGATCGCTACAGGTCGGCAAGTACGCGGACATGGTGGTGCTGTCGGCCGACCCCCGCGCCGTGCCGCCCGAGCGGATCGCCGACCTGGACGTACGCGCGACGTTTCTGGCGGGCCGCCAGGTCTACGAACGGTGACTCCGCCGCTGCAAGACCTGCTGGACCGCCTGCACGTGGTGGCGCTGCCGATGCGGGTGCGTTTCCGCGGCATCACCACCCGCGAGGTCGCGCTGATCGAGGGCCCCGTGGGCTGGGGCGAGTTCGGGGCGTTCGTCGAATACGGGGCCGCCGAGGCCGCCGCGTGGCTGGCGTCGGGCATCGAGTCCGCCTACCGCCCACCGCCGCCGCCGCGGCGCGACCGGATCCCGATCAACGCCACCGTGCCCGCGGTCGCGGCCGCCACGGTGCCAGAGGTGCTCGGCCGGTTTCCCGGCGCGGCCACCGCCAAGGTGAAGGTCGCCGAACCGGGGCAGACGCTGGCCGACGACGTCGCGCGGGTCAACGCGGTGCGGGAGCTGGTGGAAACCGTGCGGGTGGACGCCAACGGGGGCTGGAGCGTCGAGGAGGCCGTCGCGGCGGCGGCCGCGCTGACCGCCGACGGTCCGCTGGAGTACCTCGAGCAACCCTGCGCCACCGTCGGCGAGCTCGCCGAGCTGCGCCGGCGCATCGACGTGCCGATCGCCGCGGACGAAAGCATCCGCAAGGCCGACGACCCGCTGGCCGTGGTCCGCGCCCGCGCCGCCGACATCGCGGTGCTGAAAGTCGCTCCGCTGGGCGGGATTTCGGCGCTGCTCGACATCGCCGCGCGGATCGACATCCCGGTGGTGGTCTCCAGCGCGCTGGATTCGGCGGTCGGCATCGGCGCCGGGATGGCGGCCGCCGCGGCGCTGCCGCAGCTGCGCCACGCCTGCGGGCTGGGCACCGGCGGGCTGTTCGCCGAGGACGTCGCCGAGGCCGCGGTACCCGTCGACGGGAGCCTGGCCGTCGCGCCGGTGACCCCGGATCCCGCCCGGCTGCGGGCCCTCGAAGCGCCACCGCAGCGGCGGCAGTGGTGGATCGACCGGGTCAAGGCCTGCCACCGGTTGCTTGTAACGTCGTCCGAGTGACCAACCTGGCTTTCGACGACCGCGGTACGGGTGAACCCGTCGTCTTCATCGCAGGCCACGGCGGCGCCGGGCGCACCTGGCTACCGCATCAGGTACCGGCGTTCCTGGCGGCGGGATACCGCTGCATCACCTTCGACAATCGCGGGATCGGCGCCACCGAGAACGCCGAGGGATTCACCACCGAGACCATGGTCGCCGACACCGCGGCCCTGATCGAAAAGCTCGACGCCGCCCCCGCCCGCATAGTCGGGGTGTCGATGGGCTCGTACATCGCCCAGGAACTGATGGTGGCCCGGCCCGAGCTGGTCAGCGCCGCGGTGCTGATGGCCACCCGCGGCCGCCTGGACCGCGCCCGGGAGTTCTTTCAGCAGGCCGAGGCCGAGTTCTACAAGTCCGGCATCCAGCTGCCGGCCGCCTACGAGGCGAAACTGCGCCTGCTGGACAGCTTTTCGCGCAAGACCATCAACGACGACACCGCCGTCGAGGACTGGATCGCCATGTTCAGCACCTGGCCGACCAAGCAGACCCCGGGGACGCGCGCCCAGCTGAACGTGTCGCCGCAGACCAACCGCCTGCCCGCCTACCGGAGCATCACCGCGCCGGTGCTGGTCATCGGCTTCGGCGACGACCTGGTGACCCCGCCGCACCTGAGCCGGGAAGTCGCCGACGCGATGCCCAACGGCCGCTACGTGGAGATACCCGACACCGGTCACCTCGGGTTCTTCGAGCGGCCGGAGGCCGTCAACGACGCGATGCTGAAGTTCTTCGCCGACAACAAGGCCTGAGGCCCCGCCGACAACCCTGTGACACCCTGTAGGGGTGAACCCCTCGACGACACAGGCCCGCGTCGTGGTCGACGAGCTGATCCGCGGCGGCGTCCGCGACGTGGTGCTGTGCCCCGGGTCGCGCAATGCCCCGCTGGCGTTCGCGTTGCAGGACGCCGATCGCTCCGGCCGGCTCCGGCTGCACGTGCGCATCGACGAGCGCACCGCGGGATACCTGGCCATCGGGCTGGCGATCGCCGCCGGCGCGCCGGTGTGCGTCGCGATGACGTCGGGCACCGCGGTGGCCAACCTGGGCCCGGCGGTGGTGGAGGCCAACTACGCGCGGGTGCCGCTGATCGTGCTGTCGGCCAACCGGCCCTACGAATTGCTGGGCACCGGGGCCAACCAGACCATGGAGCAGCTGGGCTACTTCGGCACCCAGGTGCGCGCCACGATCAACCTGGGCCTGGCCGAGGACGCGCCCGAGCGCATGCCCGAGTTCAACGCCACCTGGCGCTCGGCCACCTGCCGAGTGTTGGTGGCCGCCACGGGTTCTCGCACCGCCAACGCCGGCCCGGTGCACTTCGACATCCCGCTGCGCGAACCCCTGGTGCCGGATCCCGAGCCGCAAGCGGCGACGCCGCCGGGCCGGCCCGGGGGCCGGCCGTGGACGTACACGCCGCCGGTCAGCTTCGACCAGCCGCTGGACATCGACCTGACCGCCGACACCGTCGTCATCGCCGGGCACGCCGCCGGCGAGCAACCCAACCTGGCCGAACTGCCCACCGTCGCCGAGCCGACGGCCCCGGCCCCGGCCAACCCGCTGCATCCGCTGGCCCTGCCGCTGCTGCGACCCAAGCAGGTGATCATGCTCGGCCGGCCCACACTGCACCGCCCGGTGTCGGCGCTGCTGGCCGACCCGCAGGTGCCGGTGTACGCCCTCACCACCGGCCCGCGCTGGCCCGACGTCTCGGGTAACTCGCAGGCCACCGGCACCCGGGCGGTCACCACCGGGACACCGGATCCGGCGTGGCTGCACCGCTGCGCGGAGATGAACCGGCACGCGGTCACCGCCGTCCGGGGCCAGCTCGCGGCGCACCCCCTGACGACCGGCCTGCACGTCGCCGCCGCCGTCGCGGACGTGCTGCGGCCGGGCGACCAGCTGGTGCTCGGGGCGTCGAACCCGGTCCGCGACGCGGCGCTGGTCGGCCTGAACACCCACGGCCTCGAGGTCCGGTCCAACCGCGGGGTCGCCGGCATCGACGGCACGGTGTCCACCGCGATCGGGGCGGCCCTGGCCCACGAGAGGGCCCACGACGGGCGCACCGTCGCGCTGATCGGTGACCTGACGTTCGTGCACGACAGCTCCGGGTTGCTGATTGGCCCCACCGAGCCGACGCCGCGGCAGCTGACCATCGTGGTGTCCAACGACAACGGCGGCGGCATCTTCGAACTGCTCGAGCAGGGCGACCCGCGGTTCTCCGACGTGTCGTCGCGGATCTTCGGCACCCCGCACGACGTCGACGTGGGTGCGCTGTGTCGCGCCTACCACGTGGAGAGCCGGCAGATCGAGGTCGAGGAGCTCAACGCCGCCCTCGACGAACCCGGAGCCGGCATGCGGGTGCTGGAAGTCAAGGCGGACCGTTCGTCGCTGCGACAGCTGCACGCCGCCATCAAGGCCGCCCTATGAGCACCCTGTGATATCGCCGAAAACGTTGTTGCACATCCTCATTCACGGCCGCAGCGACGAACCGCCGAGGACCCGAACGAGGATCGTGTTGCGGTGGGTGCGAATCGCGGTGCTGATCCTGACGGGTTTGATCACGCTGCAGTCGGTGCTGCTCGTCGCCGGCGCCTGGCGCAACGACCTTGCCATCCAACACAACATGGGCGTGGCGCAGGCGGAGGTGCTCAGCGCCGGGCCGCGGCGGTCCACCATCGAATTCGTCACACCAGAGCGCGTCACCTACCGGCCCGAGCTGGGCGTGCTGTATCCGTCGGAATTGTCCACCGGCATGCGGATTTACGTCGAATACAACAAGCGGGACCCCAACCTGGTCCGAGTGCAGCACCGCAACGCCGCGCTGGCGATCATCCCGGCGGGCTCCATCGCGGTGGTGGCCTGGCTCGCCGCGGGCGTGCTGCTGGGCGGCCTGGCGCTGCTGGACAGGCGGCTGGATCGGCGCACCGAGGCCGCCAAGGCCGCCAAGGTGTAACGAAGATCACCGCCCTAAGCCTTTGAGCAGCAGATTTCGCGCCCCGTATGCGCGTCGGCAACCTTGCCGACAGGCAGCGCTGCCATCCTGATGGCGTGCGCGTTGCAATCGTCGCCGAATCGTTCCTCCCCAACGTCAACGGTGTCAGCAACTCGGTGCTGCGCATCCTGGAGCATCTGCGCCGAACCGGCCACGAGGCCCTCGTCATCGCGCCGGACAACCCGCCGGGCCAGCCCAGGGCGGAGCGAGTTCACGACGGCGTCCGGGTGCATCGGGTGCCGTCGCGGATGTTCCCCAAGGTGACCACGCTGCCGCTCGGTGTGCCGACGCCCCGGATGCTCAGCGTGCTACGCGGATTCGATCCCGACGTCATGCACCTCGCGTCACCGGCGCTGCTCGGTTACGGCGGGGTGAAGGCGGCCCGCCGACTCGGGGTGCCGACGGTCGCCGTGTACCAGACCGACGTGCCCGGTTTTGCGGCCAGCTATGGCATCCCGATGACCGCGCGGGCGGCGTGGGCGTGGTTCCGCCACCTGCACGGCCTCGCCGACCGCACCCTGGCCCCGTCCAGCGTGACGATGGAAACGCTTGTCGCCCACCGGTTTCCGCGGGTGCACCGGTGGGCGCGCGGAGTCGACGTGCTGCGGTTCGCGCCGTCGGCGCGCAGCGAGGCGCTACGGCGGCGGTGGTCGCCGCACGGCAAGCCGATCGTCGGGTTCGTGGGCCGGCTCGCCCCGGAAAAGCACGCCGAGCGGCTGGCCGCGCTGGCGGCCGACGGGTCGGTGCAGCTTGTCATTGTCGGAGACGGCGTCGACCGGCGCAAGCTCCAATCGGCCATGCCCACAGCGGTTTTCACCGGCGCGCTGTACGGCGAGGAGCTCGCAGCGGCGTATGCCAGCATGGACGTCTTCGTGCACACCGGCGAGCACGAGACGTTTTGCCAGGTCGTGCAGGAAGCGCTGGCGTCGGGGCTGCCGGTGATCGCCCCCGACGCCGGCGGCCCACGCGACCTCGTGGCGCCGTGGCGCACCGGATTGCTGTTGGGAGTCAACGAGTTCGAGGCGCGGCTGCCGACCGCCGTCGCGCACCTGGTGCAGGAACGCCACCGCTATTCTCAGGCGGCCCGGCGCAGCGTCCTCGGCCGCAGCTGGCCGGTCATCTGTGACGAGCTGCTCGGCCATTACCGGGCGGTGCTGGGCACCCGCGGGGCCCGGGCCGCCTGACCAGGTAGCGTCGACGGCGTGAACCGCGCGGCGCTGGACAAGGACCCTCGTGACGTTGCGTCGATGTTCGACGGCGTCGCGCGCCGGTACGACCTGACCAACACCGTGCTGTCGCTGGGCCAGGACCGGTACTGGCGTCGGGCCACCCGGTCGGCGCTGAAGCTGACGCCCGGCCAGAAGGTGCTCGACCTGGCCGCCGGCACCGCGGTGTCCACCGTCGAGCTGGGCAAATCCGGGGCCTGGTGCGTGGCGGCCGATTTCTCGGTCGGGATGCTCGCGGCGGGGGCCACGCGCAAGGTGCCGAAGGTCGCCGGCGACGCCACCCGGCTGCCGTTCGGTGACGGCGTATTCGACGCGGTCACAATCAGTTTCGGGTTGCGCAACGTCGCCGACCCGCAGGCGGCACTGCGTGAGATGGCCCGCGTCACCCGGCCCGGGGGCCGGTTGGTGGTCTGCGAATTCTCCACGCCCACCAACCCGCTGTTCGCCACCGCCTACAAGGAATACCTGATGCAGGCGCTGCCCCGGGTGGCGCGAGCGGTCTCCAGCAACCCGGACGCCTACGTCTATTTGGCGGAGTCGATCCGGGCGTGGCCCGACCAGGCGAAGCTGGCGGGTCAGATTTCCCGCGCGGGCTGGTCAGCGGTGCGCTGGCGCAACCTGACCGGCGGCATCGTGGCGCTGCACGCCGGCTACAAGTCCCTGCGGTGACCGAGGCCTATTCGAAGGCCTAGTTCGCCATCACGCCGCGAGGGTGCGCAGTTGTACGCGATTTACGGCGTGTCGCCGTGCGAACACGCACACTCGCGGCGGTGGGTGGTCGCGCCTAGCGGCCGGCGCTTTGGATGAAGGGGGTCTGGTCGGGGCAGTAGTGGTCGATCGCGGCGCCCAGGAACTGGAACGCCTGGCCCTGGGTCGTGCCCCGCGGCAGGTTGTGCTGAACGAAATCGGCGGACTTGTACGGGTCGCGGTCCACGCCCCTGTTGATCCGTTCACAGCTGATCTTGGCCAGCCAGGCGAGCTGATCCTGCGGCTGGTAGATGCCGAAGCCGTTGACGGTGTTCTTGAACGAGGCGTCGTAGTCGGTGGGCGGCGACGGCGTCCGCGGCGTCGGGTACGGCGGGTTCGTCGGCGGCGGGTCGGCCTGGGCCGGCGCCTGCAGTGCGATGGCCCCCGCCGCCATGGCCGCCGTGGCCGCCATGGCGAGGCTGGTGAGCAGCTTGGTTCCCCTCATTAGCCGGACTATACACCTCGGCGATGTCGCGAGATCAGCGAATCGGAATCGGCGAAATCAGCCCAGATGGGCGGTCAACAGCCAGCCGCCGACCGACTTGAGGCCGTCGGGCTCGTCGCGGACTCCGACGAACGGCATGAGGGGCGAGCTCTCCGGCAGGTTGGCGTACAGGCGGGCCGGCCTGATCTCGTCGACGACCCAGTACCTGGATACCGCTTCGCGCAGCTCGTCGGCGGTGACCGCGTTGATCGGGCCCTCCGGCACGGCCGCCCTGTCGAACACCAGGGCGAAATAGGAGGCGCCGGGCGCGGCGGCGCGGCTGATCGACCGCTGGTAGCCCTCGCGCGCCTCCACCGGGATCGAGTGGAACAGGGTGGAATCGACGATCGTGCCGAACCGGCCGTCGTACCCGGTGAACGAGCTGATGTCGGCCACCTCGAAGGTGACGTTGGTCAGGCCCCGCCGCGCGGCCTCGCGCCGGGCCAGGTCGATCGCGGTGGGCGACAGGTCCAGCCCCACCGTGGTGTGCCCCCGCTCGGCCAGCGCCAGCGAGATGGCCGCCTCGCCGCATCCCACGTCGAGGACGTCGCCGTGGAACCTGCCCTGCTCGATCAGCGCGGCCAGCTCGGGTTGCGGGGCGCCGATGCTCCAGGGCGGGCGCGCACCCTCGCCCAGTTGGGCGGACTCACCGCGGTAGGCCGTTTCGAACTCGAAATCGATTGATTCAGTCATGCGTCCAGGTATATCAACCACCCTGATACATGTCAACCATCCTGATATCGGCGAGCAGACGCAAAGGCACCCATTTCCCGCCGGATTTGGGTGCTTTTGCGTCTGCTGGCGCGGGTTCAGCTGAACGGTGTTCGGCGATCGAGCAGCCGCGACAGCCGGCCGCCGCCGCGCCACGCCCGCGCGACCCAGTCGGCATCGTCGTCGGTGACCAGGTTGGCCATCACCCGCACGGCGATCGTCATCAGCGTCGTGGAGCGCATCGCGACCGGGCCGGTGGCGGGCAGGAACCGCTGGAAGGTGAGCAACAACGCCAGCCGCCGCGCCACCGAGAAGCCGCGGCCGTAGTGGTGGGCCAGCAGCGACGGCCATTCCCGCGACAGGTCGCGGGAGTCCAGGAGCTCGGCGGCCAGGCGCCCGGTCTCCAGGCCGTAGTCGATGCCTTCGCCGTTGAGCGGGTTGACGCAGGCCGCGGCGTCACCGATCAGCATCCAGTTGGGCCCGGCCACCCCCGAGACCGCGCCGCCCATCGGCAGCAGCGCCGACGCCACCGCCCGCGGCGGGCCGGTAAAGCCCCACTCGTCGCGGCGCAGGTCGGTGTAGTACGAGATCAGCGGCCGCAGCGCCAGGTCCGCCGGGCGTTTCGACGTCGACAGCGCCCCGACGCCGATGTTCACCTCGCCGTTGCCCAGCGGGAAGATCCAGCCGTAGCCGGGCAGCACGGCGCCGTCGGGGGAGCGCAGTTCCAGGTGCGACGTCAGCCACGGGTCGTCGCTGCGGGGGGTGGTCAGGTAGCCGCGGGCGGCGACGCCGTACACCGTCTCCTGATGCCAGCGCCGGCCCAGCTTGCGCCCCAGCGACGAGCGGGCGCCGTCGGCGACGATCAGCCGGTCACAGCCCACCTCGGTGCCGTCCGCCAGCACCAGCGACGTCACCCGCCGCGACGAATCATGGTGGGCGGCAACGACTTTCGTGCCGAGCAGCATCCGCGCCCCGGCGTCCTCGGCGACTTTGCGGATCCGGTCGTCCAGCTCGAAGCGGGCCACCGCGCTGCCGGTCGACGGGAACGACGGCCCGGGCCAATCCACTTCCACCTCGCCGCCGAACCCGCTCATCCGCAGCCCCCGGTGCCGGATCCGGGTGTCCAGCCACTCGCCCAGCCCCAGCCGTTCCAGCTCGGCGACCGCGCGCGGGGTCAGCCCGTCGCCGCAGGCCTTGTCGCGGGGGAAGGCGGCCGAGTCGATGACCAGCACGTCGCCGCCTGCGCGTGCGGCCCAGGCCGCAGCCGCCGAACCGGCGGGTCCGGCGCCCACGACCACCAGGTCGGCTTTGGTCTCCACGCTCACCAGTATGTTGGTCGGGTGAGTACTTCGGCGAACAGCGGGTGGGTCGGGTGAGGACTCCCGCAACTGTGGTGGCGGGCGTCGACTTCGGTGACGCCGATTTCGCCGAGAAGGTGCGCGACGGCGTCGCGAAGATCGAGCGGCTCATGGACACCGAGCTGCGCAGCGCCGACGCGATCATGACGGACTCGCTGACGCACCTGTTCAAGGCCGGCGGCAAGCGGTTCCGGCCGCTGTTCACGGTGCTGTCCGCCCAGATCGGGCCCAACCCGGACGCCACCGAGGTGACGATCGCCGGCGCGGTCATCGAACTGGTGCACCTGGCCACGCTGTACCACGACGACGTGATGGACGAGGCGGAGGTCCGCCGCGGAGCCCCGAGCGCCAACGTGCGCTGGGGCAACAACGTCGCCATCCTGGCCGGCGACTATCTGTTCGCCACGGCCTCGCGGCTGGTGTCGCGGCTGGGGCCGGAGGCGGTGCGGCTCATCGGGGAAACGTTCTCTCTGCTGGTGACCGGGCAGATGCGCGAGACCCGCGGGGTCGCCGAGGGGTCGGATTCGATCGAGCACTACCTGAAGGTGGTCTACGAGAAGACGGCCTGCCTGATCTCGGCCGCCGGCGAGTTCGGCGCCATCTACTCCGGCGCGGACGACGACCAGGTCCAGCGGCTGAGCCGGCTCGGCGGCCTGGTGGGCACCGCGTTTCAGATCTCCGACGACATCATCGACATCGACAGCGACCCCCGCGAGTCGGGGAAGCAGCCCGGCACCGATGTGCGCGAGGGCGTGCACACCCTGCCGATGCTCTACGCGCTGGCCGAACCCGGGCCCGAGGCGGCGCGGCTGCGTGAGCTGCTGGCCGGGCCCGTCGCGGACGACGGCGCGGTGGCCGAGGCCCTGACGCTGCTGCGGGCGTCGCCCGGCATGGCCAAGGCCAAGGATTTCCTAGCCCAACACGCCGCAAAAGCGCACCATGAGCTGGCCCTTTTGCCCGACGTGCCCGGTCGGCGGGCGCTGCAGGCGCTGGTCGACTACACCATCAGCCGGCACGGCTAGCGCGTCGCGGAACCCGCGGGGTCGTCTCGGGCGTTCAATTAGCTGTAATGAGCGGCAACGAGCGAGAAAAAGTGTTCCTAGGAGGACACGGATGACCTGGCATCCGCATGCCAACAGCCTGAAGACCTTCGTCCTGTTGGTCGGCATGTCCGCGTTGATCGTGGCCATCGGGGCAATGTTCGGCAGGACGGCGCTGATCTTCGCGGCGCTGTTCGCCGTCGGGATGAACGTCTACGTCTACTTCAACAGCGACAAGCTGGCGTTGCGGGCCATGCACGCGCAGCCCGTGTCGGAGCTGCAGGCGCCGGTGATGTATCGGATCGTGCGGGAGCTGGCCACCAGCGCGCACCAGCCGATGCCGCGGCTGTACATCAGCGACACCAACGCGCCCAACGCCTTCGCCACCGGCCGCAACCCGCGCAATGCCGCCGTGTGCTGCACCACCGGCATCCTGGACATCCTCAACGAGCGCGAGCTGCGCGCCGTGCTGGGACACGAGCTTTCGCACGTCTACAACCGCGACATCCTGATTTCGTGCATCGCCGGGGCGCTGGCGTCGGTGATCACCGCGCTGGCCAACATGGCCATGTTCGCCGGCATGTTCGGCGGTGACCGCGACGACGACAACCCGCTGGGAGCCGTTGGGCTGCTGCTGGTTTCGCTGCTGGGCCCGATCGCCGCGACGGTGGTGCGGCTGGCGGTGTCGCGTTCCCGGGAGTACCAGGCCGACGAGTCGGGCGCCGTGCTCACCGGCGACCCGCTGGCGTTGGCGTCGGCGCTGCGCAAGATCTCCGGCGGCGTGCAGGCCGCCCCGCTGCCGCCCGAGCCGCAGCTGGCCAGCCAGGCGCATTTGATGATCGCCAACCCGTTCCGCGCGGGCGAGCGAATCGGGTCGCTGTTCTCCACGCACCCGCCGATCGAGGACCGCATCCGCCGGCTGGAAGCGATGGCGCGGGGTTAGCCGAAACTGCGTACCATCGGAGTTGTTAATCCGTTGGCTACCTGGGAGCGGTGATTCCTATGCCGGACGTTAACTCGATGGATATTCACGAAGCCGGCCTGTCACTGGACCTGCCCGATTTGATATTCGAGACCCGCGCCGGCGCCGGAATGAACCAGGCCCAGCTGGCCGAGGCGCTCGGCGTCGGCCGGGAAGCCGTCGCCGCATGGGAGAGCGGGAAGGACGTGCCACGCGTCGACGTGCTGGCGCGCCTGGCCCAGGTGTGCGGCAAGCGGCTGCACATCAGGATCGACGTCGACTGACCCAGACGCCGCCAACTAGGCGACGGCTTCTCGGCGACGGCTTCTAGGCGACGGCTTCGGGCTCGGCGGCTTCGTCGGCCTCGATCAGGCTGCGCGGGGGCCGGCGGGTGAGGTGGCCCGTCTCGAACACGCCGTGGATCCGGACCGTGCCGCCGGTTGCCTCGTACTGGTGCTGCCAGTCGGTAATGGCCTGGTGCGCAGCGTGATCCATGTAGTTGACCGAGATGCCGACCGACACCGTGTGGCCGGCCGGGACGGAGGCCAGCACGCGCGTCAGCCGGGGCAGGGCAAGGAAGGTGCACGCGGCGCCCTCGATGCCCACGTGCCATCCGTCGCGCACGGGCCTCGCCTCGACCTTCACCCGGATCACCCGCCATCCGGTCAGCGCGACGGCCAGGGCGAGCCCGATCATCACACCGTGCAGCAGGTTGAGGAATATGACGCTGACCGCGGTCACCACGTAGACGGCGAGATCCCCGTGCTTCATTGCGGTTTCGATGTGCGCGGGCTTGAGCAACTGAATGCCGATGACGATGAGCAGGCCGGCAAGCGCGGCGGTCGGGATCAGCTCGACCAACTCCGCGAAGGGGACCGTGAACAGCAGGATCCACAGACCGTGCAGCATCGCCGAGGCGCGGGATTTCGCCCCGGCGTTGACATTGGTTGAGCTGCGCACGATTACGCCCGTGATCGGCAGCCCGCCGATGGTCCCCGACACGACGTTCGCAACGCCCTGCCCGACCAGCTCGCGGTCGAAGTCCGTGCGCGGCCCGTGGTGCATCCTGTCGACGGACACCGCCGACAGCAGGCTCTCCACGCTGGCGATGAGCGTGACGGTGATGACGCCGATGGCCACGGCGCCCCAGTTGCCGTGCGGAATTTCGGGCAGCTGCAGGGCATTCAGCGGCGACTCGTCGATCTCAATCCGCCGCACGTGGAACGGGAACGCAACCGAGATAACCGTCACGGCGACGATGGCGACCAGCGGGCCCGGAATGAAGCGTAAGCGGGCCGGGACCCAGCGCCAGGCGACCAGGATGGCGATCACCAGTACACCCAGTAGCACCCCCGGCCGGTGCGCGCCGATGATCTGGCCCGGCAGGCCGATCAGGTTGTGCCAGGCCGTGCTTTTGGACTTCCCGCCCAGCAACACGTGCGCCTGCTGCAGCGCGATCGTGATCCCGATGCCGGCCAGCATGGCGTGCACGACGACCGGTGAGATCGCCAGCGCCGCCCGCGCAACGCGGCTGAGCCCCAACAGAACTTGCAGCACACCCGCAGCCGCGGTGATCAAACACGTTACCCCCCAACCGAAGTCGGAGATGAGCTCGGCCACAACAACGGTCAGGCCCGCCGCGGGACCGCTGACCTGCAGCGGTGATCCGCCGATGGCTCCGGCGATGATGCCGCCGACGATCGCGGCGATCAGACCGGCCAGCACCGGCGCGTTCGACGCGATCGCGATCCCCAGCGACAGGGGAAGCGCGACCAGGAAAACCACGATCGACGACGGCAGATCATGCCGGAGGATCGATCGCATCTGCATCGGTGGCTCCCTCGTCAGTACCCTAGCGGGGGACGTTCCGATGTCCCGCCCTTGCGTTCAGTAACGTCGGCGTAACTGATTGGTGCACAGACGATTACACCTTGCGCACGCACGCTGGAACCGCCTGGCTACCTCGTTCGACGGTATTGGGGTCGTTCAGTGGGGGTCAAGCCGACGTGGCGGGCGCATATCGAATGCAAATGTTTGCGTTACGCCCCGTTAAAGAACGCTGCACGGCCGAGTCAGAACCCGGAGCCGTACACCTCGTGCCCCGGCGCCTCGGCGATCAGGCCGTGATAGGCCTGTTCGACGGTCGAGCCGTGGTTGATGACGGCGTCGACTTCGCGGGCGATCGGCATGTTCAGGCCGAATTCGTTGGCGAACTCCATGATCACGCTGGCGGCCTTGACCCCCTCGGCGACCTGGTTCATGGATGCGATGATCTCGTCGATCGCCTTGCCGGCGCCCAGCTGCTCGCCGACGTGCCGGTTGCGGCTGCGCTGGCTGGTGCAGGTGACGATGAGATCGCCGAGGCCGGCCAGCCCGGGGAAGGTGTCGGGCTGCCCGCCCATGGCCACGCCCAGCTTCGTCATCTCGCGCAACGCGCGGGCGATGACCAGGGCGCGGGTGTTTTCCCCGATGCCCAGCGAGTAACCCATGCCGACCGCGATGGCGAAGACGTTCTTCAGCGCCCCGGCCATCTCCGCGCCGACGACGTCGTCGGTGGTGTACACGCGAAAGCGCCGGGTGCGGAACAACGCGGCCAGCCGGGTCGCCAGATGCTGGTCGGGCATCGCCAGCACCGCCGCGGCGGCGTACCCCTCGGCCACCTCGCGGGCGATGTTCGGGCCGGCCAGGATGCCCGCCGGGTGCCCGGGCAACACCTCTTCGACGATCTGCGACATCCGCATGTTGGTGCCCTGCTCGAGGCCCTTGACCAGCGACACCACCGGCACCCACGGGCGCAGTTCCTTCGACAGCTCGGTCAGCACGCCGCGGAAACCGTGCGAGGGCACCCCCATGACGATGACGTCGGCGCAGTTGGCGGCCTCGGCGAAGTCGGTGGTGGCGCGCAGGGTGTCGCTCAGGATGACGTCGTTGCCGAGGTAGCGGTGGTTGCGGTGATCCTCGTTGATGTCCTTGGCGGTCGCCTCGGAGCGCACCCATTGCAGCGTCGGCCCGCGGCGCGCACAGATCGACGCCACCGTGGTTCCCCAGGAACCGCCACCGAGGACAACGACTTTGGGTTCGCGCATCGCAGCTGACATGGCGTTCAGCCTATTGCCGTAACCGCACATTTAGTAGCGGTTCAACTCGAAACCAACGACCCCGGCACATGGGACTTCGGTCCCTACCCCGCGCCGTGCGCCGTGCCGGATCGTCAAGGGCAGGTGCGACACGAGGAGGCATGATGCGCAGACGCGCTCGCTGGGGACGGGCGTTCGCGTCGTTGGCCGCGGCCGGCCTCACGGTGCTGGGCGGCGCGCCGGGCGTCGCGGCCGCCGACGGCGCCCGTCCGCAGGTCAACCCGGAGGAAAGGGCCGCCGCCATGATCCGGCCGGCGGTGATGTACCTGGCCGCCCAGGCTTACGGCCAGGTCCGGCTGCCCGGCGGGCAGACGCTGTCCCAGTTCGGCATGGGTTCGACGTTCCCGTTCGTCGCGACCTGGGGCTGCACCGGCTTCGTCGTCAATCCCGACGGCTGGGTGGCCACCGCAGGCCACTGCGTCGATCCCACGACCGCCAAGGACTTGATACTCAAGAACGCCGCGGGCGCCTACATGGACCAGTTTCCGGACGCGCCCACGGGCCGCGACCTGGTCGCCACGATCGAGTGGCTGCAGAAGAACGCGCGGGTCGAGGGCGACACCCCCGACCGCGGCCCCGAGACCAGCCTCACGGTGCTGTACGGCACCGGAACCAAGGTCGCCGGGAAGCTGACGGCCACCGTCGCGGAGTTCAGGCCGCTCGCCAAAGGCGATGTCGCCCTGCTCAAGGTGGAAAAGCACAACCTGCCGTCGGCCGAGCTGGCCACCGACGCCGATGTCACCATCGGCACACCGGTTCTCGCGGTGGGCTTCCCGCAGGCCACCCAGCGCATCACCGGGCCCTCGCTGGACCCGACGAACAAGAGCGGCACGGTCAGCAAGAAGTCGACCGTGGAATCGATGCCGGAATACGAGATGAACGCTCCGGTCACGGAGGGCATGAGCGGCGGGCCGACGATCAACCTCAACGGCAAGGTGATCGGGGTCAACAGCTTCGCCCCCGCCGACGAACCGCAGCCGTTCAACTTCATCGCACCCGCGGACCGTCTGGCAGTGATGCTGGCGGGCAAGGGTTTCAAGCCGATGCTCGGGCCCGCCGACGTGTACTACCGAAAGGGGCTCGACCATTACTACGCGGGCCGCTACAGCGACGCGATCAAGGATTTCGACCAGACCCTGGCGCTGTCACCCGACTATCCGGGGCTGGCCGACCTCCGGACCAACGCGGCCAATCTGCGTCAGCAGTACGGTGATACGTCGATATTCCACAACTCAAACCTGTTGTGGTACATCGTAAGTGGTGCTTTGGTGCTGCTCGCCGTCGGCGGGCGGGTGGCCTTCGTGGTGCTGAGGGCCCGTCGGCGGCGTCGCGCCGAAACCGGGCCGGCGGCCGAACCCGATGGCGGTGCCGTCAAACCGCTTCGCGCGATCCGCGCGCAACGACCGACGGCCACGGAGCCACACTTCTGCGCGAATTGCGGAACCGAGCACCACCCCGCGGAAAACTTCTGCCCGAACTGCGGCATGCAGATACATACCGGGGAATCCGCCTAGGCGTGCGCCCTGATAGGGGTGCTTCATCCCGCCAGGGGCGCCCGGTCGCCGGCGCGGCCGAACACCATCGCCTCCTCGATGCGGTCGAACTTGTAGTCGATCGCGTCGGCCAGGTAGTTCTGCCGCACGTTCCACGGCCGCTTGGTGCCCGACTTCGGCAGCGCGTGCAGTGCCCGCTTCACGTAGTTGGCCTGAATGTCCCAGGCCGGCTTCTCGGCCATCGGTTGGTCGCCCAGGTGCGGGGCGGCGTGCGTGTAGCCGTGGGAGGCCATGTGCGCCATCAGCTTTGCCGTGGCCCGCGCGGTGATGTCGGCTCGCAGCGTCCACGACGCGTTCGTGTAGCCCACGCACCAGAACAGGTTGGGCACATCTTCGAGCATGTGCGCCTTGTAGACGAAGCGGTCCCGCGGATTGATCTCTACGCCGTCCAGGCTGATCGACGCGCCGCCGAGCGCCTGCAGCTGCAGGCCGGTCGCGGTGACGATGATGTCGGCGTCGAGGTGGCCGCCGGACTTCAGCGTGATGCCGCCCGCGTCGAAATGGTCGATGTGGTCGGTGACCACCTCGGCGCGGCCCGCGGTGATCGCGGCGTACAGGTCGGCGTCGGGGATCAGGCACATCCGCTGGTCCCACGGGTTGTACCGCGGCTTGAAATGGGTGTCGATGTCGTACCCGTCGGGCAGGTTCTTGGTCGCCACGTGGCGCAGCAGCCGCTTGACCAGCCCGGGCGTCTTGCGGGAGAAAAACCAGAACACCGCCTCGGTCAGCGCGGAACAGGTACGGGTCACCAAGTGAGCGGCCCTGCGCGGCAACACTTTACGGGCGACCGCCGCGACCCTGCTGTACTTGGATGCGGCCATCATGTAGGTCGGCGAGCGCTGCAGCATGGTCACCTTCGCCGCGCGCTCGGCCAGCGCCGGGATGAGCGTGACCGCGGTGGCCCCGCTGCCGATCACCACGATCTTCTTGCCGGCGTAGTCCAGGTCTTCCGGCCAGTGCTGGGGATGCACGACGATGCCGCGGAACCGCTCGATGCCGGGGAAGTCGGGGGTGTAGCCCTCGTCGTAGTTGTAGTAGCCGCTGCCGAAGAACACGAACCGGGAGCGGTATTGCTTCTGGGCCCCGCCCTGTTCGACGGTGACCGTCCAGGTGTCGGTGGACGAGTCCCAGTCCGCCGCGCGGACGTAGCTGCCGAACCGGATATGGCGGTCGATGCCGTACTTGTGCGCGGTTGCCTCCAGGTACTCGCGGATGTGGACGCCGTCGGCCACGCCTTCCCTGCGGGTCCAGGGTTCGAACGGGAAACTCAGCGTGAAGATGCTGCTGTCGGAGCGCACGCCGGGGTAGCGGAACAGGTCCCAGGTGCCGCCGATCTGCTCGCGGCGCTCCAGGATGGTGTAGGTCAGCTGCGGGTTGCGCTCGGCGATCCGGTAGGCCGCGCCGATGCCGGAGATGCCGGCGCCGACGATCACGACGTCGAAGTAGGCCACCTCGGCCGCGCTGTCGCCGGGGGCCTGCTGGGGAGCCACGGTCATCGTGAACCTCGCTTGGTGTGTGGGACTCGTCACCAGATTAGGCACCCACCGGTTGGTTGGGCCAGCCCGGCGGATTGGGGAGCGCTACCGGTAGTTGACGAACTGCAGCGCCACGTCGAGGTCGGCCTTCTTCAGCATCGCGATGACAGCCTGCAGGTCGTCGCGCTTCTTGCTGGTGACCCGGATCTCGTCGCCCTGGATCTGGGTCTTGACGTTCTTGGGGCCCTCGTCGCGGATCAGCTTGGTGATCTTCTTGGCGTTCTCGCTGCTGATGCCCTGCTTGAGGGTGCCGGTGATCTTGTAGGTCTTGCCGGAGGCCTGCGGCTCGCCGGCCTCGAAAGCCTTCATCGAGATGTCGCGGCGGATCAGCTTTTCCTTGAAGACGTCGACGGCGGCCTTGACCCGCTCCTCGGTGGACGACGTCAGCTCGACGGCCTCGTCGCCCTTCCAGGCGATTTTGGTGTCGGTGCCGCGGAAGTCGAACCGGGTGGCCAGCTCCTTGGCCGCCTGGTTGAGCGCGTTGTCGACCTCCTGCCGGTCGATCTTGCTGACGATGTCGAACGATGAGTCCGCCATTCGATCCGTCCCTTCATCGGAGGTGATAGCCGTTTGTGCCCTGTCTACTCGTTCGTTGTAACCTGTCTGGCGGCAGGTTGCCCGAGCGGCCAATGGGAGCGGACTGTAAATCCGTCGGCTTACGCCTACACAGGTTCGAATCCTGTACCTGCCACCAGTATCGACGTAGGTGAGTCGGCGTGGCCTGAGCCGGTCGCGTTCCCGCCTGGTAGCGCTTCCGCGTTAGTCTTTGCCGATGATCGCGGGCGAGAAGGCGCCTGACTTCACTCTGCACGATCACACCGGTCGGCCTCGGACACTGTCAGCGCTCCTTTCCGATGGGCCGGTGGTGCTGTTCTTCTTCCCGCTAGCGTCCTCACCGATCTGTACAGCGCAGGCTTGTCATTTTCGGGACCTGAGCAACGAATTCGCCACGATCGGCGCCCAGCGGGTGGGGATCAGCACCGACACCGTCGACAAGCAGGCGCACTTCGCCCAACAGCGCTCGTTCGACTATCCGCTGCTGTCCGACGCGGACGGCGTGGTGTCCGAGCTGTTCGGGGTGCGCCGCGGCCGGCTCGCCAAGCTGCGTAGGTCCGTCGTGACCCGTGAGGCTACCCGGCGTGGCCGGCACGCTCGGCGCCGCGGCCTGCTGTCCCGGCTGCTGCCGGTCAGGCGGACCACTTTCGTCATCGACACCGACCGCACCGTGCTCAAGGTCGTCTCCAGCGAGCTGCGCGCGTCGGTGCATGCCGACCAGGCCCTGTGGTTCCTGGAGAACCACTACGTGCCGCATGGTTCCCCAGACGTCCCGGAGAAGCAGGCCGGCGACTGGACCACTGAACCGGAAACCGTGGACGAGCCGAACCCGGTCCGGCCGTACGCGCTGACGGCCGGCCGTACCGACTCCGATGTCGAGTTGGCACTCGAGGCTCAGGTCGAAGCGCTCAACGCGTCAGCGAAGCCGCCGCGCTGGCCGAGAAACGATGTGCGGGGCCAGATCCTGACGTTGTGCGCGCACAGCCCCTCGGTCGCGGAGATCGCCGTCCGTCTGTCCTTGCCGCTCGGTGCGACGCGGTTCCTGGTCGGCGACCTGGTGACACAGGGGTATTTGCGGGTGCACGCCCCCCTCGCCGACTCGATGACGATCGACGAACGATGCGAACTGATACGACGGACCCTGCGTGGCTTGCGGGCACTCTGAGGGGTGGGGTCTATTTCGAGAGCGGCCGCAAGGCTCAAAACCACGGGCCGGGGTAGTGGCCGTCCTGGTCTTGCACCATCACGATCTCCTTGCACTCGCCGGTGGAGTCGGCCGCGGTCTCGCCGCGGCACACCAGCGTCCAGCCGTTGATCCGCGTGAACGGGCGGACCGCCCAGTTCGAGGCGACCGGATCGGTGCCGGGCAGGGCGATCACCGAGAACGTGTTGCCGACGTTCGTGATGTAGAGGTGATCGCCGAAGAAGGTCAGTTTGGCAATCGGCAGCTTCATGGCCTCGTCGCGGCCTTTCAGCAAATCCCAGTGCTGGGTTCGCAGATTCCACACCCCGAACCCGAACTGCGACGTGTCCGAGACCCGGCCGTCGACGAACAATTTCCCGTCCGACAGCGTTGTCGACAGCCCGCCGCCGGAGATTCTGTCGGAATCGCCGATCTTGACGATTGATTTGGAGTTCAGGTCGAAGAACATGGTCGACACGGCGGTGGGCGAATCCTGATGCGTGATCTTCACGAGTTTGTCTGGGCCATCGGATAATTCGGCATCGACGGCGACCACATTGTTGTCCTGATAGATCGCCTCGCCGTTGGGCCGGCGCAGCTCGGCGTCCGACGGGTGGCCCTCGGTGGTGTTCCGCTGGAACGCGAGGACGTCCTGCCAGGCCCGGGCGGGCTGCGGGTCGCTCCACGCCACCGAAAGGTCTGAGCCGGAAAGGATTACGGTCCGCGGCGGTGACGTGGGGGCGTGGCCGTCGGTGAACGCGTTCACCCACGCCACACCGGATGCGGTTGCGGCGAGCCCCCATTCGCTCGGCGCGGCCAACTTCAGGTCCGGGGCGGGCGGCTGCAGCTCCTTGGCTGCCAGCGGCTGGCCCGACGTCAAATCGAAGGCATAGGCGGTCGTCTTGGTGACCTCGGGGGCCGGCGCCTGGGCCGGCTTGGCGGTCGTCACCAGGTAGACGACCCGCAAGCCATCCGCGGTGCCCGTCAGCGCACACATGCCGCCCGTAAGGTTCTCGCCCGCGGGAACCGTCGGGGCCGCCGGCCCCACGTACTGTCCCGTTTTTGGGTCGAAGACTTTGGGGCGAATGTCCGCGAGCGCCGTCTTGGTCAGTGAGAACCTTTCCGGACACCCGAAGTACGCCGTTCCGCCATAGCTCTTCCAATCCTTTTCCAGGGGGCCGGTTATCGGAGCCGGCGCGGGGGCGGCGGACGTCGCAGCGGAAGCCGTCGTCGAGGTTGTCGGGGTCGTTGTTGGTGTCACCGGCGGCGGCGCCACCGTCGCCGAACACGCGGCGATGACAAGACAGACGCCGGGCGCGACGAGGGCGACCGCGTGCCGGGGCATGACCAACGAGCGTAAAGCCGGCCCGCCGCAACCGCGACTCCGGCGGTCGTGATCACACGTGGTACACCATGAGCCATGGGTGGTCTTGCCGACGAGACGCGATGGATGGACGCCACGGCTCAGGCGGCGCTGGTGGCCAGGGGCGAGATCACACCGGGCGAGCTGTTGGAGGCGGCGATCGAGCGGATCGAGCGGTCCAACCCGTCGCTGAACGCCGTCGTCATCGAGTGGTTCGAGCACGCCCGATCCGTGGCCGCCGACCCCGCCCTGCCGCGCGGGCCGTTCCACGGGGTGCCGTTCCTGCTCAAGGACCTCTACACGAGCTTCGCCGGTCAGACCCTGTCGAACGGCAACATCGCGCTAAAACGAGCGGGCAAGATCGACACCGCCGATACGACGCTGGTGGCCCGCTTCAAGGCGGCCGGGCTGGTGATCGCGGGGCGGACGAACAGCCCCGAGATGGGCAGCCTGCCGACCACGCAGCCGCTGGCCTGGGGGCCGACCCGCAATCCGTGGGCGCTGGATCGCACGCCCGGCGGTTCGAGTGGCGGCGCCGCCGCAGCGGTGGCCGTCGGGATGGTGCCGTTCGCCAACGCCTCCGACGGCGGCGGGAGCATTCGCATCCCGGCTTCGTGCTGTGGGCTGGTCGGCCTCAAGCCGAGCCAGGGCCGGATCACCGTCGGGCCGGTGCGCTCCGAGTCGGGGCTGGGGGTCGAACTGTGCGTCAGCCGCACGGTGCGCGACACCGCGGGACTGCTCGACGCGGTGCGCGGTCCCGGGGTCGGCGACAGCGTGATCGCGCCGGCGCCGCTGCGGCCCTACCTCGAGGAGGTGGGGGCGAATCCCGGTCGCCTGCGCATCGGCCTGCTCGACGTCCATCCGCGCGGCGGCTTCCTGCACCCGGACTGCGTCGAGGCGGTCCGCTCGGCGGCGTCGATGCTGGAGGGCCTCGGCCACATCGTCGAGCCGACGTGGCCGGCCTGCCTGTCCGACAGCACCCTGCAGGCAAAATTCATGGGGCTGTGGGTGACACAGCTGGCGATGACGGCGCGCGGGTTCAGCGCGGCCCTCGGGCGCGAGGTCACCGCCGAGGACATCGAGCCGGTCAACTGGGTGCTGATCGAGCGGGCGCGGCAGCTGAGCGCCGTCGATTACGCCGCGGCGCTGGAAGCGGCATGGGCCTTCCGCCGCACGCTGCAGCAGTGGTGGGCGGACGGCTGGGACCTCCTGCTCACCCCGACGGTGGCCGAACCGCCGCCCCCACTAACGGAATTCGAGAACGATCCCGAGCATCCGACGGCACCGATGCGCCGCGGCGGTGAATTCGCCGCGTTCACACCGCCGTTCAACATGAGCGGGCAGCCGGCGATCAGCCTCCCGCTGCACCGCAACGCCGACGGCCTGCCGATTGGCGTGCAGCTGGCCGCCGCCTACGGGCGGGAAGACGTTCTCATTCGCGTTGCCGCCCAACTGGAATCGGCGCATCCCTGGTCGTCGGTTCACCCGCCGATCCCTGGCGCGGGCTGAGTGTCAAACGGGTTCGTCGTCGTCTTGGCCGCGCAGGAATCGTTCGGGGTGGTGGAAGCTGTTTGTTCTGGGTTGGCCGCGGTCGAGGTGTGGGGGTGGTATCCATTCGGTTTCGCCTCTTGTGTTGGTGCGGGTGGTCCAGCCCTTCTCGACGAGTCTGTTGTCCGGGCCGCAGGCCAGGCCGAGGTCGTCGATGTCGGTGCGCCGCGTGCTGGTCCATCCTGTTACGTGATGGACCTGGCTGTGATAGGCCGGGGCGTCACAACCCGGCCTGCTGCACCCGCGATCCTTGGCGTAGAGCATGATGCGTTGTGCGGGGGAGGCCAGCCGCCTGGTGTGATACAGCGCCAGCGGCTTGGCGCCATCGAACAGCGCCAGGTAATGGTGGGCGTGGCCGGCCCAGCGGATCACATCCGACATGGGCACCAGGGTGCCGCCGGCGGTCAGCGCCTTGCCCGCGGCGGCCTCCAACTCCCGCAGCGTGGCGATCGCGATGATCGACACCGGCAACCCGTTGTGTTGGCCCAACTTTCCGGAGGCGAATAAGCCACGCAGTGCGGCCAAAAACGCGTCGTGGTTGCGCTGGGCTGCGGTGCGGTGATCGCGGCGCACCGCCTCCTCATCGGGGGCCGCATCCACGATCGGGGTTTGGTCGTCGGGGTTGCAGGCGCCGGGGGCGGCCAGCTTGGCCAGCATGGCCTCGATCGCCGCGCGCAGCTCGGGGGTGATCATGCCGCTGATGCGCGACATGCCGTCGTATTCCTGGGCGCCCAAACTGATGCCGCGCTTGCGGGCCCTCTCTTGATCGCTGAAGTCGCCGTCGGGGTGCAGCCAGTCCATGATCCGCTGGGCGTAGCGGGCCAGCTCGTCGGGGCGGTAGTGGGCGGCGTGCTTGGCCAAATCGGCGTCGGCGGCCTCGCGGGTGCACAGGTCGATCTCGGCGGGCAGGTGGGCGAAAAAGCCGCGGATCACCTTGACGTGCCCGTCGCCGATGAGCCCAGCGCGTTGGGCGGTGGCGGTCGCGGCCAACCGCGGCGCCAACAACTCGCCGGTCAGCGCGCGTCGTTCACCGAGGTCGTCGGCGTCGTCGATGCGCCGGGCGGCCTCGGCCCGGGTGATGTGCAACCGGTCGGCCAGCGCGGTGCGCAGGCTGCCGCCCAGCTCTTCGGCGCAGGCGTGGGCGCCGATCTGGTTGATCAAGGTGTGCTGCGGGGCGCGTAGCCGCCGGGCCTCGTGTTCGAGGTGCTCCAGCAACGCCAGCCTCTCGGGAGTCGTCAGTGCGTCATAGGAATGCCCGAGAACGCGCGACACCGCCGCGCGCAGCGCGTCGTAGTCCTCCTGGACCTCCTCACGCGTGCTCGCACCCATGCCCCCACTCTATCGAACATCTGTTCGAATCACACTTCAATCGCGCAATCTGTGGATAAAGCCGCAACTGTGGACTAAATCGCTCAGTCCGATGCGCGCAGCCGCACCATCCGGGTCGTCGAACTCTCGTCCAACTCGACGACGTCGGAGCGCGAACGCAGGAAATCGCTGAAGGACTTGAACCCCAACGACTTCTCGCTGAACGACGGGTCCATCCGCTTCATCTGCGCCTTCACCGCCGAGTTGTGCAGCCAATCGACGTCGTCCTTCTCGAGGCCGATCTGCAGCGCGCGGGTCAGCAGCGCGGTGGCGGCGGCTTGCGGATCCGGTGGCTCCTCGGGCTCCTCGCGCTTGGCCGTCTTGCCTCCGGCGCGCTTCCTCGGCTTGGCCGCCTCACCGTCGGTGGGCGCGGGTTCGGGCTCGAACACCGGCACCCCGGGCAGCGCGTCGTAGATGACGAACTCGTCGCAGGCCGCCGCGAGCGCGCGGCTCGACGCGCCGGCCACCCCGATGCCCACGACATACCGGCCGAGCCTCTTGCAGCGCTGCGCCAGCGGGATGTAGTCGGAGTCGCCCGCGACGATCACCACGTGGGTCAGGTCGGGCAGCCGGAACATGTCCTCGACCGCGTCGACGGCGAGCCGGATGTCGGCGCCGTTCTTGCCGTAGGCCGCGGCCGGGAACAGTTGCACCAGATCGACCGCGCGGGCCACCAGCTGTCCGCGATACCCGGCGTTGACCTCCGCCGACCAGTCCGCGTAGGCGCGGGTGAGCACCAGCGTCCCGAACGACGACGCGAAGTCGATGATCGCGCCGACGTCGACCGTGGCCCGGGCCAGCCGCTCGTGGTACTGCTCGAGCCCACTGGCCTTGTCCCGCTGGAACGAGTTGCGCCCGATCACCTGGTCGTACCGCGAGATCACGATGTTGTCGAAGTCGAAGTAGACCGCCACGCGGGCCGCGCCGGGTTCGGTCATGCCCCTCAATCTATATGCCGTAGTCCGGTAGCTCGAAGTCGTCGCGCACGCCGCCCGCGAAAAGCGTTGCCAGCGGCCCGAAGCCCATGGCGCGCATTGCCACGTTGCGGAACCACACACCGAAGCGAGTCCTCGTCGCGAAGAACGGGATGTAGCGCACAGCACCGGATTGCTTGGCCACGATGAAGGGACGCAGACGCGCCTCGTAAGCCTCGAAGGCGCGACGGTGATCCAGGCCGGCCCGCGCCAGCTCGCCGGCCAGCACGTACGCCTCGGTGATCGCCAGGCCCGTGCCCTCGCCGCCCAGCAGCGAAATGCATCCGGCCGCGTCGCCGAGCAGCAGCACCGGGCCGCGCGACCACCGGTCCATCCGGATCTGGCTGACGACATCGAAGTACAGGTCCTCGACGTCGTCGAGCGCCGCCAGTATCTCCCGAGATTCCCATCCGATGTCACGAAACTCGTTGCGTAGCTGATCTTTTGGGGCCATGCCAGCCGAGTCGTGCGGCGCGCGGAAGGTGAACAAGAACATGGTGCGGTCGCCGCGCAGCGCGAAACGCGCCAGCTGCCGGCCGGGAACGGCGTAGGTGACGTACGCCAGCTCGTCGCGCGGCCGGTAGCCGTCGACCACGCAGGCGGCGACCTTGCAACCGAGGTAGTGCTCGAACCGCCGCTCGGGCCCGAAGACCACACCGCGGACGTTGGAGTGCAGGCCGTCGGCGCCGACGAGGAGGTCGAAATCCCGTGGCGCGCCGCGCGCAAACGTCAGCCGGACACCGTCGTCGCGCGCCTCCACGGTGGCGATGCTGTCACCGAAAGTCGTCTCGACCTTGCCTTCGATGGTGGCGTAGATCGCGGCGGCCAGGTCGCCCCGGGGCAGGCTGGTGAAGTCGTCGCCGATCATGCGGCGGAAGACGTCGACGTCGACGTCGGCCTTGACCTCACCGCGCGGGCCGACCGTGCGGAGGCGTTCGATCCGGTATCCGGCGTCCCGGATCGGGCCCTCGACCCCCATCCGTTTGGCCACCTGGTAGCCGACGCCCCAGAAGTCGATCATGTAGCCGCCGGTGCGGAACTTCGGCGCCTGCTCGATCAGCGTCGGAGTGTGCCCGGTGCGATGCAGCCAGTGGGCGAGCGCCGCCCCGGCCACACCGGCACCGCTGATGGCGATCCGCATGGCCTCAGCGCGGGCAGGTGCCGTAGTCGACCTGCCAGTGCTTGATGCCGTTGATGAACGACGATCGCAGCCGCTCGGGATCTCCCGCCGACGTCAAATCCGGCATGTGGTCGGCGATCGCGTTGAACATCAGGTCGATCGTCATCCGCGCCAGGTTGGCGCCGATGCAGTAATGCGCGCCGGTGCCGCCGAATCCGACGTGCGGGTTGGGGCTGCGCAGGATGTCGAACGTGTAGGGGTCGTCGAAGACGTCCCCGTCGAAGTTGGCCGAGCGATAGAACAGCACCACCCGCTGGCCCTTCTTGATCCGCACGCCACCGAGTTCGGTGTCGCTCAACGCCGTTCGCTGAAACGCCGTGATCGGGGTGGCCCAGCGGATGATCTCGTCGGCCGCGGTTTTGGGGCGCCGGGCCTTGAACAGTTCCCACTGGTCCGGGTAGTCGGTGAAGGCCATCATGCCCTGGGTGATCGAGTTGCGGGTCGTCTCGTTGCCCGCGATGCCCAGCGTGACCACGAACATGCCGAACTCGGCGTCCGAAAGGGATTGGCCGTCGGCGTCGGCCCGGACCAGCGTGGTGACGATGTCGTCGCCCGGTTCCTCGGCCTTGCGGGCCGCCAACTGCATTGCGTACCACATCAATTCGCCCGCCGAGGTCAGCGCATCGTACTCGGCGAACTCGGGGTCGTCGCTGCCGATCATCTTGTTGGACCAGTCGAACAGCTTGCCCCGATCCTCCGGTGGCACGCCGAGCAGGCCGGCGATGGCCTGCAGCGGCAACTCGCAGGCCACCTGGCGGACGAAGTCGCCTCGCCCCTCGGCGGCGGCCTGGTCGGCGATGCGCCGCGCGCGCTCACCGAGCTCGGCGCGCAGCCGCTCGACCGCGCGCGGTGTGAAGGCACGGGACACGATCTTGCGCAGCCGGCTGTGTTCTGGATCGTCCATCATGATCATCGACGTGCGTCCCGCCTCGATCTGACCAGCGGCCAGGTCTTCCCGATAGCGCGGCACAATGGATTTCGCGGCCGACGAGAAGACGTCGCTGCGCAACGAGACCTCGCGGACGTCGCGGTGCTTGGTCACCACCCAGTACCCGCCGTCGCCGAATCCACCCTGCCCGGGCGGCTGTTCGTTCCACCAGATCGGCGCCGTTCGCCGCAGCTCGGCCAGCTCCCGCACGGGGAGCCGGTGGGCGTAGATGTCGGGATCGGTGAAGTCGAACCCCGGCGGCAGGTGCGGGGTGGCGATGGGGCTGCTCCTTGCGAATCCAGGCGGCGCTGCGTGTAGCAGAGATGCTAATGCAAGCTAGTCTTCAACGTCGTGACAGCGCCGACGCGGGCGAAGCTGGCCGATGGCCGTGACCTGCTGTTCTTCTCGCTGCCCGGGCGCCGGCCGGCGCCGGTCGAGGACCGCAGGCCGCTGCCGGCGCGCGACCCCGACCAGTCGCAGCTGCGGCTGGACCGGTCCACCGGGCAGTGGGTGATCGTCGCGGCGCTGCGACAGGACCGCACCTACAAGCCGCCCGCGGACCAGTGCCCGCTGTGTCCGGGACCGACCGGGCTGACCAGCGAGGTGCCCGCCCCCGATTACGACGTCGTGGTCTTCGAGAACCGGTTCCCGAGCCTGTCGGGGGCCCCGGATCCGATGCCGGCGCCGAGCTCCGACGGCTTCGTGTCGGCGCCGGGGCACGGCCGCTGCGAGGTGATCTGCTTTTCGGCCGACCACACCGGGTCGTTCGCGGAGCTGGCGCCGGCGCATGCCCGGCTGGTCGTGGACGCCTGGCGGCACCGCACCGCCGATCTGCTCGCGATGCCGAGTGTCGAGCAGGTTTTCTGTTTCGAAAACCGCGGCGAGGAAATCGGCGTGACGCTGACTCATCCGCACGGCCAGATCTACGGCTACCCCTTCCTGACGCCGCGGACCGCCGCCATGCTGCGGCAGGCGCGCGAGCATCGAATGCGCCACGGCGGCAACCTCTTTGCCGACATGCTGGCGCGGGAGGTCGCCGACGGCGGCCGCGTCATCGCGCGCACCGAGCAGTTCACGGCGTTCGTGCCGTTCGCGGCGCGCTGGCCGGTCGAGGTGCACATCTACCCGAACAGGTTCGTGCGCAACCTAATCGATCTCGACGAGGGGGAGCTGGACGCGTTCGCGCGGGTCTACCTCGACGTGCTGGCGCGGTTCGACCGGATGTATTCGGCTCCGCTGCCCTACATTTCGGCGTTGCACCAGTACACCGACTCCGACGCCCAGGCCGACGGCTACTTTCACGTCGAGCTGATGTCGATCCGGCGCAGCGCCACCAAGCTCAAGTACCTGGCGGCCTCCGAATCGGCGATGGACGCGTTCATCAGCGACGTCACGCCCGAGGCCGTCGCCCAGCGGCTGCGGGACCTCGCATGACAATCCGCTACGCCGCCCCGGGGCGAATCAACCTGATCGGCGAACACACCGACTACAACCTGGGGTTCGCGCTGCCGATCGCGCTGCCGCAACGCACCACGGCCACGTTCGTTCCCGACGGCGGCGACGCGATCACCGTGGCCAGCGACCGGGTGGACGGCTCGGTGCGCATTCCGCTCGACACCTCGCCGGGCGGCGTCACCGGCTGGGCCGGCTACGTCGCCGGGGTGGTGTGGGCGCTGCGGCAGGCCGGCCACCCGGTGCCCGGCGGCGCGATGTCGATCACCAGCGACGTGGAGATGGGGTCGGGCCTGTCCTCCTCGGCGGCACTGGAATGCGCGGCCCTGGGCGCGATCGCGTCGGCCGCCGGCGTGCGCATCGACGCCAAGGACCAGGCGCGGCTGGCCCAGCGCGCCGAAAACGAATACGTCGGCGCCCCAACGGGTTTGCTCGACCAGCTGGCCGCGCTGTTCGGGCAACCGTCGACGGCGCTGCTGATCGACTTTCGCGACGTCACCGTCGCGCCGGTGCCGTTCGACCCGGACGGCGGCGGCGTCGCGCTGCTGCTGATCGACTCCCGGGCCCGCCATCGCCACGCCGGCGGCGACTACGCGGCCCGGCGCGCCTCGTGCGAGCGGGCGGCCGCCGAGCTGGGGGCGTCGTCACTGCGCGACCTGCAGGACCGCGGACCCTCGGTTGTGGCCGCGCTCAGCGACCCCGTCGACGCCAGGCGCGCCCGCCACGTGCTCACCGAGAATCGCCGGGTCCTCGATTTCGTTGCCGCGCTGCGCGATTCGGACTTCGCCGAGGCCGGCCGCATCTGCACCGCTTCGCATCAGTCCATGCGCGACGACTTCGAGATCACCACCGAGCACATCGACCTGATCGCCGACACCGCCGTCGGCGCGGGCGCTTTGGGCGCCCGGATGACCGGCGGCGGCTTCGGGGGCTGCGTGATCGCCCTGGTGCCGGCCGACCGGGTGGATTCGGTGACCGAGGCGGTGCGACGGGCGGTGTGCGACAAGGGTTTTCAGCGGCCGGTGATCACCCGAACCCACGCGGCGGCGGGCGCGGGGCCCGGGTAGGTGGGCGAGCCGGCGGGGGCCGGCTACGTCGAGGTGCGGGCGTACGCCGAGCTCAACGACTTCCTGGCGGCCGAGCTGCGCGGCGCCACCGTGCGCCGCCCGTTCCGGCCGCACCAGACCGTCAAGGACGTGCTGGAGGCGATGGGCATTCCGCACACCGAAATCGACCTCATCCTGGTCAACGGCGACCCCGCGGACTTCGACCACCGGCCCACGTCCGGCGACCGCATCGCCGCCTACCCGATGTTCGAGGCGCTCGACGTCGGTTCGACCGCCAGGCTGCGGCCGGTGCCGCTGCGCGATCCGCGGTTCGTCGTCGACGTGAACCTGGGACGGCTTGCGCGCCTGCTCCGGGTGCTCGGCTTCGACACGTGGTGGTCGAGCGACGCCGACGACGCGGCCCTGGCCCGCATCAGCCTGGACGAACAGCGCATCCTGCTGACCCGCGATCGCGGCCTGTTGAAGCGGCGCGCCATCACGCACGGCCTGTTCGTGCACTCCCAGGATCCGGAGGAACAGGCGCTCGAGGTGATCAGGCGGCTGGACCTGCGCCAGCGCCTGGCGCCCCTCACTCGCTGCCTGCACTGCAACGGCCGATTGGCCGCGGTCGCCAAGGACGACGTGATCGACCAGCTCGAGCCGTTGACCGCCCGCTACTACCAGGAATTCAGCCGCTGCGCCGAATGCGGGCGGATCTACTGGGCGGGGTCGCATCACGCGAAGCTGCTCGGACTCGTCGAAAGGCTCCGCGAGCAACTCTGAATAGCTGTAACGTCACGGCTATGAGTGCGGTGACCTGCGCAATCTGCGGCGGCGGCTTCTCCGCGCGGTCGGACGCGGTCTACTGCTCGTCGGCATGCCGGCAGAAGGCGCACCGCGCCCGAACGGCCCGCCGGATCGCCGACCTGCGCGCGGGCGTCGACGCCGGGCCGCGGACGGGGCCCAGCGCCACCGGGAAGGCGCTGCAGCGCTCTGCCGCCGGCACCATCCAGCGCGCCCGAGACCAAGTGCAGCGATCCCGCGAACTGTGTCGCGTCGCTGCCGAGCGGCTCCAGCAAGCGGCCGCGGTCCAACAACAATTCGGCCGGGGGACGGCGGACGCCCGGTCCCCGGCCGCGCGACCGGGGGATGTGTCATGGCGTGGGAACTTGACGGTCAAGCCGTAGCGGTCGAGCAGGCACTGGCCGGCGGCACACCGCAGCGCGTGGGCTGGTTTCGCTTCTATTTCGAGGACCAGCGCTGGGAATGGTCCGAGCAGGTGCAGCGCATGCACGGCTACGAACCCGGGACCGTGACGCCGACCACCGAGCTGGTGCTGGGTCACAAGCATCCCGACGATCGCCGCCAGGTGGCCGCGACCATCAACGACATGGTCGCCAAGCGTCAGGCGTTCAGCACCCGGCATCGCATCATCGACACCGGCGGCGCCACCCACCAGGTCGTCGTGGTGGGCGATCAGTTCTGCGACGACGGCGGTGAGGTCGTCGGTACGCACGGCTTCTACATCGACGTCACACCCCCGAAGGATTCCGACGCGAGGGATTCTGGGCCAAAGGATTCCGAGGCCGTCATCACCGCGCGGGTGGCCGAAATCGCTGAGCGCCGCGGCGCGATCGACCAGACCAAGGGCATGCTGATGCTGGTCTACGGCATCGACGAGGACGCCGCGTTCAACCTGCTCAAAACGCTGTCACAGGTACACAACATGAAGCTCGCGTTGCTCGCCGAACAGATCGCCGACGACTTCTCGACGTTGGGCCAACACCACATCGGCTCTCGGTCGAAATTCGATCAGGCCTTGCTGACGGCGCACCAGCGCGCGCCCGTGACTAGCCGCTAGGGCCCTCCCCGGAGGCGGGAGTCAACCGCACCGCCGCCAGGTGCATCCGGTCGACGGCTTCGGCGAACTCGTCGAGCGTCGGCATGCGCTGGTCGCGAAATTTCAACCCGATCATCCGCTGCGCGCGCTGCACGCCGTAGGACTGGGCGCAGCGCGAGTAGAGGTCGGCGACGACGGCGCGGTCCCGGATGAGCTCACCGCGCATGGCGGTGGTCTTGCCGTCGTAGAAGACCTCGGCGGGGGCGCCGCCGCGGAAATTCTGCTTCCAGGGGGCGCCGGTCAGCGCGTAGAGGTCGTTGTCAATCACGTGGGCGCTCAACGGAAGTGAGAATCGTCGCCCCGTCTTTCGTCCGGTGAAGCTCAACACCATCAGCTGCTTGCGCGCCGCCCCGGCCGGCGGGGTGCGCAGCAGGGAGCGCAGCATCGGGTTGACGATGCGAAGCAGGCCCGTCGGCGGATGCCCGACGTCTATCGCGTGCGACTGTTGTGCCATCCCAACACCGTAGGGCCAATCGGTGTCCGGGGGAACACGCCGGCGCGCCGCGGGAGCGCGTTGGTCCCGCGGCGCGATCCGGCTGCAGAACTCAGACGGAAATGCTGGTTTGGTCGTCGACGATGTTCATCGCGTCCGTCAACGGGCCCTGGTCGGCGGCGAGCGAATCGGCGTTGAGCTGAAGCACGAAAAGCGCGCCCTGGCCGGGGATCACCACCGTCTTCTGCCCGACGAACCGCGTCTTGCCACCCTTGACGTAGGTGCCACTGATCTGCCAGGCCTGAAAGCCGCTGAGCGTGGACGCCATTCCGTTACCGGAAACCTGGGCGCCGGGCAGGTTCTGCACCTCGCCCGGGGCGTACTGGATGATCTTCGCCGGGTCGGCATTGCCGTCGAGCTTCGCGACGAGCGCCGAGATCGTCGGCGGATCGGAAGGATCCGACGGCGTCGAGTAGGCGATGGTGCCGTACGACGCGCCGCTCTCGTTGGCTACCTGCCAGCCCGGGGGCATGGGCAGGCTGATCGTGGGGGAGCCCGGATCGCCACGATGAACGGGGGTCTGCGTGATGTGGTTCTCGTTGAAGTAGTCGAGGATGCTCTTGTGGGCCTGCCCAGACGGTGTCGCGCTGGTCGTCGTCGTCGAGGTTGACGTCGAGGTCGACGTGCTCGTGGACGTCGACGTCGACGGGGATTTCTTGTTGCTAGATCCGCAACCCACGAGCGCCAGAATCAGCGCCACGGTAATGGTTGCTGTGGTCAAATGTTTCATTTATCAGCACTCCCGGAAATCGGGCCGGTACCAGCGCCGGCCACGCTGATTGAGACTAGCCCAAGTCGGTCCGGAAAGTTGCTGGTTGATTTCGGGGCATTATTCGGCACCGCCGCCTGGGACCGAATCGCCCACGCGAACACCCGTGATGCAGTAAGAGACAGCTATGCGGTCGCGAAGGGCAGTCATCGCGCTCATCGGGGCGACCGCTGTCTTCCTGACGTTCATCGCGGCGGCCCCGCCCATCGCTTACGACGGGGAGCCCGGTCTGGTCACGAACCCGGCCTATCACGTCGACACGCTGATCGGCACCGGGACGGGCGGGGAGACGGTGGGGGAGATCAACAACTTCCCCGGCGCCTCCACGCCTTTCGGGATGGTGCAGTACTCGCCGGACACCCTCGACAACTACGCCGGCTACAACTACGACAACTCGCGCTCGACCGGGTTCAGCATGACCCACGCCTCGGTGGGCTGCGCCGCGTTCGGCGACATCTCGATGCTGCCGACCACCAACCCGACCGGCTCGCAGCCCTGGAACGCGTGGGAACGGATCGCCCACAACGACACTGAGCAGGGCGTGCCGGGCTACTACACGGTGAGATTCCCCGGCACCGGCGTCATCACGGAACTGACCGCCACCACCCGCACCGGCATCGGCCGGTTCAGTTATCCGCACGATGGCCGGCCGGCCCTGCTGCACGTGCGCTCGGGTGTGTCGCTGGCGGGCAACTCCCGCGCGACGATGCAGATCGGCGAGGACAACAGCACCATCACCGGATGGGCGACCAGCGGCGGATTCTGCGGCAAGAACAACACCTACACGGTGTATTTCGCGATGAAGTTCAGCCAGCCCTTCACCTCCTACGGCACGTGGGACGGCTATCGGGTATACCCCGGAATCCGCGGCGCCGCTTCGCCTTACACCGGGGGATACGTCGAGTTTCCCACCGGCTCGGTGCTGGAGGTGCGCACCGCGATCTCCTATCTCAGCATCGACGGCGCGCGGGCCAATCTGGAGGCCGAGGGCGGGGCGAGCTTCGAGGAGGCGCGTGCCGCCGCGTCGTCGCAATGGAACTCCACGCTGTCCCGCATCGCGGTGGCCAGCAGGCGCGCCGACGACCTGGACACCTTTTACACCTGTCTGTACCGATCGCTGCTGCACCCCAACACCTTCAACGACGCGGACGGTCGCTACCTCGGATTCGACGGCTTCGTGCACACCGTCGCCGCGGGGCACACCCACTACGCCAACTTCTCCGATTGGGACACCTACCGCGGCCTGGCGGCGCTACAGGGACTGCTCTTCCCGGAGCAGGCCAGTGACATGGCCCAGTCGCTCGTCGACGACGCCGTGCAGAGCGGATCGTATCCCCGTTGGGCGCTTGCGAATTCAGCGACGGGCGAGATGAGCGGGGACAACGTGGTGCCGCTGATCGCCAACCTCAGCGCCTTCGGCGCCAACGACTTCGACCGCAAGACGGCGCTGCGTTACATGGTGAACGCGGCGACCAAGGGGGGTGTGGGACTGGGCGGCTACGTGGAGCGGCCCGGCATCGACACCTACCTGCGCCTGGGCTACGCCCCGCAGACGGCGGCGTTCGGCGTCGGCGCGTCGATCACGCTGGAGTGGTCGGTCGACGACTTCGCCATCTCCCGATTCGCGGACTCGCTCGATGAGGCCGCGACCGCCGCCGAATTTCAGAAGCGGTCGCAGAACTGGCAGAACCTGTTCAATCCCAGCACCCGATACATCTCGCCGCGCGGGCCGAACGGATTCTTCGCCACCGGACCGGGTTTCGTGGAGTCGCAAACGGGCTTCGGGCAGGAGGGATTCGACGAGGGCAACGCCGAGCAATACGTCTGGTGGGTGCCGCACAACGTCGCCGGGCTGGTGACCGCCCTGGGCGGCCGGAAGGCGGTGGCCGACCGGCTGGACCGCTTCACGAAGAAGCTCAACGTCGGCCCCAACGAGCCCTATCTATGGGCCGGCAACGAACCGGGATTCGGGGTGCCGTGGCTGTACAACTACGTCGGTCAGCCGTGGAAGACCCAGCTCACGGTCGACCGGGTGCGTGGTCTGTTCGGTCCCACGCCCGACGGCGAGCCGGGCAACGACGACCTCGGCGCCCTGTCGAGCTGGTATGTCTGGGCGGCGCTCGGGCTCTACCCCAGCACCCCGGGCACACCCATCCTCACCGTGACCGCGCCGCTTTTCGATCGGGCCGTAATCGCGCTTCCGGGAGGGAAATCCATCCAGATCATCGCTCCGGGTGCGTCCGGGCCACACCACCTGAAGTACATTGACGGCCTGACCGTCGACGGCCGGGCCACCGACCGCACCTGGCTGCCGGAGTCGATCATCCGGACCGGCGGTGACCTGAAGTTCGCGCTCTCGCCCTACCCGAACAAGGTGTGGGGGACCGCGCAGTCGTCCGCGCCACCGTCGTTCGGCACGGGCAGTTCGGCGGTGACCGTCAACGTCTCCCGTCCCGTCGTCGCGATCCCGCCCGGAAAGACCGGGACGGTGGAGGTCGATGCCCAACGGATGATCGATGGCGTCGACGGCTACGTCACCAGTGTGACGTCGTTCGCCGACGGAATCACGGCGGCACCCGTGTCGGGACGGTTCGCGGCCGACGGTTCGGCCTCCATCGCCGTCGCGATCACCGTGGCCCGGTCGATGCCCGCGGGCTACTACTACTACCCCGTCTACTTCACCACCACGGTCGGGGACAGCGTGAGGAGGACGATGGTCTTCGTGGTCACCGCGACCGAGATCGACGAACCCTGACGCCCGTCAGACCATCTCGTTCGCGGTGAGCCACCGCATCACCGGCCAGCCGACGAACACCGGCAGCCAGCAGGTGAGCACCCGGTACAGCAGGACCGACGGCACACCGACGGCCGCGGGTATGCCGAAGGCGGCCAGACCACCGATCAACGCCGCTTCCACGGCGCCGACGCCGCCGGGCGTCGGCGCGGCCGAGGCGAGCGTTCCGCCGACCATCGTCACCACGGTGCAGGTGACGAACGTCGCGCCGCCGCCGAAAGCCTCCACGCTCGCCCACAGCGCCAGCGCCGCACCGAGAGTCGTTCCCGCGCAACCGAGTACGATCAGCGCCAGCCGCTTCGGCTCGCGGGCTAGCTCGACCAGGTCGTCGGTCACCTCCTTCAGCCGCGGGCGCATCGCCGTCGCCAGCCAGTGCCGCAGCTTGGGCACGAACAGAAACGTCCCCAGGATGCCCAGCGCCACACCCCCGATCAGGTACAGCACCGTGGCATCCGGGACGAAATGCTTGAGGTCCATCGAAGCGCCCGCGACGGTGCTGAACAGGATCAGCAACACCAGGTGGGCGATCACCTGCACCGACTGCTGCAGCGCCACCGCCGCGGTGGCCCGCATCGCCGACAGGCCGCCCTTCTGCAGGATCCGGGTGGACAGCGCCAGCCCGCCGACGCCGGCCGGGGTGGTGGTCGCGGCAAAGGTGTTGGCCACCTGCGCAATCGACAGCTTCCAGAAGCTCACCGAGCCGTCGGTGCAGGCCCACAGGGCGGCCGCCGCGCCCACGTAGGTCAGCGCCGAGACGGTCAGGCCCAGCAGCGCCCACCACCAGTTCGCGTTTCGCACCTCGGCGAAGAACGTCGGCACCGTGCTGATGAAGGGGTAGGCGACATAGACCAGCGCGCCCAGCAGCACGAGCTGGATGAACTGGCCGCGGCTGAACCGGGTGATGGTCGCGGCCTGGATTTGATCGGCACCGGTTTGGCGCATGACCTCGGCCCGGGCGGCGGAGATGACGGCGCCGGCGTCGGCAATCGACCGCCGAACACGTTTCGGCACAGCGGCTTTGGTGAGCCGGCGCGATGCCGTCAGGACGGTGTCCTTGCCGAATGCGTCGATCGCGGCGGCCACCGCGGACTTCGGGTCGTACAGCGCCGATGTCGTCACCAGCAGTTGCGCGACGTCGGACTGCATCTGGGCCTCGGTGGCGCCGTATTCGGCGCTGCCGAATCCGCCGAACAGCACCGCGCCGTCGTGCACGGTGATCTCGTCGCCGCGCAGGTCGCCATGCGAGATCTGTTGGTCCTGAAGGGCTTTCAGCGACTCCCACACCCGCGCGACCGGGGTGGCGCCCGCGCATTCGCGCAGGGGAACCCCCCGAACGGGCCGGTGCGCGTACAACATCCAGCCGCGGTCGAGTTCGGCGACCGCAATGGTCGACGTGTTGGCGACGCCGACATCACCGATCGCGATGGCCATCAACGCGCGGTGCTCGACGATGCGGCGCATCGAGGTCTGCAGCGGCGCGGTCTCGGAGCCGCGCAGCCTCAGCTTCCACCACAGTTGGCGCAGCGCGCCGCCGCTGCGCTGATGGGGGCCGTACAGCTCGATGACGGCGGCGTTGGCGGCCGCGTCGGGCGCCGAGTCGGCGTCCTCGCACGCGGCCGAGAGGACCAGCGGACCGGGCCCGGCCGGCCGCATCACATGCAGGGCGGACACCACGCATCCGTGCCTGGCCAGCGCGCGCACGGCGCCGTCCAGCGGCACCTCGAGGGCGGGGGTGCCGACGACCAGCACCACAAGCGCGCCGACGAACCACCCGACCGCCAGGCCCAGCAGGGAGCGGGCGGGGACTATCGCGCTGACGAACAGGTGGATCGGCACGAACGCCAGCAGCAGCGTCCACCACCAATGCCGCCAGCGCGCGGGAAGCCAGGGACCCGACACAGTCAGCACCGCCGCGAGCATGGCGATCCACCGCGGGTCGTCCAGGATCTGGGCCAACACCGTCTGCGGTCGGTCGGTCAGGTCGAAGTGCCACCGGGGCGCCGCGATGCCGTTGCCGCCGATGGACAGCGGAAGAACGGCCAGCAGCCCCGCAGCGGCGTAGGCGCCGAGCAGCTTCCACTGCCGGGCGGCGATCAACCCGGTCAGGATCGCGAACGGCAGCACCAGGATCGCGATGCCGTACGCCAGGTAAACGAGATCGGATTGGGTGGGCGTCAGCACCCCGACGACGTCGGAGATCGACTTTTCCAGCGCCACCCACTGCGGGCGGGTGATCAGCGAACCGGCGATGACGATCCCGAAGAACACGACGGTGGCGCCCAGCCGCAGGATGTCGTTGGTCCGCCGGGTCAGCGGTTGCAGCAAGTCGCCCGAAACGCTGATGTCGCGCCCGTCAACCCGCATGTCCACGATCCTTGTCGCTGGGGCCGCGCTGTAGGTGGCTCGCCGACAACTTAACCGGATACCTCGGGGTCGGTGCGGGGGAACCTGACGGACAGCTCGTTCTCACCTGGCGCGCGTAGGGTCAATACGTAGGCGTGCTAGCGAATTGGAGGGCATAAGCGTGGCGAGAACCGACAACGACACCTGGGAGATCACCGAGAGCGTGGGCGCGACGGCACTGGGCGTCGCGGCGGCCCGCGCGGCCGAAACCGAGAGCGAGAACCCGCTGATCAGCGACCCGTTTGCGCGGGTTTTCCTCGACGCCGCGGGGGACGGCATGTGGAACTGGTTCGCCGCACCCGACCTGCCCGCCGAGATCACCGAGGCCGAGCCCGACCTGAAGCCGCGCATGCTGGGGATGGTCGACTACATGGCCGTGCGGACGTCGTTCTTCGACCAGTTCTTCCTCGACGCGACCCGCTCCGGCGTGCGTCAGGTGGTGATCCTGGCGGCGGGCCTGGACTCGCGGGCGTGGCGGCTGCCGTGGCCGGACGGCGTCACGGTGTACGAGCTCGACCAGCCCAGGGTGCTGGAATTCAAGTCGTCGGCGCTGCGGGAGTGTGGGGCGCAGCCCAAGTGCGAGGCGGTGCACGTTCCGGTGGACCTGCGCCACGACTGGCCGGCGGCGTTGCGGCAGGCCGGTTTTGACGCCTCGGCGCCCAGCGCCTGGTCGGCCGAGGGGCTGTTGCCGTTCTTGCCGGCGGCGGCCCAGGAGCTGTTGTTCGAGCGCGTCCAGGCGCTCGGCGCCGTCGGCAGCCGGGTCGCCGTGGAGGCGCCCGGCCCCGATTTCCTCGACCCGGACGCCATCGCGAAGAGGCGCGAGACGATGCAACGGGTGCGCGGAGTGATGGCCAGGCTCGAGCCGCAACGCGAAATCCCCGAGGTGCAAGACCTGTGGTACCTGGAGCCGCGCGAGGACGTCGACGCCTGGTTGCGCCGCCACGGCTGGGCCGTGGCGGTGACACCGGCCGAGGAGCTGATGGCCCGCCACGACCGCAGGCCACCGCCGGACATCGAGGGCGCGGCCCCCAAGACCCTGTTCGTGACCGCGGAGCGGACGGAGGCGAACTGAGCGTGGCCAGAACCGACAACGACAGCTGGGAGATCACCGAGAGCGTGGGGGCGACGGCGCTGGGCGTCGCGTCGGCCCGCGCCGTGGAGACCGAGAGCGAAAACCCGATGATCCGCGACCCGTTCGCGCGGGTGTTCCTCGACGCCGCCGGGGATGGGCTGTGGAATTGGTACTCCGCGTCGCAGTTGCCCGACGAGATCCTGGAATCCGAACCGGGATTGCGGTTGCAGATGACCGCGATGGTCGGTTACATGGCTTGCCGCACAGCGTTTTTCGACGAGTTCTTCCTCGACGCGACGAATGCCGGCATCCGTCAGGCGGTCATCCTGGCGGCGGGCCTGGACTCCCGCGCGTGGCGGCTGCCCTGGCCGGACGGCGTCACCGTGTACGAGCTCGACCAGCCGCGTGTGCTGGAGTTCAAGTCGTCGACGCTGGACGAGCACGGGGCGCGGCCCACCTGCAACCGGCTCGCCGTCCCGGTGGACCTGCGCCATGACTGGCCAACCGCGTTGCGGCGGGCGGGTTTTGACGCCTCGGCGCCCAGCGCCTGGTCGGCCGAGGGCCTGATGCCGTATCTGCCGGCCGCGGCCCAGGACCTGCTGTTCGACCGCGTCCAGGAGCTCACGGTGGCGGGCAGCCGGGTCGCCGTGGAGGCGCTGGGCCCGAAGTTCATCGACCCAGAGTTCCGCGCGAGGCGTCGCGAACGGATGAGCAGGATCCGCGCCCTGGTGGCCAAGGTGGACCCGCAGCGCGAGATCCCCAACAACGAGGAGCTGTTCTACTTCGAGGAGCGCGAGGACGTCGGTGACTGGTTCCGGCGCCACGGCTGGGACGCGACGGTGACGCCCTCCGACGAGCTGATGGCCGGCTATGGCCGCAGCGCCCCGAAGGAGGTCGCGGACGAGGTCCCGCGGAATCTGTTCGTGGCCGCGCAGCGCGGGTAGCGCGCCTAGGTTTTCTAGGTTTTCAGAGGCAGCGCGAACGCCGAGCGCGCCGCCACCGACGCGACGTGGCGGGTCAGCACGGCCTCGGGGACCAGTGCGGTGGCGCGGCTCGCGGCGGCGCTCAGGAACGCCGGACGCAGGTTGACCACCCGGCCGATCAGCGCGGATTCGCGGACGATGCGCCGGACGCGGCGCCGGCGGAATGCGGCGAACCGGACGAAGGCGGTGGGCAGGTCGTCCGCCTGGTCGACACACGCGCCCAGCACCGCGGCGTCCTCGAGTCCCTGGCAACCGCCCTGTCCCAGGTGCGGGCGCATCGGGTGCGCCGCGTCGCCGACCACCACGACGGGTCCGCGCGTCCAGGTCCGGGCGGGGGTGCGGTCGTAGAGGTCGTTGCGCAACACGTCTTCGGGGGCCGTCGTCGCCAGCATGCTCGGAATCGGTTCGGGCCAGTGCGCGAATCTTGCTTGCAGATAGGGCAATTCGCCGTTGGGCGAGAGCTGTCCTTCAGGTGCGCGCTCCGTGGCGAACCAATACAGCCGATCCGCGCCCATCGGGACATGGCCGGTTTCGACGCCGGGTCCAAGCGTCTCGCCGGCCAACTCCGGGTCCATGGCGCAGCTGGCCACCCCGCGCCACGCGGTGTAGCCGACGTAACGATCGGCGAGCGGGCCGTTGAGGTGGCGGGCCACCACCGAGCGGGTGCCGTCGGCGCCGATCACCCCGTCGGCCACGCGGGCGTCGCCGTCCGACAGCTGGACCCGCACCTCGTCGCCCGCGGGCGCGAGTCCGACCGCGGACAGCCCATATTCGACGGTGCCGGGCGCCAGCGCGTCGGCGAGGATGTCGCGCAGCGCCGAGCGTTGCACCACCACCAACGGTTCGCCGAGCGCCTTGATCAACCGCTCGGGCGCCGGCCGGCGCAGCCACGAGCCGTCGCGCCAACGCAACGCGCCCGCCGTGATGCGGCCACCGGCGTCGCGGACGGCCTGGCCCAACCCGATGCGGTCCAGCGCGGCGAGCGCGTTGGGCCAGATGCTGATGCCGGCGCCCGAGGACGTGTCGGTGCGCTCCTCGACGACGGTGACGGCGTATCCGCGCCGCTGCATCGCCACCGCCGTCGCGAGGCCGGCAATGCCGGCCCCGACCACGACGATCCGCTGCCCCATGCGCTGAACCTAACGTCTCGCCGGGGAAAGATTCGCGACACGCCGGTGGTCTGACCACTTTACTTGCGTCACACCAGCCACACTGGCCGCATGCCGTTACAGCCGGTGCGCCGCTCGGTGCCCGAGAAGGTGTTCGAGCAGATCGCCGCCGACGTACTCAGCGGCGAGATGCGGCCCGGTGAGGCCCTGCCCAGCGAGCGCCGGTTGGCGGAGGCCTTCGGGGCGTCCCGGCCCGCCATCCGCGAGGGGCTCAAGCGACTTTCGGCGGCCAGCCTGGTCGAGGTGCGCCACGGCGGCGTCACCACCGTGCGCGATTTCCGGCGGCACGCCGGCCTGGACCTGCTGCCCCGGTTGCTGTTTCGCGACGGCGAGCTCGACCACGCCGTGTTCCGCAGCATCCTCGAAACCCGGCTGCGCATCGGGCCGAAGGTCGCGGAGCTGGCGGCCGAACGGCACGAACCCGAGCTCGCCGGCTCGCTCGAGGATTCGCTGCTTGCCTTGGACGCCGTAGAGGAGCCTCTCGCGTGGCACCGCGGCACGCTCGCGTTCTGGGATCAAGTGGTCGACGGCACCGGCTCGATCGTATTCCGGTTGATGTACAACGCATTTCGCGCCGCCTACGAGCCGGCGCTGGCCGCCCTGGCCCCCGCGCTGACCGGCGAGGTCAAGGGCCGGGACGCTTACCGGGAAATGGTCGGCGCGATCGGTGCCGGCGACCCCGCCGGGGCGAAGAAGGCCGCCCACGACGCGCTCGAACGCGCGAACACCACGATCATGGCCGCCCTCGACCGCCGGGAGATCCCGCAATGAGCAGCCCCGCCGTGATCACCACCTACCTCCGGGCGCAGATCCAGCCCGGGATCGACGCCGTCGGCGGGTTCTACCGAACCTGCGTGCTGACCGGCAAGGCGCTGTTTCGCCGGCCGTTCCAGTGGCGCGAGACCATCGAGCAGGGCTACTTCATCACCAGCGTCTCGTTATTGCCGACGCTCGCGGTCTCGATTCCGCTGACGGTGCTCATCATCTTCACCCTCAACATCCTGCTCGCCGAGTTCGGCGCCGCCGACATCTCCGGTGCGGGCGCGGCGCTGGGCGCGGTCACCCAGCTGGGCCCGCTGACCACCGTGCTGGTGATCGCCGGGGCCGGCGCCACGGCCATCTGCGCCGACCTGGGTGCGCGCACCATCCGCGAGGAGATCGACGCGATGGAGGTGCTCGGCATCGACCCCATCCACCGGCTGGTGGTGCCCCGCGTCGTCGCCGCGACCATCGTCGCCACGCTGCTCAACGGCGCGGTGATCACCATCGGGCTGGTCGGCGGTTTCGTCTTCGGCGTTTTCATCCAACACATTTCGGCCGGCGCCTACGTCGGCACCCTCACCCTCGTCACCGGCCTGCCCGAGGTGGTCATCTCGGTGATCAAGTCGGCCACGTTCGGAACCATCGCCGGGCTGGTCGGCTGCTATCGCGGGCTCACCACAAAGGGCGGTCCCAAGGGCGTCGGCACCGCCGTCAACGAGACGCTGGTGTTGTGCGTGATCGCGCTGTTCGCGGTCAACGTGGTGCTGACCACGATCGGCGTGCGATTCGGGACGGGGCGCTGACGTGTCGACCCTTACCGTGCTGCGCGCCCGCTATCCGCGGACCGTCGCCAGCCTCGACCGCTACGGCGGCGGCGCGGTCCGAAGGCTCGAGAAGATCGGGATTTTCGCGAGGTTCACCCGGATCAGCGTCATGCAGATCGGGTGGGCGCTGCACCGCTACCGCAGGGAGACGCTGCGGCTCACCGCCGAGATCGGCATGGGGACCGGCGCGATGGCCGTGATCGGCGGCACGGTCGCGATCATCGGGTTTGTGACGCTGTCCGGCAGCTCGCTGATCGCCATCCAGGGCTTCGCGTCGCTGGGCAACATCGGTGTCGAGGCGTTCACCGGATTCTTTGCGGCACTGGCCAATACGCGCGTGGCCGCCCCCATCGTCGCCGGCGTCGCGCTGGCCGCCACGGTGGGCGCCGGCGCCACCGCGCAGTTGGGTGCCATGCGGATCAGCGAGGAGATCGACGCGCTGGAAGTCATGGGCATCAAGTCGATCTCGTTTCTGGTGTCCACCCGGATCCTGGGCGGGCTCGTGGTGATCGTGCCGCTCTACGTGCTGGCCCTCGACATGGCCTTCACCTCCGGCCAGGTCGTCACGACGATCTTCTACGGGCAGTCGAACGGCACCTACGAGCACTACTTCCGCACCTTCCTGCGCCCCGAGGACGTGGGCTGGTCGGTCCTGGAGGTGGTGATCATCGCGGTGGTGGTGATGATCACCCATTGCTACTACGGCTATACCGCCAGCGGCGGCCCGGTCGGCGTCGGCCAGGCCGTCGGGCGGTCGATGCGTTTCTCGCTGGTCTCGGTGGTGGTCGTGGTCCTGCTGGCCGAGTTGGCGCTCTACGGCGTCGACCCGAACTTCAATCTCACGGTGTGACGCCATGACGACGATGCTGACGCCGACGAGACGACGGGTCGTGCTGTACCTGGAGGGCGTGGCGTTGCTGGTGGTCGGCGCGCTGGTTCTGACGTTGGTGTACATGCAGTTTCGCGGCGACTTCACGCCGAAGACCGAGCTGACCATGGTGGCGTCGCGCGCGGGCCTGGTGATGGAGCCGGGTGCGAAGGTCACCTTCAACGGGGTGGCGATCGGCCGGGTGGCCAGCATCTCGGAGACCGAGCGCGACCGCGCCCCGGCGGCGAAGCTGGTGCTGGAGGTCAATCCGAAGTACATCGACCTGATTCCGGCCAACGTGTCGGCCACCATCGAGGCTGCCACCCTGTTCGGCAACAAGTACGTGTCGCTCATATCGCCGGAAAACCCCAAACCCCAACGGATCTCACCGCACGACGTGATCGACGTGCGGTCGGTGACCACCGAGTTCAACACGCTGTTCGAGACGATCACCTCGATCGCCGAGAAGGTGGACCCGATCGAGCTCAACGCCACGCTGTCCGCGCTGGCGCAGGCGCTGGACGGGCTCGGCGGGCGCTTCGGGGAGTCGCTCGTCAACGGCAATCAGATTCTGCAGCAGTTGAACCCGCGGGTGAATCAAATCGGTTACGACGTGCGGCGGTTGGCCGACCTCGCCGAGACCTACACCCGCGCCTCGCCGGACTTGTGGGCCTTTCTGCAGAACGCGCTGACCACCGCCCGCACGCTGACCAGGCAGCAGGGCGACCTGGACGCCGCGCTGCTGGCGGCGGTGGGCGTGGGCAACACCGGCGAGGACATCTTCGCCAGGGGCGGACCGTATCTGGTGCGCGGCGCGGCCGATCTGGTGCCCACGGCCGAGCTGCTCGACACCTACAGCCCGGAGGTGTTCTGCACGATCCGCAATTTTCACGACGCCGCGCCGTTGGTCGCGAACGCGGCTGGGCGCAACGGCTATTCGCTGGCGGCGTTCGGAACGCTGCTGCCGGCGCCCAACCCCTATGTTTACCCGGACAACCTGCCCCGGGTGAACGCCCACGGTGGGCCCGGTGGGCGGCCGGGCTGCTGGCAGACGATCACCCGCGACCTGTGGCCGGCGCCGTACCTGGTGATGGACACCGGCGCCAGCCTCGCGCCGTACAACCACTTCGAACTCGGCCAGCCGCTGTTCGCCGAGTACGTCTGGGGACGCCAATACGGGGAGAACACGATCAACCCATGACGAGGATTCCATGAAAATCGGTGGCACGGCAGTCAAACTCGGCATCCTGTGGCTGGTCCTGTTGATGTTCACCGTGGTGATCGTCGTCGTGTTCGGCCAGGTGCGCTTCGACCGCACCACCGGGTACTCGGCGCTGTTCAGCAACGCCAGCGGGCTGCGGGCCGGGCAGTTCGTGCGGGCCGCGGGGGTGGAGGTCGGCAAGGTCTCCAAGGTGACGCTGATCGACGGAGACAAACGGGTGCTGGTGGACTTCAAAGTGGACAGCTCGCTGCCGCTGGACAAGGCGACCACCGCGTCGATCCGCTACCTCAACCTGATCGGCGACCGCTACCTGGAACTCAAGCGCGGCGACAGCGGTCACCCGCTGGCCCCGGGCGGCACGATCCCGCTCGAGCACACCCAGCCGGCCCTGGACCTCGATGCCCTGATCGGCGGGTTCCGCCCGCTTTTCAAGGCGCTGGACCCGGACAAGGTCAACAGGATCGCCCAGTCGATCATCACCGTGTTCCAGGGGCAGGGCGCCACCATCAACGACATCCTCGACCAAACCGCCTCGCTCACCACAACATTGGCCGACCGCGACCGGGCGATCGGCGAGATCATCAACAACCTGAACACCGTGCTGGCGACCGCCGTCAAGCATCAGAAGGAGTTCGACCGGACGGTCGACAAGCTGGAGGTGCTGATCACCGGCCTGAAGAACAGGGCCGACCCGCTGGCCGCGGCGGTGGCGCACATCAGCGACGCCGCGGGAACCCTGTCCGACCTGCTGGGTGAGGACCGGCCGCTGCTGCACAGCACCGTCGGCCACCTCGAGGACATCTCGCAGGCGCTCATCAACGACCTGCCGAAACTCGACGACGTGTTGGGCAAGCTGCCTGGCGCATACCGGATCATCGGCCGCGCCGGCGGCACCTACGGCGACTTCTTCAACTTCTACCTGTGCGACCTCTCCCTGAAGGTCAACGGGTTACAGCCCGGCGGTCCGGTCCGCACCATCAAGCTCTTCGGGCAGCCCACCGGGAGGTGCACGCCGCAATGAGGACGCTGACGGAATTCAACCGCGGCCGCGTCGGGCTGATGGGCGTGGTGGTCACGCTGCTCGTAGTCGCTGTGGGGCAAACCTTTTCCAGCGTTCCGATGCTGTTCGCCACGCCGACCTACTACGCGGAATTCACCGACACGGGCGGCATCAACACCGGCGACAAGGTGGAAATCGCCGGCGTGGACGTCGGCCTGGTGCGCTCGCTGGCGATCCGCGGCAACAGGGTCGCGATCGGCTTCACGCTGGACGGCCGGACGGTCGGGTCGCAAAGCCGGGTGGCGATCCGCACCGACACCATTCTCGGTCGCAAGAACATGCAGATCGAACCGCGCGGCTCAGAGCCGTTGCGGCCCAACGGTTTGCTGCCGTCGACGCAAACCACCACGCCGTACCAGGTCTACGACGCCTTCGTCGACGCCACGAAGGCGGCGACGGGCTGGGACATCGAGGCCACCAAACGCTCGCTGAAGGTGTTGTCGGAGACCTTCGATCAGACCGCCCCGCACCTGAGCGCCGCCCTCGACGGGGTCCGGGCGTTCTCCGACACCATCGGCCGGCGCGGCGATCAGCTCAAGCAACTGCTGGCGAACACCAGCAAGATCGCGCGCGTGCTCGGCGACCGCGGCGGCCAGTTCAACGGGCTGCTGGTCAACGCCAACACCCTGCTGATCGCGTTCAAGCAACGCAGCCAGGCGCTGAGCATCCTGCTGAGCAATGTGTCGGACGTGTCGAGCCAGGTGTCCGGCCTGATCAAGGAGAACCCCAACCTCAACCACCTGCTGGCGCAGCTGAGCACGGTCAGCGACGAACTGGTCAAGCGCAAGAAGGACCTGGCCGATGTGCTGACGCTGTTTAGCAGGTACACCGCGTCCCTGACCGAGGCCGTCGCCTCCGGGCCGTACTTCAAGGCCATCGTCGCGAATCTGCTTCCCTACCAGATCCTTCAGCCGTGGGTCGACGCGGCCTTCAAGAAGCGGGGCATCGACCCGGAGAACTTCTGGCGCAGCGCCGGGCTGCCCGAGTTCCGGTGGCCCGATCCCAACGGCGCCCGATTGCCCAACGGCGCGCCGCCGCCGGCCCCTCCGGTCCGGGAGGGCACACCGGAGCATCCGGGGCCGGCCGTCCCGCCCGGATCGCCGTGCTCCTACACGCCCGGGCCCGGCGCGTCCCCGCGGCCCGACAACCCGCTGCCCTGCGCCGGCGCCGCCATCGGCCCGTTCGGCGGCCCCGCCTTCCCGGCGCCGCTCGACGTCCAGACGTCACCGCCGCAGCCCGACGCCCCGCCGCCGGCGCCGGGCATCCCGATCGCGGGCCGGCCCGGTGAGCCGGCGCCGGACGTCCCCGGTGTGCCGACGCCGCTGCCCGAGCACGTGCCTCCCGGCGCACGCACCGAACCGCTCGCACCGGCCGGGCCCGCGCCGCCACCGTCGACGTTCGCGCCGGGCCTGCCGCCGGGCCCCGCAGCGCCACCGGGGCCGGGGCCGCAGTTGCCGGCGCCGTTCGTCACGCCCGACGGCACGGGAGGTAGCAGTCAGTGAGCACCATCTTCGACATCCGCAGCCTTCGACTGCCGAAACTGTCGGCCAAGGTGGTGCTGGCCGGGGTGATGGCAATTGTGTTGGCGCTCATCGCGATTGTCGTCGGGGTGCAGCTGTACCGGAAGCTGACCAACAACAGCGTCGTCGCGTACTTTTCCGAGACGCTCGCGCTGTACCCGGGCGACAAGGTGGAGATCATGGGGGTGCGGGTGGGTTCGATCGACGCGATCGAGCCCGCCGGTGACAAGATGCGGGTCACCTTCCACTACAGGAACAAGTACAAGGTGCCGGCCAACGCCACCGCCTCGGTGCTCAACCCCAGCCTGGTCGCCTCGCGCACCATCCAGCTGTCGCCGCCCTACACCGACGGGCCGGTGCTGAAGGACGGCGCGGTGATCCCGATCGAGCGGACCCAGGTGCCCGTCGAGTGGGACCAGCTGCGCGATTCGATCAACGGGATCCTGCGGCAGCTCGGGCCGACACCGCAGCAGCCCGAGGGACCGTTCGGTGAGCTCATCGAATCGGCCGCGGACAACCTGGCCGGCAAGGGCAAGCAGATCCACGACACGCTGTACAGCCTGTCGGAGGCGTTGACCGCGCTGAACGAGGGGCGGGGAGACTTCGTCACGATCACGCGAAGCCTGGCGCAATTCATCGGCGCGCTGTACCGCAACGACCAGCAGTTCGTCGCCCTCAATGGCAACCTGGCCCAGTTCACCGACTGGTTCACCAAGTCCGATCACGATGTGGCCGACACGGTCGCCCGCGTCGACGACGTACTCGCGGATGCCCGAAAGTTCGTGAGCGACAACAGGTCCCTGCTGACTCACGACGTCAACAACCTGGCCGAGGCGACCACGGAGCTGCTGCAACCGGAACCGCGCAACGGCCTGGAAACGGCGTTGCACGTGCTGCCCACCTTCGCGGGCAACTTCAACAACATCTACTATCCGGCGCACAGCTCGCTGGTGGGGACATTCGTGTTTCCCAACTTCGCGAACCCGATTCACTTCATCTGCAGTTCGATTCAGGCCGGCAGCCGGCTGGGCTATCAGGACTCGGCCGAGCTGTGTGCGCAGTATCTGGCGCCGGTCCTGGACTCCATCAAGTTCAACTACCTGCCGTTCGCCGCCAACTTCTTCAGCTCGGCGAACACCTTGCCCAAGGAGGTCGCCTACTCCGAGGACCGGCTCCGCCCGCCGGCGGGGTACAAGGACACCACCGTCCCGGGAATCTTCTCGCCGGACACACCCTTTTCGCACGGCAACCACGAACCGGGCTGGGTCGTCGCGCCCGGGATGCAGGGCACGCAGGTTCAGCCGTTCACCGCGAACATGCTGACCCCGGAATCGCTGGCCGAGCTGATGGGCGGTCCGGACATCGCGCCCCCGCCGCCGGCAACCAACCTGCCCGGACCGCCGAACGCCTACGACGAGTCCAATCCGCCTGCGCCACCGTGGTTTGCGCCGCCGCCGGGGGCGGGCCGGTGAAGCGCCTGATCGTCGGCGCCGGTCGCCGCGCGCTCGTGTTGTTACTGGCCGCCGTGGTGACGTCGTGCAGCTGGCGGGGCATCGCCAACGTGCCGCTGCCGTACGGTCGTGGCACGGGTTCGCATCACATGACGATCTACGTGCAGATGCCCGACACGCTGGCGCTGAACACCAACAGCCGGGTGCGGGTCGCCGACGTGTGGGTCGGCACGGTGCGTGACATCCGGCTGAAGAACTGGGTCGCGATCCTGACGCTGGACCTCGACCCGAGCGTGCAGCTGCCGGCGAACGCGACCGCCAAGATCGGCCAGACCAGCCTGCTGGGCACCCAGCACGTCGAGCTGGCGGCGCCGAAAAACCCGTCGCCGCAGCCGTTGAAGACCGGCGACACCATCGCCCTGGCGAACTCGTCGGCCTACCCCACCATCGAAAGGACGTTGGCCAGCATCGCGGTCATCCTCACCGGCGGCGGCATCGCGAACCTCGACGTGATTCAAACCGAAATACTCAAGGCCCTCGACGGCCACGTCGATCAGGTCCGCGAATTCCTCAGGCGGCTGGACACTTTCACCGCCGAACTGAACCGCCGACGCGACGACCTGACCCGCGCGATCGATTCGACCAACGAGCTGCTGAGCATCATCGCGAGCCACAACGACACGCTGGATCGGTTGCTCACCGACATTCCACCGCTGATCGAGCATTTCTCCGACACGCGCGAATTGTTCGCGAACGCCATCGAATCGCTGGGCCGGTTCAGCGACGTCGCCAACCGGGCGCTGTCGGACTCGCGGCCCGATCTCCACCACAACCTGCAGTCGCTGCAGCGACCGTTCATTCAACTCGGCCGCGCCGCGCCGCTCGTCGTCGACTCGTTGCGCCTGGGCCTCACAGCGCCGTTCAACATCGACGGCGTCCCGAAGGTGATCCGCGGCGACTTCGTCAACGTGTCGGCCGGGATCGACCTGACGCTGTCCGCCCTCGATAACGGGCTGCTGACCGGAACCGGACTGTCGGGCATGTTCCGGGCGCTCGAGCAGGCGTGGGGGCGGGATCCGGCCACCATGGTCCCCGATGTCCGCTACACGCCGAACCCGAACGACGCCCCGGGGGGCCCGCTGGTGGAAAGGGGCGAGTGAGAGATGCTGACCCGCCTCATCAAAACCCAACTGGTGTTGTTGGTGGTGCTGGCGATCGGCGCGGTGGTGGTCCTGGGCTGGTACTTCCTGCGGCTACCCAGCCTCGTCGGCGTCGGGCGCTACACGCTGTACGCCGAACTGCCGCAGTCAGGGGGCCTGTATCGCACCGCCAACGTCACGTATCGGGGCATCACCATCGGAACGGTCACCGCCGTCGAACCAACCCAGCGCGGCGCGCGGGCGACGATGAGCATCGACGACGGCTACCAGATTCCGAACGACGCGTGGGCCAATGTGCATTCGGTGTCTGCGGTGGGCGAGCAGTACATCGATCTGGTGTCGACCCGCACCGGCGGTCCGTACCTGCGGAGCAACCAGACGATCACCAAGAGCACGGTGCCCAGCCAGATCGGCCCGGCGCTGGATGCCGCCAACCGTGGGTTGGCGGTGCTGCCCAAGGACAAGGTGGCGTCGCTGCTGTACGAGGCGTCGCAGGCGCTGGGCGGGCTGGGGCCGTCCCTTCGGCGCCTGGTCGACGCGACCCAGGGCATCAGCCACGACTTCAGGGGCAGCCTCGACGACATCGACGACATCATCGAGCACTCGGCGCCCATCATCGACAGCCAGGTCAATTCCGGTGACGACATCGGGCGTTGGGCCGCCAACCTCAAGACGCTGAGTGCGCAGACGGCACAACAGGATCCGGCGATTCGTCGCATCCTGGCCAACGCGGCGCCGACGGCCGAGCAAGTCAACGCCACGTTCGGCGACGTGCGCGAGTCGCTGCCACAGACCCTTGCCAACCTCGAGGTCGTGCTCGACATGCTGAAGCGCTACCACAACGGCGTCGAGCAGGCGTTGGTGTTCTTGCCGCAGTCCGCCGCGATCGCCCAGTCGGTCACCTCGGAATTTCCCGGCCAGGCCTCGCTCGGCTTCGGCGCCCTGTCCCTCAACCAGCCGCCGCCGTGCCTGACCGGCTTCCTGCCGGCGTCGGAATGGCGGGCGCCGGCCGACACCAGCACCGCGCCGCTGCCCGCCGGCACCTACTGCAAGATCCCCATGGACGCGCAGAACGTGGTTCGCGGGGCACGCAACGACGTATGTGTGGACGTGCCCGGCAAGCGGGCGGCGACCCCGCGCGAGTGCCGCAGCAGCGCGCCGTACGTGCCGTTGGGTTCCAACCCGTGGTACGGCGACCCGAACCAGATCCTCACCTGCCCCGCGCCGGCCGCGCGTTGTGACCAGCCGGTGAAGCCCGGCCTGGTGATCCCGGCGCCGTCGGTCGACAACGGCCTCAACCCGCTGCCCGCCGATCAGCTGCCGGGCACGCCGCCGCCGGTCAGCGATCCGCTGCAGCGACCGGGATCGGGGACCGTCCAGTGCAACGGGCAGCAACCCAACCCCTGCCTCTACACCGCCGGAGCCGTTCCCTCGTCGATCTACGACGTGCAGAGCGGCAAAGTCGTGGGGCCCGATGGAATGGTCTATTCCGTCGCGAACTCGGCCAACATCGGGGATGAGGGGTGGAAGGAGATGCTGACACCGGCGCGCTGAAATCCACTTGCCGAGGGTCCTCAAAATGCCGGCGTCGACGGCGTGTCGGTGTACATATGAGCGCGCTCGCGGGTCTGGAAGACCGGCTACTCCCGCTTGCCATCTATAGGAGCATCAACCGCGGCGCGGCGGCCCTGCCACTCATTCGTTGCCGTCTTCAGTGCTGCCTTCATCGCCGCGGCGGTGGTGCGCGCGCCATTTTCGATATCCCCGCCGCGCGGCGAACGCGCCGACGATGGCGCTCACGCACCACACCGCGATCGCCGCGTATGCCAACGCGGGCGACCGATTCCCGATCGACGCGCCGAGAGCGGTGTAGGCGAATGCGCGCGGTATCGAACCGATCAAAGAGCCAATTGCCATCTGCCACAACGGAACACCGAATGCCCCGAATGTATAGGAGGCAAGCGCGTCCGAGATGCCGGGGACGAAGCGTTGGCCCACAACCGCCCACAGCCCCCGCCGATCGATCAGCGCATCGATGCGGTCGGCGCGTCGGGCGCCCAGGAGCGCCCGGGCGCTGTCGCGGCCGGCCCGGCGGCCGACGAGGCTCGCGACGATCGCGGTGCCCACCGTTGCGCCGAGCGTCACCGCGATGCCCAATCCGGGCCCGAACAGTAGTCCGCTGCCCGCAGCCAGGACCGAGCCCGGAACGAACACCGCGCCCAGAACTGCTGACACCGCGACATAGGTCAGCGGCGCCGCGGGGCCCGTCGCCAGCACGGTCCGCCGCACCGTCTCGACGTCGATCACTCGGGTGACGGCGACCAGAAGGTAGAGCGCGAGCAGGAAGCCGGCGAACACGGCGAGCCGCACGATGTGGCGTCGTCGGGATATCGGTGGGGAGGCGTCGTCGACCATGCTGACCGCGATTGTTCCGCACCGACACCGAAACTTGAGTTCCTAAGCGGAGTCAAGCATGTGCGGTGGCTTTATGCTCGGGTTGGCGGGCCGGAGAACTGGAGCGCTTGGCGACTCCTTTTGTTCCCGGCTCGTCCTGCCTTTGCGGCGTTGTGACTGTCGGGTGTTGGCGGCCTTGATGCGGATCTGCTTGTCGACGGTGTGGTGGGTGCGAACGATGCGGCGTCCTTCCTCGGGGGTGATGCGGCGCCCGTCGGTGTCGCGCAGTACGTAGTGCTTGCCGGTGCGCCAGCAGGTGGCGATCCGGGTGAGCAGGATGGTGGCGATGTGGCAGGTCGCTGAGTCGTGGTGTCGCTGGGTGCCCATGAGCCGCTTGTATTTCGCAGCCAGCTGCGGGTCGGTTTTGCGGGCTTGGTCAGCAGCGGTGAAGAGGGCTTCCCGCAGCAGCGGGTCGCCGGCTTTGGTGAGCCCGTGCTGGTGCTGGGCTTGTCCGGACTGGTTGACCTTGGGGACCAGGCCGGAATAGGCGCGGATGGCGGCCAGGGAGTGGAACCGGTGCGGATCGCCAATGCGGCCGGCGATGACGGCGCAGGTGACCGGCCCGACCCCAGGTGCTGAGGCGATGATTCCGGTGGGATCGGCCTCGGCATAGAGGTTGGCGCAGCGCTCGTCGAGGTCTTCGATCTGCTCGGTTAGCACTTGGGCCTGCTCAGCCTCCACGGCGATATCGGCGGCCAGCTCGGCGAAGTCGATCCTGGCCTCGGCGCCAGAGCCCCACAGCTGCAACGATTCCTGGGCTGCGGCCAACAGCATCGTGGCGTGGTGCTCGCGCCACGCGCCGCGGGAGTGGCGGATCAGGAAACGGGTTAAGCGGGCGTGGCCGAGACGGATGAGACTGTGGGGGTCGGCGTAGCGGGTCAGCAGCGCCAGTGCCGCTTTGCCGTAGTTCGACCCCAGGGCGTCATACCAGCCCGGGCCGAGGAGCTCGAGCTGGGCGTCGAGGCGCTGCAGGACCGCGGTGCGGCGCTTGACGATCGAGGCGTGGATCTTGACGATCCGCCGCAGCGGGTCGGCTGGCCCATCCCCGGTGTGCTCGCGCAGCCCTTCTGGATGCAGCAGTGGCAGCCTGGCCAGCACTTTCGAATCCAAGTGATCGTTTTTGGTGTGCTTGGAGTAGTAGGCGCGCAGGTCCGCAGACTGGGTGGTGGGCACCATCGAGATATGCGCGCCGCGATGGCGAAACCATGATGCGACCGGCGCCCACGCGTTGCGGGTCGGCTCCATCACGACCCGCACCGTGTCCTGCTCGCCAAGGCCGATATCTGCCCACAGTTTCTCGAGCTCAGCGGGTCGGGTGAAGAATTTGCGTCCACTCCACACGAACGTCCCGTCGGGGCGAGCCAGCGATGCTTGGTGAGCAGCCCGACAGGCCAAGTCGATACCCAAAGTCAGCTCCACGCACGTCCTTTCAACGCGATCGGCAGGTCGGTCCCCAGTCCGACGGGCATAGCCCAGACATTCCAAAAGCAGAAGTCCGCCATCAGGCAGCTTCAAGTTCCCAAACAGGGACACCAGCCGACACAGGGCCCATGCTCGCGGACGACCACTCAACACTCAGGAATCCCAAGGTTCCAGTCGGTAGGCGCGGTCGCCCGCGAGCACAGACCAAACCTAAATGTCGGTGGCCCGCGCTACCTTTGGCCCAATCACACGCGACGCCTCCAACCGGACGGCCCGCCAACCCTGCGCTCAGCGGGAGGTATCCATGGCGCATTTTTCGGGCGACTCGCCAACCGGGTCCCGGGTCATTCTGCTCGGGGACCACGACACGGTGCTGAGGCACCGTGAGCACTTGTCGGAGCACGCGACACAGCAGGGATGCCGCATCGCCGAGGTCTTCTCCTTCGAGCCGGGCGAGGCAGCGGCGGCCGGCGAGCTGACCGAGATCGACGCCGTCATGTCGGCGCTGGGCCGCGCGATCACCGACCGCATGGACATCTGGGTGCCGTTCGCGGGCCCGGACCTCGGGCGTGAGCAACACTGGCGGCGCCTGAGCCTGGTGCTGCAGCGGCACGGGCTGAACCTTCGGGTCGGGCGCGAACTCGACCCATGCCCGGTCACCGGCGGGTACAGCGAAATCGACTTCGCCCTCCGGCGCGAAGTCCAGGCCGTCGACGAGCTCGACAAGGCGGTACTCGCGGCACTGGGAGCCGAAAGCCTCAGCCGTGAAATCGAATTGGGCCTGGTTGCCGCCGGCGCCGGTGCGCCCGCCGGGGCGGCGGTGCGACGCGTTCCGACCGGAGTCGGCACCGATGCCGGTGCTTACGCGGAACGTGTTGTGCTGCCGGCCCTTCCGGCACCCGCCGCGCCGTGGGCGCAGCGCCAGCCGGTGCTGAAGCGCTACGTCCGTTGGCTCGTGCACGGCTGTGGCGTCACGCAAGTGGCCACCGCGCGGGTCCTCAACTCGGCCGGACAGCGCACCCAGAAGGGCCATCCGTGGCGACCGACAACCGTGTCCGCGCTGCTCAACGGTCACTACGACAACGGCAAAGGGGCAAGCGGATGAAACGGACCGCCGCATGCGATTTGCTACGGGTCGGCCGTGCTGAATCGGCGTGAGAGCTAAACTCTGGCATGCGCGTCACGATCGATCTTCCCGAGGATCTGCACAGACAGGCGCTGGCGATCGCGCGGGAGACCCACAGCACGCTAAGCGAAACTGTCGCCGCCCTGATGCGACGCGGCCTCAGGGGCGCCGGCAGCGCTGGGATCTCCATAGATCCGGAGACGGGGCTGCCCTTGGTGAGTGTAGGGACCGTCGTGACCTCCGAGGACGTGCGCGCATTGGAGGATTAGCCACCGCCGCGATCAACTAGCCGCGGACTCCCGCAGCCGAAGCGCCAGCCCGCTGGCGCGCATCGCCCGCCGCGCGATCGCGGCGCGCACGGAAGCCTCGGATCCGACCACGCGGACCTTGCCCTTCGCGCGGGTCACCGCGGTATAGAACAACTCCCGCGTCAGCAGCCGTGAGTCCTCGCCCGGCAGCAGCACCGTCACCTCGTCGGCCTGGCTGCCCTGGGACTTGTGGATCGTCATCGCGTGCATGGTCTCGACATCGCTGAGGCGGCTGGTCGCGAAGTCGACGGGCCCGGTCGCGCCGGCGATGACCGCACGCAACCCGTCGGGACCCGCAACCGCGACGCCGGTGTCACCGTTGAACACGCGCAGTGCGTAGTCGTTCGCGGTCACCAGCAGGGGGCGCCCGGCGTACCACTCCGACCACGGCGGCAGGCCCGTTTCCTCCGAAAGCCACTGCTCCACTTGACGATTCCAGCGTCGCACCCCGAACTGGCCCTGCCGGTGCGCGCACAGCAGCCGATGCTCGTCCAGCGTCGCCAGCGCCACATCGGCGGCGCCCAACGCCGCCGCCTCTCGCAGCCGAAGCGCGTGCGGCAGCAGGATCGGCCGCAACCGATCAACGACGTCGTCGTCCTCGATGAACTCGACGTGCTCGTCACCGGATCGCAGCAACGTCAGCGCACCATCCGCGTCGCCAGCCCGGATCGCGTCGGCGAGAAAGCCGATCGACTCGCCGAACCGGTGTGACGTCCGCAGCGCCGCCACCCGCATGTCGCCGCGGCCCGACAATCCGTCCACCAGGTCCGCCAGCACGGCGCCGGCCTCGACCGACGCGAGTTGGTCGGGATCGCCGACCAGAATCAGCCGGGCGTCCGGGCGCACCGCTTCCAGTAGCCGCGCCATCAGGGTCAGTGACACCATCGACGTCTCGTCGACCACGATCACGTCGTGCGGCAACCGGTTTCCGCGATCGTGGCGGAACCGCGAGGACGAGTCCGGCCGGCGGCCCAGCAGCCGATGTACCGTCATCGCCTGCAGCCCGCCCAGCCGCTCGCGGTCGGCCGCATCCAGCCTGGCCACTTCGCGCTGCACCGCTTCGGCCAGCCGGGCCGCGGCCTTGCCCGTCGGCGCCGCCAGCGCGACCCGCGGCGGGGCCGACCCGGCGAGCTCGGCCTGCTCGGCCACCACCGCCAGCAGCCGCGCGACGGTGGTCGTCTTGCCGGTGCCGGGGCCGCCGGTGAGCACTGTCACCCCTTGCGACAGCGCGATTTCCACCGCCTCGCGCTGTTCGGAGTATTCGGGCGGGAAAAGCCGCGAGGAGACGGGCAACTCGCGCGTCGATCCGGACGCCAGCAGCGCGAGCAGGTCGTCGCACACCTGCTTTTCCTCGCGCCAGTACCGGTCGAGGTAGAGCAGCCGGTCGTCATAGAGATGCAGCACCGGCGGGTCACCCACCAACGCGCTCGCCCGCACCGAGGCCAGCCACTCCACCGGCTCCGGCCACGGCACGTCGCCCGAACCCACCGCCGCCGCCACCGTCGGGAGCTCGACGCACACCGATCCGCCCCGCAGCGCGCGCACCGCCAGCGCCACCGCCAGGGCCACCCGTTCGTCGTCTTCCCGGGCCAGCGCGCAGAGTCGTTGCGCCACACGCACATCCGAGAGATCAAGCACACCGGCCGTGTTGAAAGCCCCCAGCAGGCCCTCGACGCCGACGGCGACCTCCACGTCCGCGGTCACGCCGCCCGCCTTCCCTCGTCCAGCAGATCCGACAGCGCCACCACCAACTCGGGCGGCGGCTGCCAGCCGAACACGCCGCACGGGTACCCGTCGACCACGGGCGTGTCGGCACCGCACATGCCCCGCACGAACAGATACAACACCCCGCCCAGGTGTCGCGCCGCGTCGTAGCCGGGCACCCGCCACCGCAGGAAGCGGTGCAGCACAACGGTGTACAGCAGCGCCTGCAGCGGGTAGTCCGAATGCAGCATGGCCTCGGTCAACCGGTCGCGGCCGTAGTCGGCCGCGGTGTCGCCGAGGTGGTTGGTCTTGTAGTCCACCACCAGGTAGCGCTGGCCGGGCAACCGCAGCACCGCGTCGATCGAGCCGGTCAGGTACCCGCGCAGTGATTGACCACCCAGCCCGCCCGACGTCAATCGCTCGGCGTAGGACCCCAGCGGGTCACCGGCGGGAAGGTGGAACCGCAGCAGCTCGCCCACGTCGGACAACGAGACGTCGGGCGCGGCAACGCGCACGTCGCCGCCGGCCAGCGGGATCTCGAAGTCCAACTCCCGCAGGCGGTCTCGCGGGCCGATCTGGCGCAGCGTCAGCCCGCCGGCCAGCGGCCCCAGCGACGTGTCGTGCATCGGCACCAGGGCGGCCGCCAGCGCGGCGGCGTCGACATCGACGGCCCACCACGCCAGGTGCCGCCGCACCTGCTCTTCGAGCCCGGGGGCGAGGTCGGGCACACCCGGGTCCGTGGTCTCGAGCACCGCGTGCACCAGCGACCCGAATGCCGCGCCGGCCGGCATCGCGCTCAGCGGCGACTCGACGTCATGGCCGGCGGCGGGCGCGGTGACCACGACGCCCTCGACCTCGTCGTCGCGCACGCCGACCTCCGGCTCGCTGTCCGTGCCGAGCGCGCGGGCGGTCTCGCCGCCGCGAACCAGCGCCGAATACGAGGTGCGTCGCCATCCGGTGTCGATCGCGCGGTGGAAATGCCGGACCTCGAAGTGGGGGACGGGCGGCGCGGCGGGCCGTGCCGCCAGCGGCGCGATCCGAGACTCCTCCACCGACGGCCCGCCCGCGTCCTGCCACCGCCCGAACAACGCCCACGCGTCGTCGTCGGTGATGGCCGGTTCGTACCTGTCCGGCACCCGCGCCTCGCCGATGCCGCGCCCGCGCAGCAGCCGCGACAGCCCGCCGTTGCGCTCGTCCCGCGTCGGCGCCCACCACGCCACCACCTGCGATTGGGCCCGGGTCAGCGCGACGTAGCTGACCCGGATGTTGTTGCGGGCCTCCTCGCCGCGGTGCAGCTCCTCCACCACGCGGCGGTCGGGGCTGTCCTTGCCGCCGACGTGCAGGCAGCGGGTGTCGTTCTCGTCGTGGTAGAGCAGGATGTCGTTCTTGCGGACGTTGCGGTTGAAGGCGAACGGCAGGTAGACGATCGGGAACTGCAGTCCCTTCGCCACGAACACCGTCATGATCTGCACCGCGGCGGCGTCGCTGTCCAGGCGGCGGTTGCGTTCGGACTCGCCGGTGCGGTCGGCGCACTGCCGGCGCAGCCAATCCCGCAGCGCCGGTAGGCCGTAGCGTTCCCGGTGCGCGGTCTCGTGCAGCAGTTGCGCGATGTGCGCCAGGTCGGTCATGTGCCGCTCGCCGCCCCATTGCGTAAGCACCCGACGGCCCATGCCGCCCAGCTGCGCGGCCTCGAACACGGCGGCGACCCCGCGCTGCCGGGCGTGGGACGCCCACTCCCGCAGCGTGGCCGCGACCCGGTCGGTCAGCGCATCGCCCTCGGCGGCAAGGGTTTCCGCGGTCTCGCCGAAGAACATCGTGCACGCCGCGGCGCGGACCAGCCCGCTGCGGTGCGGCGCGTCGAACGCCTCCAGCAGGCACAGCCAGTCCTTGGCGGCCTGCGACTCGAACACGTCGGTGTCGCCGGTGTAGATCGCGGGAATGCCGGCCGCGGCCAGCGCATCCCGGCACGCCCGCGCGTCCCGGTGCTGCTCGACGATGACCGCGACGTCACCGGCTTCGACGGGCCGGCCGGCATACGTGGCGCCGGAGGCCAGCAGCGCTCCGATGTCGGCGGCCAGGTCGGCGGGAATGTGCCGGCGCAGCACGTCGATCGGGATGTTCTGGGTCTCGTCGTAGCCGAGGGCGGGCCGTTTGACGACGCGCAACCGGAACGGCGCGTTGTGCGGCGCCCCGGCCAGCCGGTGCCCGGCGTGCTGGGCGTGGATCTCGTGCACGACGATATCGGGGTGGCCCAACGCCGCGCCGCGCAACACGGCCTGCAGGCTGTCGACCAGCGCGCGGTCGCTGCGCCAGTTGACGCCCAGCGTGTAGCGAGCCCCGGCCGTGTGGGCGGCCCTCAGATAGGTGTGGATGTCGCCGCCGCGGAAGCCGTAGATGGCCTGCTTCGGGTCGCCGATCAGGATCAGCGTGGAGTGCCCGGCGAACGCGCACTCGAGCACCCGCCATTGGATGGGGTCGGTGTCCTGGAACTCGTCGACCAGTACGATCCGCCAGCGCCCGCGCATCCGGTCGCGGGCCGGGGAGTCCTGCGCTGCAAGGACTTTCGCGAGCCCGGTGAGCAGGTCGTTGAAGCCGGCCACGCCGAGCCGGCGCTTGCGGTGTTCGAGCTCGGCGAGCACGTCGCGGGCGAAACGCAGCCGGGCCGCGGGCGTGCTGCCCGGCTCGGGATCGAGCGGCCGCAGTTCCGCGCACGGGTCGTCGACGACGTCGCGGGCCAGTTCCAGCGCTTCGTCATACGTCAGTGGTGGCTCGTTTTCGCCGGCCCCGAACCGGGCGAGGTAGAGGTCGTCGACGATCTCGGTGACCAGGCCGTCGAGGCTTTCGACCAGCCGAACGCCGGCGGCCGTATCACCGGCCACGCCAAGCGATCTCAGCACCGACCCGCAGAATTCGTGCGTGGTCGCGATGGTGGCGGCGTCGAAGTTCGCCAGCGCGTCGCGCAGCCGGGTCCGCCGCGCGGCGCGCGCGTCGTCGGTGCCGCGCAGCAGGTGCTCGACGAGGTCGCTGGCCGGCGCCGGGCGGCCCTCCAGCGCGGCCACCGCCGCAGAGATCTGATCGCGCACCCGTTCTCGCAGCTCGCGGCTGGCGGCGCGGTTGAACGTGATCAGCAGCATCTCGTCGAGCGTCGCGCCGGCCTCGGCGAGATAGCGGGTGACCAGTCCGGCCAGCGCGAAGGTCTTGCCGGTGCCGGCGCTGGCTTCCAGCACCGTGGTGGAGCCCGCCGTCGGCAGCGGACCCAACAGGTCGAACGGGTCCATCAGGCGGGCCTTCTTTCGGCGGCCAGCAGCGGCACCCACAGCCGGGCGGCCAGCGCACCAAGCCGGGTGTCCTCGCCCGGCATCGCCAGTTCCGGTTCGGGCGCCCCGAGCAACACGTCGAACGGGGCCTTGGGTCCCCACACCCGCACGTGCGCCGGCTCCCCGTCCTCGCCGTCGTGAAAGTTATTGGACTCCCACTTTTTTCGGGCCTCCCGCATCGGGTCCCGCCCGCGGTGGCGGCGTTCGGCCCACGCGTAGGACGTCTTGAGCGGCAGTGGCAGTGGCTCCCGGCGTCCCGCGTCGAAGATCGCGACCAGGTCCCGCAATACGGACACCGGATCGGGCGGCGCGCCCAGCGCGCAGACCTCGACGGCGTCCCTGCCGCCGCGCCCGACGCAGATCGCGGTCCAGTCGCCGCCCGGGTGGCCGGCGGCGAGCGCAACCAGCGAGACCCACGCCTGGAGTTTGTGTTTGGCGGCCAGTCGCGAGTAGCTGACGTCGACGATGCGGTTCTCGAACACCCGGTTGACGGTGCCGGTGACGCGGCGGCCGGGGGCGCCGGGCCCGCCCAGGTCGACGGCGATGTCACGGGCCTGCGCCGGCACCCGTTGGTGGCTTTGCGCGATGCCGGCCAGTTGGGCGGCCGTTTGGCTGATCGCGTCGGCCTTGCGCCAGCCCAGCCGCAGCGGCGGCAGCGTGCCGCGGCGCCATTCGGCGTTCATCGCCACGTTGCGGTCCATGCCCCGCAGGATGTCGTGCAGCATCCGGTCGCCGACGACCCACGCCTGAAGCGGGTCGATGTCGACCGGTATCTCGTCCTCGATCCCGTCGACGTCCCACGGCAGCGTGCAGTCGAGTGCCCGGAAGAACCCCTTGACGGGGTCCTTGAAGAAGTCGAGCAGGTCGGCCAGCGACACGTCGCCGGCCGGCGACACGGGCAGCGGTCCGGCGATGAAAGGCGGTGGCGCGCAACGGTCCCCGGTGGCGGCCCGCGCCGCGGCCAGCGCGGCCGGGTCGAAGGTGAATGCCGAATCGGGCACCAGCGCGCCGGGGGTGACGTTGCGGCGGTCGAACGGCTGCAGCGGGTGGTGGGTCAGAATGTGCCGGCGCACCGGGGTTTCCGTCGTCTGGTCCAGCGCATCCAGCACCTCGGCCAGCGGGACCGCGGGCGGGCGCGGGTGTCCCGTGTGCTCGTCGTTGCCGGTGTAGGTGATCACCAGCGTCTCGGTCGCCGCGCACACCGCGTCGAGAAGCAATTGCCGGTCCTCCGAACGGATGTCGCGCTCTCCGGTCATCGGGTCGCGCGCCAGCGCGTCGTCGCCGTCGGGAACGTCCAGTCGCGGGAAGACTCCGTCGTCGAGCCCGACCAGGCACACCACCCGGTGCGGCACCGAGCGCATCGGGACCATCGTGCACGCGGTCAGCGTCCCGGTGCGGAAGTTGGCCCGGGTCGGGCGTCCGGCCAACTGGGTGGACAGCAGCGCGCGCACGTCGGGCAGCCGCAGCGGCGTCGAGGCCCGGGCGCCGGCCCGCGCGACGACCTCGGCGAACTCCCGTTGCAGCTGCGCCTGTTCCCAGGCGTCGTCCGAGCGAGTGAGCAGGCCGACGCCCGTGGTCAGCGCGTTCACCCAGGCGGCCAATGACTTTGTGCCGCTGAGGGTTTCGACGATGCGTTGCAGGCGCTCCACGTATTCGGTGAGCCGCCCGGCCAGCTCCACCCGATTGCTGCCGACGTCGTCGAGGGGCAGCGCGGTGTCCAGCCAGGCCTGCGAATCGTCCGACATCGCCACCCCCGTCAGGATGCGGTCGAGCCCGAACCGCCACGTGTTGTGGACGACCTTGGCCAGGCCGTACGGCCGGCGATACTCCGGGTCGAAGCCCCAGCGGATGTTCGCCGAACGGACCCATTCGGTGATCGCGTCGAGGTCGTCGTCGGTGAACCCGAACCGGGCCCGCACCGGTTCGGCCTGGGCGAGGTTGAGCACCTGGCTGGCGGTGACCCGCGTTCCCGCGATGGCGAGCAGCTCGGCCGCCACCCCCAGCAGCGGATTGGTCTGCGTGGGGGAGCGGTCGGCGAGCCTGACCCGCAGTTGGTGCGCGGGATGGGTGTCGCCCGCGACATCGCCGAGCCCGAAGCCGGCGACGATCAGCGGCGCGTAGGTGTCGATGTCGGGGCACATCACCACGATGTCGCGGGGTTGCAGCGTCGGGTCGTCGGCCAACAGGCCGAGCAGCACCTCACGCAGCACGTCGACCTGCCGCATGGGGCCGTGGCAGCTGTGCACCTGCACCGAGCGGTCCGCGGCGGCCAGCACCCGGCCGTCGGGCCGGACCGCGTTGGCGGCGATGTCGGCCTGCAGCCAGCCCAGCAACGTGTCGGGTCTGGTTGTGCCGCTTGGCCATTGCAGGTATTCGTCGCCGGCCGGGCAGGCGGGCAGTGCGCGCTGCAACTCGCGCAGGTCGCGGCCCAGCGTCTCCAGCAGCGGATGCCTGGCGGCGGCCCGGCTGGTGTCATCGCGGCGCGGCACGGCGCCGTGCAGCCCCGCCAGCGCCCGCCAAAGCTCGTCGCTGGGGTGCGGCAGCCATAGGTGCAGCTCGTGGTGGGCCGCCACCGCGTCGAGCAGCTCCACCTCGGTGCGCGCCAGGCGGGTGTGCCCGAACAGCGACAGCCGCGGCGGCAGGTCGCCGGACCCCGAGCGCAGCCGCGCGACGGTCTGCTGGTGGCGGACGTGCGGGGGATCGGCTCCGATGCGCGTGACCAGCGCCCGCCACAGTTCGGGCTGCCAGAGCAGATCCTCGTCGAGGCCGCGCGGGTCGCCGTCCAGCCAATCGGCGAGCAGCCGCGGGCGCTGCCGGGCATAGGAGGCGAACAGCCCGGCCAGCCGGCGCGCCACCGCGTAGCGCCGCCCCTTGCGCAGCTCGGCCTCGACGGGGTCGGCGTCGAAGTGGCCCAAATGGGTTGCCAGCGTTCGGCACCACGGCTCGTCGAGGCTGCCGTCGATGGCCTCCAGCAGCGGCCACGTCATCGCCTCCGGCGACCATGGGTCGTCGTCGACCGTGCCGGTGATCTCCGCTATCAACGACGCCGGACTGCGGAACGCCACCCCCGCGCACACACCGTCGCCGGCGCCGGGCGTGCACCCCAGCACGTGCGACAGCCGCTGGCTGAGCCAGCGTTCCACGCCGCGCGCCGGCACCAGGACCAGCTCCTCGGCGAACGGGTCGGGCAACGGGCTGGCCAGCAGGGCGCCGAGAGCGTCGGCAAGCAGGTCGGTGCGCTCGCCGCGGTGGAGATGGAGGGCCATTGCGCTGCCACCATAGAACGCCTCGCCGACAACGGTGGCAGCATGGGCCGAGACGGGAGGAACAACATGGAAGCTTGGGACGCGATCTGCGCCCGGCGCAATGTGCGGGAGTACAAGCCGGACCCGGTGCCGGAAGCCGATCTGAACCGGATCGCCGAGGCGGGGTGGCGTGCGCCGTCGGCGAAAAACCGCCAGCCATGGGACTTCGTGATCGTCACCGACCCGGCTCAGCTGCAGCAGCTGTCGACGGTCTGGCGGGGCGCCGGACATATCGCCAAGGCCGCGGCCGCGATCGTCCTGGTGGTGCCGGTGCCGCCGGACGACCGCAGGCTGGTGACCGACAACTACGACGTCGGTCAGGCCACGATGGCGATGATGATCGCGGCCACCGACCTAGGGATCGGCACGGGGCATTCGTCGGTGGGGGACCAGGAGAGGGCGCGCGCCATCCTGGGGGTTCCCGACGATCACCTGGTGGCCTTCATGCTCGGCCTCGGCTACCCCGCCGACCGGCCGCTCGCCCCGATCCGCAAGCCGAATCGCCGGCCCTTCGACGAGGTGGTCCACCGTGGCCGCTGGTGACGCGGTGAGCACCGCACGCAAGGGCGAATACGGGTACGACGGGTCCTTCCACACCGTCTCGGCCGGAGCCCAGTTGGCCGGCGTCGCAACCACATCCGCGGTTCTGTTCGCGGGCGCCGGCTTCGCGCTGGCCCGGGGCAACCGATTGGCGGCCGGGCTTGCGGCGGCATCGGCCGTCCAGATCCTCGCGACGGCGGCGTCCTACATCTACTCGACGAGATCGGGCAAGTTCCGCGTGTGGGACGACATTCTCGACAACCTGCGACTGCGCGGCGACGAAACGCTGCTCGACCTCGGATGCGGGCGCGGCGCGGTGTTGCTGGCCGCGGCCAAGCGGTTACCGCGGGGCCGCGCGATAGGCGTCGACCTGTGGCGCGCCGACCAGACCGAAAACTCCCGGGACGCAACGCTGTTCAACGCGGCGCTGGAAAATGTCGCGGAGCGCGTCGAGGTGCGCACCGCCGACATGACCGCCCTGCCGTTGGACGCCGAGAGCGTCGACGTGGTCGTCAGCAGCCTTGCGATCCACAACATTCCGACACGTGCGGGCCGGCGCAAGGCTTTGGACGAAGCGGTTCGGGTGTTGCGCCCGGGCGGCCGTCTGGCCATCGCCGACCTGTGGGAGACCCGCCAGCACGCCGCTCGTTTGCGGGAACTGGGCTGGCTCAACGTGCGGCGCCGCAACCTCGGATTTCGCATGTGGTACGGCGGCCCCTGGTTCTCGTCGCGTCTGGTCACCGCCACCAAGCCGGGGTGAGCCCGCGCTGGCGCATGCGCTATCAAGTTTGGGAAGCGTCTAATGGTCCCGACCCGCTGATGCGAATCCACCACGGCGGGTAGCTGATGTCGAGGACTGCCGTCCGGTGATAGCCGGACCAGGTGGGCACCCCGGGTGGCTGGCCTCTATACACCCCGCGGGCGGCCGCGACGACTCGATCGCGCTGGGTCGGCCATTGCAGCTCGGCGGCGATGTCATCGAGTAGCTGCCGGTCGCGTGCGAGGACTTGGTTCACGATGTCGACAGCGGGCAGCTGGTTGCCCTTATCGCCGTTGCAGCGGCTGCACGCCAGGACAAGGTTTGCCAGTCCGTCGATGCCCACCATGGACCAGGGCAGGACGTGATCGATCGGGTTGTCGGTCGGCAAGTGCGCACCGCAGTAGAAGCAATGGGCGCCGAACGCATCCTTGAAGGGTTCGCGGACGGCGGCCAGGGCAACGCGTTCCCGGCCAAAGAGGTGTCCGGCCACGTCGGGGACCTCGGCGTCAAGGAACTTGTTCATCCGCCGCACGTCCTCGACCCACATGATTTCCAGCGCCGGCTTCAGCAGCCCCGCCAACCTCGCCAGCCCGTAGGCAATGCCGGGTTTGAGCTCGATGGCGTCGCCGTGGTCTCGCAGGCCCCTGCGCGAGATCTGATCGTGCAGGAACGAGTCGTCATAAAGAAAGGCCTCGCCCTTGGCAGTGCCGGGTAGCCGTTGAAGCCGTGGCAATGGCTGCTGGGCCAAACACAGGGTGATCTCGTTGATAGCTGCCCGGTACGCCGACGGGGCCCGTAGCATCGCGACGTCGACCGTGGCGCCGCCACCGGCTACGCGGCGAAATTCCCTGGCGGCATGAGGAATTCGTTCTCGACTCTGCGTCGACTGCTTGAGTTCTTGGCCATAGAAGGGCCGGACCTGGCGCCAGTAGATCTCGAGAACGCGGTGCGCCAAATCGGGGATCGGCACTCTCAGCATATCGGCGGGGTCCTCGGGCAGGTGCTCGATGCAGAAATCGAGCAATGCCATCAACGTTGCGAACTTGTACGTAGCCGTCCTGCGGCCGGTTTCCAGAATCGCCACCACACGCTGGCCCAACAGCAGTGGGTCAGCGGGCTCGGCCATAGAAGGGATTATGGCTACCGATGACACCGACGTGCATGCTGGGACCCATGACGAGAAACGAACTCACCGAACAGATCGTCGTCGCGCGGCTGGCGAAGGGGCTGACGTGGCAGGAGCTGGCCGACGCGATCGGCAAGCCGGTGCTGTGGACCACGTCGGCGCTGCTTGGCCAGCACCCCATTCCCGCCGAACTGGGCAAGGTCCTGGCCGAGATGCTGGGTCTCGACGAGTCGGTGGTGCCGGTGCTCGCCGCCCCGCCCATGCGTGGCGGACTGCCCACGGCCGTGCCGACCGACCCCACCATCTACCGCTTCTACGAAGCCCTGCAGGTCTACGGCGGCGCCATCAAGGAGCTGATCCACGAACAGTTCGGCGACGGCATCATGAGCGCGATCAACTTCAGCGTGGACCTGCAGAAGAAGACGCACCCGTCGGGCGACCGCGTTGTCGTGACATTCGACGGCAAATTCCTTCCCTACGACTGGGTTTCGGCGGAGAAGTAGATGGCGGCCAGGGCGGCGCAGCCGAAACCCGTCGATCTGGTGCTCTCCGGCGGCGGCGTCAAGTTCATCGGCCTGGTGGGCGCGGTCGTCGCGCTGATGGACGCCGGATACTCGATCAAGAGGGTCTCGGGCGTTTCGGCCGGCTCGGTGGTCGCGGCGATCTTGGCGGCCGGCACCAAGGACGACCAGCTGAGCGCCGCGGACATGAAGGAACTCGCCTTCTCGGTGCCGCTGAGCAAGTGGCGCGACGCGGGGCCCGTCCCCTATCTCGGTGCCGCGTGGGGACTGATGCGGGAAACGAGCATGTATCGCGGTGACGTCGCCTACGACTGGATTCGCGGTGAGCTGAAGAACCTGGGCGTCAGCACCTTCGGCGATCTCGTCCTCGACGACGAAGACCTGATCAAGGGGTGGCAGTACCGGCTGGTGGTCACCGTCGCCGACCTGACCGCAGCGCAGCTGGTGCGGCTGCCGTGGGACTACCGGCGGCTCTACGGGCTGGACCCCGACGAGCAGCCGATCGCCCAGGCGGTGCGCGCGTCGATGGCGATCCCGTTCTTCTACCGCCCGGTGAAGCTGAGGAGCGTCACCGGGGCGACGTCCACCCTCGTCGACGGCGGTGTGCTGTCGAACTTCCCGATCGACACCTTCGACCGGCCCGACGGCAAGCCGCCGCACTGGCCCACGTTCGGGGTCACCGTTCTGCCGAGGCTCACCGAGGGCCTCGGCACGGTGATGCCCGCGCTGAAGCCCCTGCGCCTCTTGGAACAGACAGCGCTGCTGGAAAGCCTGCTGACCACCATCCTCGCCGGGCATGACCAGACCCACCTGAACCAGCCGTGGGTGTCCTCCCGCGCGATCCCGGTCGAATCGACGGATGTGGGTGTGCTCGACTTCGATATCTCCAGGGGGCGCCTCGAAGAGCTCTACGACAGGGGGTATGCGGCGGCGCAGGAGTTCCTGTCGACGTGGGACTGGGCGGCCTATCTCAAGCGCTTCCGCTGGGCGGTTTGACGAAGGGTGAAGTGACGGCCCGGCGTCGGCGTGTCACACTTCCGAATGGAGGAGGCGACGTGAGGGGAGGCGGTTGCCCGGGCAACCGCATCGCCTTCTCCGCGACAACCGAATCATGGTGGAGCACACCATCTTTCGGCCTGGGCTACAGGCCGAACTCGGCTTCTATGCCGTCGATCCCGGCGCGGATGGCCGCCAGCGCGTCGGCGCGGGTGCGCAACTTGGTTGCGGCGTGGGCGTGCTGGTGCAGGCCGGCGAATTCCTGCGCGGCCTCCTCGGCACGGCGCAGCACCATCTCGGGCAGCACGATCTCGTCGACAAAGCCCGCGGCGAGGGCGGTTTCGCCGAAGAACGTCTTGGCCAGCCCGGTGGCCTGCTGATAGGCCGACCTCGTCAGGCGCAGCTTCATGATCTCCAGGGCGGCGTAGGGGATGATCATGCCGATCGCGACCTCGTTGGCCTGAATGTTGTACGCGTGGGCGGCCACCCGGTGGTCGCCGGACGACAACAGGAACGCCCCCATCGCGATGGCGTGGCCGGTGCAGGCCATCACCACCGGCTTCGGGTAGGACAGCAGCCGATGCGCCAGCTCGAAGCCACCCCTGAGCATGTCGACCGCGGGCTGCACCTCGCCGGAGGTCAAGATCTTCAGGTCGAAGCCGCCGCTGAACACGCGCTCGTTGCCGGCGATCACCAACGCCCCGACGTCGTCGCTGTCGGCCTGGTCGATGGCCTCGTTGAGGGCCTGCTGCATGCTCGGGCCCAGCGCGTTGACTTTGCCGTCGTCCATCCGGATGACCGCGATGGAATCGTGGTGGCTGTAGGTGACCGGGCCGCTCATGGCTCACTCCTTCGATACGGGCAGCCCGTCGATTGAATCAGATCGACGTCCGCTCGACCGGAGACGGCCCGCCGTCACACGTGCTGGCTGTGATGTTTGCCGAGATCGTTTTCCGCATTGCCCCAGCGCAGGCTGACGTCGGTGGGTTCGTCGAGCTGCCGGGTGCGCCACCTGTCCTGGGTCTCCTGGACGGCCGCGTTGATCCGCTCGATCTCGCTGCGGAACACGTCGGGACGCGTTTCCTTGCTGGCGTAGTGGAAGTAGGTGAGCAGCCCGCGCAGCAGTTCCAGCTTCTGCTTTTCCCGCTTCGCCAGGTCGTGCGTCGTCATCAGCTCGATGCGCTGAACCGGTGGCAGGGCGTCCCAGTCCAGCACCACGTTGGTCTCCAGCGGCCGCCGTGCGCGCTGCCAGAACCGCCACCCCCGCGGCCTGTCGGGGCGGTCGTAATAGATCACCTTCCCGGTGAAACGCGACTCGATCCCGCTGCCGATTTCGCCGCGGTCGAGCGCCGAATCCCACACCATCCGCCATTCCTGGCCGGGCGCGAGCACCGGCAACTCGCCGGGTAGCTGCAGTTCGACTACATCGGCGTAGCCGTCGGCCGCATTTTCGTATTCGGCCACCGTCGGGGGATTCGCAAACGAAAACGTGATGTCATAAGCCGCCGTCCGGCCGAAATTGCGGACCACGAGCTCGATCACGTGCCAGTCCGCGGCGTGCGGTTCCATGAGCATGGCGACGTGGGGACGCGTCTGCTCCGCCGCCAACCGGCGATTGCGGCTGAGCTGGCGATTCGTGAACAGCAGCGCGACGACGCCGAGCGCGATCGCCGCCCACGCCGCCCACGCCAACCAGGTGCTGGACCCAACGTTGGTGACCCCGTGCCAGCTGTCCTGGATCCACCCCATTGAATCCACCCTCCGCTTATATCACAGCGATCTTTCGCACGAAATTTCGCTGAACCGATAGTAGAGGCGCCGGGCGAATACCGCAGAACTCAAAATCACGCCGCACTCCGAATCGCCACTCCGAATCGCCACTCCGAATCACAATGAAACGGCGGCCGAGTCACTCAGCCGCCCATCAACATTCGCCACTGATCGAGGTTGGCGGCCCGATACACATAGTTGGAGCGCTTGACTTCCGACAGCGATGCGCTGGAGTCAACCGAATACCAGTGCCCGGGAAACACTATCGGATCACCGGGCAGCGCGGCGAGCTGCTGCAGACTGCGATACATCTCGTCGGAGTCGCCTCCCGGAAAGTCGGTGCGCCCGCAGCCATCCAGGAACAGCGTGTCACCCGCGACCAGCCGGCCGTCGAGCAGGAAACACTGGCTGCCGGGCGTGTGACCCGGTGTGTGCAGCAGCTCGATCTCGATGTCGCCGATGTTGATCTTGTCGCGGTGTTCATGGGTGGTGAGGTCGCCCAGCCCGATCCCGGTTACCCGCGAAACCCAAAGCGCCTCATGGGTATTCACGTGCACCGGCACACTGACCCGCTCCAGCAGCTCCGCCAGCCCCTTGAGCTCGAAGCCCATCATGTTCCCGCCCACGTGGTCGGGGTGGTGGTGGGTCACCAGCACCCCCGACAGGTGCATGCCGTCGGCCTCGAGCGCGTCGAGCAGATCACCCGCGGCATATGCCGGGTCGACCACCACGCAGTCCCCGGTCTGACGATCACCGATCAGGTAGGCGAAATTGCGCATTTGTGTCGCAAACATGTCCCCGGCGGCGAAATCGCGACCGGAAAGCAGTTGGCGGAAGTACAGCCGGTCCTCGGACGAATCTGACACGCCACCAGACTATGACCCGCGGCGACGACGCTGCATGTGGGCGCCGCCGGCCGCGCGACACACTTCGGCGGGCAAGCGACGGCAACCGGGGTTCAACCCGTCTGCGCTGGGTATCGTTAGCCCATGCGGAAGAAGGTCGAGATCGAGATCGACGACGACCTGGTCCAAGAGGCCATCCGTCGGTACCACCTCGCCGACGCGCGCGAGGCCGTCCACCTTGCGCTGCGGACCCTGCTCGGAGAGGCCGGTGACGCGTCCGGTGACCAGCACGACGGCGACTACGACGAGTTCAGCGACCTCAGCGCGTGGGAACCCCGTCGCAGCGACGCCCGGTAGACGCCTTTCACCCGCAACCTCGGGCCGCTGCTGTGGTTTGGTGCCGTTGCGCCCCAGGCTGTACCCTCTTTTAGGCCCGCGGGACGACTGGTCGCTTCGGGCTAAAGGCCCCCTTAGCTCAGTCGGTAGAGCGTTTCCATGGTAAGGAAAAGGTCAACGGTTCGATTCCGTTAGGGGGCTCGGCGGACGCCGAGCAGGCTGGCGGCCCCGACCCCAAAGGGGTGGACAGAGGCGATGTAGCTCAGTCGGTTAGAGCGAACGACTCATAATCGTTAGGTCGCCGGTTCGAGTCCGGCCATCGCTACAACACAACAACGCAGCGCGGCGAAACCGCGAGAAGGAACCGAGAGAGAACCGTCATGGCTTCCAGTACCGACGTGCGGCCGAAGATCACCTTGGCATGCGAGGTGTGCAAGCACCGGAACTACATCACCAAGAAGAACCGGCGCAACGATCCCGACCGGATGGAGTTGAAGAAGTTCTGCCCGAACTGCGGCAAGCATCAGGCGCACCGCGAGACACGCTAGGTTCAAACCAGTGGGGTTGCGCGGAAACATCGTCGGGATGCACTTTCGCTATCCCGACCATTACGAGGTGGAGCGGGAGAAGATCCGCGAGTACGCCGTGGCCGTGCAGAACGACGACACGGCGTTCTTCGACGAGGACGCGGCCGCCGAGCTGGGCTACAAGGGTTTGCTGGCCCCGTTGACGTTCATCTGCGTGTTCGGCTACAAGGCGCAGACGGCGTTTTTCGACTACGCGAACATCGCGGTCGAGGACGCGCAGATCGTCCAGGTCGACCAGGTGCTGAAATACCGGAAACCGATCGTCGACGGCGACAAGCTGTACTGCGACGTGTATGTCGACTCGGTCCGCCAGTCGCATGGCACCCAGATCATCGTGACCAAGAACATCGTCACCGACGACGCCGGTGACGTCGTGCAGGAGACCTACACGACCCTTGCGGGCCGTGCCAACGAGGATGGAGAAGAGGGATTTTCTGATGCCACTGCGTGAGTTCAGCTCGGTGAAGCTGGGTGACCGGCTTCCCGAAAGGACCTACCCGCTGACGCGCCAGGACCTGGTGAACTACGCGGGCGTCTCGGGCGACTTGAATCCGATCCACTGGGACGACGAGATCGCCAAGGTCGTCGGCCTGGACACCGCGATCGCGCACGGCATGCTCACCATGGGTATCGGCGGCGGCTATGTCACCTCGTGGATCGGTGACCCGGGCGCGGTCACCGAGTACAACGTGCGGTTCACCGCGCCGGTGCCGGTGCCCAACGACGGCAAGGGCGCCGAGCTGGTCTTCAACGGCCGGGTGAAGTCCGTCGACCCGGAAACCAAGTCCGTGACCATCGCGCTCACGGCCACCACCGGCGGCAAGAAGATCTTCGGCAGGGCCATCGCGTCCGCGACACTCGCGTAGGCCCATGGCGCTCAAGACCGATATCCGCGGAATGATCTGGCGGTACCCGGACTATTTCGTCGTGGGCCGCGAGCAGGTTCGCCAGTTTGCGCAGTCCATCAAGAACCGCGACCCGGCGCACTTCGACGAGGAGGCGGCAGCCGAACTCGGCTACGACGCGATCCTGGCACCGCCGACCTTCGCGACAATCTTCGCCAAGCTGGTCCAGCTCGATTTCTTCCGGCACGTCGACATCGGCATGGAGACCCTGGTGATCGTCCAAGTCGACCAGCGCTTCGTCTTCCGCCGACCGATCAAGGCCGGCGACAAGCTATGGGCCCGGATGGACATCCAGTCGGTGGACGAGCGGTTCGGCGCCGACATCGTCGTCACCAAGAACGTCTGCACCACCGACGACGGCGAGGTGGTTCTGGAGGCCTACACCACGCTGATGAGCCAGTACAGCGACGGGTCGGCGAACCTGCGATGGGACGCCGAGTCCGGCCAGGTCGTGCGGACGGCGTAATTCCGGATTTCCTGCGCTTATGGGGAATCTAGTACACTCGGGCGTCGGGGTTTTCCCATTACAGCGCGCTGTCCGTCGGTTCGGCGATCACCGAACGGAGAGCGCGCGTGTCATGTGGGCCCGGGTAGGTAAGCGCAGGTTGGCCTGCCAACCGCGAAGGGGCGTAGCTCAAATGGCAGAGCAGCGGTCTCCAAAACCGCAGGTTGCAGGTTCAAGTCCTGTCGCCCCTGCTGACGGCCGACGTCCGACGACGATGCAGGCCGGAACGGCCTGAGGAGGAGTCGGGCGATGGGAATCGTGCCATGCTGGACACTGAAGGCCGACGAACGAAGGAGCATGCGGTGAGCGACGAGGGCATCGAGGCCGCCAACGACGCCGCAAGCGACGGCGGCGAAACCGACGACGGCCGCGCCAGCGGTGGTCGGACGGCCGTGGTGACCAAGCCTGCGCGGCCGCAGCGTCCTACCGGCAAGCGGTCCCGGCAGCGGGTGGCCGACGCCGACGAAGACGTCGACATCGAGTCGCCGGACGAGGCCGAGGTCGCCGCGGAGGACAAGACCAAAAAGGCCCGGACATCCAAGAAGGCCGGCAAGCAGGCCAGAAAACCGAAGAAACCCGCCGACCGTTCGGCCAACCCGTTCGTGTTCGTCTACAACTACCTCAAGCAGGTGGTTGCGGAGATGCGGAAGGTGATCTGGCCCAACCGCAAGCAGATGCTCACCTACACCTCGGTGGTGCTGGCGTTTCTGGCCTTCATGGTGGCGCTGGTGGGTCTCGCCGACTTCGGCCTGACCAAGCTGGTCCTGTTGGTGTTCGGCTGAGTGAGTGACAGGAAGGACTGAGAACCGTGACTGCCTTCGACGGTGACGCGTCCGCGGGTGAAGCGGTCGACGTGGAAGAGCGCACCGAGGTCACCGAGACCCCCGAGGCCGAGGCCCCCGAGGCCGAGGCTCCGGAGGCCGACGCTCCGGAAGCCGAGGCCCGCGAGGTCGAGGCTCCCGAGGAGCCGGCCGAGGAGGTCGACCCGGCCGAAGCGCTCAAGGCGGAACTGCGCAGCAAACCCGGCGACTGGTACGTCGTGCACTCCTACGCGGGGTACGAGAACAAGGTCAAGGCCAACCTCGAAACCCGGGTGCAGAACCTGGACGTCGGTGACTACATCTTCCAGGTGGAAGTGCCCACCGAAGAGGTCACCGAGATCAAGAACGGCCAGCGCAAGCAGGTCAACCGCAAGGTGCTGCCGGGCTACATCCTGGTGCGCATGGATCTGACCGACGATTCCTGGGCCGCGGTGCGTAACACCCCCGGCGTCACCGGGTTCGTCGGAGCGACGTCGCGGCCGTCGGCCCTGTCGCTCGACGACGTGGTGAAGTTCCTGCTGCCGCCGGGGTCGTCGAAGAAGGCCGTTAAGGGCACGGCCGCCACCGCCGCCGCCACCGAGGCGGGCGGCCTGGAACGCCCCGTCGTCGAGGTCGACTACGAGGTGGGCGAGTCGGTGACGGTCATGGACGGGCCGTTCGCCACGTTGCCGGCCACCATCAGCGAGGTCAACGCCGAACAGCAGAAGCTCAAGGTGCTGGTGTCGATCTTCGGCCGTGAAACGCCGGTGGAACTGACCTTCGGCCAAGTCTCCAAGATCTAACCCCAGGCCCCAGAGCCCCAGAAAGGAACACCAACGTCTCATGGCCCCGAAGAAGAAAGTCATCGGGCTGATCAAGCTGCAGATCCAGGCCGGACAGGCCAACCCGGCCCCGCCGGTGGGGCCCGCGCTCGGCCAGCACGGCGTCAACATCATGGAGTTCTGCAAGGCGTACAACGCCGCGACGGAAAACCAGCGCGGCAACGTCATCCCGGTGGAGATCACGGTCTACGAGGACCGCAGCTTCACCTTCACGCTCAAGACGCCGCCCGCCGCCAAGCTGCTGCTCAAGGCGGCCGGCGTGGCCAAGGGCTCGGCGGAGCCGCACAAGGACAAGGTCGCCAAGGTCAGCTGGGATCAGGTGCGCGACATCGCCGAGACCAAGAAGGCCGACCTCAACGCCAACGACATCGACGCCGCCGCCAAGATCATCGCCGGCACCGCCCGGTCGATGGGGATCACCGTCGAGTAGGGTCCCGCATTCGTGGGAGGGCCAGCTTCGGCCCGCTTGATGACCACGACCCAACACCAGATTGGATATCTCAATGAGCAAGAACAGCAAGGCATACCGCGCCGCCGCCGAAAAGGTGGACCGCAACAACCTCTACACCCCGCTGCAGGCGGCCAAGCTCGCCAAGGAAACGTCGTCGGCCAAGCAGGACGCAACGGTCGAGGTGGCGATCCGGCTCGGCGTCGACCCGCGCAAGGCGGACCAGATGGTCCGCGGCACGGTCAACCTGCCGCACGGCACCGGTAAGACCGCCCGCGTCGCGGTGTTCGCGGTGGGCGAGAAGGCCGCCGAAGCCGAGGCCGCCGGCGCCGACATCGTCGGCAGCGACGACCTGATCGAGAAGATCCAGGGCGGCTTTCTGGACTTCGACGCCGCGATCGCCACCCCGGACCAGATGGCCAAGGTCGGGCGCATCGCCCGGATCCTGGGACCCCGTGGCCTGATGCCCAACCCCAAGACCGGCACCGTCACCCCCGACGTCGCCAAGGCCGTGGCCGACATCAAGGGCGGCAAGATCAATTTCCGCATCGACAAGCAGGCCAACCTGCACTTCGTCATCGGCAAGGCCTCGTTCGACGAGAAGAACCTCGCCGAGAACTACGGCGCCGCGATCGACGAGGTGCTGCGGCTCAAGCCGTCTTCGTCGAAGGGCCGGTACCTGAAGAAGATCACCGTGTCGACGACGACGGGCCCGGGCATTCCGGTCGACCCGTCGATCACCCGCAACTTCGCCGACGCCTGAGTCCTCTCGCGAGCAGACGCAAAAGCACCCGTTTCGTGCCGAAATGAGGTGCTTTTGCGTCTGCTCGGCGTGGAGAGGTTACCCGCCGCACTCGGCGATGCGCCGCCGCAGGAATTCGCGGCCCGGCTCAGAACCGTTGGACTCCAACGCCGTTCGGTACCAGGTGAGGGCCTCGGCGGGCCGTCCCGCCCGCCGCAGCAGATCGGCGCGCACGGTCGCGACGAGATTGGAGCGGGCCAGCCGGGGATCGTGCGCCACCTTGTCCAGCGCGGCCAGGCCGGCGGCGGGCCCGTCGCGCAGGCCGATCGCCAGCGCGCGGTTGGCGCCCACCACCGGGGAATCGGTCATCCGCCACAGCCGGTCGTAGGCGGCGCAGATCGCAACCCAGTCGGTCTGTTCCCAGGACGGAGCCGTCGCGTGCAGCGCCGCGATCACGGCCTGCGGCAGGTAGGCGCCCGTCGATCCGTGCGCGGCTCGCAAGCGCTCCAGCCCGCGGGAGATCCGGCCCCGGTCCCACCGGCGACGGTCCTGCTCTTCCAGCGGCACCAGCATGCCGGCGTCGTCCACCCGGGTCGCCCGTCGCGAATCGTGCAGCAGCATCAGGGCGGCCAACGCGTGCGCCTCCAGCTCGTCGGGCATCAGCGCGCACAGCTCCCCGGCCAGCCGGATCCCCTCGTCGCACAGCTCGTCGCGAATCGCCGAGGGCCCCGCCGTCGACCAATAGCCCTCGGTGAACACCGAGTAGATGCAGCCGAGCACGTGCGGGGTGCGCTCGGCCAGCAGCTCGGCCGGCGGCACCCGCAGCGGGATGTTGGCATGCCGAATCTTGTTCTTGGCACGCGTGATTCGCTGGCCGACGGCCGCTTCGGTCTGCAACAGCGCGCGGGCGATCTCGCCGACGGTCAGGCCCGACACCAGCCGCAGCGTCAGCGCCAGTTGTGACTGCCGGTCCAGCGCCGGATGCGCGCAGGTGAACATCATCCGCAACTCGTCGTCGCGAACCGGGTGCGGATCGGTGCGATCGGTGCGCGCCCGAATGTCGTCCAGCACGGCCGCCAATTCCTTTCCGGGGCGCACGGATTCGCGGCGCAACCGATCCCGGGCGCGGTTGCGGGCGACGGTGAGCAGCCACCCGCCCGGGTTGGCGGGCGCGCCGTCGCGGGGCCAGCTGCGCAGCGCCTCGGCGCAGGCCTCCTGGACGGCGTCCTCGGCGACGGTGAGGTCACCCGACCACCGGGCCAGCGCGGCCACGGCCGGGCCCCATTCCCGACGAAAGACGCCGTCCAGGTCGGCCATGCGCTACAGGCCGGAGACCCCCGCCAGCTGGCGCAGCTGCACGGTCGAAGCCGGGATCATCGATGCGATCTTGACGGCCTCGTCGCGATCGGCGGCGCTCAACAGGTAGATGCCGGTGGCGATCTCGGCGCCTTCCACGTACGGCCCGTCGGTGATGAGGACCTCGCCGTCGCGCACCCGCACGGTCGTCGCGGTGGACCGGTCGTGCAGGGCGGCGCCGCCGATCACGTGGTCGCCCGCGGCAGCGTGCAGATCCGCGTGCTTTGCCGCCACCGCGTCCCACTCCGGGGTGCCCGGTGTGTGCGCGGATTCGGGCGGCTCCTGCAGGAGCGCCAGCCAGTCGTTCCCGGTCGGCTTGCGGGAGGGCTCGATCGAATGGACCAGCGGCCACAGTTCCACCGCGCCGAATGCGGCGACCGGCACGTCGCGCGCCAGCGCCAGCGCCTCGTCGAGGTTTTCCGCTTCGAAGACGTAGTAGCCGCACGCCACCTCGGCTGACTCGGCGAAGGGACCGTCGGTGACGGTCGGCGCATCCGGGCCTCCCGTGATGACCGCCGCGGCCGCGGCGGGACGCAGCGCGTCACCGCCCTTGATCGCCGAACCGGCCTTGGCGTGGAAGCGCTCGAACGCCGCCATCGCGGCTGACGCATCGTCGGGCGTGCGGTCCTGCTCCTTGCTGATCAACAGCGCGAAATACTGCATGTTCGTCACCTCCGGTCGTGAGCGAAGCCCTGTGCTCCACTCTCTACCTACTCGACGAACGGCGCAGCCCCGATCCGACACCCGCCCAGAAATTAGGCGGCGGCTCCCGGCTTGAGGTAGGTCACCAGGCTGACGTCGAGCATCTCGTCGGTGAAGTAGTGCTCGCAGCCGCGCAGGTACTTCATATAGCGGTTGTAAACCTCTTCGGAGGTGACCTCGATGGCCTTCTCCCTGTTGGACTCCAGCGTGTCGCCCCAGATGTGCAGCGTCTTGATGTAGTGCGGCCGCAGCGAAAGTGGTTCGGGGACAACGAATCCCGCCTTCTCGCCGTGCTCGACCATCATGGCGGTGGACGGCAGCCGGCCCCCCGGGAAGATCTCGGTGATGATGAACTTGATGAACCGTGCCGTCTCGAAAGTCAGCTTCTTGCCGCGGGCCGCCATCTCGAACGGGTGGTAGCTGACGCTGCTCTGCACGGTCATCCTGCCGTCCTCGGGCATGATGTCGAAGCATCGCTTGAAGAAGTCGTCGTAATTCTCGTGCCCGAAGTGCTCAAAGGCCTCGATGGACACGATCCGGTCGACGGGCTCGTTGAAATCCTCCCAGCCCTGCAGCCGCACCTGGCGGGAACGGGTCGTGTCCAGCGCCCCCAGCACCTGCTCGCAGCGGGCGTGCTGATTCTTGGACAGCGTCAGGCCGATGACGTTGACGTCGAACCGCTCGACGGCGCGCTTCATGGTGGTGCCCCAACCGCAGCCGATGTCGAGCAGGGTCATGCCCGGCTTCAGGTCGAGCTTGTCCAGGTTGAGGTCGATCTTGGCGTACTGGGCCTCTTCGAGGGTGAGGTCCGGCGGCTCGAAGTACGCGCAGCTGTAGGTGCGGGTGGGGTCCTGGAACAGGGCGAAGAAGTCGTCGGAGACGTCGTAGTGCGCCTGAATGTCTTCGAAGCGCGTCCGCGTCTTCGTGGGGCTAGTCGGTTGATCAGCCATTTTCTTCTTGTTCTCCTGGATGATGTTCAGTGCCTGGCCTGTCGAAAGGCACGCATCGTCGGTTGGTGCGAAGTGCAACGATACCTCGCGGCCCCGCGCGTCAGCGGAAGCGGTAATCGGTCAACGGGAATCGTGATCCCTCACGTACCGCGTTGCGGGTCGACGTGGGCCGCAGCAGTGTCGCCTCGCCATCGGGGTTGAAGTAGTAAGAACGCGATGTGGCGCAATTGCCGAGGGCGAACAGGGACTTCCCGACCAGCTTGGTCATCCGATCCTTGAAGGCCGCAGTTGCTTCCTCGGTGACCTCGAATTCGGTCGCGCCCCTGCGCTGCAGCTCTCCGAAAAGCCGGTCCATGTGTCGCATCTGGTATTCGATGGTGTTGAAGAACGACAGGCCGGAAAACGCGTACGGACTGCCCAGGCCCAGGTAGTTGGGAAAGTAGGGGACGGACACGCCCTGGTACGCCTGAAACCTGTTCTCGCGCCACCACTTTCCCAGGTTGCGGCCCCTGCGCCCGATCACCTCGAAGGCGGGGAAGTTGGCCTCCCACAGGTCGAAACCGGTGGCCAGCACCAGCGTGTCGATAACCGTCTTGTGTCCGTCGGCGGTGACGATGCCGTCGGGCTCCATCCGCTCGATGCTGTTGGTCTCCAGATGCACGTGCGGCTTGGTCAGGGTGCGGTAGTAGCTGTTGGAGTAGGTGGGCCGCTTGCAGCCGAAGTCGTAGTCGGGAGTGAGCTTGCGCCGCAACTCCTTGTCGCGGATCCAGATGAACCGGTTGATCTTGGCGACATCCGACGCCCCGATGTCCAGCCGCCGAAGTCCCTTGTGGTGCAGGGCGGTGGCCAGAACCACTTCGAAAAACAAGTCGGTCACCAGGCGTAAGGCTCGTTGTGCCAGGGGCACTCGGGCGAACACCCGTTGCAGCCAGACCGGGATCTTGAAGTCGAGCTTGGGCACCACATGGGTTGGCGTGCGCTGGTACACGGTCAGCTCGCCCGCTTTGGCGGCCAGCTTGGGAATCAACTGCACGGCGGTCGCCCCGGTTCCAATGATTCCGACGCGCCGCCCGCCGAGGTCGTAGCCGTGGTCCCAGGCCGTGGTGTGGATGATCTTGCCCGCGAAGCTCTCGATACCGGGGATTTGCGGCGTGTTGGGCTGCGACAGGAACCCGGTCGCGGAGATCAGGAAGCGTGTGGTCAGGCTTCCGCCGTCCGCCAGCGTCACCTGCCACACACGCTCGTCCTCGTCCCAGCGTGCACACTCGACCGTCGTGTTGAATCGCATGTGGCGGCGCACATCGTACTTGTCGGCGACCTTCTCGGCGTACTGCTGCAGCTCGGCGCCCGGCGGGAACAACCGGGACCAGTACGGATTGGGCTCAAACCAGTACGAATACGTGGTGGCCGGGATGTCGACGGCCAGGCCCGGGTAGGTGTTGACGTGCCAGGTCCCGCCCAGGTCGGCGTCGCGATCGAGAATCGCGATCTTGTCGTATCCGAGCCGCTTGAGCTGGATGGCTGCGCCGATGCCGCCGAAACCCGCGCCTACCACGACGACGTCGAGATTGTCCATGTCCAACGAAGACCGTTCCTTTCGTGGAACCTGGGCAACTGGCACGTCGGCAGATGCCCCCACGGCGTACTTGATCACGTGAAATCTTAGTGGATTGCCAGACTTCTCGCCCACACGCCTTAGACACGGGTTGATTTGAGCCCTGTCACAACTCTGTAAAAGAGCGCTACTTCGCCAGGGTGAACTGGTTGACGTCGATATAGCCGATCCGGAAGGCCTGGGCGCAGCCGGTCAGGTACTTCATGTACCGCTGGTAGACCTCTTCGGACTGGATCGCGACGGCCTCGTCCCGGTGCGCCTCGAGGGCCTCGGCCCACAGGTCGAGCGTCCTCGCGTAATGCGGCTGCAGCGACTGACGGCGGGTCAACTTGAAGCCCGCCTTCGACGAGTGCTCCCCGACCTTCTCGATCGACGGCAGCCGGCCGCCGGGGAAGATCTCGGTCACGATGAACTTGATGAAGCGGGCCATCTCGAACGTCAGGGGTATGCCGCGTTCGATGCACTGTGGTCCCGTCAGCCCGGTGATCGTGTGGAGCAGCATCACGCCGTCGGCGGGCAGGACGGTGCGGGCCATGGTGAAGAAGTCGTCGTAGCGGTCGTGGCCGAAGTGCTCGAACGCGCCGATCGACACGATCCGGTCGACGGGCTCGTCGAACTGTTCCCAGCCGTTCAGCAACACCCGCTTGCTGCGTGGGCTGTCCATCTCGTCGAAGGACTTCTGCACATGGGCGGCCTGGTTCTTCGACAACGTCAGGCCGACGACGTTCACGTCGTACTTCTCGATGGCCCGACGCATGGTGGCCCCCCAGCCGCAGCCGACGTCGAGCAGCGTCATGCCCGGCTGCAGGCCCAGCTTGCCCAGCGCCAGGTCGATCTTGGCGAGCTGGGCCTCTTCCAGCGTCATGTCGTCGCGCTCGAAGTACGCACAGCTGTAGGTCTGGGTGGGGTCCAGGAAGAGGCGGAAGAACTCGTCGGACAGGTCGTAGTGCGCCTGCACGTTGGCGAAGTGCGGCGTCAGCTTGCCGGCCATGACGGTGTTGCCTCGCCCGCTACTTGGTGAGCGTGTACTGCGCCACGTTGGAGATGCCCTTGCGGAAAAGGTCCGCGCAGCCGGTCAGGTAGCGCATGAAGCGGTTGTAGACCTCTTCGGACTGGATGGCGATGGCGCGTTCGCGATTGGCCTCGAGGTTGGCCGCCCACATGTCCAGGGTCCGCGCGTAGTGCGGCTGCAGATATTGGATCTGCTCGATCGAGAAACCGCTGGCCTGTGAATTGTCGACGATGTCGCGTTCGCCGCACATCCCCCCGCCGGGGAAGATCTCCGTGCCGAGAAAGTGGAAGAAACGCAGATCCGACATCGTGATCGGGATGCCGCGCTCTTTCCATTGCGACTGCGGATAGGTGAATATGCTGTGCATCAGCATCCGGCTGTCATCGGGGAGGGCCTTGTACGCCCAATCCCAGAACGCGGGCCAGCGCTCCTTTTTGAACGCATCGAAGGCCTCGAAACTGATGATCCGATCGACGTGCTCGTCGAACTCTTCCCAGCCCTGCAGCCGGGCCTCGGCCCGGCGCGTCGTCGGGATCGCAGCCAGCCTCGCCTTGGTGCGCGCGTAGTGGTTGCGGCTGAGCGTGATGCCGATGACGTTCACGTCGTATTTCTCCAGCGCGCGCACGACGGCGGCGCCCCAGCCGCACCCGACGTCGAGCAGCGTCATTCCCGGCTCGAGGTTCAGTTTGTCCAGCCCCAGATCCAGCTTGGCGAGCTGCGCCTCTTCCAGCGTCATGTCGTCGTTCTTGAAGTAGGCGCAGGTGTACACCATGTTGGGGTCGAGGAACAGCGCGAAGAAGTCGTCTGAAATGTCGTAGGTTGCCTGCGACTCTTCGTAATACGGCTTCAGCTTCGCCATCGTCTAGAAAAACCTCCCAGCGCCAACCGTACAAGCCTGTGAGACTTGTGTGAAATTCAGACCGAAAGCCTAATGGCGGCGACCCCGGCTTCAGCGGGCTTCGGCGAAGTTGCTTGTCAGCACGCTGATCAGCCGATCCCAGAGTTGCTGAGGCAGGTCATGTCCCATGCCTTCGAACAAGACTAGCCGAGCGCCGTCGATGGCTCGCGCAACGGCGCGGCCACCGAAGGGCCGCATCAGCTTGTCGGACCGGCCGTGGATCACCACGGTCGGGGCGACGATGCGGCGGTCGTAGCGCGCCAGGCTGCCGCTGCCCAGGACCGCGGCGAAATGACGGGCGATGCCCTGCGGATAGTAGTTGCGGTCATATCCCTCGGCGGCGTCGGCGCGAAGCTGCTCCTCGGGCGCCCGGTAGCGAGGGCTGCCGATGACATTGCTGACCCGCACCGCGTTGTCGATGATCACCTCGCGCGGCGCATCGGGCCCCGGGCCCTTGAGCAGCGCCAGCAACGCGCGCGGAGCCGGCGGCGGCAGGAACGCTGAGTTGTTGCTGGAGAACAGGATTCCCAGCGTTTTCGTCCGCGCCGGGAAACGCGCCGCGAAAACCTGGGCGATCATGCCGCCCATCGACGCCCCCACGATGTGGGCGCGCTCGATGCCCAGGTGGTCCAGCAGGGCCGCGGCGTCGTCGGCCATGTCCTCCAGCGTGTACGCCGCCCTGCTGCGCAGCCCGAGCCAGGACCGGACCATCCGCGTCATCAGCGGCTGCCCCGAGCTGCGGTGCTCGGTCTTGCTGGACAGGCCGACATCCCGGTTGTCGTAACGGATCACCCGCAGGCCCTGACCAACGAGCTTCTCGCAGAAGGCGGTTCGCCACAGCAGCAGCTGAGCGCCCAGGCCCATGATCAGCAGCACGGGCGGGTCGGCGACGTCGCCCATGTCCTCGTAGTACAGCTTCAGGTCGCCCTCGGGACCCACGACCGTCGCGGCGCCGGCGCGGATCTCCATCACACTTCGACGTCGGTCTGGTGCTCGCGGCTGACCTCGACCATGAAGTTCGCGAAGTACCCCGTCAGTTGCGGGTCCGACATCATCTGCCACCGGGGGGCGAGCAGCTTCATGTACCGCTCGACGTAGAGGAACTGCTTGCCGATCAGCACCAGCTCGCGGGGCAGCTTGACGTCGTAGGCGTCGGCCAGCGCCGAGAGCTGCCGGCCGATGTCGGCGTAGGACATGTCGCCCAGCGTCTGCATGGTCAGCGGGGTGGCGAACTTTTCCAGATCCTTGGCGGCCTGGGCCTCCGGCTTCATGGTGCCCACGGCGCCCATCAGCACGACGATCTTGCCGGCCGCGGCGTGGTCCTTCTTCACCAGCAGGGCGTACACCAATTCCCGCAGCAGCCAGCGGGTGCGCGGATCGATGCGGCCCATGATCCCGAAGTCGAAGAACACGATGCGGCCCTCGTCGTCGACGTACAGGTTGCCCGCGTGCAGGTCGCCGTGGAACAGCCCGTGCCGCAGGCCGCCCTCGAACAGGCTGAACAGCAGCGCCTTGACCAGCTCGGTGCCGTCGAACCCGGCCTTGCGGATGGCCGCGGCGTCGTCGATGCGGATGCCGTGCACCCGCTCCATCGTCAGCACCCGGTCGGTGGTGAAGTTCCAGTGCACCTGCGGCACCCGGATGTTGCGGCCCAGCGGTGAGGCGTGCAGGTGCGACACCCAGGCCTCCATCGACTGCGCCTCGAGCCGGAAGTCCAGCTCCTCGGCCAGGTTGTCGGAGAAGTCGGCGACGACGTCCTGGGCGGACAGCCGGCGGCCCAGCTTGGCCAGCTCCACGGCCTGCGCGAAGCGCTTCAGGATCTGCAGGTCCGCGGCCACCCGCCGGCGGATGCCGGGCCGCTGGATCTTGACGACGACGTCCTCGCCGCTGTGCAGCGTCGCGTAGTGCACCTGGGCGATGGACGCCGACGCGAACGGCTCCTCCTCGAAGCTGGCGAACAGCTCCGACGGCTGGCCGCCGAGCTCCTCGGCGAGCAGGCTGTGCACCTCGTCGGTGTCCGCGGGCGGCACCCGGTCGAGCAGGCCGCGGAATTCGCGGGACAGCGACTCGCCGAACGCCCCGGGGCTGGACGCGATGATCTGCCCGAACTTCACGTAGGTGGGCCCCAGGTCGGCGAAGGTCTGCGGAAGCTGTTTGATCACCTTCTGCTGCCACGGGCCCCTGCCCGGCAGCTTGGTGACGACACGAGCCGCGGTGCGGGTGACCTGCCAACCGGTGGCTGCTACCCGGGCCGCTTCGACCGGCAAGGGCACCCGGTCGAGCCTGGCCACGTCGCGGTGTTTGGTGGAACTCATTCCAGCAGTGTCTCAAATCCGCCAGGTCGTACCGAATCGCGCAGGTTATGACCGTCCACCGAGCGTGCAGCTATTGCGAAAATTCGGGCGAAAATTCGCAACAGTTTCATTTTGGGCGACTCTGTCCGAGCGCGAAGTTCTCGGTGAGCGCCTCGACGATCGGCCGCCACACCGGCGCCGGAAGGTCGTGTCCCATCCCGTCGACCACGACGAAACGCGCGCCCGGGATGGCCGCGGCGACCGCCCGCCCGTTGCGCGGCCGGACCATCGGGTCGGCCGAACCGTGCAACACCACCGTCGGCGCTTTGACCGCCTTGCTGTAACCGAGCAGGCTGCCGGTGCCCAGCATGGCGTCGACCTGGCGCAGCCTGCCCGGTTCGTAGCTGCAGCGCTCCGCGAGCCGCCGGACCCGCTCGCGAAGCTCGGCCTCGGGCGGCAGGAAGTTGGGGCCGTTGAACACGGCGATGTTGCGCGCCTCGTAGGCCAGCTTCTCCTCGCCCGGCGCGTCCTTGGCGGGCGCGTCGAACCTCAGCCGGATGACGCGCCAGGCCGGCAGCGCAGACAGCGGCTTGCCGGTGGACGACATGATGATGCCCAGCGACGCGACCCGGTGCGGCTCGGTGGCGGCCAGGATCTGCGCGATCATGCCGCCCATGGAGGCGCCCACCACGTGGGCGCGGGCGATGCCCAGATGATCGAGCAACGCCGCCACGTCGCCGGTCATGTCGATCAGGGTGTACGGCACGCGACTCGGCCGGCCCAGCACGTAGCGAACGACCCGCCGGTACACGGAGCCGGAGGCCCGCAGCCCGTGCATCTTGGCCGAGAGCCCGATGTCGCGGTGGTCGAACCGGATGACGCGGTAACCGGCGTCGACGAGTTGCGCGCAGAACCCGTCGGGCCACATGGGCAGCTGGGCGCCCAGGCCCATGATCAGCAGCACGGGCGGGTCGGCCGGGTCGCCGAGGTCCTCGTAGTAGAGGTCGACGGTGCCGTGCGGCGTCTGGCGGCTGGCGCGGCCGCTGCGGGTCAGGACTTGCCCCAAGGCGTCACCCAGCCTTCGATCTCCCAGTTCTCCAGCCCGGCGATCAACTCGTACATCGTGGCGCCGTCGATGGATTCCCGGACGATGTCGGCGTGCCCGGCGTGCCGGGCCAGCTCGTTGATCACGTGCAGGATCACCCAGCGCACCGACCATGCGGGCTGGTTCTTGGGAAACCACGGGATGTCCCGCGGAACGGGCACCGCGGCGTCGAGGTCCGCGGTCTCCACCAGCCGCAGCGTGGTCGCGTTCTGCGCCTCGAAGGCCTTCAGCAGCCCGGCCAGGGTCTCGTCGGGGCGCATCACATGCTGGTCGCCGAATTCCTTGGCGATCTCGTCGAACGGGCGCGGGTCTTTCGGCGGCTCACCCGGCGCGGCGGCGACGCGGGCCATCCAGGTGCGTTGCATCGCGGTGACGTGCTTGATCAGCCCGCCGATCGAAAGGGCGCTGACCGACGGTGTCGACCGCGCCTGTTCGTCGGTGAGGCCGTAAGAGACGGCGAAATAAGCGCTTTGGTGGAACGCCATGAACTCGCGCAGGGCGCTGCGTTCGTCGGCGACGGGCGGGGCGAGGGCGGGCATGGCCAGATCCTAAATTCGCGCCGTAAAGTGCGGGCAATGCAGGTGGTTTCGGCGGAGTCGACGGAGCTTTTCGTCGGGCCGCCGGACGCGCCGTCGCAGCTGGCGCGTGTCGCCCTGGCCGGCGTGGCCGGGCCGACGCCGATCCGCATCGACGGCGACGGCCTGGCGGGGGAGGCGGTCGCCGACGCCGGCGCCGAGATCGTCGAGGTCCCCGTCACGGTTGAGCGTCCGGTCGTCGGCCAGCGCCGCGCCGCCCGGGTGCGCGCCGGGCGGGCGGGCACGCCGTTCGAGTTCGTCGTGGCCGAGCCCGGCTGGACGATGTACATGGTCAGCCATTTCCACTACGACCCGGTGTGGTGGAACACCCAGGGCGCCTACACCAGCGAGTGGGCCGCGGACCCGCCCGGCCGCCAGACCAACGGCTTCGAGCTGGTACACGCGCACCTGGAGATGGCTCGCCGCGAGCCCGAATACAAGTTCGTGCTGGCCGAGGTCGACTACCTCAAGCCGTATTGGGACACCCATTCCGAGGACCGCGCCGACCTGCGCCGGTTCCTGGCCGACGGCCGCGTCGAGGTCATGGGCGGCACGTACAACGAGCCCAACACCAACCTCACCGGCCCGGAGACCACGATCCGAAACCTGGTGCACGGCATCGGTTTTCAGCGCGACGTGCTCGGCGCCGACCCGGCCACGGCCTGGCAGCTCGACGTGTTCGGGCACGACCCACAGTTCCCCGGGATGGCCGCCGACGCCGGGCTGACGTCGAGTTCGTGGGCCCGGGGGCCACACCACCAATGGGGCCCGGGCGGCAATGTCGAGGCGATGCAGTTCTGCAGCGAGTTCGAGTGGATCGCGCCGTCGGGCCGCGGCCTGCTGACCCACTACATGCCCGCCCACTACGGGGCCGGGTGGGGGATGGACTCGTCGGCCTCGCTCGCCGACGCCGAGGCCGAGACCTACAGGTTGTTCGGCCAGCTGAAGAAGGTCGCGCTGACGCGCAACGTGCTGCTCCCGGTCGGCACCGACTACACCCCGCCGAACAAGTGGGTCACCGCGATCCACCGCGACTGGGCCCGGCGCTACACCTGGCCGCGGTTCGTGTGCGCGCTGCCGCGGGAGTTCTTCGCGGCGGTGCGCGCCGAACTCGCCGAGCGCGGCCAGGCGCCGTCGCCGCAAACCCGCGACATGAACCCGATCTACACCGGCAAGGACGTCTCCTACATCGACACCAAGCAGGCCAACCGGGCCGCCGAAAACGCCGTCCTGGACGCCGAGCGGTTCGCGGTGTTCGCCGCGCTGACGACCGGCGCCGAGTACCCGCAGGCCGCCCTGGCCAAGGCGTGGGTGCAGCTGGCCTACGGCGCGCACCACGACGCCATCACCGGCTCGGAATCCGACCAGGTGTACCTCGACCTGCTGACCGGCTGGCGCGACGCGTGGGAGCTGGGCCGCGCCGGCCGCGACAACGCGCTGGCGTTGCTGTCTGGTGCCGTGAATCTTCCAGGCGCCCAAGGGCATTCGGTGGTGGTGTGGAATCGGCTGACGCAGCGGCGCACCGATATCGTCACCGCCCGGCTCGACCCGCCGATCGGCGCGGGGGTGCGCGTGCTGGACCCCGACGGCGCCGAACTGCCCGCCCACGTCGAGCACGACGGCCGGTCGGTCACCTGGCTGGCCGGCGACGTGCCCTCGCTGGGGTGGCGGGCCTACCGGCTGGTCCCGGCGGGCGAAGCGGCGGGCTGGGAACCGGCGCCCGGGTTGGAAATCGGCAACGAGCACTACCGGCTGACGGTCGACCCGGCGCGCGGCGGGGCGGTGTCCTCCCTGATTCGGGACGGTCGTCAGCTGATCGCGACCGGCCGGGTCGGCAACGAGCTCGCCGTCTACGAGGAATACCCGGCGCACCCCACGCAGGGCGAGGGCCCGTGGCACCTGCTGCCCAAGGGGCCGGTGGTGTGCTCGTCGGAGGCGGCCGCCCGGGTGCAGGCCTACCGCGGCCCGCTGGGGCAGCGACTCGTGGTGCGCGGCGGCGTCGGCACCCTGCTGCGCTACACCCAGACCATCACCCTGTGGCGCGGCGTGGCGCGGGTGGACTGCCGCACCACCATCGACGAGTTCACCGGGGCGGACCGGTTGGTGCGGCTGCGCTGGCCGTGTCCGGTGCCGGGCGCCATGCCGGTCAGCGAGGTGGGCGACGCCGTCATCGGGCGGGGCTTCGCGCTGCTGCACGACGGGTCGCGATCGGTGGACACCGCGCGGCACCTGTGGACGCTGGACAACCCGGCCTACGGCTGGTTCGGGCTTTCGTCGGCGGCCCGGGTCCGGGTCTCGGACACCGCCGTGCGCGCGGTGTCGGTGGCCGAGGTGGTCTCGCCGGGCGAAACGACATCCGGGCCGCTGGCCCGCGAGCTGATGGTCGCGCTGGTCCGCGCCGGCGTCACGGCCACCTGCAGCGGCGCCGACCAGCCGCGCTACGGCCACCTCGACGTCGACTCCAACCTGCCCGACGCGCGGATCGCGCTGGGCGGGCCCGACCGCAACGCCTTCACCAAGGCCGTGCTGGCCGAGGCGGACCCGGAATACACCGCCGATCTCGAACGGCAGCTGGCCGCGACGGGCCGGGCGCGGGTCTGGGTGCCCGCCGCGGCGCCGTTGGCCGCGGCCTGGGTGCCCGGCGCGGACCTGCGTGGGCTGCGGGCGCTGCCGGTCCTGGTGATCGCGGGCTCCGACGACGACGGTCTGAGCGACGAGATCGCCTCGGTGGCAAGCGATCTCGGGGACGCCGAGATCGTCGTGAACCAGCGGGCCCCGGCGGCGATGGAGCCCTTCGAGCCCCGCACCGTCGCGCTGCTCAACCGCGGCGTGCCGAGCTTCGCCGTCGACACCGAAGGCACGCTGCACACCGCGCTGATGCGGTCCTGCACGGGCTGGCCGTCCGGCGTCTGGATCGACGAACCCCGCCGCACCGCGCCCGACGGCTCGAACTTCCAGCTGCAGCACTGGACCCACACCTTCGACTACGCGCTGGTCTGCGGCGACGGCGACTGGCGGCGCGCCGGGATCGCGGCCCGCAGCGCGCAGTTCTCCCACCCGCTGCTCGCCGTCGTTCCGGGCCGGCGCCGGGGCAAGCTGCCGGCGACCGGGTCCCTGCTGCACCTCGACCCCGCCGGCTCGGTGCACCTGGGTGCGCTCAAGGCGGCCGGCAACCCGCTGACCGCCGGCAGCGCCGCCCCGGTCGACCCCGGCGTGGTGGCCCTGCGGCTGGTCGAAACCGGCGGGGGGACCGCCCGCGTCGGCATCGGTTCGGCGCTGGGCGAGGTCGGCGCGCTCGAGCCTGCCGACCTGCTGGAAGCCCCGCGAGGGCGGCGACGAAAACGATCGATCGAGCTGCGGGGCTATCAGGTCGCCACCGTGCTGGCGCGGCTCGACATGCCGCGGGTGATTTCCGGCGGCCGGGCCGGCCCGCTGGCCCCGCATGCCGAGCCCGCCCAGCCGCTTTACGCGCGCTATTGGCTGCACAATCGCGGGCCCGCGCCGCTCGGCGGGTTGCCGGCGGTCGCGCACCTGCACCCGCGCCTGGTGACCGCGCGCCCGGGCGGCGGGGCGGTGTTTCGGCTCACCGCGTCCAGCGACTGCAGCGATGCCGCGCTGCGGGGCGCGGTGAAGGTGGTGTGCCCGCACGGCTGGTCGGCCACGCCCGCCGAGCAGCCGTTCGCGCTCTGCGCCGGCGAGTATCACGAGATCGACGCCGAGGTGGCGATTCCCGCGGGCGCGGAACCCGGGCTCTACCCGATCCGGGCCCAGCTGCGCCTCACCGGGGATTCGCTGCCGACCGCGTGGCGCCAGGTGGTCGAGGACGTGGGCGTGGTGGCCGTCGGTGAGGACGGGGCCGACCTCGGCGACCTGCTCTACCTGGTCGACGGGCCCGCCGACATCGCGCTGCGCGCCGGCGAGACGGCCCGGCTGGTCGTCACGGTCGGCACCCGCGCCCGCGCCGACCTGGCGCTGGAGGCGCACCTGATCAGCCCGTGGGGCACCTGGGAGTGGATCGGCCCGCCGGCGCTGGGCGCGGTGCTGCCCGCGCGCGGCACGGCCGAGCTCGGCTTCGCCGTCACCCCGCCCGCGTGGCTGGAGCCCGGCCAATGGTGGGCACTGGTCCGGGTCGGCTGCGCCGGCCGGCTGGTCTACTCACCGGCGGTGAGGGTGACCGTGACATGAACGCCCAAGTGGTCGCGACCGTCGCCGGCACCCCGGTCGGCAGCGACGAGGTCGACGCCCGGGAGGCGCGGCTGCGCAGCGGTGCGCGCGCGGCGGCGCTGCCGACCGGCGGCACCAGCGAGGGGCGGCAGCTGCGGCGCTGGCTCACCCAGCTGATCGTGACCGAACGCGTGGTCGCCGTCGAGGTGGCCGCGCGGGGGCTGAACGCGCGGGACGCCCCGACCGAGGCCGAGCTGCTGCCCGACGTCACCACCCGGCTGGAGATCGGCAGCGTGGCCGCGGCCGTGCTGGCCGATCCGGGCGCGCGGGCGCTGTTCGCCGACGTCACCGCGACGGTCCGGGTCACCGACGAAGACGTGGCCGACTACCACGCCCGCAACCCGCTGCGGTTCGCCGCACCGCGCCCGGGCCGTGACGGCTGGCGCGCCCCGTCGCCGGTCGCGCCGCCGCTGGCGGAGGCGCGCACCGCGATCGCCGAGCACCTGCGGGGCGCCGCGCGCCGGCGCGCCTTCCGGGTGTGGCTGGATGCGCGCACCGCGGAGCTGGTCCGGCTGACTCCCGGCTACGAGCATCCCGGCGACCCCCACCAGCCCGACAACACCCACAGGCACTGATGGCCGCGCTCACGCTCTGCCTGGACATCGGCGGCACCAAGATCGCCGCCGCCCTGGCCGACCCCGGCGGCGCGCTGGTGCACACCACCACCCGGCCCACCCCGCCGCGGGCTTCCGCCGAGGACGTCTGGGCCGCCGTCGCCGCGTCGATCGCCGACGCCGTGGGCGCCGCCCCGGGTCCGGTCGCCGCGGTGGGGATCGCCTCGGCCGGCCCCATCGACCTGCGCACCGGCTGCGTCAGCCCGATCAACATCGGGTCCTGGCGCGACTTCCCGCTGCGCGACCGCGTCGCGGCCGCGGTGCCCGGCGTGCCCGTGCGGCTCGGCGGCGACGGCGTGTGCATGGCCCTGGGCGAGCACTGGCGCGGCGCCGGGCGGGACGCCCGCTTCCTGCTGGGCATGGTGGTGTCCACCGGCGTGGGCGGCGGATTGGTGCTCGACGGCGTCCCCTACACCGGGCGCACCGGCAACGCCGGTCACGTCGGTCACGTCGTGGTCGAACGCGACGGCCTGCCGTGCTCGTGTGGCGGGCGCGGCTGCGTCGAGACCGTCGCGGCCGGCCCGTCGCTGGTGCGCTGGGCCCGGGCCAACGGCTGGTCGGCGCCGCCCGACGCCGGCGCCACGCAGCTGGCGGCCGCGGCGGCGCGCGGGGATGCATTGGCGCTGCGGGCGTTTCACCGCGGGGCCAACGCGCTCGCGGCGATGATCGCCTCCGTGGGCGCGGTCTGCGACCTCGACCTCGTCGTCATCGGGGGAGGCGTGGCGAAATCCGGTCCGCTGCTTTTCGACCCCCTGCGCGCCGCGCTGCCCGGCTACGCGGGGCTGGCCTTCCTCGCGGGCCTGCGGGTGGTGCCGGCCGAGCTCGGCGGCGAGGCCGGCCTGGTCGGCGCGGCCCGGCTCGCCGGACTCAGCCAGTTCCCGCCGTGACGCCGATGCCGTTGCACCACAGGTGCTTTCGTCTGTCCCAGCCTCACGGAAGGTCATTGTCATGAACGAGATCACCGATGCAGTCGCCGTTGTGATCGCCGGGCCGATGGTGGGCGTGGAGCTGGCGGTCGCGGTCTTCTTCAACCCGCTGTTCGACCGGCTGCCCGACGATGCCTTCCGCGCGGTCCGCGCCGGGGCCGCCCGGGTCCTGGGCGCGGTGATGCCGTTCTGGTATTCCGCCTCGCTGCTCCTCATCGCGGTGGCCGCCGTCCGCGCGGGCGGTGGCCACCGCACCTGGCTGTGTGGCATCGCAGGGGGCCTGCTGGCCGTCGTGGTGCTGCTGACGGTCACCATGCTGGTGCCGATCAACAACCGCATCGCGAAGTGGCCCGCCACCGGTGAGGTCTCGCGGGAGCTCGCCGCCCGGTGGGACCGCTTGCACCGGGTGCGGGTGGGGTTGCTGGTGGTGCTCTTCGCGGTGCTGGCCGTCGGCGTCACCTGAGGCCGTTTTGGCTGATCGCCGGTGGTCAGGCTATGGTGGTTGCCGATCCACCGAAGACCGTCGGTCACCGAGCAATCGGTTGAAGGTCCGGGCATGTCCCGGCGGCCCACGCAGGAGGACGAGGCATCAGCGCCGGCGCGCGCCGGCGTGTTTCACGCCCCGGCCGCTTCCTGCGCCGGGGCGTTCGTCGTTCCTGGGTGATCGCAGACAACAGACGCCCAATCGAGGAGGCATGCATGGCAAAGGCGGACAAGGCCACCGCCGTTGCAGACATCGCCGAGCAATTCACCGGCTCGACGGCCACCCTGATCACCGAATACCGCGGTTTGACGGTGGCCAACCTGGCCGAGCTGCGGCGGTCGCTGGCGGGATCGGCCACCTACGCGGTGGCCAAGAACACGCTGATCAAGCGCGCCGCCGCGCAAGCCGGGATCGAGGGCCTCGACGAACTGTTCGTCGGCCCGACGGCCATCGCGTTCGTCACCGGTGAGGCGGTCGACGCCGCCAAGGCCATCAAGACCTTCGCCAAGGACAACAAGGCGCTGGTCATCAAGGGCGGCTACATGGACGGCCACCCGTTGACGGTCGCCGAGGTCGAGCGCATCGCCGACCTGGAATCCCGAGAGGTGCTGCTGGCCAAGCTGGCCGGCGCGATGAAGGGCAACCTGGCCAAGGCGGCAGGCCTGTTCAGCGCCCCGGCTTCGCAGGTGGCCCGGCTTGCGGCCGCGCTGCAGGAGAAGAAGGCCGCCGAACCCGGCGCCGCTGCCGCCGAACCGGCCGCCGAAACGCCCGAACCGGCTGCCGAGCCCGTCGCCGAGACACCCGAACCCGCGGCTGAGACACCCACCGAGACACCGGCCGAAGCCGAGTAACCCAAACCCAAACCAGGAAGGACCCACACCATGGCAAAGATGTCCACCGACGACCTGCTCGACGCGTTCAAGGAGATGACCCTGCTGGAGCTCTCCGACTTCGTCAAGAAGTTCGAGGAGACCTTCGAGGTCACCGCGGCCGCCCCGGTCGCGGTCGCCGCGGCGGGCGGTCCCGCCGCCGGTGGCGCGCCGGCCGAGGCCGCCGAGGAGCAGTCCGAGTTCGACGTCATCCTCGAGGCCGCCGGCGACAAGAAGATCGGCGTCATCAAGGTTGTCCGCGAGATCGTCTCCGGTCTGGGCCTCAAGGAGGCCAAGGACCTGGTGGACGGCGCGCCCAAGCCGCTGCTGGAGAAGGTCGCCAAGGAGGCCGCCGACGAGGCCAAGACCAAGCTCGAGGCCGCCGGCGCCACCGTCACCGTCAAGTAATTCCGCCGAGCAGACGTAAAAGCCCCCGACACGCCGAGTGTTCGGGGGCTTTTACGTCTGCTCACCGAACGCCGCGCGGAACGACTGCCGTATCCGCACGGGCGAATCTCCCAGGGCGACAAACAGATTCGTGAACATCGAGCCGAGCACCGGCCCGACCGCCGCGCTCTCGTCGCCGTAGAAGCCGGCCAGTTCGAGCAACACGAAGCCGTGCATCAGCGCCCAGAACTGGGCCGCGATGGCTACCACCGTCTCGTCGTCGCCGGCGTCGATCCGGCCGGCCAGCATCGACCGGCGCACCGCCCGCACCACGTGCGCGAAGCTGGGGATGTCCTGCTCGATCTCGGCAACGGTCAGCTTGAGGATGTTGCCGGCCGGGGCGTTGATGCCGTGGGCGCTGGTGCTGCCGAACATCAGCCGATACATGTGCGGGCGCTCGATCGCGTAGCGCCGGTAGGCCAGTCCGATGGCCGCCAGGTCGGCCACCGGGTCGTCCGTCTGGGGCACCGACAACGCGGCGTCGAACTGCCGCAGGCTCTCCTCGGCGACCGCGGCGATCAGCCCTCGCATCCCACCGAAATGCGTGTAGACGGCCATCGTCGAGGTCCCCGCGGCGCCGGCCACCTTGCGGGTCTGCAGCGCGTCGGGCCCATGCTCGTCGAGCAGGTTCACCGCGGCGTGCAGCATCTCGTCGCGGACGCCGCGAACGCTGGTCTCGGTCTCCGAAGTCATCCTTGCCATCTTCTCATCGGGCGCGTACGGTTCTCATAACACTGAAATATCAATGTTATAGGAGCTTAGCAGTGACGTCTACGCAAACCGCCACAACCGCGAATCCGTATCTCGAGGGCTTCCTGGCGCCCGTAGCCGCCGAGGTGACCGCGACCGACCTCGAGGTCACCGGGCACATCCCCGAGCACCTGGACGGGCGCTATCTGCGCAACGGGCCGAACCCGGCCCAGGAGGTCGACCCGGCCGCCTATCACTGGTTCACCGGCGACGGCATGGTGCACGGGGTGGCGCTGCGCGACGGGAAGGCGTGTTGGTACCGCAACCGCTGGGTGCGCAGCGCGTCGGTGTGCGCCGCTCTCGGCGAGCCGGCGCCAGGCCGGCTCGACCCGCGGGCGGGCATGCAGTCGCTGGGCGCCAACACCAATGTGCTTTGCCACGCCGGAAAAACCCTGGCCCTCGTCGAGGGCGGGGTGGCCAACTACGAGCTGACCGACGAGCTCGACACCGTCGGGACGTGCGACTTCGACGGCACCCTGCCCGGTGGCTACACCGCCCATCCGCACCGCGATCCGCGCAGCGGCGAGCTGCACGCGGTGTCCTACTCGTTCGCCCGCGGGCGAACGGTGCAGTACTCGGTGATCGACACCGCGGGCCGCGCTCGCCGGACGGTCGACATCGAGGTGTCGGGGTCGCCGATGATGCACGACTTCTCGCTGACCGACAAATATGTGGTGATCTACGACCTGCCGGTGACGTTTGACCCGGTGCAGGTGCTGCCCGCGTCGATGCCGCGCTGGCTGTCGCTGCCGGCCCGGCTGGTGCTGCAGTCGCTGATCGGACGCGTCCGGGTGCCCAGCCCGATCGCGGTGATGATGAACCGCAACCCGAAGCATTCCGACGTCCTGCCGTACGCCTGGGACCCGCACTACCCGGCCCGCATCGGCGTCATGCCCCGCGAGGGCGGCAACAACGACGTGCGCTGGTTCGACATCGAACCTTGCTACGTCTACCACCCGCTCAACGCCTACTCCGAAATGCGGGACGGGGCCGAGGTTTTGGCGCTCGACGTGGTGCGCTACTCGCGGATGTTCGACCGCGACCGGCGCGGCCCCGGCGACAGCCAGCCCACACTGGATCGCTGGACCATCAACCTGACGACCGGCGCGGTCGGCACCGAATGCCGCGACGACCGCTCGCAGGAGTTCCCCCGCATCAACGAGACCCTGCTGGGCGGGCGGCACCGGTTCGGCTACGCCGTCGGCATCGAAGGTGGGTTCTTCGCCGCGGGCGGGGCCAAGCTCGAGACGCCGCTGTACAAGCACGACTACGCGACGGGATCCAGCACGGTGGCCGCGCTCGACCCGGCCCTTTTGATCGGTGAGATGTCTTTCGTGCCCAACCCCGAGGGCCAAGCCGAAGACGACGGCATCCTGATGGGATACGGCCATCACCGCGGCCGCGACGAAGGCCAGCTGATCCTGCTGGATGCCCAGACCCTCGAGTCGGTGGCGACCGTGCACCTGCCGCAGCGGGTGCCGATGGGCTTCCACGGCAACTGGGCGCCGGCCGGCTAGCCGCGACCTTAGACACGTGTTGACCAGCGCGGCAGCGCGGCGTCTCGAGTTGGGTAATTTTTTGCGCAGGTGCCGTGCAACCCTGATGCGGCGCCTCGGCGGTGCGCTACAGTGACTCAAGCCACAAGAACGGGCTGGTGGCGGGCACAGCGTCGACGGAAGGATTCCCCATGGGCGTCGCTATCGAGGTGAACGGCCTCACGAAGTCGTTCGGATCCTCGAGGATCTGGGAAGACGTGACGTTGGAAATCCCCGCCGGGGAGGTCAGCGTCCTGCTGGGACCGTCGGGTACCGGCAAATCGGTGTTCCTGAAGTCCCTCATCGGTCTGCTGCGCCCGGAGCGCGGCTCGATCATGATCGACGGCACCGACATCATCGAATGCTCGGCCAAGGAGCTGTACGAGATCCGCACGCTGTTCGGCGTGATGTTCCAGGACGGCGCGCTGTTCGGGTCGATGAACCTTTACGACAACACGGCGTTCCCGCTGCGCGAGCACACCAAGAAGAAGGAAAGCGAGATCCGTGACATCGTCATGGAGAAGCTGGAGATGGTCGGCCTCGGCGGCGACGAGAAGAAGTTCCCCGGCGAGATCTCCGGCGGTATGCGCAAGCGCGCCGGCCTGGCCCGGTCGTTGGTCCTCGACCCGCAGATCATCCTGTGCGACGAGCCCGACTCGGGTCTGGACCCGGTCCGCACCGCCTACCTGAGCCAGCTGATCCTGGACATCAACGCCCAGATCGACGCCACGATCCTGATCGTCACGCACAACATCAACATCGCCCGCACCGTGCCGGACAACATGGGCATGCTGTTCCGCAAGCACCTGGTGATGTTCGGGCCCCGCGAGGTGCTGCTGACCAGCGACGAGCCGGTGGTGCGCCAGTTCCTCAACGGCCGGCGCATCGGGCCGATCGGCATGTCGGAGGAAAAGGACGAGGCCACCATGGCCGAGGAGCAGGCCATGGTCGACGCGGGTCACCACGGCGGCGGCGTCGAGGAGATCGAGGGCGTGCCCCCGCAGATCACCGCGACCCCGGGCATGCCGGAGCGCAAGGCGGTCGCGCGGCGCCAGGCCCGGGTGCGCGAGATCCTGCACACGCTGCCCAAGAACGCCCAGGCGGCGATCCTCGACGATCTCGAGGGCACCCACAAGTACCGGGCGCACGAGTTCGGCGACTAGCCGCCGACCACCACATACGGAGCCGCCTCCGGCCGGCATGGTTGGAGGGCCGCGTCTCCGCGCGCGCTCGAGGGACCCGGACCCGAAATTTTTCCCGTTAACTTCACGCAACTTGCCGCCCTTGCTCTTGACGACGGGGCGCAAACGGGCCAGTCTGTTGGGCAGCATGTGCCCACGGGAACGCAAGATGCCAGCCAGCGCCGATGTTCCCTGGGTGGGTAGTTGATGTATGCGCGCGCCTGCGCTATCGTTGGACGTTGCGCTGGCTACTTCCTGCCCACCTCACCCGCCACTTGACACCGTGGTCTTAGCCTGAGCCCCCTCTGCGGCCCAGCTATTCAGTTGCGCGTGAGATCAGGGCAGATCGTTCGCCGGCCTAACCGACACAATTCGCGGCGAACAGGCCCGGTGGCCCCGGTTCTCGTGAGTCGCACGAGGTGCTGGAAGGATGCATCTTGGCAGATTCCCGCCGAAGCAAGACGGACTCTTCTCGCCCACAAAGCTCCGCCAACAGCTCCGTCCCCGGAGCACCCAACCGAATTTCCTTCGCCAAGCTCCGCGAGCCGCTCGAGGTTCCGGGGCTTCTCGACGTGCAGACCGACTCGTTCGAGTGGTTGATTGGTTCGCCGCGCTGGCGTGAGGCCGCATCCGCGCGCGGAGACGTGAAGCCGGTCGGCGGCCTCGAAGAGGTGCTCTACGAGCTGTCGCCGATCGAGGATTTCTCCGGCTCGATGTCGCTGTCGTTCTCCGACCCCCGGTTCGACGAGGTCAAAGCCCCCGTCGACGAGTGCAAAGACAAGGACATGACGTACGCGGCCCCGCTGTTCGTCACGGCCGAGTTCATCAACAACAACACCGGTGAGATCAAGAGCCAGACGGTGTTCATGGGCGACTTCCCGATGATGACCGAGAAGGGCACGTTCATCATCAACGGCACCGAGCGGGTGGTGGTCAGCCAGCTGGTGCGCTCGCCCGGCGTGTACTTCGACGAGACCATCGACAAGTCCACCGAGAAGACGCTGCACAGCGTCAAGGTGATCCCCAGCCGCGGCGCCTGGCTGGAGTTCGACGTCGACAAGCGCGACACCGTCGGCGTGCGCATCGACCGCAAGCGCCGTCAGCCGGTCACCGTGCTGCTCAAGGCGCTGGGCTGGACCAGCGAGCAGATCACCGAGCGGTTCGGCTTCTCCGAGATCATGATGTCGACGCTGGAGAAGGACAACACCGCCGGCACCGACGAGGCGCTGCTGGACATCTACCGCAAGCTGCGTCCGGGCGAGCCGCCGACCAAGGAGTCCGCGCAGACGCTGCTGGAGAACCTGTTCTTCAAGGAGAAGCGCTACGACCTGGCCCGGGTGGGCCGTTACAAGGTCAACAAGAAGCTCGGGCTGCACGCCGGTGAGCCGATCACGAGCTCGACGCTGACCGAGGAAGACGTCGTCGCCACCATCGAGTACCTGGTGCGCCTGCACGAGGGGCAGTCCACGATGACCGTTCCCGGCGGCGTCGAGGTTCCGGTGGAAACCGACGACATCGACCACTTCGGCAACCGCCGGCTGCGCACCGTCGGCGAGCTGATCCAGAACCAGATCCGGGTCGGCATGTCGCGCATGGAGCGCGTCGTCCGGGAGCGGATGACCACTCAGGACGTCGAGGCGATCACGCCGCAGACCCTGATCAACATCCGGCCCGTCGTCGCCGCGATCAAGGAGTTCTTCGGCACCAGCCAGCTGTCGCAATTCATGGACCAGAACAACCCGCTGTCGGGTCTGACCCACAAGCGCCGGCTGTCGGCGCTGGGGCCGGGCGGTCTGTCGCGCGAGCGCGCCGGGCTGGAGGTCCGCGACGTGCACCCGTCGCACTACGGCCGGATGTGCCCGATCGAGACCCCGGAGGGTCCGAACATCGGTCTGATCGGGTCGCTGTCGGTGTACGCGCGGGTCAATCCGTTCGGCTTCATCGAGACGCCGTACCGCAAGGTGATCGACGGTGTGGTCACCGACGAGATCGAGTACCTGACCGCCGACGAGGAGGACCGCCACGTGGTGGCGCAGGCCAACTCGCCGATCGACGACGACGGCAGGTTCACCGAGGCGCGCGTGCTGGTCCGCCGCAAGGCGGGCGAGGTGGAGTACGTGTCCTCGTCCGAGGTGGACTACATGGACGTCTCGCCGCGCCAGATGGTCTCGGTGGCCACGGCCATGATCCCGTTCCTCGAGCACGACGACGCCAACCGGGCCCTGATGGGCGCCAACATGCAGCGCCAGGCGGTTCCGCTGGTGCGCAGCGAACGGCCGCTGGTGGGCACCGGCATGGAGCTGCGCGCCGCGATCGACGCCGGCGACGTCGTTGTCGCCGAGAAGTCCGGCGTCATCGAGGAAGTCAGCGCCGACTACATCACCGTGATGGCCGACGACGGCAGCCGGCACACCTACCGGATGCGCAAGTTCGCCCGTTCCAACCACGGCACCTGCGCCAACCAGTCGCCGATCGTGGACGCGGGCGACCGCGTCGAGGCCGGCCAGGTGATCGCCGACGGCCCGTGCACCGACCAGGGTGAGATGGCGCTGGGCAAGAACCTGCTGGTGGCGATCATGCCGTGGGAGGGCCACAACTACGAGGACGCGATCATCCTGTCCAACCGCCTCGTCGAGGAGGACATCCTCACCTCGATCCACATCGAGGAGCACGAGATCGACGCCCGTGACACCAAGCTGGGCGCGGAGGAGATCACCCGGGACATCCCGAACGTCTCCGACGAGGTGCTGGCCGACCTCGACGAGCGCGGCATCGTGCGCATCGGCGCCGAGGTTCGCGACGGCGACATCCTGGTCGGCAAGGTCACCCCGAAGGGGGAGACCGAGCTTACGCCGGAGGAGCGGCTGCTGCGCGCGATCTTCGGCGAGAAGGCCCGCGAGGTTCGCGACACCTCGCTGAAGGTGCCGCACGGCGAGTCCGGCAAGGTGATCGGGATCCGGGTGTTCTCCCGCGAGGACGACGACGAGCTGCCGGCCGGCGTCAACGAGCTGGTCCGCGTCTACGTCGCCCAGAAGCGCAAGATCTCCGACGGCGACAAGCTCGCCGGCCGGCACGGCAACAAGGGCGTGATCGGCAAGATCCTGGCGCAGGAGGACATGCCGTTCCTGCCGGACGGCACGCCGGTGGACATCATCCTGAACACCCACGGTGTGCCGCGACGGATGAACATCGGCCAGATCCTGGAGACGCATCTCGGCTGGTGCGCGCACAGCGGGTGGAAGGTCGACGGGCATCCCGACTGGGCGTCCCGGCTGCCCAAGGAGCTGCTGGAGGCCGAGCCGAACGCCATCGTGTCGACGCCGGTGTTCGACGGCGCCCAGGAGGCCGAGCTGCAGGGGCTGTTGTCGGCCACGCTGCCCAACCGGGACGACGACGTGTTGGTGGATGCCGACGGCAAGGCGGTGCTGTTCGACGGCCGCAGCGGTGAGCCGTTCCCGTACCCGGTGACGGTTGGCTACATGTACATCATGAAGCTGCACCACCTGGTGGACGACAAGATCCACGCCCGTTCCACCGGCCCGTACTCGATGATCACCCAGCAGCCGCTCGGTGGTAAGGCACAGTTCGGTGGCCAGCGCTTCGGTGAGATGGAGTGCTGGGCCATGCAGGCCTACGGTGCCGCGTACACGCTGCAGGAGCTGCTGACGATCAAGTCCGACGACACCGTCGGCCGGGTCAAGGTCTACGAGGCGATCGTCAAGGGCGAGAACATCCCGGAGCCGGGTATTCCCGAGTCGTTCAAGGTGCTGCTCAAGGAGCTGCAGTCGCTTTGCCTCAACGTCGAGGTGCTGTCGTCCGACGGCGCGGCGATCGAGCTGCGCGAAGGTGAGGACGAGGACCTCGAGCGGGCCGCGGCGAATCTCGGAATCAACCTGTCCCGCAACGAATCCGCCTCTGTTGAGGATCTGGCTTAATCAGTTACTAAACCCGCAAGGGGAAAGGGAGTTACGTGCTCGACGTCAACTTCTTCGATGAACTCCGTATCGGTCTGGCCACCGCGGAGGACATCAGGCAATGGTCTTACGGCGAGGTCAAGAAGCCGGAGACGATCAACTACCGCACGCTGAAGCCCGAGAAGGACGGCCTGTTCTGCGAGAAGATCTTCGGACCGACTCGCGACTGGGAGTGCTACTGCGGCAAGTACAAGCGGGTGCGCTTCAAGGGCATCATCTGTGAGCGCTGCGGCGTCGAGGTGACCCGCGCCAAGGTGCGCCGCGAGCGGATGGGCCACATCGAGTTGGCCGCGCCGGTCACGCACATCTGGTACTTCAAGGGCGTGCCGTCGCGCCTGGGGTACCTGCTGGACCTGGCGCCGAAGGACCTCGAGAAGATCATCTACTTCGCCGCCTACGTCATCACCTCCGTCGACGAGGAGATGCGGCACAACGAGCTGTCGACGCTCGAGGCCGAAATGGTGGTGGAGCGCAAGGGAGTTGAGGACCAGCGCGACGCCGAGCTGGAGGCCCGTGCGCAGAAGCTGGAGGCCGACCTGGCCGAGCTGGAGGCCGAGGGCGCCAAGGCCGACGCGCGGCGCAAGGTCCGTGACGGCGGCGAGCGGGAGATGCGCCAGATCCGCGACCGGGCCCAGCGTGAGCTGGACCGGCTGGAGGACATCTGGAACACCTTCACCAAGCTGGCCCCCAAGCAGCTGATCGTCGACGAGAACCTCTACCGCGAGCTCGTCGACCGCTACGGCGAGTACTTCACCGGCGCCATGGGCGCGGAGTCGATCCAGAAGCTGATCGAGAACTTCGACATCGACGCCGAGGCCGACTCCCTCCGCGACGTCATCCGAAACGGCAAGGGACAGAAGAAGCTTCGCGCCTTGAAGCGTCTGAAGGTGGTGGCCGCGTTCCAGCAGTCGGGCAACTCGCCGATGGGCATGGTGCTCGACGCCGTCCCGGTGATCCCGCCGGAGCTGCGCCCGATGGTGCAGCTCGACGGTGGCCGGTTCGCCACGTCCGACCTCAACGACCTGTACCGCCGCGTGATCAACCGCAACAACCGGCTCAAGAGGCTGATCGACCTCGGTGCCCCCGAGATCATCGTCAACAACGAGAAGCGGATGCTGCAGGAGTCCGTGGACGCGCTGTTCGACAACGGCCGCCGCGGCCGCCCGGTCACCGGGCCGGGTAACCGTCCGCTGAAGTCTTTGAGCGATCTGCTCAAGGGCAAGCAGGGCCGGTTCCGCCAGAACCTGCTCGGTAAGCGTGTCGACTACTCGGGCCGTTCGGTCATCGTGGTCGGCCCGCAGCTCAAGCTGCACCAGTGCGGTCTGCCCAAGCTGATGGCGCTCGAGCTGTTCAAGCCGTTCGTGATGAAGCGTCTGGTCGACCTCAACCACGCGCAGAACATCAAGAGCGCCAAGCGGATGGTGGAGCGGCAGCGTCCCCAGGTGTGGGACGTCCTCGAAGAGGTCATCGCCGAGCACCCCGTGCTGCTGAACCGCGCGCCCACCCTGCACCGGCTGGGCATCCAGGCGTTCGAGCCAATGCTGGTGGAGGGCAAGGCCATTCAGCTGCACCCGTTGGTGTGTGAGGCGTTCAACGCCGACTTCGACGGCGACCAGATGGCCGTGCACCTGCCGCTCTCCGCCGAGGCGCAGGCCGAGGCCCGCATCCTGATGCTGTCGAGCAACAACATCCTGTCGCCCGCGTCGGGCCGCCCGCTGGCCATGCCGCGACTGGACATGGTGACCGGGCTGTACTACCTGACCACCGAGGTCGAGGGCGACACCGGCGAATACCAGCCGGCCGCAAAGGACAAGCCGGAGATCGGCGTGTACTCCTCACCGGCCGAGGCGATCATGGCGGCCGACCGCGGGGTGCTCTCGGTGCGGGCCAAGATCAAGGTCCGGCTGACCCAGCTGCGCCCGCCGGTCGAGCTCGAGGCCGAGCTGTTCGGCGCCAACGGCTGGCAGCCGGGGGACGCCTGGATGGCCGAGACCACGCTGGGCCGGGTGATGTTCAACGAGCTGCTGCCGCTGGGCTACCCGTTCGTGAACAAGCAGATGCACAAGAAGGTGCAGGCCGCCATCATCAACGACCTGGCCGAGCGCTACCCGATGATCGTGGTCGCGCAGACCGTCGACAAGCTCAAGGACGCCGGTTTCTACTGGGCGACCCGCAGCGGTGTCACGGTCTCGATGGCCGACGTGCTGGTTCCGCCGCGCAAGAAGGAGATCCTCGACCAGTACGAGGAGCGGGCCGACAAGGTCGAAAAGCAGTTCCAGCGTGGCGCTTTGAACCACGACGAGCGCAACGAGGCGCTGGTGGAGATCTGGAAGGAAGCCACCGACGAGGTCGGTCAGGCGCTGCGGGAGCACTACCCCGCCGACAACCCGATCATCACCATCGTCGACTCGGGTGCCACGGGTAACTTCACCCAGACCCGGACGCTGGCCGGCATGAAGGGTCTGGTGACCAACCCGAAGGGTGAGTTCATCCCGCGTCCGGTCAAGTCGTCGTTCCGCGAGGGCCTGACCGTGCTGGAGTACTTCATCAACACCCACGGCGCCCGAAAGGGCTTGGCGGACACCGCGTTGCGGACCGCCGACTCCGGGTACCTGACCCGTCGCCTGGTGGACGTGAGCCAGGACGTCATCGTCCGCGAGCACGACTGCCAGACCGAGCGCGGCATCGTCGTCGAGCTGGCCGAGCGCCAGCCCGACGGCACGCTGATCCGTGACCCGTACATCGAAACCTCGGCGTACGCACGGACTCTGGGCACCGACGCGGTCGACGAGAAGGGCAACGTCGTCGTCGCGCGCGGCGAGGACCTGGGCGACCCGGAGATCGACGCCCTGCTGGCGGCGGGCATCACGCAGGTCAAGGTGCGCTCGGTGCTGACGTGCACCACCGGCACCGGCGTCTGCGCGACCTGCTACGGGCGGTCCATGGCCACCGGCAAGCTGGTCGACATCGGCGAGGCCGTCGGCATCGTCGCCGCCCAGTCCATCGGTGAGCCCGGCACGCAGCTGACCATGCGCACCTTCCACCAGGGTGGTGTCGGTGAGGACATCACCGGCGGTCTGCCGCGCGTGCAGGAGCTGTTCGAGGCCCGCGTGCCGCGCGGCAAGGCGCCGATCGCGGACGTCACCGGCCGGGTCCGTCTCGAGGAGGGTGAGCGCTTCTACAAGATCACCATCGTCCCCGACGACGGCGGCGAGGAAGTCGTCTACGACAAGCTCTCCAAGCGGCAGCGGCTGCGCGTGTTCAAGCACGACGACGGTTCCGAGGGAGTGCTTTCCGACGGTGACCACGTCGAGGTGGGCCAGCAGTTGATGGAGGGCTCGGCCGACCCGCACGAGGTGCTGCGCGTGCAGGGCCCCCGGGAGGTGCAGATCCACCTGGTCCGCGAGGTCCAGGAGGTCTACCGCGCCCAGGGTGTGTCGATCCACGACAAGCACATCGAGGTGATCGTCCGCCAGATGCTGCGCCGCGTCACCATCATCGACTCGGGCTCGACGGAGTTCCTGCCCGGCTCGCTGATCGACCGTGCGGAGTTCGAGGCGGAGAACCGCCGGGTGGTGGCCGAGGGCGGCGAGCCCGCCGCCGGCCGTCCGGTGCTGATGGGTATCACGAAGGCGTCGCTGGCCACCGACTCGTGGCTCTCCGCGGCGTCGTTCCAGGAGACCACGCGAGTGCTGACCGATGCGGCGATCAACTGCCGCAGCGACAAGCTCAACGGCCTGAAGGAGAACGTGATCATCGGGAAGCTGATCCCGGCCGGTACCGGTATCAACCGGTACCGCAACATCCAGGTGCAGCCGACCGAGGAGGCCCGCGCCGCCGCGTACACGATCCCGTCCTACGAGGATCAGTACTACAGCCCGGACTTCGGCCAGGCCACCGGCGCCGCGGTTCCGCTGGACGACTACGGCTACAGCGACTACCGGTAGTCACTCAGGAAAAGCCCCCGCTCCGTGCGGGGGCTTTTTCGTGGGCTGATGCCATCACAACCGGTTTCCGTATCGCCGGGGCTCGTTGACAACAGGCCGATCTTGATCTGCCTTCTGCTTCACCGATGGCCTTCCTGGCGGTGGCGTGTACCGAAACGCGTCGGGAATTTCCGACGGGCGGGCGGGAAGCCCTTCACTCGGGTCGCCGAGCCACAGAATGGTGTCTGGTTCGCCTGGTTGACGGAAAGAGCCCCAAGGCTGGCTCTCATCGAGATCGAGGTAGTAGTACCAGCGCACCGCCTCGTCCACGTCCGGCCACGGAACCGGGTCGATGATCGACTCCCTGGTATCGCGGACAAGTCCCCACGTGATGTCGGACGGCGGGGTCGTGTACACCAGGTACATCATCGGTCCCGCGGTCCACGCATGTGAAACCAGAAAAGGCTTGCTTCCTCTGCTGTTCTCATCCTCGATGCGGCGCAACAGATTCCGCAGCACCTTTGCCGCGAATTCAGCGTGCGCGTCGGTGGATTCAGTTGATGGGCACATTGTTGTTCACCCACGGTGGAGTCCACGTCCAATTCGGTTTTATTGCAATCACGCCACTGCCCCCCTCGAGAGGAAACATCGTGATCACCCCCTTCTGTCTACCATCGGGCACGTCTACGCGCCCCTCGCTGGGATCGACCACGATCCTCATCGTCAGACTCTCGCCGGTGTCCTGACAGTCGACAATTCCGAATCGGCCTTTGGTGCAGTGGGTGCGGTTGATCGGAACGTCATAGCGGAGGGTACCGTCCGGCATGTGCACTGGCCGGCTGTGTGAGATCAGGTCTTTGAACACATTCGGATTGACCACGCCGTGCTTCCAGTACGCCTTGTCCCAACCCCACCCCTTATCGTTGCGAGCGTCGTAGTAACCGCGGCGGAGGATGACATGGTTGCCGTCTAGGTCCGTGGCCTCGGCGATCACGTCATTGACGGGGTACGGCGACGGCTGTGGTGATGGATCTTGCTTCCAGTGGTCGACGGCTTGGATCTGTGGTTTCCGCGGCGCGCCGGGGCTGGGGGCCTGCGGAAAAGTTTCGCGGATTCCGGCGACCGCCGCGGTGATTTTGCCGGCGACTTGTTGATCCAGACCGACGAGTTGCGCGGCACGTTGTCGAATGTCGCCGGCCAAGGTTTGCGCCTGCGCTTGCCGGGCGGCCCGCTGGACGGCCGATCCGCCGCCCGAGCGATCGGTGACCGAGAGGTCTTCGCTTACATTGAACCCCGCCGTGCGAGCGTCCTCGACCGCGTATTGCACCCGGGATCGAGCCGCAGTCAGATCCGAAGCGCCGCCACGGGCAACCTTGGCCGCCGCGTGCAGCTGGTCGGCTGCCGCGCTCGTTGTCACCATGTCGGCATGGGTCGCGGTGCGCAGCGAGTCCGCGGCGTCGCCCTGCCAATCGATCGACAGCGCATCCCGCCAGACCTGGTTGGTCACCCCGTAGCTTCGCGCACCGACGGTTTCCCAGTGGTCGGCCGCCTCGGTCAAATGGTCGGTGGGCCAAGCCAACAGCTGCGAAAGGCTGGGAATGCCGGCGACCGCGGACATCGCTACACGCAGGTCGCCGGAGGGGCCACAGTCGCCATCTCGTCGGCCGACTGGGCATCATTGGCGAGGTAGCCGGCATTGGCCTGACCGACGTGGACTGAGTGGGTTCCTACCCGTGCGGCGAGCGCCGCGGTGAAGGCCGTGACGTCGGCATGCGCCGCGGTCACGGCAACCGCGCTGGCCTGGCACGACAAGCCCAGCCCCGCCGGAGCCGCTGCTTGGTCTAGTTCGTCGGCCGAGGCGGCCCATCGGCCGGCCGTCGCTGGCTGGCCAGCGGTATCGACGCGCAGTTCCTGCATAGGCGGAAGCTTAGTCGGACTTGCCGGCCGCGAAAGTCAGCCACATCAGCCACATCAGCACCTCGCGGCAACCGCCGCCCATTGGTGCGGGCGAGGGCGCCACGTCGTCGCCACCCGTCACTAGACTGGCCACCGTGCTCATCGGTTCACACGTCCGCAACGACGATCCCCTCGCCGCCGCCGAGGCGGACGGCGCAGAGGCGGTGCAGTTCTTCCTCGGCAACCCGCAGAGCTGGAAGAAGCCGAAGCCGCGTGAGGACGCCGAGACGCTGAAGGCGTCGGGCATCCCGCTGTACGTGCACGCGCCGTATCTCATCAACGTGGCATCGGCCAACAACCGGATCCGCATCCCGTCGCGCAAGATCCTGCAGGACACCTGCGACGCCGCCGCAGCGATCAACGCGACGGCGGTGATCGTGCACGGCGGCCACGCCGACGACAACGACATGGAGGCCGGCTTCGAGCGCTGGGTCAAAGCGCTGGACTACCTCGAAACAGACGTGCAGGTGTACCTGGAGAACACCGCCGGCGGCGACCACGCGATGGCCCGCCACTTCGACACGATCGGCAGGCTCTGGGATCACATCGGGGACAAGGGAATTGGCTTCTGCCTGGACACCTGCCATGCCTGGGCCGCGGGGGAGGAGCTGATCGACGCGGTCGACCGGATAAGGGCCCTGACGGGTCGCATCGACCTGGTGCACTGCAACGATTCGCGCGACGCGGCGGGCTCGGGCGCCGACCGGCACGCCAACCTGGGCAGCGGCAAGATCGACACCGAGCTGCTCGTCGCGGCGGTCCAGGCCGCCGACGCGCCGGTGATCTGCGAAACCGCCGACGAGGGCCGCAAGGACGACATCGCGTTCTTGCGCGAAAAGACCAGCGGCTGAGGCACACTCGGGCCGTGATTCGTCGGGTAGTCATACTGCTCGGCCTGCTGGTGGTGATCGCGGGTTGTGCGCCGCCACTACCGTCGGGCTTCGTCAAGGGCGCCAGCGCCCACCACATCCGAGTCGGCGGACACGATCGCGGCTATCGGCTGTACCTGCCCGCCGCGCTGCCCGCCTCGGCCCCCCTGGTGGTCGTGATGCACGGCGTATCGGGGAGCGCGAAGCAAGCCGAAAGGGCCTTCGGCTGGGACGAAGTCGCCGACTCGGCCAAGTTCGCCGTCGCCTATCCGGACGGCCTCGACCGAAGCTGGAACGTCGACGGGGAGACCTGCTGCGGCCGTTCCGGACGCGAAGGCGTCGACGACGTCGGCTTCGTCGGCGCGGCCGTCGCCGACATCACCAAGAACGTCGGCATCGACCCCGCCAAGATCTATGCCACCGGCATGAGCAACGGCGGCATCATGTCCTACACCCTGGCGTGCACCACCGACATTTTCGCGGCGATCGGCCCGGTTGCCGGCACCCAGCTGAACGCGTGCGGTTCCCCGCACCCGGCGTCGGTCATGCAGATCCACGGCACCGCCGACGATCTCGTCCCCTATAACGGTGGGCCGGGCTTCAGTGTCATCAACGGCCCACCGGTACCAGAGACAAATGCATTCTGGCGCAACGTCGATCGGTGCGGCGCCGCGGCCGTCAGCACCGACGGCCCGGTCACCACCTCGACGGCCGAATGCCCCGAGGGCCGCAGCGTCGTGCTCATCACCATCGACGGCGGGGGCCACGACTGGCCCGCCTTTGCCGCCCGGCGGCTGTGGCAGTTCTTCGCCGCGCATCCCCGCTAGTCGTGTTACAGCTCTTGTGCGGTTGTTGAAAAAATGTAACATGGGTGGCATGCCAGATACGCATGTCGTCACCAACCAGGTTCCTCCGCTGGAGAACTACAACCCCGCGACGTCCGCCGTGCTCGTCGAGGCCCTGATCCGCGAGGGCGGGCAATGGGGCCTGGAAGAGGTGAACGAGGTGGGCGCGATCGCCGGTGGTCGCGAAGCCCAGCGCTGGGGTGAGCTCGCCGACCGCAACCGGCCCATCCTGCACACCCACGACAAGTACGGCCACCGCGTCGACGAGATCGAGTACGACCCGGCGTACCACGAGCTGATGCGCACCGCGATCGCCCACGGCCTGCACGGCGCACCGTGGGCCGACGAGCGCCCGGGCGCGCACGTGGTGCGGGCCGCCAAGATGTCGGTCTGGAACGTCGAGCCCGGTCACACCTGCCCGGTCTCGATGACCTACGCCGTCGTGCCGGCGCTGCGCTACAACCCCGAACTGGCAGCGGTTTACGAACCCCTGCTGACCAATCGCGAATACGACCCCGAACTCAAGTTGGCCACCACCAAGCGCGGCATCACCGCCGGCATGTCGATGACCGAGAAGCAGGGCGGATCCGACGTCCGCGCCGGCACCACCGAGGCGGTCCCGAACGGCGACGGCAGCTACAGCCTGACCGGTCACAAATGGTTCACCTCGGCGCCGATGTGCGACATCTTCCTGGTGCTCGCGCAGGCCCCGGGCGGCCTGTCCTGCTTCATGCTGCCGCGGATCCTGCCCGACGGCAGCCGCAACCGAATGTTGTTGCAGCGCCTCAAGGACAAGCTCGGCAACCATGCCAACGCGTCGAGCGAGGTCGAATACGACGGCGCCGTCGCGTGGCTGGTGGGCGAGGAGGGCCGCGGCGTGCCGACCATCATCGAGATGGTCAACCTCACCAGGCTGGACTGCACCCTGGGCAGCGCCAGCAGCATGCGCACCGGCCTGACCCGCGCCATCCACCACGCCCAGCACCGAAAGGCGTTCGGCGCCTACCTGATCGACCAGCCGCTGATGCGCAACGTGCTGGCCGACCTGGCGGTGGAGGCCGAGGCCGCCACCATCGTCGCGATGCGGATGGCCGGCGCCACCGACAAGGCGTTGCGCGGAGACGACAGGGAGGCGTTGCTGCGCCGCATCGGATTGGCGGCCAGCAAGTACTGGGTGTGCAAGCGCGCCACCGGCCACGCGGCCGAGGCGCTGGAATGCCTGGGGGGCAACGGCTACGTCGAGGACTCGGGCATGCCGCGCCTGTTCCGCGAGGCACCGCTGATGGGCATCTGGGAGGGCTCGGGCAATGTCAGCGCGCTGGACACGTTGCGCGCCATGGCAACTCGGCCCGAATGTGTCGAGGTGCTGTTCGCCGAACTGGACGAGAGCACCGGTCAGGATCCGCGCCTGGCCGCTCATGTCGAGCCGCTGCGGCAAGACCTGACCGAACTGGACACCATCCAGTACCGGGCCCGCAAGGTTGCCGAGGACATCGCGTTGGCGCTGCAGGGGGCGCTCCTGGTGCGCCACGGCCACCCCGCCGTCGCCGAGGCCTTCCTGGCCACCCGGCTAGGCAACCAGTGGGGCGGCGCGTACGGCACCATGCCGACGGGCCTGGATCTCGCGCCCATCCTCGAGCGAGCCCTCGTCAAGGGCTGAGCCACAACATGACTCACGCCATCAGGCCGGTCGACTTCGACAACTTGAAAACGATGACCTATGAGGTCACCGACCGGGTTGCACGCATCACCTTCAACCGGCCGGAGAAGGGCAACGCGATCGTCGCCGACACCCCGCTGGAGCTCTCGGCGCTGGTGGAGCGGGCCGACCTGGACCCCGGTGTGCACGTCATCCTGGTGTCGGGTCGCGGCGAGGGCTTCTGCGCGGGCTTCGACCTGTCCGCCTACGCAGACCAGACCGGCTCGGCCGGCGGAACGGGCGCATACAAGGGCACGGTGCTCGACGGCAAGACCCAGGCGGTCAACCACCTGCCGAATCAGCCGTGGGACCCCATGATCGACTACCAGATGATGAGCCGCTTCGTGCGCGGGTTCTCCAGCCTGATGCACGCGGACAAGCCGACGGTGGTCAAGATCCACGGCTACTGCGTGGCCGGCGGCACCGACATCGCGCTGCACGCCGACCAGGTGATCGCCGCGGCCGACGCCAAGATCGGTTACCCGCCCACCCGCGTCTGGGGTGTGCCGGCGGCGGGGCTGTGGGCGCACCGGCTCGGTGACCAGCGCGCCAAACGCCTTCTGCTGACCGGGGATTGCATCACCGGCGCGCAGGCCGCCGAATGGGGCCTGGCGGTCGAGGCCCCGGCCCCCGAGCACCTCGACGAGCGCACCGAGCGGCTGGTGGAGCGGATCGCGGCGGTGCCGGTCAACCAGCTGATCATGGTCAAGCTGGCGCTGAATTCCGTCCTGCTGCAACAGGGCGTGGCCACCAGCAGGATGGTCAGCACGGTGTTCGACGGGATCGCCCGGCACACGCCCGAGGGGCACGCCTTCGTCGCCGACGCGGTCGAACACGGCTTCCGGGATGCGGTGCGGCATCGCGACGAGCCCTTCGGCGACTACGGCCGGCAGGCATCCCAGGTCTAGGCAGGCGTAGATAACCATGCCCAACATGACGGCGCGGTCGGTGGTGCTCAGCGTGCTGCTCGGTGCCCACCCGGCATGGGCCACCGCCAGCGACCTGATCAGGCTGACAAACGATTTCGGCATCAAGGAGACCACGCTGCGGGTCGCGCTGACCCGCATGGTCGGCGCCGGCGACCTGATCCGCTCCGCCGACGGCTACCGGCTGTCGGATCGCCTGCTGGCCCGGCAGCGCCGGCAGGACGATGCCATCGACCCACGCGTCCGCCCCTGGCACGGCGACTGGGTCGTGCTCATCGTCACCAGCGTGGGCAACGACGCGCGTACCCGGGCGGCGCTGCGAACCACCCTGCACAACAAGCGCTTCGGCGAACTGCGCGAAGGTGTTTGGATGCGGCCGGACAACCTGGAGCTGGATCTGGATCGCGAGCTCGAAGGCCGGGTGCGAATCCTGACGGCACGCGACGATGCCCCCGCCGAGCTGGCCGGCCGGCTGTGGGACCTGCCCGGCTGGGCGCAACAGGGCCACAGGTTGCTCGCAGAGATGGCCGCGGCGCGCGACATTCCCGGCCGCTTCATGGTGGCCGCGGCGACGGTCCGGCACCTGCTCACCGACCCGGTGCTGCCCGACGAGCTGTTACCGACCGAGTGGCCGGGCGACCGGCTGCGCGCGGCGTACCACGACTTCGCCGCCGAGCTTCTCAACCGGCGCGAACCAACCCAACTCCTGGAGGCGACATGAGTGATCCGGTGCGCGTGGAGCGCAAGGGCCCGGTGACGACGGTGATCCTCGACCGGCCGGCGGCGCGCAACGCCGTCAACGGTCCGACGGCCACGGCCCTGTACGCGGCGTTCGAGCAATTCGAACGCGACGACTCGGCGTCGGTGGCCGTGCTGTGGGGCGACGGCGGAACCTTTTGCGCGGGAGCAGATTTGAAGGCGTTCGGCACGCCGGAGGCCAACGTCGTGCACCGGACCGGTCCCGGGCCGATGGGCCCGTCGCGCATGGTGCTGTCCAAGCCGGTGATCGCCGCGGTCAGTGGTTACGCCGTCGCCGGGGGTCTGGAGCTGGCGCTGTGGTGTGACCTGCGGGTGGCCGAGGAAGATGCCGTGTTCGGCGTGTTTTGTCGCCGCTGGGGCGTGCCGCTGATCGACGGCGGCACCGTGCGGCTGCCGCGGCTGATCGGCCACAGCCGGGCGATGGACATGATCCTCACCGGCCGCGGTGTCAAAGCCGACGAGGCGCTCGCCATCGGGTTGGCCAATCGCGTTGTGCCCAAAGGCAAATCCCGGCAGGCGGCCGAGGAGTTGGCGGCCGAGTTGGCCGCCCTGCCCCAGCAGTGCCTGCGCTCGGACCGGCTGTCGGCCCTGCACCAGTGGGGACTGCCGGAATCCGCGGCGCTCGACCTGGAGTTCGCCAGCATCTCCCGGGTCGCCGGGGAGGCGCTGGAGGGGGCGGGCCGATTCGCCGGCGGCGCCGGCCGCCACGGCGCGCCGGCCGGTTAGCCGCCCTTGTTGATGGTGTTGGTCGACCCGATGTTGTCGACCTTCGGGTCACCGTCCTTGTAGGTGATGGTGTTGTCCATCCCCAGCACCGTGAGTTTGGTGTTGATCTTGTCGATCGTGATCTTGTTGTTGGCGCCGCCGATGGTCACCTTCTCGCAGGTGCCGGTGACCGTCAGCGTGTTGTTCGAACCGGCGACGTTGAGCGACTTGCCGGTGGCGCAGTCGAGGGTGGCCGTGGTCCCCATCGATCCGTAGTTCAGCGTGTTGCCGATCTCCACCGATGCGGTGGTGCTTTCGCCGCTCGTGCCCGTCGTCGGCGCGGCGGTTCCGCTGCTCGCCGTCGTGGTCGCCGTCGTGGAGGTCGTCGGAGCGCCGCCGGGCGGGTTGGCGGTCGAACTGCACGCGGCCAGCACCAGCGCCGCGAGCGCCGGCGCCGCGGCGTAGGCCACGCGTCCGCGTGGGTGACCAGTGATGTGGGCTGCGCGCATTGTTCGTCGATCCCCCTTGGTGTCTCAGGCGGGCACTTGCTGAAGCCGGTTCGTCATGCCCAGTTCGCGGCCGCGGTCCCAGAGGATCGGCGCGCCGTTGTGATAGAACACGGTCTGGTTATAGCCGTAGACGGTGATGTCGTGGGTCACCGAGTCGGCGATGACGGTGTTGCCCGAGCCCATCACCGTCACGGCCCAACAGTTGCCCAACGCGTTGACGGTGTTACTCGTGCCGTTGACGATCAGGGTGGCGTCGTTGCAATCCAGCGTCTGCTCGAGCCCCTGCCCGATGACGTGGGTGTCGCCGTTCTTGGCCTGCGCCGCGGGCTGCGGGCCGGCGAGTGCTGCGCTCGTCGCGATGACACAGGTTGCAAGCGATCCCGCGATGGTTGTCCATTTCACTGCGGGCCCCCTTCGCTTCGGCGGGTATCTGCTGGACTGAGCGTACGTGTATTTGCCTGCGCGATGGCAGACTTTTTTCTCCCCCATCGACGGGGCGCCACCCCGGATCCGTCGGAGCTTTTTCCCGCCGACGTCAACTAGAGTCATTAGTCATGACAGCTCAGCCCGAACCGCCGTCAGCCGGCGCGCGACAACGCGCCGGGCGGTCGGCGGCGCGCCCGGCCAAGCTGAGCCGGGAGGGCATCGTCGACGGCGCGCTGACCTTCCTGGACCGGGAGGGCTGGGACTCGCTGACCATCAACGCGCTGGCCACGCAGCTGGGGACCAAGGGGCCGTCGCTGTACAACCACGTGGACAGCCTGGAGGACCTGCGGCGGGCGGTGCGCATCCGGGTCATCGACGACATCATCACGATGCTGAACCGGGTCGGCGAGGGCCGGGCTCGCGACGACGCGGTGCTGGTCATGGCCGGTGCCTACCGCAGCTACGCCCACCACCACCCGGGGCGCTACTCGGCGTTCACCCGGATGCCGCTGGGCGGCGACGACCCCGAGTACACCGCCGCCACCCGCAACGCGGCCGCGCCCGTCATCGCGGTGCTGTCCTCCTACGGCCTGGACGGTGACGAGGCGTTCTACGCGGCGCTCGAGTTCTGGTCCGCGCTGCACGGCTTCGTGCTGCTGGAGATGACCGGCGTGATGGACGACATCGACACGGATGCGCTGTTCTCCGACATGGTGCTGCGGCTCGCGGCGGGCCTGGAACGGCGGACCGCGCACAACAGCGCGAACCCGGCCTAGGTGGGCCTAGGGCCGCTTTGACCTGCCAGACCAGCGGCGGGTATTGTGGTTGCTCGTGCCTGGCGGCTTACGGCGCCTGACGTAAGGAAGTGGATGCCGGGCGAATTCGCATGTCCACGAAGCAACGGATGAATCCGACGCTGAGCGCGTGCGACACACCCGGCCGCGGGGTACGGAGACTACTCCAAGGCGGGGCAAAACCGCAGTACAAAGACTTGAACACCGTTAGCGAGACGCCGAACACAGAAAGCCGGTAGATGCCAACCATTCAGCAGCTGGTCCGCAAGGGTCGTCGGGACAAGATCGGCAAGGTCAAGACCGCGGCCCTGAAGGGCAGCCCCCAGCGCCGTGGCGTATGCACCCGCGTGTACACCACCACCCCGAAGAAGCCGAACTCGGCGCTTCGCAAGGTCGCGCGCGTGAAGCTGACGAGCCAGGTCGAGGTCACCGCCTACATCCCCGGCGAGGGCCACAACCTGCAGGAGCATTCGATGGTGCTGGTGCGCGGCGGCCGAGTCAAGGACCTGCCCGGCGTGCGGTACAAGATCATCCGCGGTTCGCTCGACACCCAGGGCGTCAAGAACCGCAAGCAGGCCCGCAGCCGTTACGGCGCCAAGAAGGAGAAGAGCTGATGCCGCGCAAGGGGCCCGCGCCCAAGCGTCCGCTGGTCAACGACCCCGTTTATGGGTCGCAGCTGGTCACCCAGCTGGTGAACAAGGTTTTGCTGAAGGGGAAGAAATCGCTGGCCGAGCGCATTGTTTATGGGGCGCTCGAGCATGCCCGCGACAAGACCGGCACCGATCCCGTCATCACCCTCAAGCGGGCCCTGGACAACGTCAAGCCGGCCCTGGAGGTGCGCAGCCGCCGCGTCGGTGGTGCGACCTACCAGGTGCCCGTCGAGGTGCGGCCGGACCGGTCGACCACGCTGGCACTGCGCTGGCTCGTCAGCTTCTCGCGGCAACGCCGGGAGAAGACCATGATCGAGCGGCTGGCAAACGAGATCCTGGATGCCAGCAACGGCCTCGGGGCCTCCGTCAAGCGGCGTGAGGACACCCACAAGATGGCCGAGGCAAACCGCGCCTTCGCGCACTATCGCTGGTGATAGCCGCCGGCAGAGTGGCCGGCCGGGCGCAAAACCGACAGCGAAGTAACTGAGCAACGTAGAAAGAGTGGGAAGACTTCTGTGGCACAGAAGGACGTGCTGACCGACCTGAGCAAGGTCCGCAACTTCGGCATCATGGCGCACATCGATGCCGGCAAAACGACGACCACCGAGCGGATCCTGTACTACACCGGCATCAACTACAAGATCGGTGAGGTCCATGACGGCGCCGCCACCATGGACTGGATGGAGCAGGAGCAGGAACGCGGGATCACCATCACCTCCGCGGCCACGACGACGTTCTGGAAAGACAACCAGCTCAACATCATCGACACCCCGGGACACGTCGACTTCACCGTCGAGGTGGAGCGCAACCTGCGCGTGCTCGACGGCGCCGTCGCCGTGTTCGACGGCAAGGAGGGTGTCGAACCGCAGTCCGAGCAGGTCTGGCGGCAGGCCGACAAGTACGACGTCCCCCGCATCTGCTTCGTCAACAAGATGGACAAGATCGGCGCGGACTTCTACTTCTCGGTGCGCACGATGGAGGAGCGGCTCGGCGCCAACGCGGTGCCGATCCAGCTGCCCATCGGCTCGGAGAGCGAGTTCGAGGGCGTCGTCGACCTGGTCGAGATGAATGCCAAGGTGTGGCGCGGTGAGACGAAGCTCGGCGAGACCTACGACACCGTCGAGATCCCGGCCGAGCTGGCGGAAAAGGCCGAGGAGTACCGGACCAAGCTGCTCGAGGTCGTCGCCGAGACCGACGAGGACCTGCTGGAGAAGTACGTCGGCGGCGAGGAGATCACCGTCGACGAGATCAAGGCGGCGATTCGCAAGCTGACCATCGCCTCGGAGATCTACCCGGTGCTGTGCGGCAGCGCGTTCAAGAACAAGGGCGTGCAGCCCATGCTCGACGCCGTCGTCGACTACCTGCCCTCGCCGCTGGACGTGCCGCCGGCCGTCGGGCACCCGCCGGGCAAGGAGGACGAGGAGGTCGTGCGCCACGCGTCCACCGACGAGCCCTTCGCGGCGTTGGCGTTCAAGATTGCGACGCACCCGTTCTTCGGCAAGTTGACCTACATCCGGGTGTACTCGGGCACCGTCGAGTCGGGCAGCCAGGTCATCAACGCCACCAAGGGCAAGAAGGAGCGGCTGGGCAAGCTGTTCCAGATGCACTCCAACAAGGAGAACCCCGTCGAGCGCGCCTCAGCGGGCCACATCTACGCGGTGATCGGGCTCAAGGACACCACCACCGGTGACACCCTGAGCGACCCGACCCACCAGGTCGTGCTGGAGTCGATGACCTTCCCCGCCCCGGTCATCGAGGTCGCCATCGAGCCCAAGACCAAGAGCGACCAGGAGAAGCTTTCCCTGTCGATCCAGAAGCTCGCCGAGGAGGACCCGACCTTCAAGGTGCATCTGGATTCCGAGACCGGCCAGACCGTGATCGGCGGCATGGGCGAGCTGCACCTGGACATCCTGGTGGACCGCATGCGCCGCGAGTTCAAGGTCGAGGCCAACGTGGGCAAGCCCCAGGTGGCCTACAAGGAGACCATCAAGCGGGTCGTGCAGAACGTCGAGTACACCCACAAGAAGCAGACGGGTGGCTCGGGCCAGTTCGCGAAGGTCATCATCAACCTCGAGCCGTTCACCGGCGAGGACGGTGCGACCTACGAGTTCGAGAACAAGGTCACCGGTGGCCGCATCCCGCGGGAGTACATCCCGTCGGTCGATGCCGGCGCGCAGGACGCCATGCAGTATGGCGTGCTGGCCGGTTACCCGCTGGTGAACCTGAAGGTCACCCTGCTCGACGGCGCCTACCACGAGGTCGACTCCTCGGAGATGGCGTTCAAGATCGCGGGTTCCCAGGTGCTGAAAAAGGCTGCGGCGCAAGCGCAGCCGGTGATCCTCGAGCCGATCATGGCGGTCGAAGTGACCACACCCGAGGACTACATGGGTGACGTGATCGGCGATTTGAACTCCCGCCGTGGCCAGATCCAGGCCATGGAGGAGCGGGCCGGTGCGCGCGTCGTTCGGGCGCACGTGCCGCTGTCCGAGATGTTCGGCTACGTCGGCGACCTGAGGTCCAAGACTCAAGGCCGGGCGAACTACTCCATGGTGTTCGACAGCTACGCCGAGGTTCCGGCGCAGGTGTCGAAGGAGATCATTGCGAAGGCGACGGGCGAGTAGTCGGAACGTTACGAGTAAGCTGACGCGGTCACCGCGGCACAACTGGAAAACATCAACACTGCTTAACAAGCACCAAACAAGTCGGAGGACACAAAAGTGGCGAAGGCGAAGTTCCAGCGGACCAAGCCCCACGTCAACATCGGGACCATCGGTCACGTTGACCACGGCAAGACCACACTGACCGCGGCTATCACCAAGGTCCTGCATGACAAGTTTCCGGACCTGAACGAGTCGAAGGCGTTCGATCAGATCGACAACGCTCCCGAGGAGCGTCAGCGCGGCATCACGATCAACATCGCGCACGTCGAGTACCAGACCGACAAGCGGCACTACGCCCACGTCGACGCCCCCGGGCACGCCGACTACATCAAGAACATGATCACCGGAGCGGCCCAGATGGACGGCGCGATCCTGGTGGTGGCCGCGACCGACGGCCCCATGCCGCAGACGCGTGAGCACGTGCTGCTGGCCCGCCAGGTCGGGGTGCCCTACATCCTGGTGGCCCTGAACAAGGCGGACGCCGTCGACGACGAGGAGCTGCTCGAGCTCGTCGAGATGGAGGTTCGCGAGCTGCTGGCCGCCCAGGAGTTCGACGAGGAGGCCCCGGTGATCCGGGTCTCGGCGCTGAAGGCGCTCGAGGGCGACGAGAAGTGGGTCGCCTCGGTCGAGGAGCTGATGGCCGCGGTCGACGAGTCGATCCCGGACCCCGTCCGCGAGACCGACAAGCCGTTCCTGATGCCCGTCGAGGACGTCTTCACCATCACCGGCCGCGGCACCGTGGTCACCGGTCGGGTGGAGCGCGGCGTCATCAACGTGAACGAGGAGGTCGAGATCGTCGGCATCCGGCCGTCAACCACCAAGACGACCGTCACCGGCGTTGAGATGTTCCGCAAGCTGCTCGACCAGGGCCAGGCCGGCGACAATGTCGGGCTGCTGCTGCGCGGTGTCAAGCGCGAGGACGTCGAGCGCGGCCAGGTCGTGACGAAGCCCGGCACCACCACGCCGCACACCGAGTTCGAGGGCCAGGTCTACATCCTGTCCAAGGACGAGGGTGGCCGGCACACGCCGTTCTTCAACAACTACCGTCCGCAGTTCTACTTCCGCACCACCGACGTGACCGGTGTGGTGACGCTGCCGGAGGGCACGGAGATGGTGATGCCCGGCGACAACACCAACATCTCGGTGAAGCTGATCCAGCCCGTCGCCATGGACGAGGGCCTGCGATTCGCGATCCGCGAGGGTGGCCGCACCGTCGGCGCCGGCCGGGTCACCAAGATCATCAAGTAGTCCGGTTCCGCAAAGCCCGGGTTGTCGTTTGTCGGCGGTCCGGGCTTTGCGCGTCCCGGCGCGGAACGAAGCTTGCGAAAAAGTCGCAAAAAGCCCGGTCAAGTCCTACGATTTGGATTGTCCAGTCTGCGATTGGCGGCCGGGCGATCATTTGACCGCCATGGCCTGGTCGGAGGGTGCAGATGTCGTACGTGAACGCGACGCCCGCCTACGTGGCGGCCGCGGCATCTGACCTGGCCGGCATCGGCTCCTCGATCAGCTCAGCAAACTCGGCCGCGCTGGGCCCGACGTCGAGCGTGCTGCCCCCGGGCGCCGACGAGGTCTCGCTGGGCATCGCGGCCTTGTTCGGCACGCACTCCCAGATGTATCAGCAGCTCAGCGCGCAGGCGGCGCTGTTTCATCAGCAGTTTGTGCAGCTCATGAACGGCGGTGCGGCCGAGTACGCCGCGACCGAGGCCGTGAACACCGCGCCCCTGCAGGCCGTCAGCCAAGGCGCGGTGGGGTCGGCGGCCCCGGCGGGTTCGATGGCGGCCGCGGTGCCGGCGGCGGCGACGGCCGGCCTGACGGGCGGGTCGGCGACCGTGGCGCCGGCCGCGCCGCTGGCCGCCGCGGCGGCGACTCCCGCGCCGGCGGCGGCGAGCCCGGCGGCCGGTGCGCCGCTGGCGGCGATGGGAGCGGCGGGCCCGGCCGCAACGGGGCCGCTGGCACCCGCCGCGACGCCGGTGGCGGCGGTGCAGCCCGAAGCTCACGCCACTACGCAGGCGACGCTCGTGCACAGCACCCAGCCCGCCGCCGCACCGGAAGCCGAAACGCAGGGCATGTCTCCCGCGTCCGCGATGCCGACACCGCTGGCGGCGTCGGCGGCGGCCACCGCGGCCGTCCCGGCGAAACGCGTCATCTCCCCGGCGGCGGGGGCAGCGGGGTCCTTCACGGGGCAGCCGGCGCACAATGCGCCGGCGTGACACACCCGGACACCGGTTTGCACGTATGACGCTCGCGGGGGGACCGCGGGCGCTAATCTGACACGGGTTCCCAGCAAGGCGAGGAGAGACGGGTGTTTGCGCGCTACCTGAAGGCCCAGTTGTTGGTTTTGCTGTGTGGCGGCCTGGTTGGGCCGATCTTCTTGATCGTCTACTTCACGCTGGGGTTCAAAGACCTACTGAGCTGGATGTTTTACGTCGGTCTGCTCATCACCGTCGCCGACGTGCTGGTGGCGCTGGCGTTGGCCAACTACGGCGCCAAATCGTCGGCCAAGAACGCCGAGCTCGAGCAGAACGGGGTGTTGGCGCTCGCCCAGATCACCGGGGTCACCGAGACGGGAATGTGGGTCAACAATCAGCAGGTCGTCAAGCTGCAGCTGCACATCTCGGGGCCCGGGTTCCTGCCGTTCGACAGCGAAGACCGGGTGACCGCCAACGTCACCCGGCTCGGCAACCTGAACGCCCGCAAAGTCGTGGTGTTGGTCAACCCGACCACCCAGGAATACCGAATCGACTGGGAGCGAAGCGCTTTGGTCAACGGGCTGGTGCCCGCGCAATTCACCCTGGCCGAAGACAACAGGACCTACGACCTGAGCGGGCAGGCCGGTCCGCTGATGGAGATCCTGCAGATCCTCAAGGCCAACAACGTGCCGCTCAACCGGATGGTCGACATCCGGTCGAACCCGGTGTTGCGCCAGCAGATCCAGGCCGTGGTGCGCCGGGCGGCCGAACAGCAGCCACAGCCCGCGGGGGCGGGCGCGCCGGCTCCTCCGCCACCGCCGCACGCTTCGATCGCCGACCGGCTCTCCGAGCTCGACAAGCTGCGGGCCACCGGCGCGCTGAACGACCAGGAGTACAACACCCGGCGGGCCCAGATCATCTCCGAAATCTGAACCCCCGGCGAGTTAGAACACGTTCCAGTTTCACTGCTAGCCTGTCCTGGTGACTGAACGGGTTGGATCACTGCAAGGCCGGGTGGCGTTCGTCACCGGCGCCGCCCGCGCCCAGGGGCGGTCGCATGCGGTGCGGCTCGCCCGCGAGGGCGCCGACATCATCGCGCTCGACATCTGCGCGCCGGCGTCGGACACCCTGACCTACACGCCGGCCACCCCCGAGGACCTGACCGAGACGGTCCGCCTGGTGGAAGCCGAGGGGCGCAAGGTGCTGGCCCGCGAGGCGGACATCCGCGACGACGCCGCGCTGCGGCAGTTGGTGGCCGACGGGGTCGAACAATTCGGCCGCCTCGACATTCTGGTCGCCAACGCCGGCGTGCTGGGCTGGGGCAGGGTCTGGGAACTCACCGATGAGCAGTGGGACACGGTCATCGGGATCAACCTGACCGGGACCTGGCGCACCCTGCGCGCCGCGATCCCGGCGATGATCGAGGCCGGCAACGGCGGTTCCATCATCGTCGTCAGCAGCTCGGCGGGCATCAAGGCGACGCCCGGCAACGGCCATTACGCGGCCAGCAAGCACGGGCTGACCGCGCTGACCAACACCCTGGCGATCGAGCTCGGCGAATACCACATCCGGGTCAACTCCATCCACCCCTACTCGGTCGACACCCCGATGATCGAGCCGGAGGCGATGACCGAAATATTCGCCAAGCATCCCCGCTTCGTGCACAGCTTCCCGCCAATGCCGTTGCAGTACAAGGGTTTCATGACGTCCGACGAGGTATCCGACGTCGTGGTGTGGCTCGCCGGCGACGGCTCGGGCACCCTGTCGGGCACCCAGATCCCCGTCGACAAGGGCGCCTTGAAGTACTGACCGCCGACCGTGGTAAGAACACCACGTGACTGAAAAGGGCTCTGAAAAGGGCATCGTGATCGTCGGCGGCGGTCTCGCCGCCGCCCGGACGGCGGAGCAACTGCGTCGATCCGAGTACTCCGGTCGCATCACCATCGTCAGCGACGAGGTGCATCTGCCCTACGATCGCCCGCCGTTGTCCAAGGAAGTGCTGCGCAAGGAGGTCGACGACGTCGCACTCAAACCGCGTGACTGGTACGACGAGAACGACATCACGCTGCGACTGGGCTCGGCCGCCACCCGTCTCGACACCGCCGCGCAGACCCTGACCCTCGACGACGGGACGAAACTCGGCTACGACGAGCTCGTCATCGCCACGGGCCTGGTGCCGCGGCGCATCCCGGCCTTCCCGGATCTCGAGGGCATCCGGGTGCTGCGGTCTTTCGACGAGAGCATGGCGCTGCGCCAGCACGCGTCGCAGGCGCGGCGGGCCGTGGTGGTCGGTGCCGGCTTCATCGGCTGCGAGGTCGCGGCCAGCCTGCGCACCCTGGGCGTCGAGGTCGTGTTGGTGGAGCCGCAGCCGACGCCGCTGGCGTCCGTGCTCGGCGAGCAGATCGGCGAGCTGGTGGCGCGGCTGCACCGCGGCGAGGGCGTCGACGTCCGTCTCGGTGTCAGCGTGGCCGAGGTCCGCGGCGACGGCCACGTCGACACCGTGGTGCTCACCGACGGCACCGAACTGCCCGCCGACCTGGTGGTGGTCGGCATCGGGTCGCGACCGGCCACCGACTGGCTCGAGGGCAGCGGCGTCGAGGTCGACAACGGGGTCATCTGCGACGAGGCCGGACGCACCAGCGCGCCCAGGGTGTGGGCGCTGGGTGACGTCGCGTCGTGGCGCGATACGACGGGACACCAAGCGCGCGTGGAACATTGGAGCAACGTCGCCGACCAGGCCCGGGTGGTGGTGCCGGCGATGCTGGGCCAGGACGTGCCGTCGGCCGTGGTCGTGCCGTACTTTTGGAGCGACCAATACGACATCAAGATCCAGTGTCTGGGCGAACCCGAGGCCACCGACATCGTGCACCTGGTCGAGGACGACGGCCGCAAGTTCCTGGCCTACTACGAGCGCGCCGGGGTGATGGTCGGCGTGGTGGGCGGCGGGATGCCCGGCAAGGTGATGAAGGTCCGCCGCAAGATCGCCGACGCCACACCCATCTCGGAGATGCTGAACCCCGCCTAAAGCTGGCCCAGGTAAAAGCGCGCGCCCTGATCGTCCGCGCATTCGGCGGAGACGCCATACGGCTGGCGCGCCGGTTCGGCCAGCACGGTGCCGCCCGCCTCGGCGACCCGGGCGACGGCCGCGTCGATGTCCGCGACGGTCCACATCGGCACCGTGGCCGGGTGCCGGCTGCCCCCGGCGGCCCCGGCCATCGGGTGTGGCCCCACCACCTGCCAGCCGTCGCCGACGCGGCCGGGTTCGAACGTCCATCCCAGCACCCGGCCGTAGAAATCGCGGAAGCTCGCGGAGTCGGGCACCTGGTAGGTGACATACGACAGCTCGCCGGGCCCGGATCCGTTGAGCGCCGGGCGCTTTTGCCGGGCCGCCGGCTCGTACACCGCGAACGCCATTCCCTGCGGGTCGGTGGCGTCCAGCACGGTGCCGTAATCGGTGTGCCGGATTTCACCCGGGACTCCGCCGGCCCCGGCTATCGCCGCACGAGCAGCCCGCACGTCGTCGACGGCATAGCAGCAGAACAGGGTGGGCGGTTCGGTGCTGGCCGAAATCCCGGTCGGCAGTTCGGCATTCGTGACCCGGTGGGTCGCCGGATCGTATGCCCAACCCAGCACGTGACCGTAGAAGGCGGCCGCGCGGTCGGCGTCGGGGACCCACACCGAGACGTAGCCGATGTCGCCGTGCCGGATGACGTCGGCCGGTGCGCCCGTCGGGCCGGACAGCATCCAGCGGTGGCCGAACGGGTCGATGACGGTGGCGTTGCGCGATCCATGGCTCTCGTAGACCTCGCGCTGCACGGTGGCGCCGTGTCCGCGCGCCTTGCGCAGCGCCGCGTCGGTGTCGTCGACGTGCAGCATCAGGCTGACCGAAACCGAGCCGGGCGCAGGCGCTTTGAGCCCGAGCTCGGGATACTCGTCGGCCAGGTACAGCACGCCGTTCGCGATCGCCAGCTCGGCGTGACCGATTCGCCCGTCGTCCATCACGATCGGTTCACCGACCACCGCCGCGCCGAAAGCGTCGGTGTACCAGGCGATCGCGGCCCGCGCATTCGCCACACTCAGGTAGGGCAGCGCGGCCGGGCGTGGATCCCGCTGGGCTGCAGGCGGTTCGGTCAACTCGGAGATGGCACTGGCGGTGCCGCTCATGACGACTCCTTCCGGTAGGGACAGCGCGGATTGCAGCCGGCGGCGCAGCCGGACCGCGAACACCGGATCGGGTTGCACCGGAAGGTCATCGGCGCGCAGCACGCTCAGTGGGTCCGATCGGTCATGCCGACTCACGAGGTGCCTCCTTCCGGATAGTGCTGTTTGAAGGCGCGCCGGGCCCGGACCAGGAGCGCTTCGGTGGCGTGGACGGTGCGGCCGATCAGCTCGGCGCACTCGGGAACCGAGCAGTCGTCCATGTACCGCAGCACGAGCACCGTGCGGTGGGGCTCGGCCAACCGGGCCAGCACGGCCTCGGCGATCATGCGATCCAGCTCGGCGTCCCAGTCGTCGGCGCCGGCGGCGTCGGGTTCCGGCGGCTCGGCGACGGGCACGGTCGCCCGGCGCGCACCGCGCCGGTAGTGGTCCGCCAGCTTGTGCCGTGCCACGCCGAGCAGCCACGGGACCGAGATCGTCGGCGTATCGCCCCTGCGGGCGGCGTCCATGGCCGCCAGGAAGGTCTCCGACGTCAGGTCCTCCGCCGCGCCGGTGTCGGCGCAGCGCCGGACGAAGTACCCGTACACCACCGGCAACGCCTCGTCGTACAGCGCCAGCAGCGGATGATCGGATCGGTCGTCCGCTGCGGCGCTCACACCCCTATCGTCGTCGCGGCGGGGCGAACTCCGACGGGGGTTGGCGATAAAAATCGACAATCTTTAGACCATCGGTCTAAACTTTAGACCACTGGTCTAAAAAGGAGCCGCCCCATGAGCACACCCGTCATCGATCGCTCGCAGCGCACCCGTTCGTTCGCGCGCGTGCTCGGACCGTTCATCGCCGTCGTTCCCGCGATCGTCGCGGTCAGGGCCGGCAGCGTCGGGAATCAGCTGTCCAGCTTCTCGAAAGATCCGATGTGGCCGTGGGTGCTGGGCGCCCTGCTGTTCTTCTGCGGCCTGTTCGTCGTCGCGTTCCACCAGTATTGGCGCAGCGCCGCCGCCGTGATCATCTCGCTGTTCGGCTGGTTCCTGCTGCTGCGCGGTTTCGCGTTGCTCGCCGCGCCGCAACTGGTCACCGATGCGGCCCAATCCGCCACCCAGACATCGGGCTCCAGCGTCGGCGTCGTGCGGGCCGGATTCGGGTTGCTCGCGCTGTGCGGTCTGTATCTGACGTACGTGGGGTGGGTGAAGAAGGCGAACTGACCCGCCATCGCGATGGCACGCGTCGTCAAACGCAAGGACGTCCGGCAGGCTGAGGTGCTCGACCTGGCGCTGTCGCTGTTCCTCGAACGCGGTTACGAGAACGTCAGCCTCAACGACCTGCTCGCCGCATCGGGCACCTCGAAAGGCGCTTTCTACCACTACTTTCCGTCCAAGGAGGCACTCGTCACCGCGCTTGCCCAACGCAGCGCCGCGCAGGCATTCGAGGCGTTGCGCCCGGTCTTCGCCGCGCCCGGCAAGAACGCGCTGGAACGCCTCAACGCCGGGCTTGCGGCGAGCTACCGGGTCAAGATGGCCATGGGTGCCCCCGAACAGATCGCGGCGATGACGGCACTGCTGAAGCCCGAAAACCAGGCCCTGTTCAGAAGAATCACCACGATCTGGGAGGACCTGTTCCGGCCGGTCCTCACCGAGGTCATCACCCAGGGGGTGAACGACGGGGTGTTCGACACCTTCGATCCCGAGGGTGTCGGCGCCATGATTCAGGGTTTCGCCGCGACCATGCAGACGAAGCTCGTCAAGGTGCTCGACGCGCCCGACGCGAAATCGCGACGCAAGGCGATCGACGACGCGGTGACGCGCCTCAAGCTGCACGGCATCGCGACGGACCGGATCCTCGGTCTCCCGGACGGGTCCATCGTCGTGCTCGACCGCAAGCAGGTCGAGGCGATGGTCGCGCATCTGCGGCCGCCGCCGGATGCGCGACGATCTACTGCCAGTTCACCGGCGGGCCGTGCGGATGGCACTCGGCCAGAACCTCCAGGTCGCCGCCGGGCCAGCGGCGGGCCCGCACGAGGAACTTGACGGGCGCGCCGGGTCCCTCGCGCGCGGGTTCCAGGGTGAGGTGGGCGAACGGTGCGGAGGCCTCGGCCCGCGCGCCGAGGGCGTCGACGCCGTCGCGAACCGCGGCGCGTTCCTCGGCGGAAAGGTACTGCCAGGTGATCGAATGCCACAGCACCGTCAGCGCGCCGTCGGCCAGCGTCAGGCCGCCGACCGCGTCGCCGGCCCGCCGGCGGTGCAGCCGCGCGGGCACCCGGCGGGCGACCTCGATGGCGCCGCGCAGCCGATCCAGCCGGGCGGCCTGGTCGGGCCAGACGTAGCTCAACACGGTCAACTCCCCGTCGGTCCCAGTGACGTCGATCGGCGCGATGTCGTATCCGTGCCGCTCCGCGATCCGCACCGCGCCCTGCGGCGGCAGCCGGCCGCGCCAGGCATCGCCGATCGTCACCGGCGAATCGTCCGGCCCCCAGCCGCCGCCGGCGTGGTGGTAGCGGTAGTGGTCGGCGCGCAGGTTCAGCCCGGCGCTGCACCCGACCTCGAAAAGCATTACCGGCAAACCGAATCCGCGATCCAGCCGCAGCAGGCCGCCGATCAGCGCGGCCGACCGGCCCACCTCGTTGGTTTGCGGTGGCCGGCCCAGCGCCTCGCGCAGCGCGTCCGCGTGCTCGGCCGCGGCCCGCACGATCTCGGGCCACGCCGAGTCGGCGTCCCAGGCGCCGCCGGCGCTGGGATACCAGCGGCGCAACCCCGGCGCCCGCCCGTCGAGCACCAGCCGGTGCAGGCCGCCCAGCAGCCGAAGCGGCACGGCCTCGCGCGACGGGGCGTCTTCGCGGCCGGACAGGATGCTCGCGAAGACCCCGCGGGCTTCGACGTCGGCGGCCACCAGCCCGCACAGCTCGTCGTACATCGGCGAGCCCGACGCTCCGCAGAATGCGCCCTGCGCCCGCAGGGTGTGCACCAGGTGCGCGGCGCCACTCACCGCCGCAGTCTCTCCAGGCCTTTGCCGACGACGTCGAAGGCGTTGCCCAGCGCGGTGGGCAAGGGCAGGGACTCGTCGCCCAGCCAGTGCTCGTAGGCCGACAGCGCGACGCCCAGCATGGTCCACGCCACGGTCTGGGGCAGCAGGTCGCTCGTCTTGGCGCCCGAGCGCCGGGCCACGAATTCGGCGATCACCTCGCGCCAGCCGGCGTACATCGTCATCGAATAGGCTTGCAGCTCGGGGGTTTGCAGGATGACCCGCATGCGCTTGCGGTGCCGCGCGGTCTCGGACTCGTCAAAAGTGTTGAACGCCAACAGCGCCGAGCGCAGCGCCGCGCCCAGTGGTACCCGCGGGTCGACGTTGTCGAGCAGCTCCCGTAGGTGCGCGAGGTGGGCGTCGAACTCGCCCCACGGGATGGCGTTCTTGGACGCGTAATAGCGAAAGAGCGTGCGGCGGGAGATGCCGGCGGCATGGGCGACGTCGTCGACGCTCACCTCGGCGAAGCCGCGCGCGGCGAACAACTCGATGGCGACGTCGGTGATGTGGTGCGGTGTCGTCGAGCGGCGCCGGCCCACCCGCGACTGCGGCAGCATCAGACCCGCCCTTCCATTTCGGCACTCGATGCCATATTCTGACGACGATTGTGACAAGATCGACCATCGTTGTCGAGACCCGACGGGAGGCAATCCATATGGACCGCGAGACCGACCGCGAAACCGAAACTGACACCGAGCTCGTTACCGAGACCCTGGTCGAAGAGGTGTCCATCGACGGAATGTGCGGGGTCTACTGACGCCCGTGCTCGACCCCGACCGTGGCTGGCGGTTGCACCCACAGGTGGCGGTTCGGCCCGAACCGTTCGGCGCGCTGCTGTATCACTTCGGCACCCGCAAGCTGTCCTTCCTGAAGAACCGCACCATCCTCGAGGTGGTGCGGTCACTGGGCGACCACCCGGACGTCGCCTCGGCGTTCCGCGCTGCCGGCGTGGACGCCGCGGGGCAGCAGCCGTATCTGCACGCGCTGGGTGTGCTCGCCGAATCCAACATGCTGGTGCCTCAGGAGGCGCAATGACAGTGCCCGTTCCGGCCAAGGTTCCGCGCCTTGTCGAGCAGTTCGAGCGCGGGCTGGACGCGCCCATCTGCCTGACCTGGGAGCTGACGTACGCATGCAACCTCGCCTGTGTGCACTGCCTGTCCTCGTCGGGCAAACGGGACCCGCGCGAGCTGTCGACCCGCCAATGCATGGACATCATCGACGAGCTGGAACGCATGCAGGTGTTCTACGTCAACATCGGCGGCGGGGAACCCACTGTGCGCCCGGACTTTTGGGAACTCGTCGATTACGCCACCGCCCACCACGTCGGCGTAAAGTTCTCGACCAACGGCGTCCGGATCACGCCCGAGGTCGCCGTGCGGTTGGCGGCCAGCGACTACGTCGATGTCCAGATTTCGCTCGACGGCGCCACCGCCGAGGTCAACGACGCGGTTCGCGGTCCGGGGTCCTTCGCCATGGCGGTGCGGGCGCTGGAGAACCTGGCCGCGGCGGGCTTCTCGCAAAACGGCGGGCCGAAGATCTCCGTCGTGGCCACCCGGCACAACGTCGGTCAGCTCGACGAATTCGCCGCATTGGCGAGCCGTTACGGTGCCACCCTGCGGATCACCCGGCTGCGCCCGTCGGGGCGGGGCGCGGACGTCTGGGACGAGCTGCATCCCACCGCCGCGCAGCAGGTTGAGCTCTACGACTGGCTGGTGGCCAAGGGGGAGCGGGTGCTCACCGGTGACTCCTTCTTCCACCTGGCGCCGCTCGGCTCCTCCGGCGCGCTGGCCGGCCTCAACATGTGCGGCGCCGGCCGGGTGGTCTGCCTGATCGACCCGGTGGGCGACGTGTACGCCTGCCCGTTCGCCATTCACGACCGTTTCCTGGCGGGAAACGTGTTGTCCGACTCAGGTTTTGGGACTGGCTTCGCCAACGTCTGGAAGAACGCCCCGCTGTTTCGCGAGCTGCGCGAGCCGCAGTCGGCCGGCGCGTGCGGCAGCTGCGGGCACTACGACAGTTGCCGTGGCGGGTGCATGGCGGCCAAATTCTTCACCGGCCTGCCGCTGGACGGCCCGGATCCCGAGTGCGTCCAGGGGCACAGCGCCTCCGCGCTGGCCAACCAACGCGAGACGCCGCGGCCCCGGGCCGACCACTCGCGCGGGCAGCGGGTCCGCCGACCGGTGCCGCTGACACTGTCCGTACGCCCGCCGCAGCAACCGCCGGCGCGCCTTTGCAATGAAAGTCCGCTGTAGACAATGGCCGATGAATGGTTTGAAACGGTCGCGATCGCGCAGCAACGCGCCAAGCGGCGATTACCAAAATCCGTTTATTCCTCGCTGATTTCAGCGAGCGAAAAAGGAATTACGGTCTCCGACAATGTTGAAGCCTTCAGCGAGCTGGGCTTTGCCCCGCACGTCATCGGTGCGCAGGAGAAGCGCGATCAGTCGACCACCGTTATGGGACAAGAGATCTCGCTGCCGGTGATCATCTCGCCGACCGGCGTGCAGGCCGTCGACCCGGACGGTGAGGTCGCCGTCGCGCGGGCGGCGGCGGCGCGGGGGACCGCGATGGGGCTGTCCTCGTTCGCCAGCAAACCGATCGAGGACGTCATCGCCGCAAATCCCAAAGTCTTCTTCCAGGTGTACTGGCTGGGTGGGCGAGACGCGATCGCCGAGCGGGTGGAACGGGCGCGTCGGGCCGGCGCGGTCGGGCTGATCGTCACCACCGACTGGACGTTCTCGCACGGCCGGGACTGGGGCAGTCCGAAGATTCCCGAGGAGATGAACCTGCGGACCTTCCTGCGGCTGTCCCCGGAGGCGATCGTGCGGCCGCGCTGGCTGTGGAAGTTCGGCAAGACGCTGCGGCCTCCGGAGCTGCGGGTGCCGAACCAGGGCCGCTGCGGCGAGCCCGGCCCACCGTTCTTCGCCGCCTACGGGGAGTGGATGTCGACCCCGCCGCCGACCTGGGACGACATCGCCTGGCTGCGGGAACTGTGGGGCGGACCGTTCATGCTCAAGGGTGTGATGCGCGTCGACGACGCGAAAAGGGCTGTGGATGCCGGTGTTTCGGCGATCTCGGTGTCCAATCACGGCGGCAACAACCTCGACGGCACGCCCGCGTCGATCCGTGCCCTGCCCGCGGTGGCGGCGGCGGTCGGGGACCAGGTCGAGGTGTTGCTGGACGGGGGCGTGCGGCGCGGCGGCGACGTCGTCAAGGCGGTGGCACTGGGGGCGCGCGCGGTGATGATCGGCCGCGCGTATCTGTGGGGCCTTGCGGCGGCCGGCCAAGCCGGCGTCGAAAACGTCCTCGACATTCTGCGCGGCGGCATCGACTCGGCGCTGGCGGGTCTGGGGCGCTCCTCGGTGCACGAGCTGAGCCCGGACGACATTCTGGTGCCGGCCGGTTTCGCCCGGGCGATCGGCGTGCCCCCCGGTCCCGCCGCGGGCGAGGCCTAGCCCCATTCCGGGTCAAGTCGGGCGGCTTTCCCCGATAACGGGTCGAGCAAAAATCAACGGCCACGACAATTGGTACCGACGTGGCTTCCGTGACGGACGGGTCGGAATTTGACTATTTGATGAACGGCCGCGAAAAAATTTCCGTTGAAGGTTCAACAATTGGTGCACGCCAGGTGAATTCGTCCTACCATCAGCCAGTGCCCGTACTCGGCGAATTAGGAACTGCGACGTCGAGCCAGCTATTGAGCACCCCGCCGTCGATAATGATCCCGCTGGGATCGACCGAGCAACACGGGCCGCACCTGCCGTTGGACACCGACACGAGGATCGCGACCGCGGTCGCCCGGGGGGCCGCCACCCGTCTCGAGCAGGAATGGTTGGTGGCGCCGGCCATCGCCTACGGCGCCAGCGGCGAGCACCAGAGTTTCGCCGGAACGATCTCCATCGGCACCGAGGCCCTGACGCTGCTGCTGCTGGAGTACGGCAGGTCAGCCGCGTGCTGGGCCCGCCGATTGGTCTTCGTCAACGGCCACGGCGGCAACGTCGGCGCGGTGCGCAGCGCGGTGGCCAGGCTGCGCGCCGAGGGCCGCGACGCCGCATGGTGCCCGTGCGCCGCCGCGGGCGGTGACGCCCATGCCGGTCACACCGAAACGTCGCTGTTGCTCCACATCTCGCCGACCGTCGTGCTGACCGACCGGTGGCTGCCCGGCAATCGGGCGCCGTTGCCTGAGTTGCTCGGGCCGATGCGCCGCGGGGGAGTGGCCGCGGTCAGCCGGGTGGGCGTCCTGGGGGACCCGACGACCGCGACGGCGGCCGAGGGCAAGCGCATTCTGGCCGAGATGGTCGACGGGTGTGTGCGCGGAGTGGTCCGCTGGTCGCCCGGATCCGACGGGATGCTGACGTGACCGCCCCCCGACTGCCGGACGGGTTCGCCGTTCAGGTCGATCGCCGCGTGCGGGTGCTCGGCGACGGCTCGGCCCTGCTCGGTGGCTCACCGACCCGCCTGCTGAAGCTGGCCCCCGCCGCGCAGGACATGCTCGCCGATGGCCGGCTCAAGGTTCGCGACGACGTCAGCGCCCAACTGGCGCGCACCCTGCTGGACGCCACGGTGGCCCACCCGCGACCCGCGGGCGGGCCGTCGCATCGTGACGTGACCGTGGTAATCCCGGTGCGGGACAACCTTTCCGGCGTGCGTCGCCTGGTGAGCTCCCTGCGCGGACTGCGCGTCATCGTCGTCGACGACGGCTCGTCACCGGCCATCGAGCCGGAAGACTTCGTCGGCGCGCACTGCGACGTCGAGGTGCTGCGCCACCCGTACAGCAAGGGTCCGGCGGCGGCCCGCAACACCGGGCTGGCGGCCTGCAACACCGACTTCGTCGCGTTCCTGGACTCCGACGTCTCGCCCCGCCGGGGTTGGCTGGAGGCCCTGCTCGGTCATTTCTGCGACCCCACCGTCGCCCTGGTCGCGCCGCGCATCGTCGGCCTGTCGCACAGCGAGAACCCGGTGGCCCGCTACGAGGCGGTGCACTCGTCGTTGGACCTCGGGGAGCGCGAGGCGCCGGTGTTGCCCCACAGCACGGTGTCCTATGTGCCCAGTGCGGCGATCATCTGTCGCCGCTCGGCGATCCGCGATGTCGGCGGGTTCGACGAGACCATGCAGTCCGGCGAGGACGTCGACCTGTGCTGGCGGCTCATCGAGGCGGGCGCCCGGCTGCGCTACGAGCCGATCGCCCTGGTCGCCCACGACCATCGCACCGAACTGCGGGATTGGCTGGCGCGCAAGGCTTTTTACGGTGGCTCGGCGGCCCCGCTGTCGGTGCGCCACCCGGACAAGACGGCGCCGGTGGTGATATCCGGCTGGGCGCTGACGGCGTGGATACTCATGGCCCTGGGGACCAGCCTTTCCCGGCTGGCGTCGATCGCCGTCGCGGTCCTGACGGGCCGGCGGATCGCCCGGGCCATGCGCACCGCCGAGACCTCGCTCGACGACGTGCTGGTGATCGCCGCCCGCGGCCTGTGGGCGGCCGCCCTGCAACTGGCGTCGGCCCTGTGCCGGCACTACTGGCCCGTGGCGTTGCTGGCCGCCATCGTGTCGCGGCACTGCAGGCGGGTCGTGCTGGTCGCGGCCGTCATGGACGGCGTGGTGGACTGGCTCGGCCGCCGGGATGCCACCGGCGACGACGCCGAGCCGATCGGCCTGCTGACCTACATGCTGCTCAAGCGCGTCGACGACCTGGCCTACGGCCTGGGGCTGTGGTGGGGTGTGGTGCGCGAACGCAACCTGCGCCCGCTCAAGCCGCAGATCAGGAGTTAGCCGCCGCCTTGACGCCGCCGTGAGTAAAGCCGTCTCGCACAGCGACGTGCTGATAGTTGGCGCTGGGAGTGCTGGATCGGTTGTCGCCGAACGTCTTTCCGCCGACCCCGGCTGCGCCGTGACCGTCCTGGAGGCGGGACCCGCGCTCACCGACCCGGAGTTGCTGGCGCAGACCACCAACGGGTTGCAGCTGCCGATCGGGGTCGGCAGCCCGCTGGCGCGCCGGTACCTGACCCGGCTCACCGATCGCCACGGTCTGCAGCTGCCGGTCGTGCGCGGATCGACGGTCGGTGGTTCGGGTGCGATCAACGGCGGCTACTTCTGCCGCGCGGTGCCCCGCGATTTCGAGCGCGCCGCGCTGCCCGGCTGGTCGTGGTCGGAGGTGCTGGGGCATTTCCGCGCCATCGAGACGGACCTGGATTTCGACGGTCCCGCCCACGGCGACAGCGGTCCCATCCTGGTGCGCCGCACGCACGAAATGACCGGCACCACTGAACGTTTCATCGCCGCGGCCGAGCGTGCGGGGTTCTCCTGGATCGCCGACCTCAATGACTGTGGGCCGGAGCTCGTCTCGGGTGTGGGCGCGGTGCCGCTGAACATCGTCGACGGAATCCGGATCGGGTCGGGGGCGGGATATCTGATGCCCGCGCTGGGGCGGCCGAACCTGACATTGCTTGCGGGCACGCGGGCCGCGCGGCTTCGTTTCTCCGGCGCCCGCGTGGTGGGCATGGAGGCGATCGGACCGGACGGCCCCGTCACCCTCGAGGCCGATCGAATCGTGTTGTGTGCCGGCGCGATTCAGTCCGCGCACCTGCTGATGCTGTCCGGCGTCGGCGACGAGTCGATGTTGCGCACCGCCGGCGTGCCGGTGGTGGCGCCGCTGCCGGTGGGGATGTTCTGCAGCGACCACCCGGAATGGGTGTTGCCGACCAACTGGGCCGTGGCCGCCGGCCGGCCCGTGGTCGAGGCCGTGCTGACGACCGCCGACGGCCTCGAGATCAGGCCGTACACGGGCGGTTTCGTCGCTATGACAGGAGATGGCACCGCGGGCCACCCGGATTGGCCGCATATCGGGGTCGCCCTCATGCGGCCGCTGGCCCGCGGGCGAATCACCCTCGTGTCGCCCGACCCCGACCGCCCGCCGCGGATCGAGCATCGCTACGACAGCGAGCCCGACGACGTCGCAGCGCTGCGCCGGGGCAGCGAGCTGGCCCGCGAATTGGCGGGCGCGGCAACGCATGTCGGCTCGCCGGTGTGGTCGACCTGTCAGCACCTGTGCGCCAGCGCCCCGATGGGCGTCGAGGGCGACCCACGGGCCGTGGTCGACCATCGGTGCCGGGTCCGCGGCATCGAGAACCTGTGGGTGATCGACGGTTCCGTCCTGCCCACGGTCACCAGCCGTGGACCGCACGCAACGATCGTGATGCTCGGGCACCGGGCGGCCGGGTTCGTGTTGAGCTGATTGGGAGGGCCGTTCGTGCGGTCCACGTAGACGGCCACGACAAGTGGCGATGCGCGCGCAACAATGCGTCAGCGCGAACTATGCGTCGCAATATTCGTGGACGGCACGACGGCCTCCTTCGGTGTTGTCGTATCGATTGCCCTCTGCGACCACCTCCTCCGGTGAATACCGTTGGTTGCGTTCACTTCCGTATCGGAGGTGAACGCTCCCGGGCCCACACCGCGCCGGGCGGCCAGCGCGACCGCAGCCGATCGCGGGCGATTGACGGGAACCGGCGCGCCGGCTTGGCGGTGACCGCCGTGCGGACCCGGCGCCGATCCCGTCGGCCTGCGGGAAGCTCACAGGTGGGGTGGTGAACCGGCGCGCTCGAGCGCATCAGGCGGATCCACTCGGCCTCCACGATCGCCGCCGCCTCGATCACCGCCGGGCACACCGGTTCGACGTCTATCAACATCACATCCACCTCATCCTGCGAGATGATCTGCACGTGTCGATATACATTTCTGATACCAGAACAAGCAGATCGTTTCAAGTGTCTGCGGGACAGTTGTTGTTCTGTCGCACCGGCTTTGGGGTCTGCGGCCGGGAACGGCCCGGCGGCTAGCCGCGGCGGGAGAGGAGCCGGCGCACCGGGCGCAGCTGCCGGCCGTCGCGTCCGGGAGCCCACAGCCCGATCAACACCGCGGCGACGGCGACGATCGCCGCCATCGCGATCGTGGAGGCGTGCATGGCGGCGAGGAACGCGGCCTTGCTGACCTCGGCCAGCTGGGTCCCCCGCGGCCCGAGCCGGCCGGCCACCTCGACCGCCTTGGCCAGCGAATCGGTCGCCGGGCCGCGGACGGGCGCGGGGAAGTCCGCGAGCTTCGGCGCGAGCTCATGGGAATAGCGTCCGGCCAGGATGGAGCCGGCAACCGCGATTCCCAGCGCCCCGCCCATCTCCCGCGAGGTGTCGTTCACCGCGGAGGCGACGCCCTGCTTCTCGTCGGGAACCGCCCCCATGATCGCCGAAGTCGTCGGCGCGGTGCAGATTCCGATCCCCGTGGCCAGTATCAGTGTCGGCCAGGCGAATTCGGAAAAGGTCGAATGCAGGTCCAGCCAGTACATGCACGCGAAGCCGGCGGCCATCAACAGCGTGCCGACGAACAGCACCAGCCGCAGGCCCAACTTCGGCACGTACCAGAAGGACAGCGCCGAGCAGATGCCCAGCGGCACCATGAACGGACCGAACGCGAGCGACGTCATCAGCGCCGAGTAGCCCATGATCTGCTGCACGTACTGCATGCCGACGAAGAAGAAGCCGAACGTCGCGCCGAACAGGATGACGATCGCCGCGACCCCGGTGGCGAAATTGGGGTCGGCGAACAGTCGAACGTCCAGAAGCGGGTGTCGCCGGTGCAGTTCGAAAACGCCGAACACCACCGCGAGGACGGCGCCGGTGACGAGTCCGCCCCACACCAGCGGATCGCTCCAGCCCCGGTTGGGCGCGTCCAGGATGGCGAACACCGCGACCGCCACCGCCGCACCGATGAGGACCGCGCCCGGCCAATCGACTCGGGGAGCGTCGGTTTCGCGTGACGACGACACCGTGCAGCCGAGGGCGAAGATCACCAGCCCCGCGACGCCCAGCGACCAGAAGATGGCGTGCCAGTCCCAAAAGCGAAGCAGCAGGCCCGAACCGAGCATGCCGAGCACCCCGCCGGAACCGGCCGTGCCGGCCCACCAGCCGACGGCCTTCATCCGATCCTCTTTCGGGTAGCCCACGGTCAGCAGCGACAGCGTCGCGGGCATCACCAGCGCGGCGCCGACCCCGGCCACCGCCCGCCCCGCGATGATCTGCAGCGGGTCGTGCAGAATCGCCGGCGCGGCCGAGCCGACCGCAAACACCAGCAGGCCGGCGAGCAGCGCGCCCCGCCTGCCGTAGCGGTCGCCGATGGCCCCGGCCGGCAGCAGCAGGCAGGCCAGCGCCAGGGTGTATCCGTCCACTACCCAGGTCAGCTGCGTCTGCGTGGCCGAGGTGGCAACCGCGAGGTCTCCCAGCGCCGTGTTCAACGCCGTCATCGACGCGACGACCAGTGCCACACCCATGCACGCCACGGCCAGCGTCCAGGCTCGGGCCCGGGGGCTACCGCCGATGCTTCTCGGATCAGTACGCTGGTCGGGCCGGACAAGGGTTTCGACCATGGGATGCGCCTCCTTGTGGCGGCGTAGCGGAATTTTGAGACTAACCGTCTCGTAGATAGACCAATAGTCTCGTTCTCAAACAGGCTCGAACAGGGAGGTGGCTCACAATTACCGAGGGGAGTACCGATCCCCGGCCAGCGCGGTCCCGGGCCCGTTTGCTCGAAGCCGCGGCGGCGCTGCTGCGCTCCGGGGGTCCCAGCGCGGTGACCGTCGATGCGGTCACGCGCAGCGCCAACGTGGCCAGGGCCACCCTGTATCGCCACTTCCCGAGCGGTAACGATTTGCTGGCGGCGGCGTTCAACAGCCTCATACCGCCGTCGCCGACGCCGCCGGCCGAGGGCTCGCTGCGGGATCGGCTGATCGCGATCGTGCTGGCCCAGGCCGAGGCGGTGGCCCAGGCGCCGGCGGTCATGACCGCCATGTCGTGGTTGGCCCTCGGTCGCGACCTCGAGGAGATGCCGGAACCGCGCCGCAACCGGACCACCGACAGCGCCTCGATCACCACGTTGCGCGAACGTATCGCCGCGCAGTACGCGGCCCCGTTCGACGCCGTGTTCGACAGCCCGGAGGCCGCCGCCGAGCTGGGGGAGGTCGACCGATCGCGCGCCATCGCGTTGCTGATCGGCCCGCTGGTGCTGGGGCGCCTGTCCACCCTGCCGGATTTCGACTACCGCGAGTGTGCGCGCGCCGCCGTCGACGGCTTCCTGCACGTTCAGCGTGCGCAGAACAGGGCCGCCGCGGCGACCACCGAAACGGCCGGCGCCTGACCCCGCTGAGGTTTGCCGGAGATTTGGCCCCAAATTTTGAACGGGCCGCGGTCGTCAGGCATACTGTTCAGGTTGTCTTGCGCCGGGTTTAGGCCTGGCCGGGCATACGACCAGCGCCCAACCGGGCGCGTCCGGTCCCATCCTTGGAACGCGACCAATTTCGGGCCCTGAAATGGGCGCGCCAAGGCTGCGTGAGGGTGACACACCCGACCGCGGGGGCCGGTGGACCACGACAGGTAAACAGCGGCGCAGTATCCGGCGCGACGCTCGATCGGCCCCGACGGGGCGGGTCGATCCGCGCGCCGGGGGCACCAGGTCCGGACACGGACCTCGAGTGGAGTGAGGGTAGGAGAAGCGTGGCGGGACAGAAGATCCGCATCAGGCTCAAGGCCTACGACCATGAGGCTATCGACGCATCCGCGCGAAAGATCGTCGAGACCGTCGTCCGCACGGGTGCCAGCGTCGTAGGTCCGGTGCCGCTGCCGACCGAGAAGAACGTGTATTGCGTCATCCGGTCCCCGCATAAGTACAAGGACTCGCGAGAGCACTTCGAAATGCGGACCCACAAGCGGTTGATCGACATCCTCGACCCCACGCCGAAGACCGTCGACGCGCTGATGCGCATCGACCTTCCGGCCAGCGTCGACGTCAACATCCAGTAGGAGATCCAGAACTGATGGCAAGAAAAGGCATCCTGGGTACCAAGCTGGGCATGACGCAGGTGTTCGACGAGAACAACAGGGTTGTGCCGGTGACGGTGGTCAAGGCCGGCCCCAACGTGGTGACCCGCATCCGCACGCCGGAGCGCGACGGCTACAGCGCCGTGCAGCTGGCCTACGGGGAGATCAGTCCCCGCAAGGTCAACAAGCCGGTGACGGGCCAGTACACCGCGGCGGGCGTCAACCCGCGCCGGTATTTGGCCGAGCTGCGCCTGGAAAACCCGGACGCGGCCGCCGAATACGAGGTCGGCCAGGAGCTGACGGCCGAGATCTTCGCCGACGGCACCTATGTCGACGTGACCGGCACGTCGAAGGGTAAGGGCTTCGCCGGCACCATGAAGCGGCACGGTTTTCGCGGTCAGGGCGCCAGCCACGGTGCCCAGGCGGTGCACCGCCGTCCGGGTTCCATCGGCGGGTGCGCGACTCCCTCGCGGGTATTCAAGGGCACCCGGATGGCCGGCCGCATGGGCAACGACCGGGTGACCGTGCAGAACCTGTTGGTGCACAAGGTCGATACCGAGAACGGCGTGCTGCTGATCAAGGGTGCGATCCCCGGCCGTACCGGTGGACTCGTGATGGTCCGCAGCGCGATCAAACGAGGTGAGAAGTGATGGCCGCCAAGAGCCTGAAGATCGATGTCAAGACGCCGGACGGCAAGGTCGAGGGTTCCGTCGAGCTGCCCGCCGAATTGTTCGATGCGCCGGCCAATATCGCGCTGATGCACCAGGTGGTCACCGCGCAGCGGGCGGCGGCGCGCCAGGGCACGCACTCGACCAAGACGCGCGGCGACGTCCGCGGCGGGGGCCGCAAGCCCTACCGGCAGAAGGGAACCGGGCGAGCCCGGCAGGGCTCGACGCGGGCCCCGCAGTTCACCGGTGGTGGCGTCGTGCACGGCCCCAAGCCGCGCGACTACAGCCAGCGCACGCCCAAGAAGATGATCGCCGCGGCGCTGCGCGGCGCGCTGTCCGACCGGGCGCGCAACGGGCGCATCCACGCGGTCACCGAGCTGGTGTCGGGTCAGGCCCCGTCGACCAAGAAGGCCAAGGCGTTTCTGGGCACCCTGACCGAGCGCAAGCAGGTGCTCGTCGTCATCGGCCGCAGCGACGAGGCCGGCGCCAAGAGCGTGCGCAACCTGCCCGGTGTGCACGTCCTGGCGCCCGACCAGCTCAACACCTATGACGTGCTGCGCTCCGACGACGTGGTGTTCAGCGTCGAGGCGCTCAATGCCTACATCGCCGCGAACACCAGTTCTGCCGAGGAGGTTTCGGCCTGATGGCGACCGTCACCGATCCCCGCGACATCATCCTGGCCCCGGTCATCTCCGAGAAGTCCTACGGGCTGCTCGACGACAACGTGTACACCTTTGTGGTGCACCCCGATTCGAACAAGACGCAGATCAAGATCGCCGTGGAGAAGATCTTCTCGGTCAAGGTCGCATCGGTGAACACCGCCAACAGGCAGGGCAAGCGCAAGCGCACCCGGACCGGTTACGGGAAGCGCAAGAACACCAAGCGCGCCATCGTCACGCTGGCGCCGGGCAGCAAGCCGATCGACCTGTTCGGTGCACCGAGCTAGGCGCGCGAGAGAAAGACCTGATTAGACATGGCAATTCGCAAGTACAAGCCGACGACCCCGGGCCGTCGCGGCGCCAGCGTGTCCGACTTCGCCGAGATCACCCGGTCGGAGCCGGAGAAGTCGTTGGTGCGCCCGCTGCACGGCCACGGCGGGCGTAACGCGCACGGCCGGATCACCACCCGTCACCGCGGCGGTGGGCACAAGCGCGCCTACCGGGTGATCGACTTCCGCCGCAACGACAAGGACGGCGTCAACGCCAAGGTCGCCCACATCGAGTACGACCCGAACCGCACCGCCAACATTGCGCTGCTTCACTACCTGGACGGCGAGAAGCGCTACATCATTGCCCCGCTGGGACTCTCGCAGGGTGACGTGGTGGAGTCGGGCGCCAACGCCGACATCAAGCCGGGCAACAACCTGCCGTTGCGCAACATCCCGGCCGGTACCCTGGTGCACGCCGTGGAGCTGCGCCCGGGCGGTGGCGCGAAGCTCGCGCGGTCGGCCGGGTCGAGCATTCAGCTGCTCGGCAAGGAGGGCAGCTACGCGTCGCTGCGCATGCCCAGCGGCGAGATCCGCCGGGTCGACGTGCGTTGCCGTGCGACGGTCGGCGAGGTGGGCAACGCCGAGCAGGCAAACATCAACTGGGGCAAGGCCGGTCGCATGCGGTGGAAGGGCAAGCGTCCCTCCGTGCGCGGCGTGGTCATGAACCCGGTGGACCACCCGCACGGCGGCGGCGAGGGCAAGACCTCCGGGGGCCGTCACCCGGTCAGCCCGTGGGGTCAGCCCGAGGGCCGCACCCGTCATCCGAACAAACAGAGCAACAAGCTCATCGTCCGCCGCCGGCGCACCGGCAAGAAGCACTCGCGGTAAGAGGAGTAGCCAGCCATGCCACGCAGCCTGAAGAAGGGCCCGTTCGTCGACGGCCACCTGCTCAAGAAGGTGGACGCGCAGAACGAGAAGAACACCAAGCAGGTCATCAAGACCTGGTCCCGGCGTTCCACAATCATCCCGGACTTCATCGGCCACACGTTCGCCGTGCACGACGGGCGCAAGCACGTCCCGGTGTTCGTCACCGAGGCGATGGTCGGCCACAAGCTGGGTGAGTTCGCGCCGACGCGAACCTTCAAGGGGCACATCAAGGACGACCGAAAGGCCAAGCGCCGATGAGCACCACCACGGAATTTCCTTCGGCGGTCGCCAAGGCACGGTTTGTGCGGGTGTCGCCGAGAAAGGCGCGCCGGGTCATCGACCTGGTGCGCGGCCGGTCGGTGGCCGATGCGCTGGACATCTTGCGCTGGGCGCCGCAGGCGGCCAGCGAGCCGGTCGCCAAGGTGATCGCCAGCGCCGCGGCCAACGCGCAAAACAACAACGGGCTGGACCCGGCGACCCTGGTGGTCGCCACCGTCTACGCCGACGAGGGCCCGACCGCCAAGCGCATCCGTCCGCGCGCGCAGGGCCGCGCGTTCCGCATCCGCCGGCGCACCAGCCACATCACCGTCGTGGTGGAAAGCCGGCCGGCAAAGGACCAGCGGTCGGCCAAGTCGAGCAGGGCGCGTCGCGCCGAGGCCAGCAAGGCCGCCGCCAAGGCCCCGGCCAAGAAGGCGCCGGCCAAGAAGGCGCCGGCCAGCAAGGCGGCCGCGAAGAAGGCGCCCGCCAAATCGGCCGCCAAGAAGGCACCGGCAAAGAAAGCACCCGCGAAGGCGTCTGAGGCTTCTGAAGCGAAGGGAGGCTCAGACTAGTGGGCCAGAAGATCAATCCGCACGGCTTCCGGCTGGGCATCACCACCGACTGGAAGTCGCGCTGGTACGCCGACAAGCAGTACGCCGAGTACGTCAAGGAGGACGTCGCGATCCGTCGGCTGCTTTCCACCGGCCTGGAGCGCGCCGGCATCGCCGACGTGGAGATCGAGCGCACCCGCGACCGGGTCCGGGTGGACATCCACACCGCCCGCCCGGGCATCGTGATCGGCCGCCGCGGCACCGAGGCCGACCGGATCCGCGCCGACCTGGAGAAGCTGACCGGCAAGCAGGTGCAGCTCAACATCCTCGAGGTGAAAAGCCCTGAGTCCCAAGCGCAGTTGGTGGCCCAGGGCGTCGCCGAGCAGCTGAGCAACCGGGTGGCGTTCCGCCGCGCGATGCGCAAGGCCATTCAGTCGGCGATGCGCCAGCCGAACGTCAAGGGCATCCGGGTGCAGTGCTCGGGCCGCCTCGGCGGCGCGGAGATGAGCCGTTCGGAGTTCTACCGCGAGGGCCGCGTGCCCCTGCACACCCTGCGCGCCGACATCGACTACGGCCTTTACGAAGCCAAGACCACCTTCGGCCGGATCGGCGTGAAGGTGTGGATCTACAAGGGCGACGTCGTCGGCGGCAAGCGCGAATTGCCCGCCGCCGCACCGGCGGGCGCCGAGCGTCCGCGCCGCGAGCGGCCGTCGGGGACCCGTCCGCGGCGCAGTGGCGCGTCGGGCACCACGGCGACCAGCACCGAGGCCGGCCGCGCGGCGGGCGGCGAGGAGCAGGCCGCCGCGCCGGAGGCCGCGGCGCCCGTTGAAGCGCAGAGCACGGAGAGCTGAATCATGTTGATTCCCCGCAAGGTCAAGCACCGCAAGCAGCACCATCCCCGCCAGCGCGGCATCGCCAGCGGCGGCACGCAGGTGAACTTCGGCGACTACGGCATCCAGGCCCTCGAGCACGCCTACGTCACCAACCGGCAGATCGAGTCCGCCCGTATCGCCATCAACCGGCACATCAAGCGTGGCGGAAAGGTGTGGATCAACATCTTCCCGGACCGCCCGCTGACCAAGAAGCCCGCGGAAACCCGAATGGGTTCGGGTAAGGGCTCGCCGGAGTGGTGGGTGGTCAACGTCAAGCCCGGTCGGGTGCTGTTCGAGCTCAGCTACCCCAACGAATCGGTCGCCCGGGCGGCGCTCACCCGCGCAATCCACAAGCTGCCGATCAAGGCACGCATCGTTACCCGAGAGGATCAGTTCTGATGGCAGTGGGCATTTCGCCTGGCGAACTGCGTGAGCTCACCGACGAGGAGCTGACCGAGCGCCTGCGCGAATCCAAGGAGGAGCTGTTCAACCTGCGCTTCCAGATGGCGACGGGACAGCTCAACAACAACCGCCGGCTGCGCACGGTGCGCCAGGAAATCGCGCGCGTCTACACCGTGCTGCGGGAACGAGAACTGGGCCTGGCTTCCGGGCCCGACGGTAAGGATTCGTGATGGCAGAAGCTAAGAAGGCCGCCGCCAAGGCCGCGAAGGCGGCCAAGGCGCCCGAGAAGGCCGCCCCGAAGAAGGCCGCCGCGAAGGAAACCGCGGCGAAAGACAAGGGCCCCCAGCACACCCCGCGCGCCCCGAGGACGCGTGGCCGGCGCAAGACCCGCATCGGCTACGTGGTGAGCGACAAGATGCAGAAGACCATCGTGGTCGAGCTCGAAGACCGGATGCGACACCCGCTGTACGGCAAGATCATCCGGACCACCAAGAAGGTCAAGGCGCACGACGAGAACAGCACCGCCGGCATCGGGGACCGGGTGGCGCTGATGGAGACGCGTCCGCTGTCGGCGACCAAACGCTGGCGGCTCGTCGAGATCCTCGAGAAGGCCAAATAGCGCCGGACTCACCCTCGGCGAGCAGTCGCAAACGCCCCCATTTTTGACCGAAAATGGGGGCTTTTGCGTCTTCTCACGAATACTCAGCTGATTGCTACCCGGCGCGTGTAATGTCCACGGACGTTCGGTAAGGCCACCCTGGGAGTGAGGCTGTCCAATGACGTCGACCGGATTCAACGGCAAGATCGCGCTGGACATCCGTGACTCGGAGCCGGACTGGGGACCGTACGCGGCGCCGACCGCGCCGCCGAACTCGCCGAATGTCCTCTATCTGATCTGGGACGACACCGGCATCGCGACCTGGGACTGCTTCGGCGGCTTGGTCGAGATGCCCGCGATGACGCGGATCGCCGAGCGCGGGGTGCGGCTGTCGCAATTCCACACCACCGCGCTGTGCTCGCCGACGAGGGCGTCATTGCTGACCGGTCGCAACGCCACCACCGTCGGGATGGCCACCATCGAGGAATTCACCGACGGCTTCCCGAACTGCAACGGCCGCATTCCGGCCGACACCGCGCTGCTCTCCGAAGTGCTAGCCGAACGTGGCTACAACACCTACTGCACCGGCAAGTGGCATCTGACGCCGCTGGAGGAGTCCAGCATGGCGTCGACCAAGCGGCACTGGCCGACCTCGCGCGGTTTCGAACGGTTTTACGGGTTCCTGGGCGGCGAGACCGACCAGTGGTATCCCGACCTGGTCTACGACAACCACCCGGTGAATCCGCCGGGCACGCCGGAGGACGGCTATCACCTGTCCAAGGACATCGCCGACAAGACCATCGAATTCATCCGCGACGCCAAGGTGATTGCGCCCGACAAGCCTTGGTTCAGCTACGTGTGCCCCGGGGCGGGCCACGCGCCGCACCACGTCTTCAAGGAATGGGCCGACAAGTATGCCGGCCGGTTCGACATGGGCTATGAGCGCTACCGCGAGATCGTGCTGGAAAAGCAGAAGTCGATGGGGATCGTGCCGCCGGGCACCGAACTGTCGCCCGTCAACCCGTATTTGGATGTGACGGGACCGCAAGGCCAGCCGTGGCCCATGCAGGACACGGTGCGGCCGTGGGACTCGCTGGGCGACGAAGAGAAGAAGCTGTTCAACCGGATGGCCGAGGTCTTCGCCGGCTTCCTGAGCTACACCGATGCCCAAATCGGCCGAATACTGGACTATCTCGAGGAATCCGGCCAACTGGACAACACCATCATCGTGGTGATCTCCGACAACGGCGCCAGCGGCGAGGGCGGCCCGAACGGATCGGTCAACGAAGGCAAGTTCTTCAACGGCTACATCGACACCGTCGAAGAGAGCATGAAGCTGTTCGACCACCTCGGTGGACCGGAGACCTACAACCACTACCCGATCGGGTGGGCGATGGCCTTCAACACGCCCTACAAGCTCTACAAGCGCTACGCCTCGCACGAGGGCGGCATCGCCGACACCGCGATCATCTCCTGGCCCAAGGGGATTGCCGCGCACGGCGAGGTGCGCGACAACTACGTCAACGTGTGCGACATCACGCCGACGGTCTACGACCTGCTGGGCATGACACCGCCGGATACCGTCAAGGGCATCCCGCAGAAGCCGCTCGACGGGGTGAGTTTCAAAGCGGCCCTTGCCGATCCGAACGCTGACACCGGAAAGGAAACCCAGTTCTACACCATGCTGGGCACCCGGGGGATCTGGCACCAGGGCTGGTTCGCCAACACCATTCATGCGGCGACGCCCGCGGGGTGGTCGCATTTCGACGACGACCGCTGGGAGCTATTCCACATCGAGGCCGATCGCAGCCAATGTCATGACCTGGCCGCCGAGCAACCCGAGAAGCTGGAAGAGCTCAAGGCGCTGTGGTTTTCCGAGGCCGCCAAGTACAACGGTCTGCCACTGTCGGACTTGGACCTGATGGAGACGCTGACACGTTTCCGCCCCTACCTGGTCGACGAACGGGCCAGCTACACCTACTACCCCCACTGCGCGGACGTCGGCATCGGGGCCGCCGCCGAGATCCGCGGCCGGTCGTTTGCGGTGCTGGCCGACGTGACCGTGGACACCACCGGCGCCGAAGGCGTGCTCTTCAAGCAGGGCGGCGCGCACGGCGGGCACGTGCTGTTCATCCAGGACGGGCGGTTGCACTACGCCTACAACTTCCTCGGCGAGCGGCAGCAGGTGGTTTCGTCGTCGGATCCGGTGCCGTTGGGCAGGCACGTGTTCGGCGTCAGCTATTCGCGGACCGGAACCGTGCCCAACAGCCACACTCCGCTCGGTGACCTCACGCTGTTCGTCGACGACAAGGAGGTCGGCAGGCTCGCCGACGTGAGCACCCATCCGGGGACGTTCGGGCTGGCCGGTGCGGGCATCACGGTCGGGCGCAACGGCGGTTCGGGGGTGTGCAGTCGCTACAAGGCGCCGTTCGAGTTCACCGGCGGCACCATCGCCCAGGTCAACATCGACCTGTCGGGCCGGCCGTACGTGGACGTGGAAGCCGAAGTTGCGCTTGCGTTTTCGCGCGACTGAGGTCTTGGCGCTGTGCTTGCTGGCAGTCCCGGCGGCGGGGTGCGAAAAGACCACCGCGGGCAGGGCCATCGGTGGGACCGGCTCGTCGTCGACAACCACAACGATCTCGCGACCGTCCGATCCGGCGGAGCCGGTGCCGGGCGTGGAAGTCACACTGCCCGACCACATCCCGCCCAATGCCATCGTGTGCATGCCGCCACCCCCGGCCAGCGGCAGCATGGCAAGGGCTTTCGTGGCGGACCCACGGGCGCCCCTCATCGTCCTCCCGCTGCCGGACGGCTGGAATCCGGTTCCCGGCACCGGCGACGTGGCGCTCACGTCGACCGGGCCCGACGGCATGTCGGTGAAGGTGACCATCACCCCGACGGACCTCGATCCCGGCGGCGCGTTCCTGCGCTACGCCACCGATCTGCGCACCGCCAAGCCGGGCGTCAAGGTCAACGTCGCACCGGCCCAGTTCTGCGGCTACAGCAGCCAGCTGCTGAGCGGCACCGTCCCCGGCGCCGTCGACTTCGCCGACCGCATCACCCACATCTGGACCAACACCAAGGCGTACCTGGTGGTCATCCATCTGCAGGGCCCCGCCGGAACGCCGGGCTTCGAGGCGGCGAAATCTACGGTGATGCAACAATTCGCGGTCGTAATCCCCTGAAAACCGTGTGCCGGACGCCTCCGCTGGCTAGCATCTGAGCCCATCTTCGACGGCTTCCAACTGCTCAGGGAGGACACCAATGACCGCTGGACCGATGCCGCCGCCCGCGCCGCCCGGAGGGCGCGCACGCCGAATCGCGATCGCATTCGCGATTCTGGTGGCCGTCATCGTCGTCTACGTCCTGTCCCTGATCGCCGTGCACCTGTTGGCCAAATCGGCGCCTCCGCTGCCAGCGGTGGACCTGAGCAAGGTCGAGGCCGAGGACAGCGTTGTGCAGGTGCGCCTGGAGAAGCTGGACACCGTGGCGAATCGCTTGACGGTGAATGTCCTTGTCTATCCGAAGGATTCGCTGTACGACAAGAACTTCGGCGTGCTCACCACCGACGCGGCGGTGCGGCTGTATCCGGAGAACGACCTGGGCGACCTGCAGTACCCGGTCGGAAAGGCGCCGGCGCAAGTCAGCACCACGATCGCGGCGCAGGGCGACCCGGGCAACTGGCCGTTCGACTCGTACAGGACGGAGGTGATCGCGGCCGACGTGTTCACCGGTTCCGGCCCGAACCGCGAAAAGGCCCCGGCCCGTGTCGAAGTCATCGGGCATCTGGACGGCTGGGACGCCACCGTCACCCGTGTGCACGACCCCGACGATCCCAACCCCGACGTGCAGGACAACGTGACGATCACGCTGCAGAGGGCCAAGGGCCCGCTGATCTTCGATGTCGGCATCTGCCTGGTCCTCATCGCCCTGCCCGTGTTGGCCTTGTGGGTGGCCATACCCGTCGCGCTGGGCCGGACGTCGTTCCTGCCGCCGATGACAACATGGTACGGCGCGATGCTGTTCGCCATCGTCCCGCTGCGCAACATCCTGCCGGGCAGCCCCCCGTACGGATCGTGGATCGACCAAGCCATCGTGCTGTGGGTGCTGATCGGGTTGGTCGCCGCGATGGCACTGTTCCTGCTCGGCTGGTGGCGCCAGCGGGATCGAAAGCAGTCGACCAAGACCTGATCGCCGCGGATCCGGCGCGCGCCCCGGATTTCGCTGGCCGGTGAACAACGGCTGCGTAAGCCGACGCAAATCACCTATTGAGGGGGGAAATTTCGATGTCTCGCGGGGACGGCGCCGGTTCGCTACGATCTAATCCTTGTGCGCTCGCCCCGCCGAGCGCCACAACCCCTCGGAGGTGTTGACGATGACCCAGGCTCCCCCCGCACCACCGCCCTCGACACCTCCCACGCCGGAACAGCCGCCGGCGGCGCCGTCAGAGGCGGCCCCCACCCGGCGCAAGCGCCGCAAGGCAGTCGCTTTCGGCCTCCTCGCGGCCTTCGTCGTCTACGGCCTGTCGCTGTTCGGCGTCCACCTGCTTTTCAACGCGGCGGGACCGATCAAGCCACCGGACCTCAATGCGACCGACGACACCGTCGTGCTGGTGCGCATGGAGAAGCTGGATACGGTTGCGAATCGCCTGTCGGTGAAAGTGCTTGTCATTCCCCAGGACAAGATGTTCGACAAGCGCCTCGATGTGCTGACCACCGACACCGCCGTGCGCATGGATCCGCCAAACGATCTGGGAGACCTGGTCTACCCGGCGGGTAAGTCGCCGGCACAGGTCGCCACCACGATCGAGGCACATGGCAATCCCAACAACTGGCCGTTCGACTCCTACAGCACCGACACCCTTTCCGCCGAAGTGCTCGTCGGCCAGGGTGACGCCCGCCAATACGTACCGGCCCGGGTGGAAGTCACCGGGCAGCTGGAAGGCTGGGAGGTCAGCGTCCGCCGGGTGGGCGAAGCGAGCCAGGAATCGGACCGCGGCGACAACGTGATCATCACGTTGCACAGGTCCAAGGGCACGCTGATCTTCGACGCGGGAATCTGCCTGGTGCTCTTCACCCTGCCCGCCTTGGCGGTGACGATCGCCACCCTGATGCTGATGGGGAAGCGGAAATTCGCGCCGCCGTTCGGGTCGTGGTTCGCCGCGGTACTGTTCGCCGTCATCCCCATCCGCAACTTCCTGCCGGGCTCCCCGCCCGCGGGCGCCTGGGTCGACCAGGCCCTGGTGCTCTGGGTGCTGATAGCGCTGGTGGTGGCGATGATCCTGTTCTTTGTCACCTGGTATCGACGAACCGATTAGCGCGGTTGGTGGGCGCCCTACCCTGAAGGGATGCTCACCGAACTGGTCGAATTACCCGGCGGATCGTTCCGCATGGGCTCGACGAGCTTTTATCCCGAGGAAGCGCCGATCCACACCGTGACCGTCGCCCCGTTCGCGGTGGAGCGGCACCCGGTGACCAACGCGCAATTCGCCGAATTCGTCAGTGCCACAGGCTATCTGACGGTCGCCGAGCAACCGATCGACCCGGCGCTGTATCCGGGCGCGAATCCCGACGACCTGTGTCCGGGCGCGATGGTTTTCCGCCCGACGCCCGGCCCGGTCGACCTGCGTGACTGGCGGCAGTGGTGGGACTGGGCGCCCGGTGCGAACTGGCGTCATCCGTTCGGCCCGGACGGCCCGGACAGCGCCGCGCCGGACCGAGCCGATCACCCCGTTGTCCAGGTGGCCTATCCGGACGCCGCGGCCTACGCGCGCTGGGCCGGGCGGCGGCTGCCGACCGAGGCCGAGTGGGAGTACGCCGCCCGCGCCGGCACCACCACGACCTATTCGTGGGGGGACGAGGAGCGGCCCGGCGGCCGGCTGATGGCCAACACTTGGCAGGGCAGGTTCCCGTACCGCAACGACGGCGCGCTCGGCTGGGTGGGCACCTCGCCGGTGGGGACGTTTCCGTGCAACGGGTTCGGCCTGATCGACATGATCGGCAATGTCTGGGAGTGGACCGCGACCGAGTTCTCCGCGCACCACCGGCTCGGTCAGCCGCCGAAGGCATGTTGCGCGCCATCGGGGCCCGCCGATCCGGCCGTCAGCCAGACGCTGAAGGGCGGTTCGCACCTGTGCGCTCCGGAGTACTGCCATCGCTACCGCCCGGCGGCGCGGTCACCGCAATCGCAGGACACCGCGACGACCCACATCGGGTTCCGCTGCGTGTCGTAGGGCTGCACCGCCCGGTCCCTGGTGGACGAGCTAATCGCCGAGCGGCGCGCCGAGGCGCAGGACAATTGACCGTTCTCGACGCGTCGGCGCTGCTGGCACTGATCCACGAGGAGCCCGGCGCCGACCTGGTCGCCGGGGCCATGACCGGTTCGGTCATCGGCACCCCGAATCTTGCCGAGGTCGTCGGCAAACTCGTCGACGCGGAGCTCGCCGGCGCCCTGCGCGCCATCACCGGCGGAAAACGGCTCTCGCTCGGCGACCGATGCTGCCTTGCCCTGGCCATCCGCAGTTCGCCCCCGATCGTCATGACCGCCGACCGTGCCTGGGCCGGCCTCGACCTGCCGATCGAGGTTCGGGTCATCCGCTAGGCAATTATTGGCGAAATTTGGCCCTGAGCTGGTCGTCCCCTAGACTCTAGGGGTTGCCTTGGGCAGACCTCGGCCGGTGCGAATCGGCCCCGCGTGCCCTTCGGCCACACAGACCGCGCACGTCAGGTTTTGGGTTTCCCCTGCCGTGCACACGCAACCAGGTCAGGAGATCGAGTGATTCAGCAGGAATCGCGGCTGAAGGTCGCCGACAACACCGGCGCCAAGGAGATCTTGTGCATACGGGTGCTCGGCGGTTCGTCGCGACGCTACGCCGGCATCGGTGATGTCATCGTTGCCACCGTGAAGGACGCCATTCCGGGCGGCAACGTCAAGCGTGGCGAGGTCGTCAAGGCCGTCGTGGTGCGCACCGTCAAGGAGCGCAGGCGCCCCGACGGCAGTTACATCAAGTTCGACGAGAACGCCGCGGTGATCATCAAGCCCGACAACGACCCGCGCGGTACGCGCATCTTCGGTCCGGTCGGTCGCGAACTGCGTGAGAAGCGATTCATGAAGATCATCTCGCTGGCCCCGGAGGTGTTGTAGATGAAGGTCCACAAGGGCGACACCGTGCTGGTTATCGCGGGTAAGGACAAGGGCGCCAAAGGCAAGGTCCTGCAGGCCTACCCGGACCGCAACCGGGTTCTGGTCGAGGGCGTCAACCGGATCAAGAAGCACACCCCGATCTCGACGACGCAGCGCGGAGCCCGGTCGGGCGGAATCGTCACCCAGGAGGCGCCGATCCACGTGTCCAACGTGATGGTGGTCGACTCGGACGGCAAGCCCACCCGCGTCGGCTACCGCGTCGACGAGGAGACCGGCAAGCGGGTCCGTATTTCCAAGCGCAACGGCAAGGACATCTGATGAGTACCGCGGAAAAGGTTCAGCCGCGCCTGAAGCAGCGCTACCGCAACGAGATTCGGGATGCGTTGCACAAGCAGTTCGGCTACGGCAACGTCATGCAGATCCCGACGGTGACGAAGGTCGTCGTCAACATGGGGGTCGGCGAAGCGGCCCGGGACGCCAAGCTGATCAACGGCGCCGTCAACGATTTGGCGCTGATCACCGGGCAACGGCCGGAGATCCGCAAGGCGCGCAAGTCGATCGCGCAGTTCAAGCTGCGCGAGGGCATGCCGATCGGGGTGCGGGTCACCCTGCGCGGAGACCGGATGTGGGAGTTCCTGGACCGCCTCACATCGATTGCGCTGCCACGCATTCGTGACTTCCGCGGGCTCTCGCCCAAGCAGTTCGACGGTGTCGGCAACTACACCTTCGGGCTGGCCGAGCAGTCGGTGTTCCACGAGATCGATGTGGACAAGATCGACCGGGTCCGCGGCATGGACATCAACGTCGTCACCTCGGCGACGACCGACGACGAAGGACGAGCGCTGTTGCGGGCCCTCGGCTTTCCGTTCAAGGAGAACTGACTAGATGGCTAAGAAGGCACTGGTTAACAAGGCCGCGCGCAAGCCGAAGTTCGCGGTGCGCGGCTACACCCGCTGCAGCAAGTGCGGCCGCCCGCGCGCGGTGTTCCGCAAGTTCGGGCTGTGCAGGATCTGCCTGCGCGAGATGGCGCACGCGGGTGAGCTGCCCGGCGTGCAGAAGAGCAGCTGGTGACAGGGGACTAACGATATGACGATGACGGACCCCATCGCAGACTTCCTGACGCGTCTGCGCAACGCCAACTCGGCGTATCACGACGAGGTGAGCTTGCCGCACTCCAAGCTCAAGGCCAACATCGCCCAGATCCTCAAGAACGAGGGATACATCAGCGACTACCGGACCGAAGACGCCCGGGTGGGCAAGTCGCTGGTCATCCAGCTCAAGTACGGGCCGAGCCGCGAACGCAGCATCGCCGGTCTGCGCCGGGTGTCCAAGCCGGGCTTGCGGGTGTACGCGAAATCGACCAATCTGCCGCGGGTGCTCGGCGGCCTGGGCGTGGCGATCATCTCGACGTCCTCGGGCCTGCTGACCGATCGCCAGGCGGCCAGACAGGGCGTGGGCGGCGAAGTCCTCGCATACGTGTGGTGAGGGGTTGAGGTAAAAGCCATGTCGCGCATTGGTAAGCAGCCGATTCCGGTCCCCTCCGGGGTCGACGTCACAATCGACGGCCAGAAGGTCTCGGTGAAGGGGCCCAAGGGCACGCTGGATCTGAAGGTGGCCGAGCCGATCAGGGTGTCGCGCAACGACGACGGTGCCATCGTGGTCACCCGTCCCGACGACGAGCGGCGCAACCGCTCGCTGCACGGGCTGTCTCGCACCCTGGTGTCCAATCTGGTCACCGGTGTGACGCAGGGTTACACCACCAAGATGGAGATCTTCGGTGTCGGTTACCGGGTGCAGCTGAAGGGGTCCAATCTCGAGTTCGCGCTGGGATACAGCCATCCCGTGGTGGTCGAGGCCCCCGAGGGCATCACGTTCGCGGTCCAGTCACCCACGAAGTTCACGATTTCCGGGATCGACAAGCAGAAGGTCGGCCAGATCTCGGCGAACATCCGCCGCCTGCGCCGTCCCGACCCGTACAAGGGCAAGGGCGTGCGCTACGAGGGCGAGCAGATCCGCCGCAAGGTCGGAAAGACAGGTAAGTAGTCATGGCGAAAACACAAGCTGCCGCCGCCGTGCGAAAGCCGGTGGGGCAGAGCGTATCCGAAACTCGGCGGGTCTCCCGGGTGCGCCGGCACGCACGGCTGCGCAAGAAGATCGCGGGCACCGCGGCGCGCCCGCGGCTGGTGGTGCACCGATCGGCGCGGCACATTCACGTGCAACTGGTCAACGACGAGAACGGCACCACGGTGGCCGCCGCGTCGTCGATCGAGGCCGACGTGCGCGGCGTGGACGGCGACAAGAAGGCCCGCAGCGTGCGGGTCGGTCAGCTGATCGCCGAGCGCGCCAAGGCCGCCGGCATCGAGAGCGTGGTGTTCGACCGTGGCGGATACACCTACGGGGGACGGATCGCGGCGCTGGCCGATGCCGCGCGCGAGAACGGATTGAGTTTCTGATGACAACTGGAAGGACCGCATGATGGCGGAGCAGCCGACCGGCGCGCAAGGCGCCCCAGAGGGCCGCGACGCACGCGGCGACGGCCGCGATTCCCGCGGCAGGCGCGACAGCGGCCGCGGTGGTCGTGATCGGGACCGTGACGGCGACAAGAGCAACTACCTGGAGCGGGTCGTTGCCATCAACCGAGTCTCCAAGGTGGTCAAGGGTGGCCGGCGATTCAGCTTCACCGCCCTGGTCATCGTGGGTGACGGCAACGGCATGGTCGGTGTCGGCTACGGCAAGGCCAAGGAGGTCCCGGCCGCGATCGCCAAGGGCGTCGAAGAGGCGCGCAAGGGCTTCTTCCGGGTTCCGCTGATCGGCGGCACCATCACGCACCCGGTGCAGGGCGAGGCGGCCGCGGGCGTGGTGCTGTTGCGTCCGGCCAGCCCGGGTACCGGTGTGATCGCCGGCGGCGCCGCGCGCGCGGTGCTGGAATGCGCTGGGGTGCGCGACATCCTGGCCAAGTCGTTGGGCAGCGACAACGCGATCAACGTGGTGCACGCCACCGTCGCCGCGCTCAAGCTGCTGCAGCGTCCCGAGGAGGTGGCCGCCCGCCGCGGACTGCCGATCGAGGATGTCGCACCGGCCGGGATGCTCAAGGCGCGACGCGAAAGTGAAGCGCTGGCCAGCGCGACGGCGGCGCGGGAGGCACAGCCATGAGTCAGCTGAAGATCACCCAGGTGCGCAGCACGATCGGGACGCGCTGGAAGCAGCGCGAGAGCCTGCGCACGCTGGGGCTGCGCCGGATTCGCCATTCGGTGGTCCGGGAGGACAACGCACAGACGCGCGGCCTGATCGCGGTGGTGAGCCACCTCGTCGAGGTGGAGCCGGCCGAGACGGGCGCCGGAGGTAAGAACAAATGACACTCAAGCTGCACGACCTGAAGCCCGCGCCCGGGTCGAAAACCGCTCGTACCCGCGTCGGTCGCGGCGACGGCTCCAAGGGCAAGACCGCGGGACGGGGCACCAAGGGCACCAAGGCCCGCAAGCAGGTGCCGACGACCTTCGAGGGCGGGCAGATGCCGATCCACATGCGGCTGCCCAAGCTCAAGGGATTCCGCAACCGGTTCCGCACCGAATACGAGATCGTCAATGTCGGTGACATCAACCGGCTGTTCCCCAAGGGCGGCACCGTCGGCGTCGACGACCTGGTCGCCAAGGGCGCCGTCCGCAAGAACTCGTTGGTCAAGGTGCTCGGCGACGGCAAGCTGACCGTCAAGGTCGACCTGTCGGCGCACAAGTTCAGCGGCAGCGCACGCGAGAAGATCACCGCCGCGGGCGGCTCAGTCACCGAGCTGTAGCTCCCCTGCGCGAGCAGACGCAAAAGCCCCCGACACGCCGTGCGTGCGGGGGCTTTTGCGTCTGCTCGCGGGACTAGCGCAGCTGCGGAATCACTTCCGCGGCAAGGCGTTCCATCTGCTCGCCGTTCTCGGCGACGTCGGCCCCGACGGGGTTGAGCAGCAGCATCTGCGCCCCGGCGTCGATAACCTCGCGTAGTCCGCGCGCGACGTCGTCAGCGGTGCCCGACACGGGAACCGAATCGATGCCGGACATCTGCCCGTAGATGCGGCGCAGCCCGGCGAGCACCCGCTCGCGCGCCCGCGCGGCATCGTCGTCGATCATCAGATAGACCCGTTTGCCGATGGTGAAGCGCGTCGGGTCCTTGTGCTGTTCGTCGAGTTCGCGGCGCACGATGCCGACGGCTTCGGCGAACGCCTCGGTGGTGGACGAGCCCGCGCCCAGAAACGAGTCACCGTGGCGCACCGCCCTGGCCAGCGCCCTGGGGGCATTCCCGCCGAACCAGATCGGCGGGTGTGGCCGCTGCACCGGCTTCGGCTGGATGGGAAGGTCGTCGACGTCACGGAACCGGCCGTGGAACGTCACCCTGGGTTCGTCGGACCAGGCTGCCTTCATCAGTTCCAGGCCCTCGGTGAAATAGCTGATGTAGGTTGCCTTTTCGACGCCGAATGCGGCGAACCTGCGAAATCCGCCGCCGGGTGCGACGCCGACGTCCAGCCGCCCGTGGGACAACCGGTCCACGGCGGTCACGGACGATGCCAGCTGCAGCGGATCATGCAACGAGGACACCAGCACGGCGACCCCGAGGCGCAGCCGCTCGGTGCAGGCCGCGCAGTAGGCCAGCAGCTCCAGCGGTGCCAGCAGCGGCGCCTCGCCGATGATCTGCTCGAGCACCCAGCCCCCCTCGAACCCGAGTTCCTCGGCCCGCGCGAGATACAAGCGCAGCCCGGCGGCGTCGAGGCCATCGAAGTCGAATTGGGGGATGGCGATCGAGAACCTCACCCCACCACCGTACGGCCGCCGATCGGTAGGCTGCGATCATGTTCGCCTTCCTGCCTTCGCTTCCCGGCATCGCGAAATGGGGGGACGAGGTGCGCGCCCTGGCCGGTCGCGTCGACACCGCCTGGCACCACGGCGTTCCCAACGGCTGCGTGCTCGAACTCAGCCTGCGCTCGGTGCCGCCGGAGACCTCCGGCTTCGACCCGCTGGCGATCATCACCGGGGCCGGACGGCCGCTGACGCTGCGCGACGCCGTCGCCGCGATCCACCGCGCCGCCGAGGACGACCGTGTTGCCGGGCTGATTGCCCGCGTGCAGCTCTCCGCGGCGCCGCCGGCGGCGGTTCAGGAGCTGCGCGAGGCCGTCGCGGCCTTCACCGCCGTCAAGCCGTCGCTGGCGTGGGCCGAGACCTATCCGGGCACGCTGTCGTACTACCTGGCTTCGGCATTCGGCGAGGTGTGGATGCAGCCCTCGGGCGTCGTCGGCCTGGTCGGCTTCGCCAGCAACGCCACCTTCCTGCGGGATGCGCTCGAGAAGGCGGGAATCGAACCCGAGTTCGTCACGCGCGGCGAATACAAGTCGGCGGTCGACCGGTTCACCGAGGACGGCTTCACCGAAGCCCACCGCGAGGCCGTGACCAGGCTGCTGGAAAGCCTGCAGGAACAGGTATGGCGGGCGGTCGCCGAATCACGCAGCATCGATCCGGGCGGGATCGATGCGCTGGCCGACCGGGCCCCGCTGTTGCGCGACGACGCCGTCGCCTCCGGCCTGGTCGACCGGATCGGCTTCCGCGACGAAGCTTATGTGCGGATCGCGGAACTGGTTGGCGTGGAAGGCATCTCACCGGAGTTCATCGACTCCGACGACAACGCCCCACCGCGGCTCTATCTGTCGCGATACGCCGGCGCGGCCCAGTCCCGGCTGGCCCCGCCGCTGCCGCCGATCCCCGGCCGCCGGCCCAAACCCACGCTGGCCCTGGTGACGGTTGCGGGCCACATCGTCGACGGCCGCGGCGGGTCCCGGTTCCTGCCGTTCGGCCCCACGGCCGTCGGCGGCGACACGATCGCGGCGGCGCTGCGGGAGGCGGCCGCCGACGACGCGGTGTCCGCGATCGTGCTGCGGGTGGACAGCCCGGGCGGCTCGCTCTGTGCGTCGGAGACCGTCTGGCGCGAGGTGACACGGGCCCGGCGGCGCGGCAAACCGGTGGTGGCGTCGCTGGGCTCGGTGGCCGCCTCGGGCGGGTATTACATCTCGATGGGCGCCGACGCGATCGTGGCCAATCCGGGCACGATCACCGGCTCGATCGGTGTGTTCACCGGAAAGTTCGTCATTCGCGATCTGAAGGAACGGCTCGGGGTGGGCTCGGATGCGGTGCGCACCAACGCCAATGCCGATGCCTGGTCGATCGACGCGCCGTTCACGCCGCAGCAGCGGGCCCACCAGGAGGCCGAGGCGGACCTGGTCTACGCCGACTTCGTGGAGCGGGTGGCGCAGGGCCGCAATTTGAGCGTCGAAGCGGTGGATGCCGTTGCCCGGGGGCGGGTTTGGACCGGCGGCGACGCCGCCGAGCGCGGCCTGGTGGACGAACTCGGCGGGCTCTGGACCGCCGTGCGCCGGGCCAAGGTCCTGGCCGGCCTGGACGAGGACACCGAGGTGCGCATCGTCAGCTATCCGGGCGCCTCGCTGCTGGACTTCGTGCGGCCCCGGGCGTCGTCGCAACCGGCCGCGGCGTCGCTGCCGGACGCGCTTGGCGCGCTGCTGGGCCGCTCGGCCGCCGGGATCCTGGAGAATGTCGGGCAGGCGCTGAGCGGGACGCGCGTGCTGTGGCTGGGGGAGTCGCGCTTCTAGCCTTCAGCCGGTGAGCCCGCCGCTGATGAAGATGATCTCGCCGAGCGGGTCGTCCTGTTCCGGGGCGGGCACCTCGATGTCGTTGCGCTTGAACATTTCCGTGCGCGTCACGCCCTCGACGTCCCACCCCTTGGCGCGCAGATAGTCGACGACGTGGTTGCGCTCGCCGGCGTAGACCAGCGACGCCATGTCGATGTCCACGCCGTGGTCCCGGAAGGAGCCGGACATCTCGCGCACCCGGTCGGCATCGAAATCCACTATGCCGGGGACGAATTCGGTGGCGATCGTGCTCCCGGGCACGCTGAGCGCGGTGATGTTGTCGAACAACCGGTCCTGCGCCTCCGGCGGCAGGTAGATCAGCAGGCCCTCGGCCAGCCACGCGGTCGGTGCGGCGGTGTCCAGCCCGGCCGCTCGTAGCGCCGCCGGCCAGTCGGCGCGCAGGTCGATCGGGACGGTGCGGCGTTCGGCGGTCGGCTGCGCGCCGAGGCCCTCCAGCGTGCTGGTCTTGAACCCGATCACGCGTGGCTGGTCGATCTCGTAGACCACGGTGCCGGCCGGCCACGGCAGCCGGAAGGCGCGCGAGTCCAATCCCGACGCGAGGATCACCACCTGGCGGACGCCGGTGCGGGTCGCGTCGATGAAGTAGTCGTCGAAGTACTTGGTGCGCACCGCCATTCCGTCGATCATGGCCTGGATGCGCGTCGGCGACGCGTTCTCGATCGCGTCCAGGTCGAGCTCGCCGTCCATCATCCTGGTGAAGAAATCCACCCCCACCGCGCGCACCAGCGGGTCGGCGAACGGGTCGTTGATCAGGCCGCGCGGATCCTTGGTCGCCATCGCGCGGCCGGCCGCGACCATCGTCGCGGTCGCGCCCACGCTGGACGCGAGATCCCAGTTGTCGTCGTGAGCGCGTGGCATACGCCGTACCCTACTTGAGGGTGGCGGCGACGTAGCTCATCTCCCCGAAGGTGGCCGCCATCTCGTCCTCGGGGAACTCAAACCGGTTGCGCGCATACAACTCCCGGGCGGGGTAGGCCGTCACCTCCCAGCCGTGGGCGGTCAGGTAATCGAGGACCACGTTGCGCTCGCCCCGGTAGAACAGGTCGGCCGCGTTGAGATCGAAACCGAAGCGCTGCCACCGCTCGGAGATCCGCTGCAGGCGCTCGTCGGAAAAGGCGTTCGGGTCGGGCACGTGTTCGGTGGCCAGCCGGCTGCCCGGCGCGCTGAGCGCGGTGATGTTGTCGAACAATCGATCCTGCGCCTCCGGCGGCAGGTAGGGCAGCAGACCCTCCGCGCTCCACGCCGTTGGCCGGGTGACGTCAAATCCGCCCTCGCGCAATGCGGCGGACCAGTCGTCGCGCAGGTCGACGGCGATCGCGCGGCGTTCGGCGGTCGGGGCGGCGCCGAGGTCGGCCAGCGTGTCGGTCTTGAACGCGATCACCTGCGGCTGGTCGATCTCGTAGACCACCGTGCCGTCCGGCCACCGCAACCGGTAGGCCCTGGTGTCGAGGCCGGAGGCCAGGATCACCGCCTGCCGCACACCGTCGTCGGCCGCGCCGGTGAAGAACTCGTCGAAAAACCTGGTCCGCACCGCGATCTGCTCCCTGCGGGCCTTGCGGTTGAACAGCGGATCGTCCTCGAAATCCAGCTCGCCGTCGATGATGCGGACGAAGGGGTCCAGTCCGACCGCGCGGACCAGCGGCTCGGCCAGCGGATCGTCGAGCAGCGGATCGGGCCCCTGCGACGCCACGGCGCGGGACGCGGCGACCATGGTCGCCGTCGCTCCCACGCTCGACGCCGGTCCCCAGCTGTCGCCTTCGGTGCGTCCCGAGGTCATTTCAGGTAACCCTTCACGTAGCGCATGTCGCCCATGCGCGTGTCGTCGTCCTCGAGGGGTGGAAGTCCGTTGTCCGCGAACAGGTCCCGGATGCTGATTCCGTTCACGTCCCAGCCGTGGTCGGCCAGGTAGGGAGCCGCCTCGTTGCGCTCGCCGAAGTACACCAGCCCCGCCATGTCGAGGTCGAAGCCGTGCGCGCGCCACCGTTCGGAGATGCGTTGCATGCGTTCCTTCATCTTCTCCTCGTCGCCGGGCTGCGGGTTGGGCGCGCTTTCGGTGGCGAACCGGCTGCCCGGCGCGCTGAGCTCGGTGATGGTGTCCAGCAGGCGGTCCTGTGCGTCCGGCGGCAGGTAGCCGAGCAGGCCCTCGGCGCTCCACGCGGTCGGCCGGGCCGGGTCGAATCCGGCGGCGCGCAGCGCGGCGGGCCAGTCGTCGCGCAAATCGACCGCGACCACGCGCCGCTCGGCGGTCGGCGCGGCGCCCAGCTCGGCCAGCGTGCGGGTCTTGAATTCGACGACCCGCGGCTGGTCCACCTCATAGACGACGGTCCCGGCAGGCCACGGCAGTCGGTACGCGCGGGAGTCGAGCCCCGAGGCCAGGATCACGACCTGCGTGATGCCCGCGCTCGTCGCCCCCAGGAAGAACTCGTCGAAGAACTTGGTGCGCACCGCCATGTTGTCGGCCATCCGCGACATGGCCCCGGCGGACCCCGCGGAGGCGCCGTCGTGCACGTCGTTCAACTCGTCGGGGTTCACCTCGCCGGTCGCCAGCCGGGTGAGCAGGTCCACCCCGACGGCCCTGACCAGCGGCTCCGCGTAAGGATCGTCGATCAGCGGACGGTCGTCCCGGCTCGCCACCGCCCGGGCCGCCGCGACCATCGTCGCGGTCACGCCGACGCTGGAAGCCAGGTCCCAGGTGTCTCCGTCGTACCTGGTGGAAGTCATGCTTTGCCCCTATCGCATGTAATTAGTCCGTCTCGGTGAATAATTAGACAGTATAACAAGCTTCCAACCACTGTATTCCCGCGCCGATTCGCGGCAACCTTGACGGATGGCGTATGCGGCAGCGGGTAAGCGGGTGCTGATCACCGGCGCTTCGTCGGGGTTGGGGGCCGCGCTGGCCCGCCAGCTGGCCGCCCGGGAAGCGGTGGTGGGACTGGTCGCCCGCCGGCGAGACCGGCTGGCCGAGGTGCTGGCCGACTGCCGGCAGACCTCGCCGCAATCGGCGATGTGGGTGGCCGACCTGGCCGACACCGCCGCGCTGCGGGATCTGGCGCTGGGCGCGTGGGATGCTCTCGGCGGCATCGACGTGCTGATCAACAACGCCGCGATCCCGAAGCGACGGCCCGTCACCGACCTGGATCCCGACGAGGCGGAGAACGTCATGCGGGTCAACTTCTTCGCCCCGATGCGGCTGACGCTGGCGCTGCTGCCGCGGATGCTGGCCCGCGGATCGGGCCTGATCGTCAATGTGTCCAGCGTCGGCGGGCGGCTTCCGATCATCCACGAAACCGCCTATTGCGCAAGCAAGTTCGCGCTGTGCGGCTGGAGCGAGGCGATGGCCGTCGACCTGCACGGCACCGGGGTCTCGGTCAAGCTGATCGAGCCCGGCCCGGTCGACACCGAGATCTGGGACCACCCGGGCAGCGAGGAGCCCCTCTACCAGGGGCCCAAGGTGCCGCCCGACGAAGTTGCGGCCGGCATCATCGACGCCCTGGACGGCGACACGTTCGAGCACTATGTCCCGGACATGAAGGCGGTCGTGGACGCCAAGAACGCCGACCTCGACGCCTTCATCGCCGGGGTGGCCGGGATGGCGCCGCGATGAAGGCGCTCGTCTACGGCGTGCCGCCGGAGCCGCCGCCGGGGCCCGACGACGCCCTGACCCGCAGCCCGGTCGCACTGAAGCAAGTCGCGGATCCCCAACTGCTGCACGACGATTGGGTGATCACCCGGCCCAGGCTGACCGGCATCTGCGGCTCGGACTCCAAGCAGATCCTGATGGACTTCGGCGAGGACGACGTCGACAACGCCCTGGCCGCGTTCTGTTCCTTCCCGCAAGTCATGGGCCACGAGGTGGTCGCCGACGTCGTCGCGGTGGGGCCCAAGGCCCGCGGGCTTGAGGTCGGGCAGCGGGTGGTGCTCAACCCGTGGCTGTCGTGCGGGCCGCGCGGCATCGAACCGCGCTGCCCCGCCTGCCGAAGCGGCGACTACAGCCTGTGCTGGAGCTTCACCGACGGCGACATCAAGCCCGGCATCCACACCGGGGTGTCCGCCGACGTCACCGGCGGCTACGCCGAACTGATGCCCGCCCACGACAGCATGCTGTTCGGGGTTCCCGATTCGATTCCCGACGAGCTCGCCGTGTTCGCCGACCCATTCTCGGTGTCGCTGCACGCCATCACCCGCCACCCCCCGCCCCGCTCGGGCCGGGTGCTGGTGTATGGGGCCGGCTCGCTGGGGTTGTGCGCGGTCGCGATTTTGCGGGCGCTCTATCCCGACGTGGCGGTCGCGGTGGTGGCGCGGTTCGACGCCCAGGCGGCGCTGGCCCGGCGGTTCGGGGCCGCGTTGGTGGTGGGCCACGAGCCGCGCCTGGCCGTCATCGAAGAGATCGTCGCCTGGGGCGGCGGCCGGTTGCGCCAGCCGCTGCAGGGCTTGCCCATGGCCTACCCGGGTGCCGTCGACGTCGTCTACGACACCGTCGGCAAACCGGAGACGTTCGAGGTCGGGGTGCGGGTCCTGCGCTCCCGGGGGACGCTGGTGAAGGCCGGCGTCCACGCGCCCGGCCGGTGGGAGTGGAGTCCGTTGTATTTCAAGGAGATCAGCTGGGTCGGGTCCAATGCCTTCGGGGTCGAGGAGGTCGACGGGCGGCGCAAGCACGCCATCGCCCACTACCTCGACCTGGTTGTCGACGGCCGGGTGGACCTGGGGCCCATGCTGACCCACACCTTCCGGCTGGAGCAGTGGCGCGAGGCGTTCCTCGCGATCGCCGACCAGGGCGAGAGCGGGGCGGTGAAGGTCGCGTTCGATCAGCGTTGAGTTAAGCATGCTAGCATGCATGCATGCGAACCACGGTGGAGATTACCGACGACCAGCATCGCGCGCTGAGTGCGATCGCTCAGCGTCGCGGCGTACGGGGCTTTTCCGCGCTCGTCCAGGAAGCCCTGGACGCGTATCTCGCGAACTTGAAGGTCGACGAAGTCGACGTCCTGTTAGGACTCGAAGGCGTGGTCACCGACTCGGCTGCGCAAGAGATGCGTTCTCGCATCAACGACGTGAGAACCACGTGGCGGGCCTCGTAGTTGTCGACACCGATCTGTTGATCGATTTTTTGCGCGGCAAAGGTCCCGGAGCGGCCTTGGTCCGCGAGTTGATCGTCAGCCATCGGCTGCGCGTCACCGCGATAACCGCGTTCGAACTGCGCGTCGGTGCGGACTTCTTGGAGCGTCGCGACGACATCCTGCGGTTGGTGCGCTCACGCACCTTTCCGCTCGATCCTGGGAGTGCGCTTCGCGCAGGCGAATTGGCAGCAACACTGCGAGGAGCCGGACAAGACATCGGGCTGGCCGACTGCTTGCAGGCCGGCATCTGCTTGAATTTCGGTGTGCCATTCGCGACGCGCAACCGCAAACACTTCGACCGGGTAGCGGGCTTGGATCTGGTCGATGTCGGGAATTAGGCGGCTGCGGCGGCGTCAGGCCGGGCGGGTGGCGCGATAGTAGGTGAGGCGCCCTACTACGCGCTGCCGATGCGTGGCTACTTGAGTGCAGTCGAACCCCGCGGCCCCCAGCAGGCGCGGAATCGCGTCGCCGAGGTTACCGGCCGCGTGGTGGCTGCGCATCATGAGCCGGGCCGACAGGCCGTCGCGAGCGGTCATGTTGCCGCCGATGTCGACCACGTGCAGGCGGCCGCCGGGGCGCAGGACCCGGAAGACCTCCGCCGCCGCGGCGGTCTTCGCGTCCCCATCCAGGTGATGCAGCATCATCGACGACAGCACCCGGTCGAACTCGCCGTCGGCGTAGGGCAGCCGTTGGGCATAGCCGCGCTCGAAACGGATTCCGGTCAGGCCGCGCGCCTTCCGCTGCGCGCGGCTCAGGGCCCGCGGATCCGGATCCGATCCGATCAGTTCCACGTCAGGGTGGGCGCGCTTGGCGCGGGTGGTGAGATTGCCTGTGCCACAGCCGATCTCGAGGACACGACGGCAGTCGGCGAGTTCGGCCTGCTCGATCAGCGCGTCGTAGACCTTTGGCATTCCCAACAGCCGGCCGAACAGGTCGTAGCAGGGCAACAGCGCGTCGTGGCCGGCGGCGGGGAGATAGTCATGTGGAGGATGTTTGAGCATAGAATCCATACTGCGTCGTTGTGCTGTCCCATAATTGGGTGATACTTGCCGAAAGTAGGATGATCTTTTGCGAGGTGACGTGCCGCAAGCCACTCGACTTGTCAGCCACCGCGATGGCGTGCCCGTCTACCAATACCGGACCGCCCCGGACATACCCCCGGTGTCGGTGCAGCGGCTCGACTCCGACGGCACGGACGGCCTCGACGAACGTGGTCGTCACATTCACGATTTCCCGGCGCTGTTCTACGTTCCCCCGGCCGGCCTGCTGTACGTGGCGGCGGCGGGCGAGGTGCTCGACCCGGCACGGCTGGACAACCTCGGCGCCGGGATCGCGGTGTTCTTCGATCCGGGTGCGCTCGGTGAGGACGGACGATCGCCGTGGCCGGCCTGGCGCGCGCACCCGTTGCTCTTCCCGTTCCTGCACGGGTATTCGGGCGGGATGTTGTGCCTCGAGGTGCCCGCGGACCGGCGACCGCTGTGGGACAACGCGATCCGATCGATCGAAAGAGAGCTGACCGCGGGGCAGGAGGGCTACCGGCAAGCGGCGCTGGCGCACCTGACGCTGCTGCTGATCGAGCTTGCCCGGTTGGCCCGCGACGCGGTGGCCGACCTGCGGCGCAGCGGTGAACCGCTGCTCGCCGAGGTGTTCGAGGTGATCGACCGGCGTCACGCCGAGCCGGTGTCGCTGCGCGATGTGGCGGGTGAAGTCGGCATGACACCCGGACACCTGACCACCGTTGTGCGTCGCCGCACCGGACGCACCGTGCAGGAGTGGATCATCGAACGCCGGATGGCCGAGGCCCGGACATTGCTGGCCGAAACGGACCTACCGATCGGGGAAGTGGCACGGCGCGTCGGGGTGACCGACCCCGGCTATTTCACCCGGCTGTTCACCCGCGCGCACGGCACCTCGCCCCGCGCCTGGCGCAACTCAAACCGTTAGCGCGCCCCGGGATCCGGTGATAGGCAGGTCAATTGGGGTGATGACGCCCGGTGGCGCGTCGCACAGGAACGGTATGGCGTTGACGGCCGCGACGGCGGTGCTGTCCATCAGCACGGTCATCACGTCCTGTCCCGGATGGCCGAACCGGATTGTCGCGTCGACGTACGGTTCGCCGTCGATCACCATGCTGAAACCCTTGGGGTCGGTCCATTTCGGGTCGAGGGCGTCGTCGCTCATGGTCCAGCAGATGGCCAGCTCGACCACCGGGCGGCCGCGGCGATAGCCCCGATAGGTGCGGCGCTGGCCGCCGGCGGTGCCGGCGGCGTAGTCCACCCAGCCCAGATTCAGATCCCGGGTCAGCACCGCGGGCTCGACGAATGCCTCCTTGGCGTCGAGCTCGACACCGAGCATGGTGGCGATCATGTCGAGCGTCTCGAAGTAGCCGAGGCCGTAGCGTTGCTTGGCCGGGTCGAGGTGGGTCACCCGCTCGCGGGGTGGTTTGCCGAATCCGAGCACCTTCCACACGTCCGGTACGGGATAGGTGGTGCAGTCCAATGTCTCGACGAGCTTGACGCTGCGGACCGTTCGGCAGGCGCCGGTGAGGAAGCCGGCGACCACATTGATGAAGCCCGGCTCGAATCCGGTTCCCAGGAACGTCGCGCCGCCGCGTTGCGCCGCCGCCGCGAGCATCGGGAGTTCGACCGGGTGATGGGTGCCGGTCAGGAAGTCGCCCGTGGTGACGACGTTGATGCCGGAGCGCAGCATCCTTTCCAGCAGGTCGTAGTCGATGGCGCGCGGCATGTAGTTGATGCAGTCCGGCGCCAGGTCGAGCAACGCGTCGACATTGTTCGTGGCGGTGACGCCGGCCGGCGGGCGGCCGACGAGTGCCCCGGCGTCGCGCCCCACCTTGTCCGCGCCCAGGGCGTGGACGCCCACCACCTCGAAGTCGTCGCGGTCGAGCAGGATGCCGAGCGCCCGCTTGCCGATGTTGCCGGTCGACCACTGAACCACCCGGTACGCCATGCCCAACCGTAACCATTGGCCGTCCAAAGTCTCTAGACCCGCGAGCGCGCTCATCGGTACGCCGACACGCCGTCCAGGCCGGCATTTTGAGGACGCTCAGCAAGTGAAGCCGTTGTCGCTCAGAGGGATTCGATGTCCAGCCAGTAGTCGACGTCGAAGCGATCCTCGACGGCGCGGATCGTCGCGCCACCGCGGCCGGGATAGTGCGCGGGTATCACGGCGGCATTCGCGCGGGCGGCCTCGGTGAATATCCGGCGCCGCGTGGCCGCGGCGGCGGTGGCGTCGATGTCGAAGGCGCAGGCGTCGTCCGGTCGGCGCAGCTGCAGCGGGCTGTGCGTGAGGTCGCCGACGAAAACCGCGGTCCGACCGGCATCCAGCCAGAGCACCGACGAACCCGGCGTGTGGCCGGGCGCGGGCCGCAGCCGCAGCGACTCGCTGATCCGATAGTCGTCCGACCATTGCACGATCTGCGCATCGACGGGCAAGACGCTGTCGGCGAAGACGAGTTGATTGCCGGGCTCCTGGCCCGCGGGTCCGTCCGGCGAGAAGTGGTGGTAGTCGGCGGCCGGTATCAGGTATCGGGCGTTGGGAAACGTCGGCACCCAGGTGTCGTTCTCGCGCATGGTGTTCCAGCCGACGTGGTCGGAATGGACATGGGTGTTGACCACCACGTCCACCGCGCTGCGGTCGATGCCCGCCGACCGCAGCGCGGCCAGGAAGCCGGTGTTCAGATGATCCAGGGCCGGCAGATGCGGTCGGGCGCGGTCATTGCCGACGCCGGTGTCCACCATGACGGTCAGCCCGTCGACCTCGATCACCCAGCTCTGGATGGCGACGTGCCAGCTCGCGGTGTCGGGGTCGAAGAAGTCCGGCACCAGCAGGTCGGCGTTGTCGCGCCAGCCCTCGGGCGGGGTGTGGGCAAAGGCCTGGGTCGGCACGTCGAAGCGCGTTTCCAGCACCCGCGTCACGCGGGCGCGACCGAGTTGTGTCTTCAATTCGCGCGCAGATAGCTGTAGACCATCCCGAAGTTGCGGTTGACTTCCTCGGGAATGTCCACCGGCCCTCCGAGAGCCTTTGCGCCCCAGACGATTTGGGCGGTGCGCTCGACCAGGGCGGTGATGTGCATGACCTTGTCCGGCCGCGGCCCGACGGCCACCAGGCCGTGGTTGGCGATCAGCGCCGCGCCCCGGCCTTCGAGCGCCTTGACCGCGTTGAGGCCGACCTCCGGCGTGCCGGACGCCGCGTATTCGCTGCATCGAACGTCGCCGCCGCAATAGACCGCGAACTCGTCGATGCAGGCCGGGATCGGCTCGTGGGCGATGGCGAACATGGTCGCCCAGATCGGGTGGCTGTGAATGACGCTGCCGATGTCGTCGAATGCCTTGTAGCACGCCAGGTGCAGTTTGGATTCCGACGACGGCGAGCGGCCCTCCGCGGCCTTCAGCACGGTGCCCTCGGGATCGATCAGGACCAGGTCGTCGAGCTGCATGTCGCGATAGTCGACCGACGACGGCGTGATGACGATGTTGCCGTCGGAGCGCCGCGCCGAGATGTTGCCGGCGGTTCCCTCGACCAGGCCCCGGCGCAGCATGTCCTTGGCGGCGTCCAGCACCGCGGTTTCCGGATTGTCGACAAACTTCATGACCCGAGCACCTCCGGGTTGACGATATGGGCGGGCGTCCTGCCGGACAACAGCGCCTCCAGGTCGTCGGCGACCATCTGCGCCTGCCGAGCCTCAGTGTTCCACGTGGCGCCTCCGATGTGCGGGGTCAGCACGACGTTGGGCATGCCCGCCAGCGGGTGATCGGTCGGCAGCCATTCGCCGACGAAGTGATCCAGCCCGGCGGCGGCCACCTTGCCGGACCGCAGGGCGTCGACAAGCGCGTCGGTGTCGTGCAGCTGAGCGCGGGCGGTGTTGAGGAAGACCACGCCGTCGCGCATCGCCGCGAACTGCTCGGCGCCGATCATCCCGATGGTGTCGTCGGTGACCGGCGCGTGCAACGAGATGACGTCGGCCTCGCCGAGTAGCTCGTCGAGGGAATGCCGGGCTTCGTCGTTGTACGGGTCGTAGGCGATGACCCGCATGCCCAGCCCGGTCAGCCGCCAGCGCAGCGCGCGGCCGACGGCGCCGAGGCCCACCAACCCGGCGGTGAGCCCGGCGATCTCCCAGCCGCGGAACCGCTGATACGGGATGATGCCGTCGCGAAACATGTTGCCGCTGCGGACATCCGCGTCGGCGGTCAGCACGTGGCGGGTGGCGGCGAGCAGCAGCGCCACCGCCATCTCCGCGACCGCGTCGGCGTTGCGGGCGGGCGTGTTCAGCACCGGGATGCCCGCCGCGGTGGCGCCGGCGATGTCGACGTTGTTGGGGTCGCCGCGGGTGGACGCTATGGCAATCAGGGCGCGCCGCCCCTGGCCGAACACCGGTCCGCGGACCGAGTCGCTTTCCACCACAACCACATCGGCGCCCTCGGCGGTGATGCGTTCGGCCAGCTGTTCCGGACTGTAGATGCGCAGCGGGTTCTGATCGATCCACGGGTCGTACACCACGTCGGCCAGCTGCTGTAGCTTGGCGAACCCCGGTCCGCGCAGCGGGGCGGTCACCAAGGCACGCGGTCTTGACGTCACGAACCCTAATGCTGGCGTACGGTGACGCCCGTGTCACGTGAAGGCGTCACGATCGGCATCGACGTGGGCAGCACGGCCGTCAAGGCGGTGGCCGCCGACGCCGACGGCCGGGTGACGGCGCGGGCGCGGATCCCGCACGGGTTGCGGGTACCGACGCCCAATCGGCTGGAGCACGACGCCGACGAGGCGTGGCGGCGGGGCCCGCTCGCGGCACTCGGCGAGCTGCGTCCCGGGCCCGAGGTCCGGGCGGTCGCGGTCGCGGCGATGGTGCCCTCGTTGACCGCCGTCGACGCCGGGGGCACGCCGCTGACGCCGGGGCTGCTGTACGGCGACGAGCGCGGCCGGGTGCCGGGAGAACAGGCTCCGCCGCTGCCCGCGCTGGGGGAGGCCGCCGAGTTCCTGCGCTGGACGGCCGTCGAGGCGCCCGGCGCGGCCGGTTACTGGCCGGCGCCGGCGGTGGCCAACCACGCCCTCGCGGGTGAGGCGCTCATCGACGTCGCCACGGCGGCCACGGCGTTCCCCCTGTTCGACGGGACGGGCTGGAACCCGACCGCATGCGCCGAGCGTGGCGCGACCGTCGAGCAGATGCCGCGGGTGGAGACGATCGGGACGGCGGCCGGGCAGGTGCGCGGGACCGGCGCTGTGTTGGGGGTCGGGGCCATCGACGCGCTGTGCGAGCAGATCGTGGCCGGCGCCGATCGCGACGGCGACGTGCTGGTGATGTGCGGCACCACGCTGATCGTGTGGGCGATCCTGCCCGAGGCGCGGCAGGTGCCGGGCCTGTGGACCATTCCGCACACCACCGCCGGGAAGAGCCTGATCGGCGGCGCCAGCAACGCCGGCGGCCTGTTCCTCGGTTGGGTGGATCGCCTTGTCGCACCGGACGACCCGGCGTCGGCGGGCCCGCATCGGGTGCCGGTGTGGTCGCCCTACATCCGCGGGGAGCGCACGCCGTTCCACGACCCGGACCGCCGCGCCGTGCTCGACGCCCTGGACCTCACCCACGACGCCGCCTCACTGCGCCGGGCCGCCTACGAGGCGTCGGGCTTCGTCGTTCGTCAGCTCATCGAGCTGAGCGGGGCGCCGGCGGCGCGCATCGTCGCGACCGGCGGCGGCACCCGGCTGCAGCCCTGGATGCAGGCCATCGCCGACGCCACCGGCCGGCCGGTGGAGGTGTCCGCGGTGGCCGAGGGCGCGGCGCTGGGAGCGGCGTTCCTCGCGCGCATCGCGGCCGGGCTGGAGACGACGATCGCCGACGCCGCCCGCTGGGCGTCCACCGACCGCGTTGTCGAGCCCGATCGGGGTTGGGCCGCGGCGATCGAGGAGCGCTACCAGCGTTTCCTGGAGCTGGGAAATCGACCATCCGGGGCGATACCTCCGGCCGCGATCTAGTCTGGTGCAATGATCGCCGACCACGACCGCAAAGCCGTCCGCCGAGAGATCGCCGACGCCCTGTTGAACGCCCTGGAACGCCGGCACGAAATCGCCGACGTCGTCGTCGAGTCCGAGAACAACGCGGCCGCGGTCGAGGCGATCGTCAACTTGCTCGACACGTCGCACGCCGCCGCCGAAGCGGTGATGGGCATGTCGTTTGCTCAGCTGACCCGCGACTCGCGCCGCAAGATCCTTGCCGAGCTCGAGGACCTGAACAAACAGCTGAGCTTCACGCTGGGCGAGCGGCCGGCCAGCTCCGGCGAGACGTTGGAGCTGCGGCCCTTTTCCGCCGAGCACGACCGCGACATCTTCGCCGCGCGCACCGAGGACGTCGGCGCCGCCGGCGACGGCTCCGGCGGCCCCGCGGGCAACCTCGACGACGAGATCCGCGCGGCGCTGCGACGCGTCGACGACGAGGAGGCGGCCTGGTTCGTGGCCGTCGACTCCGGGCAGAAGGTCGGGATGGTGTTCGGCGAGCTGGTCGGCGGCGAGGTGAACGTGCGGATCTGGATTCACCCCGAGCACCGCAAGAGGGGTTACGGCACCGCCGCGCTGCGCAAGTCACGGTCGGAGATGGCGTATTGCTTCCCCGCCGTGCCGTTGGTGGTCCGGGCGCCGGCGGCCAAACCCGGCTGACAAATTGGCTAAGCCAGCACCGCCGAGACGTATCGAATGTCGCCGAACGCGACCATCGACGGTTCGCTGGGGAAGTCAAAACCGTTGGCGGCGTACAGTTCTGGAGTGCCGTGCACCGTCGGCCGCCAGCCGCGCTCGCGTAGGTAGGCCACCGCGTCGTTGCGCTCGCCGGGGTAGACCAGGTCGGCCCAGTTGAGGTTCAACCCCAGCCGGCGCCAGCGCTCGCTGATCTCGCGGCCCCGCTTCTCGATGCGGTCGCGGATGTTCGGCACGTAGCCGGTGCCCAGCCTGCTGCCGGCGGCGGAGAGCGCGGTGATGTTGTCGAACAGGCGGTCCTGCGCGTCCGGCGGCAGGTAGCCCAGCAGCCCCTCGGCAATCCAGGCCGCGGGCCGCGTGGTGTCGAATCCGCTGTCGCGCAAGGCCTCCGGCCAGTCGTCGCGCAGGTCGATGCCCACCGCCCGGCGGTCGGCGGTCGGGACCGCGCCGAGGCCGGCCAGGGTGCGGGTCTTGAACTCGATCACCTTCGGCTGGTCGATCTCGTAGACGACGGTGCCGGCCGGCCATGCCAGCCGGTAGGCGCGGGTGTCGAGGCCGGAGGCCAGGATGACCGCCTGCCGGATGCCGGCCTCGGCCGCGTCGGTGAAGAACGAGTCGAAGAACCGGGTCCGGACCGCCATCCCCTCGCTGAGCCGCTGCGGGGTGAACGCCGGATCGTCCTCGGCGCCTTCGAGTTCGCCGTTCATCATCCGGATGAAGGCGTCCACGCCCACCGCGTTCACCAGGGGCTCCGCGAACGGGTCGTCGATGAGCGGGTTCGGCCCCTTCGAGGCCATCGCCCGCCGGGCGGCCACCGCGGTGGCGGTGGCGCCCACACTGGACGCCAAATCCCAACTGTCACCTGCAAAACGGCGGGTATCGCTGTCGGGATCGGCCACGGCGGGCTCCTAACCCAGCGTTGCGGTGACGGCGACGATGTTGCGTAGCTGGGACGTCTCGTCGTCCGGGAAGACCAGACCGTAGTCGGCGAAGTACTCGCGCCGCTCCCGCGTGCTGACCTGCCACCCCAGCCCGGTCAGGTATTCCACGACGTTGCTGCGCTCGCCGTCGAAGAAAAGGCCCGACAGGTCGATGTCGCACCCCAAATTGGCCCACCGCTGGTTGAATTGCTGCGCGCGTTCGGTCATCGTCCGGCCGGAGTCGCCGTGGTATTCGGTGGCCAGCTTGCTTCCCGGCGCGGACAGCGAGGTGATGCTGTCGAAGAGCCGGTCCTGAGCCTCGGGCGGCAGGTACATCAACAGGCCCTCGGCGCTCCACGCGGTCGGTTGGGTCACGTCGAACCCGCTGCTGCGCAACGCCGCCGGCCAGTCATCGCGCAGATCGACGCTGACCGTTCGCCGGTCGGTGGACGGCGCGGCGCCCAGGGCCGCCAGCGTGGCGTTCTTGAAGTCGACGACCCTGGGCTGGTCGACCTCGTAGACCACGCTGCCGGGCGGCCAGGACAGCCGGTAGGCGCGCGCGTCGAGGCCGGCGGCCAGGATCACCGACTGACGAACCCCGTCGCGGGCCGCGTTGAGGAAGAAGTCGTCGAAGAAGCGGGTGCGCACCGCGATCGAATCGGTCTCCAGCGCCAAATCCCGTGCGCCGCCGTCGGGCGTTTCGGTGGCTGCGATCTCACCGATCTCGCCGTCGACGAGGCGGCGGAAGAAATCGAGCCCGACCGCGCGCACCAGCGGCGCGGCGAACGGGTCGTTGATGATCGGTTCGGTTCCCGCACTGGCCAGCGCGCGGGCCGCCGCGACCATCGTGGCGGTGGCCCCGACGCTGGAGGCCAGGTCCCAGCTGTCTTGATCGGTCCGTGTCATCGCGCTCCTGTAGATACTTAGCAAATGCAATGAGACATCAGCACTCTACGCCTGGCCGCTGAGCGCCGGCTGTGTCCTGAACGGCCCTTGACAGGTCCTACTCACATCAGCTGTTAGTCTCGTACACGATTTGACGCGTGACGCCGTACGTCCTGGCCTGCGGGTGTTGAGCGCGCGTAACGCAGGATGACCCCCCGGCTGCGCAGGAGGAAGAGTGCTTTCGGCTTTCATCTCATCGCTGCGGACAGTCGACCTGAGACGGAAGATCCTCTTCACGCTTGGCATCGTCGTCCTGTACCGGGTGGGCGCCGCGCTGCCGTCGCCCGGCGTCAACTTCCCGAACGTGCAGCAGTGCATCAAGGAGGCCAGCGGCGGCGAGGCCGGGCAGATCTACTCGCTGATCAACCTGTTCTCCGGCGGCGCGCTGCTGAAGCTGACGGTGTTCGCGGTGGGGGTGATGCCCTACATCACCGCCAGCATCATCGTGCAGCTGCTCACCGTCGTCATCCCGCGGTTCGAGGAACTGCGCAAGGAAGGCCAGTCCGGCCAGGCCAAGATGACGCAGTACACCCGCTACCTGGCCATCGCGCTGGCCATCCTGCAGGCCACCAGCATCGTGGCGCTGGCGGCCAACGGCGGGCTGCTGCAGGGCTGCTCGCTGGACATCATCGCCGATCAGAGCATTTTCACGCTGGTGGTGATCGTGCTGGTGATGACGGGCGGCGCGGCGCTGGTGATGTGGATGGGCGAGCTGATCACCGAACGCGGCATCGGCAACGGCATGTCTTTGCTGATCTTCGTCGGCATCGCCGCCCGCATCCCCGCCGAGGGCAAGCAGATCCTGGACAGCCGCGGTGGGGTCATCTTCGCCGCCGTCTGCGTGGCCGCGCTGATCATCATCGTCGGCGTGGTCTTCGTCGAGCAGGGCCAGCGCCGCATCCCGGTGCAGTACGCCAAGCGCATGGTGGGCCGGCGCATGTACGGCGGGACGTCTACCTACCTGCCGCTCAAGGTCAACCAGGCCGGCGTTATCCCGGTGATCTTCGCGTCGTCGCTCATCTACATCCCGCACCTGATCACGCAGCTGGTCCGCAGCGGCAGCGGCGGCATGGGCAACAGCTGGTGGGACAAGTTCGTCGGCAGCTACCTGTCCGACCCCAGCGACCCGGTCTACATCGGCATCTATTTCGGGCTGATCATCTTCTTCACGTACTTCTACGTGTCGGTCACCTTCAATCCCGACGAGCGTGCCGACGAGATGAAGAAATTCGGCGGCTTCATTCCGGGCATCCGGCCGGGAAAGCCGACCGCTGACTATCTGCGTTACGTGCTGAGCCGGATCACGCTGCCCGGCTCGATCTACCTGGGCGCGATCTCCGTGCTGCCGAACCTGTTCCTCCAGATCGGCAATGGCGGAGCGGTCCAGAACTTGCCCTTCGGCGGTACCGCGGTTCTGATCATGATCGGCGTCGGTTTGGATACGGTCAAACAAATCGAGAGCCAACTCATGCAGCGCAACTACGAAGGGTTCCTCAAGTGAGAGTCGTTTTGCTGGGGCCGCCAGGGGCGGGCAAGGGCACGCAGGCGGAACGGCTCGCGGAGAAGCTCGGGATCCCGCAAATCTCCACCGGCGAGCTGTTCCGCAGCAACATCAACAACGGCACCAAACTCGGGTGCGAGGCCAAGCGTTACCTGGACGCCGGCGACCTGGTGCCCTCCGAGCTGACCAACCAGCTCGTCGACGACCGGCTCAGCGCCGCGGATGCGGCCAAGGGTTTCATCCTCGACGGCTACCCGCGCTCGCTGGAGCAGGCCAAGGCGCTGCACGAGATGCTCGAACGCCGGGGCACCGACATCGACGCGGTGTTGGAGTTCCGGGTGTCGCAGGAGGAGCTGTTCGCCCGGCTCAAGGGACGCGGCCGCGCCGACGACACCGACGAGGTCATCCTCAACCGGATGAAGGTCTACCGCGACGAGACCGCCCCGCTGCTGGAGTACTACAGCGACCAGCTGAAGACGGTCGACGCCGTGGGCACGGTGGACGAGGTGTTCGCCCGGGCGCTGCGAGCGCTGGGCAAGTAACGATGAGCCCGCTGGCGCGGCTGCGCAGTCGCAGGGTCGTGCCGCAGCGCAGCGCGGCGGAGCTCGATGCGATGGCCGCGGCGGGCGCCGTGGTCGCCGCCGCGCTGGACGCCGTGCGCGCGGCCGCGGTCGCCGGGGCGTCGACGTTGAGCCTGGACCAGATCGCGGAGTCGGTGATCCGCGAGGCCGGGGCGATCCCGTCGTTCCTCGGCTATCACGGCTACCCGGCGTCGATCTGCGCGTCGGTCAACGACAGGGTGGTGCACGGCATCCCGTCCGCCGCGGAAACGCTGGCGCCCGGCGACCTGGTATCCATCGACTGCGGCGCCGTGCTGGACGGCTGGCACGGGGATGCCGCGATCACCTTCGGGGTCGGCCCGCTGGACGCGGCCGACGAGGCGCTGTCCGCGGCGACCCGGGAGTCGCTCGAGGCCGGTATCGCGGCGATGGTGGCCGGCAACCGGCTGACCGACGTCTCGTTTGCCATCGAGACGGGCACCCATGCCGCCGAGGCCCGCTACGGGCGCGCCTTCGGGATCGTGGAGGGGTACGGGGGCCACGGCATCGGCCGTCACATGCACATGGATCCGTTCCTGCCCAACGAGGGCTCCCCGGGCCGCGGCCCGGTGCTGGCGCCCGGATCGGTGCTGGCCATCGAGCCGATGCTGACGCTCGGCACCGGCAAGACTGTCGTCCTCGACGACCAATGGACGGTGACCACCACCGACGGGTCGCGCGCGGCGCATTGGGAGCACACCGTCGCGGTGACCGAGGCGGGGCCGCGCATCCTCACGCTCGCTTAGCCTTGAACTGAACACCCGCTTGACTCGTGTCAGTAGGCGGAGGTGATCGAGTGGCTCGGGTTGCCGGCACTTGGGGGTCGTCCAGGGCTGCCGAAGCCGCTCTGATGAAGGCGCTCTACGACGAGCACGCCGCGGTTCTGTGGCGCTACGCGCTCCGGTTGACCGGGGACGCCAGCCAGGCCGAGGACGTCGTCCAGGAGACGCTGTTGCGGGCCTGGCAACACCCCGAAGTCGTCGGCGACACCGAGAGATCGGCGCGGGCGTGGTTGTTCACCGTGGCCCGGAACATGATCATCGACGATCGCCGCAGCGCGCGGCACCGCAACGTGGTCGGGTCGCTCGACGAGGAGGGCGCGCCCGAGCAGTCCACGCCCGACCAGGTCAACGCGGCGCTGGACAGGCTGCTGATCGCCGACGCGCTGGCGCAGCTGTCCGCGGAGCACAAGGCCGTGATCGAGCGGTCCTACTACCGCGGATGGACCACCGCGCAGATCGCCACCGACCTCGACATCGCCGAAGGAACCGTGAAGTCGCGACTACACTATGCCGTGCGGGCATTGCGGCTCACTCTGCAGGAACTCGGAGTCACCCGATGACTACACAACCGCCCATCCGGCTGGTCATCGGCTCCGAATACTTGAGGGTGACAGGAGATGGATGAGATGAGGATGCCGCTACGGGGCCTCGGCCCGCCCGGGGACGACGAGGTATTTGGTGTGACCGTTCAGGACGACCACCGTTACGCGATGTGGGACGCCGCATACGTGCTGGGGTCCTTGTCGGCCGTCGACCGCCGCGAATTCGAGGCGCACATGGCCACCTGCCCGGCGTGCCGCGAGGCCGTCGCCGAGCTCAGCGGCGTCCCCGCCCTGCTCTCTCATCTCGACCGTGACGAGGTCGCCGCGATCGGCGAGGCCGGCCAGTCGTCGCCGACGCCCGAGATGTCGCCCGACCTGCTGCCGTCGTTGCTGGCAACGGTGCGCTGGCGCCGCCGCCGCGCCCGGGTGACGACGTGGGTGGCCTCGGCCGCCGCGGCCGTTGTGTTGGGGATCGGCGTGTTCGTCGGCGTCCAGGGTCACCCCTCGACGTCCGCGCCGCAGATGGCCGCGTCCGCGCAGCCGATGGCGCAGGTCGGCACCACCCTGCTCACCTCCACGGTGTCGCTGTCCAGCCAGCACTGGGGGACGTTCATCAACCTGAAGTGTGTCTGCCTGGCTCCGCAGTTTGCGCACCACGACACGCTCGCGATGGTCGTGGTGGGCCGCGACGGCAGCCAGACCCGGCTGGCGACCTGGGTGGCCGAACCCGGCCACACCGCGACGCCGGCCGCCAGCATCTCCACGCCGGTCGACCAGATCGCCGCCGTGCAGGTGGTGGCCGCGGACACCGGCCAGGTTCTGCTGCAGCGCTCGCTGTAAATTCCCGCCCGCGGTGAACTCGATTCGCTCGCGGGCCGTGTACATGACATGCCTCGGAAATGCCGGGTGGTCGACCACGTCGTCGAATGTCTCGCAGCAATCGGAGTCGACCACATCTTCGGCGTCGACGGCGCCAACATCGAGGATCTCTACGACGCCGCGCATTTCAGGTCCGACATCACCGCGGTTCTGGCCAAGCACGAGTTTTCGGCCGCCACGATGGCCGATGGCTACAGCCGCAGCGGGGCCGGACTGGGTGTGGTCGCGGCGACCTCGGGCGGCGGCGCGCTGAATCTCGTCGCGGCCCTGGGGGAGTCGTTGACGAGCCGGGTTCCGGTGCTGGCCCTGGTCGGCCAGGCGCCCACAACCATGGACGGGCGCGGCAGCTTTCAGGACACCAGCGGGCGCAACGGATCGCTGAACGCCGAGGCGGTGTTTTCCGCGGTGTCGTTGTCGTGCCGGCGGGTGCTCGAGCCGGCCGACATCGTTGCGGCGCTGTCGGAGGCCATCGCCGTGGCGTGCACGGGTGGCCCGGCAGTGTTGTTGCTGCCCAAGGACATTCAGCAGGGATACGTCGACATCGAGGCGCCGACCGGCGGTCGCGTCCACGACCTGCGGCCCATCGGCAACCCGGCCCCGATCGCCGGCATGCTGCGCGACGCGGACGGCCCGGTCACCATCATCGCGGGCGAGCAGGTGGCCCGCGACGACGCCCGCGCCGAGCTCGAAGCGCTGCGCGCGGCGCTGCGCGCGCGGGTGGCCACGGTGCCCGACGCCAAGGACGTCGCGGGCACACCGGGATTCGGGTCGTCGTCGTCGCTCGGGGTGACCGGCGTTATGGGCCACCCGGGGGTGGCGGAGGCGGTGGCCGCAAGCGCCGTGTGCCTGGTCGTCGGCGCCCGGCTGTCGGTCACCGCGCGCACCGGCCTCGACGACGCGCTGTCCACCGTCCGGACGGTCTCGATCGGGTCGGCGCCGCCGTACGTCGAGTGCACGCACGTGCACACCGACGACCTGCGCGGCTCGCTGCGCATGCTGACCCAGGCGCTGTCCGGGTCCGGCCGGCCCCTGCGTGTGCGGGTGCCCGACGCGGTGCGGCGCACCGAACTGGCGCCGCCGCGGTGCGAGGGCGACGGGGTGCGCTACCGCGACGCGATGGCGGTGCTCGACGACGCCCTGCCCGAAGGGGCGGACATCGTGGTCGACGCCGGCAACACCGGCGCGGCGGCGATCCACTACCTGGGGGCGCGTCGCGGCGGCAGGTTCGCGGTCGCGCTCGGCATGGGCGGCATGGGGTACAGCTTCGGCGCCGGGATCGGGATGGCCTTCGGGCGCCCCAACAGCGGACGGCCCCGCGGCCGCACCGTGGTGATCGCGGGGGACGGGGCGTTCTTCATGCACGGCATGGAGGTGCACACCGCCGTGCACTACCGGCTTCCGGTGACGTTCGTGTTGTTCAACAACAACGCCCACGCCATGTGTGTGACCCGCGAGCAGCTGTTCTACGACGACCTGTACAGCTACAACCGGTTCCGGCCCAGCCGGCTCGGGGCCGGCCTGGCCGCCATGTTCCCGGGTCTGACCTCCGTCGACGTCACCGACCTCCGCGGCCTCGCCGCCGCGATGCGCGCGGCGCTGGACGTCGACGGGCCCGCGGTGGTCAGCGTCGAGTGTGCGGCCGACGAGATCCCGCCGTTCGCACCGTTTCTCAGCCGGGCGCCGGTCAAAGCTTCTGTCCCAGACGAGATTTCAATCGAGAAGGAGAACCGATCCGATGTCGCTGCCAGCGCTTGAGGACATCCCAACACCCATCGAGGGGGTCGTCCGCATCGAAACCAGCCCCCGGGAGAAGGCGACGCCGATCATCATGGACATGATGCGTTCGGTGTACCCGCACGATCAGGTATTCGGTGAGTACTGCACCGTCAACGACTACATCGACTGTCCGCCCGACGAATTGTTCGAGTACATGTCGGACACGCGCAGCCTCGAGGAGTGGACGTACAGCCTGCGCGGTTTCACCACCACCGACGAACCGGGCCTGTGGCTGGCCTACGACCGGCTCGGCTCGGAAACCAAGATCTACACCCGCACCGTCGTCAACGAGCAGGCGCGCACCGTCGACTACCACTGCGCCTGGGATCAGGGCAAGCACCTGTGGATGATCTACCTGATGCGCGTCGTCGACGCCCAGCTGGTACTCGACAGGCCGGGTTCGGTTGTGCTGTGGACCAATTGCCACCACCCGTTCTACGACCGCAACCCGTATCCGGAGACGGCGCCGCCGCAGCGTCCGGTCTGGGTCGGCGATTTCTGGGACATGTTCGGCGCCGGCCACCTGCTGGAGATGAAGAACCTCAAGGCGATCGCCGAATACCGCCACCGCAACGGCCTTCCGGTAACCCCGAAATGGATGATCTGAGGACACCATGAGCCAGCCCACCGTCAGTTTGGTCGACATTTCCACCTACCTGCCCGGTGAACCGATCGGCGCCGAGTACTACGCGCAATTCGCCGAGTCCGATGACCTGCGCGACAATCTCATGTTCCGCGCGCCGAAGTTTCGCCACCACGTGGCGCCGGACGAGACGGCGGTCGACATGGTCGAGCGCGCGGCGCAGGGCCTGATCGAACGCCACGGCCACGACGTGATCGAGGGTGTGGACGTGTTGATCACCCACACCCAGGTGCCCGACATGGCGTTCTACGGCGAAGGCGGCGGCATCGCTCACCGGCTGGGCCTGCGCCCCTCCTGGGTGCTGGACCTCAACAACGGCGGGTGCGCCGCATTTGTGTTGGCGCTCAACGTGGCCCGCAAGCTGCTGTCGACCGGCGAAGGACACAGCGCGCTGATCGCCATCGCGCAGAACGCGGCCGGCCAGTTTTTCGACCAGCCCACGATCCGCCGCAAGGCGCAGTCGGCGGTGCCGGGGGACGGGGCCGCGGTCGGGCTGGTCACGGTCGGCGACCACTCACCCATCCTCGACGTCGAGTGCCGCACCTACGGCGAATACGCCGGCGAGATGACGCTGTCCTACGACCCGCCCCGCAAGTGGTGGGCGGCCGGGCCCGGCGAGGGCAGCATCGGGTTCACCGAAAACAAGATCACCAAGGTCTTGGCGCGGGGCAACCGGCAGGTTCCCGAGGTGGCGCTGGCGGTCTGTGACCGAATCGGCCTGCCCGCCAAGGACATCGACCTGCTGGTCACCAACCAGCCCAACCGGGCGTTCCTGCGGAACTGGCGCGAGGCGCTCGAGTTGCCGACGGAACGTCACCGGGACACGTTCGAAGACTGCGGCAACCTGTTCGGCGCCGGGATCCCGGTGAACCTCGACCGTGCGATATCCGACGGCCAGCTCGAGGCGGGCGACGTCGTGATGATGGCGGCGTTCGCCCATGCCGGCGACTTCGCCGGCGCGGCTGCGGTGCGCTGGGGCGGGCGGGGATGACCGTCGTGGGCCCGCTGGCGGCCGAGCTGGACGACGCGTTTCCCGACGCGGTCGACCCGCACGCGTTGTCGCTCAACGAGAATCCGTTTCCGCCGCTGCCTGCGGTGCGTTCGGTGTTGATCCGCTCCATCGATGCGGCGAACCGCTATCCGGAGTTTCTGCCGGAGCGGTTGCGTCGCCTGATCGCCGACCGCATCGGCGTGCCCGCCGAGCAGGTGGTGCTGGGCGCCGGGGCCACAGGGGTAGTGCTGCAGGCGCTGCAGGGGCTGACCGTTCCGGGTGACGCGATAGCGATGTCGGCGCCGACCTTCGACGGCTACCCGATCGTCGCCGAGATGACGCGGCTGAAATCGGTGACCGTCGCGCTAGACGAGCGCGGCCACAACGACCTCGACGGGCTGGCCGACGCCGCCGCGGATGCCCGGGTCGTGGTGGTGTGCCGGCCACACAACCCGACGGGCACGCTGGAGCCGGCGGCCCAGCTGCTGCAATTCCTGCGCCGCGTGCCGCGCGACACCATCGCGGTGCTCGACGAGGCGTACATCGAGTTCGCCGCGCCCGAGCACCGGATCGACGTGGTGGCGCTGCTCGCCCGATTCCCGAACGTCGTGGTGGTGCGGACCTTCTCCAAGGCCTACGGGCTGGCCGGGCTGCGGATCGGTTACGGGGTGGCGTCTCGCGAGCTGGCCCGGATGCTGTGGTCGCAGCAACTGCCGTTCGGCATCGCGATGACCAGCTTGCCCGCGGTCGCCGCGTCCTACAACGCCGAAGACGAACTGCAGCAAAGGATCCGGGTGATCACCGCAGAGCGCCGCTACCTCCGGATGCACCTGAGCGCGCTGGGGATATACACCACCGACGCGCATGCCAACTTCGTGTATCTGCCCGCGAGGGGGCGGGGCCGGCTGTGGCGCGAGGTGTTCGCGGACAGCGGGCTGCACGTTCGCTGCTACGCCGACGGCGGGGCACGGATCACCGTGGGCAATCGGGCGTCGACGAAGGCGGTGCTGTCCGCGGTGGGAAAGTTCACGCCGGGGCTGCAAGTGCGGTAAGAAAGGGCGTGGCCGCCGACAAACGGGATCCGATCGCGGCGGCGCGGGCCAACTGGGAGCGTGCCGGGTGGGGCGATGTTTCGCAGGGCATGGTCGCGGTGACGTCGGTGATGCGTGCCCATCAGATCCTGCTGGCTCGCGTCGAGACCGCGTTGCGGCCCTACGACTTGAGCTTCTCCCGTTTCGAGCTGCTGCGGCTGCTCGCCTTCAGCCGCACCGGCGCGCTGCCGATCACCAAGGCGTCCGACCGGCTGCAGGTTCACGTCACGAGCGTGACCCACGCGATCCGCCGGCTGGAGGCCGACGGGCTGGTTCAGCGCCTGCCGCACCCCACCGACGGCCGGACGACGCTGGTGCAGATCACCGAGCTGGGCCGCTCCACCGTCGAGGACGCCACGGTCACCCTCAACGAGCAGGTGTTCGCCGACATCGGCATGGGGGACGACGAAGCGCGGGCGCTGGTGTCGGCTATTGAAACCCTGCGGCGCAACGCGGGAGACTTTTGAGATTGGAGGCAGACACATGGACCCACTAGTTGCTCACCAGCGCGCCCAGGACGCGTTCGCGGGCGTCCTTGCCAACGTCGGCGCCGACCAGCTGGACGCACCGACGCCCTGCTCGGAATGGACGATTCGGGACCTGATCGAACACGTCATCGGTGGCAATGCGAACGTCGGGAAATTGGCGGGCGAGGAGCTGCCGGCGCGGCCCGACGACCCGGTCGCGGCCCACCGGGCCTTCGCCGCCGCGGCTCAGCAGGTCTTCGCCGGGCCGGACGGGATGTCAAGGATGTTCACGCTGCCGTTCGGGGAGATTCCCGGACAGATGTTCATCGGGTTGCGCACCAGCGATGTGCTGACCCACGCGTGGGATCTCGCGGCGGCCACCGGTCAGCCCACCGATCTCGACCCCGAGTTGGCGACCGAACAGCTCGCCGCGGCGCGGGCGTTCGTCGGGCCGCAATTCCGCGGGCCCGGCAAGCCCTTCGCCGAGGAGCAGCCGTGCCCGTCCGAGCGCCCGCCCGCCGACCAGCTGGCCGCCTTCCTTGGCCGAAAGGTGCAGTGACACAGGGTTCTTGGCTCAGCCGCCGCGCAGCACCTCGATCACCGCGCTGAAGTCCTTGTCGGCGTGGTCGGCGGCGAACTTCGCGTAGATCTCGGCGGCGTGACTGCCCAGCGGCGCCGAGGAGCCGGTCGATTTCACGGCATCCATCGCCAGGCCCAGGTCCTTGTTCATCAGCGCGGTCGCGAAGCCCGGCTTGAAGTCGTTGTTGGCCGGTGACGTCGGCACCGGGCCCGGCACCGGGCAATTGGTGTGGACGGCCCAGCAATTGCCCGTCGCGCCGGTGATCACGTCGAACAACGCCTGCGCGGACAGCCCGAGCTTCTCGGCCAGCACGAACGCCTCGCCGATCGCGATCTGCTGCACGGCCAGCACCATGTTGTTGCACACCTTGGCGGCCTGTCCGGCCCCGGCCGCACCGCAGTGAATGATCTTGCCCGCCATCGGCTCCAGCACCGGCCGCGCCCGCTGCAGCGCGGACTCGTCGCCACCGACCATGAACGCCAGCGTCCCGGCGACCGCGCCCTTGACCCCGCCGGACACGGGCGCGTCCAGCTGCGGCATGCCGTGCGATTCCGCCAGCGAATGCACCTCGCGGGCGTCGTTGACCGAGATCGTGGAGCTGTCGATGAACAGCGCACCGGCCCGCGCGGCGGGCAACACGTCGGCGTAGCAGCGCTTGACCAGCTCGCCGTTGGGCAGCATGGTGATCACCACGTCGGCTTCGGCGACCGCGTCGGCGGCGCTGTCGAATGTGGTTGCGCCGCCCGCGGCTCCGGCGGCCGCCGCCGCCGGCACCGGATCGAAGCCGCGCACCGCATGCTTGGCGGCAACGAGATTCGCCGCCATGGGCGCGCCCATATTGCCCAGACCCAGAAAGGCCACCACCACGTGCTCCGTCATCTCGGACCTTCCTACGCGCTGGCGCGGAACCGCGCGGCCTCGGCCCTGCCGATGACCACCCGCATGATTTCGTTGGTGCCTTCCAGGATCCGATGCACCCGCAGGTCGCGGACGATCTTTTCCAGACCATACTCGCGCAGGTAGCCATAGCCGCCGTGCAGCTGCAGGGCCTTGTCCGCGACCTCGAAGCAGGCGTCGGTGACGTAGCGTTTGGCCATCGCGCACAGCTCGACCTTGTCGGCGTCGTCGGCGTCCAACGCGCTTGCTGCCCGCCACAACAGCATTCGCGAGGTCTCCAGTCCGGTGGCCATGTCGGCCAGCGTGAACCGGATGGTGGGCTCGTCGAGCAGGGCGGAACCGAACGCCTGCCGGTCGCGCACGTAGGCTCCCGCCTTGTCGAAGGCGGCCTGCGCGCCGCCCAGCGAGCAGGCCGCGATGTTGAGCCGGCCGCCGTTGAGGCCGTTCATCGCGATGCCGAAGCCGGCGCCCTCGCCGTCGGCGCCGCCCAGCATCGCGTCGGCGGGCACCCGCACACCCTCCAGGATCACCTGCGCGGTGGGCTGGGCATGCCAGCCCATCTTCTCCTCGAGCGAGCCGAAACTCAGGCCCGGCGTGTCCTTTTCGATGATGAACGCGGAGATGCCACGCGGGCCGGGATTTTCCGGGCCCCCGGTTCTGGCCATCACCACATAGACATCGGAGGCTCCGGCGCCGGAGATGAACTGCTTGACGCCGTCGAGCACGTAATCCGAGCCCTGCTTGACGGCGCGGGTGCTCAACGCGCTGGCGTCGGACCCGGCGCCGGGCTCGGTGAGGCAGTAGCTGGCGATCACGTCCATCGACGCCAGCCGGGGCACCCAAGCCTTGCGTTGTTCCGGGGTGCCGAAGGAGTCGATCATCCACGCGCACATGTTGTGGATGGACAGGAACGCGGCCGTGACCGGGTCGGCGATGGCCAGCTGTTCGAAGATGCGCACACCGTCGAGCCGGCGCAGCCCACTGCCGCCGACGTCTTCCCGGCAGTAGATCGCCGCCATGCCCAGGTCGGCGGCCTCGCGCAGCACGTCCGTCGGGAAGTGGTCGGTGGCATCCCATTCCAGCGCGAACGGGGCCATCCGCTTCTCGGCGAAGGCGGCCGCGGTCTCGGTGATGACACGCTCGTCGTCGTTGAGGGTGAACATGTTGCTAATTCATTGTGGGGATGACGAATTCGGCGCCATCCTTGATGCCGGACGGCCACCGCGACGTGACGGTCTTGACCTTGGTGTAGAACTGGATCGACGCCGGCCCGTGCTGGTTGAGGTCGCCGAAGCCGGAACGCTTCCAACCGCCGAAGGTGTGATAGGCCACCGGAACCGGGATCGGCACGTTGACCCCGACCATGCCCACCTGCACGCGGGAGACGAAGTCGCGGGCGGTGTCGCCGTCGCGGGTGAACACCGCCACGCCGTTGCCGTACTCGTGCTCCGAGGGCAGCCGCAGCGCCTCTTCGTAGTCGTGGGCGCGCACCATGCACAGCACCGGCCCGAAGATCTCGTCGGTGTAGATCGACATGTCGGGGGTGACGCGGTCGAAAAGGGTTGGGCCGATGAAGAATCCGCCCTCGAGATTGGCGTCACCGAACGAGAGGTCATCGCTGGCCCGCTCCCGGCCGTCGATCACCAGCTCGGCGCCGGCGTCGGCGCCTTGGCCGATGTAGTCGCGCACCCGCGCCAGCGCGGCCTCGGTCACCAGCGGGCCGTAGTCGGCCTTGGGGTCCAGGCTGTGGCCCACCCGCAGGTTGTTGATCCGCTCAATGAGCCTGGCGCGCAACCGCTCCGCGGTCTGCTCCCCGACCGGCACCGCGACGGAAATCGCCATGCACCGCTCACCGGCGCTGCCGTACCCGGCGCCGATCAGCGCGTCGACCGCCTGATCCAGATCCGCGTCGGGCATCACGATCATGTGGTTCTTGGCGCCGCCGAAGCATTGCGACCGCTTGCCGGTCGCCGCGGCGGTCGAGTAGATGTACTGGGCGATATCCGAGCTGCCGACGAAACCGACCGCCTTGATGTCGGGGTGGTGCAGGATGGCGTCGACGGCCTCCTTGTCGCCGTGGACGACCTGGAACACGCCGGGCGGCAGCCCGGCCTCGGTGAACAGCTCGGCCAGCCGCACCGGGACCGACGGGTCGCGTTCACTGGGCTTGAGCACGAACGCGTTCCCGCAGGCAAGCGCCGGCCCGGCCTTCCAGAGCGGGATCATCGCCGGGAAGTTGAACGGGGTGATCCCGGCGACCACGCCCAGCGGCTGCCGCAGCGAGTAGACGTCGATGCCCGGGCCGGCGCCCTCGCTGTACTCGCCCTTGAGCAGGTGCGGGATGCCGAGGCAGAACTCGATCACCTCGATGCCGCGCTGGATGTCGCCCCGCGCGTCGGGCACCGTCTTGCCGTGCTCGAGGGACAGCAGCTCGGCAAGCTCGTCCATGTGGGCGTTGACGAGCTCGATGAACCGCATCAACACGCGGGCGCGGCGCTGCGGATTCCATGCGGCCCAGCCCTTTTGGGCTTCGACGGCCGACGCCACCGCCGCGTCGACGTCGGCCTTGCCGGCCATCGGCACCTTCGCCTGCACCTGTCCGGTGCTGGGGTTGAAAACGTGGGCGGTCCGGCTGGCCTGGCCGGCGGTGCGCTTTCCATCGATGAAGTGCGGGATCTGTGTGGTCATGGGTGTCCTTGTTTGTCCTACGCGGTGAATACTTGCATATCCTAGTAACCCGGCTGGGGCATGGCAAGGTTGGGTGACTTGTCGCCCCCGTTTGGCCTGAATACCGTTTCGGCGTGTCCGAAGAAACCGGTGCCGGCCCCGATGCCGCGCGGGCCCGGGAGACCGCGCTGGCCCGGGGCGTCCGGGCGCCCGTGGAAGCCGACCGGGTCGTCGTCCCCACGCTGCGGGCCGCCTATCGGACCGCGCTGCGGGGAAGGCAGCAACTCGATGCCATCGGAGCCGAGATCGAGGGCGCCGTCGCGAATCAGCGCGCTCTGGCGTTGGGCACACCGGCCGGTGCCGCCACCTTCTCGAGATTTCTTGCCGCCAAGACACAAGACATCAATCGGGTGGTCACCGAAGTCGCCACCGAATCCCGAGCCGGCGCGGCAACTCTCGGGTCCCTGGGCCCGTCTTACAGAGCCGTCGGGTATGGCCCCAAACCACAGGAGCCACCTCCCGCCCCCGTGCCCTTTCCTCCCTACCAACCCAAGGTGTGGGGCGCGTGCCGGGCACGCGGCCAGGATCCGGGCAAGGTCGTCAGGACCTTCTATCACGCGCCGATCAGTGCGGGGTTCCGGTCGCTACCCGCGGGTGACTCGGGCCTGTATTGCGGCAACGACAAATACGGGCTCCTGCACATCGAAATGGAACACGAGGCGGATTGGCAGTACTTCTCGGATGGAGAGTGGCCGTGGGCAGGGAACTGGCGCTATCTTGCCGATTACGCGTTGAGCCAGACACTGGCCTATCCGGAGCGGGTCGAATATAGGCAAGACAACGATACGTTCGCACTATATAGGAAGATCTACACTGCAGACGGCGCTTACGCCTTCACCGCCCGCGTGGTTATTTCGGCCAGTGACGGGAAAATCATAACGGCGGTGCCGCAGAGAAAATGATGAGCCGGTTAGGGGTGAAAGGAGGTGACTTCGTGAGCGAGCCGCCGCAAAGCTACACCGGGCGCCGGGCTCTGATCGCCGAAAAGCTGGAGCCGTACATCCATGTCAGTGCCATGCTGCCGAAGAACTCAAGGCCTACCTCGGAAGCTGCCGAGAAATTCTGGGAAAATTCCCTGTGGTGTATGTGGGGTGACCGAGAAACGGGACACACCCGCACCGTTGCGGTTTCGATCTACCAAGCAGTCGACGGCGAACGGGAAGCCGACGGCGTTCGCGAGATGATGCGGGAAGAGTGTTCACCAGGCTTGAATTTGCGGGTTCCGAACGCGGAGGCCTATGAGATCACCGGACAGCGGCATGCCGAACATGCGTTCGTGCTCGAATACCTAGGGCGTGTGACCGCGGTGGTGGGAAACTGTCTCGTCCACATCTACGAGTCTGGCAACGGGATCGATCTCAGGAAATTGGCCGATGTGGCACTGGACATCGGCCGCACCGTCGGCTGCTCCGCGTACCAGAACGACTTCACGCTGCCGGACGTTCCGGAAGAATGGCGCAACCAGCCGGTCGGTTGGTACGCGGAAGGCCTTCCTCCGTACATACCGGGCCTGTCGGACCCGAAGGAATAGCCTTACCCGGTATGCACAGCATCGAGGCCGATTATCTCGTCATCGGGGCGGGCGCCATGGGCATGGCGTTCATCGACACGCTGCTCACCGAGACCTCGGCGACGGAGGCCCGCGTGGTGCTGGTCGATCGCTACCACCAGCCGGGCGGGCATTGGACCACGGCCTACCCGTTCGTGCGGTTGCATCAGCCCTCGGCGTTCTACGGCGTGAACTCGCTGCGCCTCGGCACCGACAGCATCGACCACGTGGGCTGGAACGAGGGGCTCTACGAACTGGCGACCGCCGGGGAAGTCTGCGCCTACTACGACCATGTGATGCGGCAACGGTTCCTGCCGACGGGCCGGGTCAGCTACTTCCCGATGAGCGAATACCTCGGCGAGAACCGCTTCACGACGCTGGCCGGGACCGATTACACCGTCAACGTGGCGCGCCGCGTCGTCGACGCCACCTACATGCGCGTCATGGTTCCCTCGATGCGCCCGCCCCCGTATCGGGTCGCGCCGGGCGTCGAATGCGTCCCGCCCAACGACCTGCCGCGGCGCGGCGCCCGTGGGCGCTACGTCATCGTCGGGGCGGGCAAGACCGGCATCGACACGTGCCTGTGGCTGCTGGCCCAGGGCGTCGCGCCGGACCGGCTGACCTGGGTCATGCCGCGGGATTCCTGGCTGCTCGACCGGGCCACGATCCAGCCCGGATCGTTGTTCGCCGACCGGATCAAGGCCACCTTCACCGCGCAACTGCGGGCCGTCAACGACGCGGTGTCCGTCGACGATCTGTTCTCGCGTCTCGAGGACGTCGGCGCCCTGTTGCGGATCGACCCGGCGATCCGGCCCACCATGTATCGCTGCGCGACCGTCACCCGGCTCGAACTCGAGCAGCTGCGGCGCATCACCGACATCGTGCGGATGGGCCACCTGCTGCGGGTCGACGCCGACAAGATGGTCCTCGACGAGGGCACAGTCGCGATGGACGGCGGGGCACTATACATCGACTGCACCGCCGATGGCGCCGAAAAGCGGCCCGCCACACCCATTTTCGACACGGGTCGCATCACGTTGCAAAGCGTGCGCGGGTGCCAGCAGATATTCAGCGCCGCGCTGGTCGCCCACGTCGAGATGGCGTACCCCGACGACACCGTGAAAAACCAGCTGTGCGCGCCGTTGCCGCATCCGGACACCGACGTCGACTGGTTGCGCCTCGCGATGGCCGACTACAGAAATCAGCAGCGCTGGCTAGACGACCCGGACCTGGCCGCCTGGCTCGGTTCGGCGCGCCTGGATCTTTTCGGCCACCTGATGAGCCACCTGCTGGCGCCGGCGTCGGCGAAGCCCCAAGTGCGCGACCGGATACTGGGCATCGCCAAGACGGCGCTGTCGGCCACCGCCACCAAACTCGAGCAGCTGATGGTCGGGGAAGCCTCGCTCACCGCGCCCCCGGTGTAACCCGAGCCGATATTGGTCGGTGAAGGAGGCACGTGGCGGCGCAAAACGAACCCGTCGGACCGCGACCGTTGCGCGCGGTACCCGACGGTGACGAGGGCTACACCGACTGGGAAGCGGTGTACCAGGACAACGCGACCTGGGTGTACCGGACGCTGTTCGCCCGGGTCGGCAACCGGGCCGACGCCGAGGACCTCACCGCCGAGGTCTTCCTCGCCGCGCTGCGTCCGCTGCGGCTGACCGCGAGCGTCGGCGAGGTGCGCGCCTACCTGCGGGCCACGGCCCGCACCGTGCTGGCCGCGCATTGGCGCGAGACGATGGGGCGCGAGATCACCTCCATCGACGACATCGAAGCGCCACCCGACAGCGAGGAAGCGATCAGCACCGCACCGCAGCGCGTCGCCCGGGTCCTCGACAGCCTGCCGGACCGCTATCGACGGATCCTGGAATTGCGTTTCCTGCAGGGCAATTCGATCAAGGAGTCCGCCACCGAACTCGGGATCAGCGTGGCCAACGCCAAAGTGCTCCAGCACCGCGCGCTGCGACTGGCGGCGCAAGTCAACGATGGGGGCCAGCCATGAACGCGCGAGGACTACGCCGTTACGTCGACGATCTGCTGCGGGGCCGCCGGCCGAAGCCGTTCGCGCCCGACGACTTCGAGGCGGCGCAGATCCGCACCGCGATCGAGTTGCGCGCCGCCCGGCAGGACTCGGGCGTCGTCGACGCCCCGCGCCAGGAATTCCTGTCCGACCTGCACCGCCGCCTCGCGGAGCAGATGAACGGAGCGCCGACGCCGGCGGCGGCGAAGCAAAGCACGACGCGCCGGCAGGTCATCGTGGGCACGTCGGCCGCCGCGGCCGCCGCGGCCGCCGCGGTGTCCATCGATCGGGCGGTGATGGGGAGCCCCGTGCGGGGCCCCGCTGTCGCGGCCGGTGAGCTGACACCGAACGACGGAAGCTGGCAGCGTGTCGCATCCAGCTCGGACGTCACCGACGGCGTCATGCATCCGTTCGACCTCGGTTCGGTCACGGGGTTCGTCCACCGCGTCGACGGCAAACCGGAGGCCATCTCCGGCGTCTGCACCCATCAGGGCTGCCGGCTGTGGTTCGACGCGCCCGACGACAGGTTGCGCTGCCCCTGCCACTCGACCTCGTTCTCGCCCACCGGACAGGTACTCACCCATCAACTGCCGATCGCACCAAAGCCGTTGCCCGCGCTGATGGTTCGCGAGGTCAACGGCGTCATCGAGGTCTTCGCGCCGCCGCGCCGCGACGCGTAACCCGCCGTCATATCTCTTGGCGTGAACATCGCCAAGCTTCGAAAAAGTCTGATCGCGGCGTCGGCCGTCGGCGCGCTGCTGGCTGGCTGCACGTCGTCACCGCCGGCCGCGCAGCCGTCGGTCACCTTCGGATCGAATACCAGCGGCACGCCCGGGATGCCGGGCATGAGCGGCATGCCGTCGATGCCGGGTCCGTCGGCGAGCGCGCCGGGGACCGGGTCACCGGCGGCGGTCGCGGGCGACCAGGTCAGCATCGACAACTTCGCCTTCGCGCCGGCCACGCTGACCGTCAGGGCGGGCAGCACCGTCACCTGGACCAACCGTGACGAAGAACCGCACACGGTGGCCGCGAGCGACGGGTCGTTCCACTCGCCCGGAATGGGGACGGGCGCCACCTTCTCGCACACCTTCCCTACGGCGGGCACATTCGACTACGTCTGCTCCATCCACCCGATGATGCGCGGCACCGTGGTGGTGACGGGATGAGTAGCAGTCCAGACCCGAAGACGATGACACGTCGCCAGCTGATTCGGCACTCGGCGTGGTTCGGCGCGGCGGTCGGTTTTGCCGTCGTCGGTGGCGAGGTCATCTCGCACGTCGCCGGCTCGGCTTCTGCCTCGCACGCCGGCGCCCGGCCCACGCTGCGGTTCGCGCAGGTGAGCGACAGCCACATCGGCTTCACCGGTCCGCCCAATCCGGACGTCACCGGCACCTTCGGCCACGCGATCGATCAGCTCAACAGCCTCGGCTACACACCGGATTTCGTCATCCACACCGGCGACCTCACGCACCTGTCGACAACCGACCAGTTCGATCAGGTCAGGCAGATGCTCTCCAAGCTGCACACGCCGCACGTGTTCACAGTGCCGGGCGAACACGATTCGGTCGACGACGCGGGGCAGAAGTACCGCAGCGTGTTCGGCGGGGGGACCCGCGGCGACGGCTGGTACAGCTTCGACATCGCCGGTGTCCACGTGATCGCACTGGTGAACACCCTGAACCTGAAGAAGCTCGGGCACTTGGGCGTCGACCAGCTGGAGTTCGTCGAAAAAGACGTCGCGGGATTGTCGAGTGACACCCCCATCGTCGTGTTCAGTCACATCCCGTTGTTCGCGATGTACCCGGACTGGGGCTGGGGCACCGACGACGCCACCCAGGCGCTCAGCTACCTGCGCCGGTTCTCGTCGGTCACGTGCATCAACGGGCATGTCCACCAACTGTTTTCCAAAACGGAGGGCAACGTGACGTTCTACACCGGCACGACGACCGCCTATCCGTTGCCGCGCCCGGGTGACGGGCCCGCGCCCAAGCCGGTCACGCTGCCGGCCGGCAAGCTGCGCGACGCCCTGGGCATTCGCGAGGTCAGCTACACCAAGGGGCAGGCCGCGCTGGCACTGAAAGAGGCCACGCTGCAATGACATTCCTGCTTCGGCTCGGTCTGGCCCTGTCCCTGGCGGTCAGCGCCACCAGCCACGCGTACCTGTATATTCATGGCTACCAACACATTGCGACGATCGGCACCGCCTTCCTCGTCCAGGCCAGCGTCTCGTTCGCCTTGGCGCTGCTGATCATCCTGGGCGGGCCGGGTTGGCTGCAGTGGGTCGCCGCCGCGGTGGCCGGCGGGTCCCTGCTCGCGTTCGCCCTGTCGAGGACGGTCGGACTGTTCGGCTTCGCCGAGCGCGGCTGGGACCCATCACCCCATGCCGTAATCAGCGTGGTTGCCGAGGCGCTGACGGTGCTGTTGTGGGCGGGAGCTCTGGTCGGGTGGGGCCGGAGTTACTTCAGGCCGCCCGCGTGAGTTGCTCGTTATTGGTGAACGTGTAGCCCACCGAATCGCCGCACGCCGGCATGAGCACGGTGCTTTGCGACGTGCCCGCGAGGGAATTCGGGTCCCACGTCATGTGGACCATGAGCGCGCCCTCAACCTTCGTACCGTCCGCGCAGTCATCACGGTCGATGAAGTCCATGATCCATTGACCATTGATCAAGTGAGCCTGACTGGTTGGGCCGGACGGCGTGTCCTTGGCTACGTTCGCGCAGCCGTCACCGCACGGAGTGAAGTAGAAATCTGCGGTCGTGGAAAAGCCTTTGGAGTCCGTGGAGGTGTCGATGAAGTGGCCGCTCATCTCCTCGGCGGATGCGGGCGCCGCCGCCCCGATCGCGACGGCGCCGACGGTGGCCACGACTGCAAAGCTCCGTGTGACGTTCATCTTTGCACTCTAATTCGATAAGTCGCGCTATCCAAGGCGCTGCCGCAGGCCGGCGATGAACCGCTGCGTCTCCTCCCACGTGGGTAGGAGCCCGGATTCGCGGACATCCTCGAAGCTGGGAGCCGCCGCGTCGCGGTCCGACAAGCTCGGGGCGGCGCCGTCGACCAATGGCCAGTCGATGGCCAGCGCCGGGTCCGTCGCACAGATGGTGTGCTCACGCTTCGGGTTGTATTCCGCCGAGCACAGGTACATCACCGTCGAATTGTCTTGCAGTGCAAGGAATCCATGCGCGAGGCCCTCGGAGATGTAGGTCGACCTGCGCTCGGAGTCGTCGAGCACCACCGAATCCCAGCGGCCGAATGTCGGTGAGCCCAAACGGATGTCGACGACGACGTCGAACACCGCCCCGGACACGCAGGTCACATACTTGGCCTGGCTCGGCGGCAGCTGGGCGAAGTGCAGGCCGCGCAGCACGCCGGCCGCCGAGACCGAGCAGTTGGCCTGCCGGACGTCCAGCGAGTGACCGGCAAAGCCGGTGAACCCGCGATCGGTGAGCCACTCGAAGAACAGGCCGCGGGAGTCGCCGTGGATATCGGGAGTGATCTCCCAGGCGCCCGGGACGGCGAGCTCGCGAACCTTCATGTCACTGACCGCGCTCTTCGTAGCGCGCCTCGGCGGCATCCTTCAGCGGACGCCACCAGGATTCGTTGGCCCGATACCAGTCGATGGTGGCGCGCAGACCCTCGTCGAAGTCGGTGTGCTTTGGCGCCCAACACAATTCGTCGCACAACGCCGACGGGTCGATCGCGTACCGCAGGTCGTGACCGACGCGGTCGGTGACCTGGTCGAAGTCGTCGGGATCGCGTCCCATCATCTGCAGCAGGGTGCGCAGCACCGTGCGGTTGTCGCGCTCGCCCTCGGCGCTGATCAGGTATGTCCGGCCGATCTCGCCCTTTTCCAGGATCCGCCAGACCGCGCTGTTGTGGTCGTCGACGTGGATCCAGTCCCGAACGTTCGCGCCGCGGCCGTACAACTTGGGCCGCCGGCCGGTGAGCACGTTGGTGATCTGGCGCGGAATGAACTTCTCGACGTGCTGATACGGCCCGTAGTTGTTGGAGCAATTGGAGATTGTCGCGCGCACCCCATACGAGCGCACCCAGGCCCGGACCAGCATGTCGGCCGCCGCCTTGGTCGCCGAGTACGGGCTCGACGGGTTGTAGGGCGTCGACTCGGTGAACCGCTGCGGGTCGTCGAGCTCCAGGTCGCCGTAGACCTCGTCGGTCGAGATGTGGTGCAGCCGCACGCCGTAGCGTCGCACCGCCTCCAGGATGGTGTAGGTCCCGATCACGTTGGTGTGCAGAAACGGCTCCGGGTCGTCCAGCGCATTGTCCACGTGGCTTTCGGCGGCGAAATGCACCACCGCGTCGGACTCGGCGACCAGCGTGGAAACCAGCGCGGCGTCGGTGATGTCACCCACCACCAGCCTGATGGCGTCGTCGACGTCGGCCAGCGACTCGCGCCGGCCCGCGTAGGTCATGGCGTCGAGCACCGTCACCGCGACGTCCGGACGCTCGCGGACGGTGCTGTGAACGAAATTGGTGCCGATGAACCCGGCGCCACCGGTGACCAGCAGGCGCATGAATCAAACCCTAACCGAGTGCGGTGGTCAGTTTCCGCGGGTTAGCCCCAGCGGCCCGGCCAGTTCGCCCAGTGCGGGCAGCAGCGTCTCTTCGTCCGAGCCGCCCAGCACCTGGATCGCCACGTGGTCGGCGCCGGCCTCGCAATGCTCGTTGAGGCGAGCCACGATGGCCTCCGGACTGCCGTAGGCCACCATCGCGTCGATCAGCCTGTTGCTGCCCGGCTTTCGCACGTCGTCATGGGTGAATCCGGACCGCAGCCAGTTGTTCACGTAGTTGCTCAGCCCCAGGTAGTGGTCCAGGAATCGACGGCCGACCGCGCGGGCTTCGTCACGGTCGGTGGTGAGCACCACCTTGTGTTCGGGCGCCAGGAACACCGACTTGCCCATCAGGTCGCGCGCCTTGGCCGTGTGTTCGGGTGTGGTGAGGTACGGGTGCGCGCCCGCGCTGCGTTCCGCGGCCAGCCGCAGCACCCGCGGCCCGAGCGCCGCCAGCACCCGACGGCTGGTCGGCACCATCGCCGCGTCGAGGTCGTCGAGGTAACCGACCAGGGCGTCGTACGGCTTCACGTACTCCTCGGTGTGTTCGCGATGGCCCACCCCGATGCCGAGCAAAAACCTTCCCGGATAGGCGTCTTCGATGCGCCCGAAGGACTGGGCGACGGCCTGAGCCGGCGCGGACCAGATGTTGACGATCCCGGCGACCAGTTGCAGCGACGTGGTCCGCGCCAGGGAGGGCTCGACCCAGGCCAGGTCGGCGTCGGGTGACCCGCCGACCCAGGCGGCGCCGTAGCCCAGCGACTCGAGGCCCGCGGCCAACTCCGGGGTGAGGGAGCGGGTGGGCAGCCAGGCGCCGAAGCGGCCCAGGTCGGGTTTCAGCGAAACTGCGTCGGTCATCTGCGTCCCCCCTACGCGGTTACCTCACGTGCCATTCAGTCCGAGCGGCCCGGCCAGCTCGGCCAGCGCCGGAACCAGGTTTTCATCTTTGGTCAGGATCTGCACCGGGACGTGGTCGGCCCCGGCGTCGAGGTGCTCCTTCAGCCGCGCCGCGATCTGGTCCACGGTGCCATAGGCCACCACCGCGTCCACCAGGCGGTCGCTGCCGGGCCGGGTGACCTCGTCGTCGGAAAAGCCCAGCCGCTTCCAGCTGTTGCGGTAGTTGGCCAGGTTGAAATAGATGTCGAGCGCCTTGCGGCCCACCGCGCGCGCCTTTTCCGCGTCGGTGGTCAGCACCGCCTTGTGCTCGGGCGCCAGGAACGCCGACGGGCCGATCAGCTCCCGGGCGTGCGCGGTGTGCTCGGGGGTGGTCAGGTAGGGATGCGCGCCCGCGCTGCGCTCCGCCGAAAGCTTCACGACCCGCGGGCCCAACGCCGCCACCACGCGACGGTGGGCGGGCACACCGTAGTCGTCGAGCTGGTTCAGGTACTGCACCAGCGCGTCGTAGGGCTTGCGGTATTCGGTGATCGCCTCGCGATGGCCCACGCCGATGCCGAGCAGGAAGCGGCCGGGATAGGCCTTGTCGATCCGGTGGAACGAGTCGGCCACCGCCTTGGCGGGCGCCGTCCAGATGTTGACGATGCCGGTGGCGACCTGCAGCGTGGTGGTGGCTTCGAGGATCGGTTCGACCCAGGCCAGCTCGGCGGGTGGTGACCCGCCCACCCAGACGGCCCCGTATCCCAGGGACTCGATCTCCTTGGCTTGCTGGGGCGTGACGCCGCGTCCGAACGATCCGAACCGGCCGAGGTTGGGCTTGCGAGCAGCAGAATCGGTCATGGTCGCTGCAACCGGCGGTGCGCGGGCGCTATTCCGGTTCGCATGGAAAATCAAAGAATCCGTAATGCGCGGAATCGGTGAATATAATCCGTCGGAAATAAATGGGCGCAGTTAATTTGCGATTTTGCGGAAGTCGCCGTGCTTGTGGAGGGGCTCGTTGCAGGGAACGTGGTTCGGAAACTATCGGCTGATCGAGTTGCTCGGCCGGGGCGGCATGGGTGAGGTGTGGCGCGCCCACGACACCGTCATCGACCGGATCGTCGCGATCAAGATTCTGCCCGCCGCGATTTCCCGCGACGAGGTGTTCCAGCAGCGGTTCCGTCGCGAAGCCCATGCCGCCGCGCGGTTGAACAGCCCGCACATCGTGCCGATTCACACCTATGGGGAGATCGGCGGGCGGCTGTTCGTGGACATGCGGCTGATCGAGGGCACGGACTTACAGTCGCTCCTGAACGCCGGGCCCCTACCGCCGGCACGGGCGGTGAACATCGTCGAGCAGGTGGCCAAGGCGTTGCAGGCGGCGCACAAGGCGGGACTGCTGCACCGCGATGTCAAGCCATCCAACATTTTGCTCGACGACGACTATGCCTATCTGATCGATTTCGGAATCGCCCTGGCGATAGGCGAGCGGGGTTTGACAAGCGTCGGCGACGTGATCGGGACGTTCCATTACATGGCACCGGAGCGGTTCAGAACCCAGGAGGTCGGCGCCCCTCCGATCGACGCCCGCTCCGACATCTATTCGCTGGCCTGTGTGCTGTACGAATGCTTGACCGCGGAGCACGCGTTCCCCGGCGACAGCCTGGAGCAACAGGTGGGCAACCACCTCGTCACCCCGCCGCCGCGGCCGTCGGAGACCAGGCCCGGGCTGCCGCGGGCGTTCGACGCGGTCATCGCCAAGGGCATGGCCAAGGACCCGCGCGAGCGCTACGCCACCGCGCTGGAGCTGGCGCGAGCCGCCCGCGACGCCCTCACCGCGCCGATGCCCGCCGCCGCGGCCGGACCGTCGCGCACCCCGCCTCGGCCGTCCCCGCCGTGGTGGCGCCGCAAACCCGTCGTCGTCTCGGTCGCGGCCCTGCTTGCGGTGGCCGTCGCCGTCGTCGTGGCCCTGGCCGTCCTCGGCGACCATGGCCCACCGCCCGGGAACCCCCGGCAGACGACGCTGCCCTTCACCGGCCTGCGAGAACCGCAAGGGCTGTCGGTCGACATCGGCGGCACGGTGTACGTCGCCGACACCATGCACAACCGGGTGCTGGCGCTGTCCGCGGGCTCGACCGAACCGGCCGTCCTGCCGTTCGAGGGCCTCAGCTATCCGAGCGGTGTGACGGCGGATAACACCGGCACCGTCTACGTCAACGACTCCGGCAACAAGCGGGTGCTGGTCCTCCCGCCCGGCTCGCGCAAGCAGATTCAGCTGCCCTTCACCGACCTCGTCCATCCGACCGGCCTGACGGTGGACAATGCCCGCACCGTCTACGTCACCGACACCGCCAGGAATCGGGTGGTTGCGCTCGCCACGGGCTCGACCAGGCAGTACGAGCTGCCCTTCACCGGTCTAAACGCCCCAACCGGCCTGGTGGTGGGGGCCACCGGCACCGTCTACGTCGCCGATGGGGGCAACAATCGGGTGCTGTCGTTGGCCCCCGACTCGAGGGCCCAAACCACGCTGCCCTTCGTCGGCCTCTCCGACCCCGGGGGCGTGACGGTGGACAACAAGGGCGCCGTGTACGTGACCGACAGCGCGGGTAATCGTGCGCTGAAGCTTCCGGTGGGCTCGAGCCAGCAGGTCGTGCTGCCCTTCACCGGCCTCGATTACCCGTGGGGCTTGGCGGTCGACAACAATGGCACCGTCTACGTCGGGGGCCGCAACAACAAGATTGTCGCGCTGCGGCCGAAATAGGGACAGTTGACGCCGGGTTCGCCGCGGGGTCGAGCGGCGAGGGGCTCCGGCCTTGGCTCGGCGCGCGGCGGTATTTTGCGCCGACTGTGGCCCTGCGGGTAAAGTGGCCAGACGGTGCGGTGTCTCGTGCCGACTTTTTGCGTGCCCAGTCCCTAGGAAATTTTCCGGTCACCGGCTCACGTTTCAAGTCGGTGTGAATGCTGCGCCGATACGGGCGCAGACGCAACGAAACCAAACGACGAGGATTTGACGAGAGGTTATGGCCAAGAAGGACGGCGCCATAGAGGTCGAGGGCCGCGTGGTCGAGCCCCTGCCCAATGCGATGTTTCGCATCGAGCTGGAGAACGGCCACAAGGTGCTTGCCCACATCAGCGGCAAGATGCGGCAGCACTACATCCGCATCCTGCCCGAGGACCGGGTGGTGGTGGAGCTCTCGCCCTACGACCTGTCCCGGGGCCGCATCGTGTACCGGTACAAGTAATCAACCAACAGACGAGAACAGGATCGAAAAGCCGTGAAGGTCAACCCGAGCGTGAAGCCAATCTGCGACAAGTGCAGGGTGATCCGTCGGCATGGGCGGGTCATGGTGATCTGCTCCGATCCGCGCCACAAGCAGCGACAGGGCTAGCGCGCCCATACAACTGAATGCAGACCTCCCAGCACCAGTGAGCGGCTGGCATCTATACGAGATGGGCCAGCTCATCCACGCCCGGACGGAGGCCGGGCCCCACCCTTTGGGTCAGGGAACGGACTGGGACCAGACCTCCGCTAGAGACAAGAGGAAACGCCACACATGGCTCGACTAGTAGGCGTCGATCTGCCGCGCGACAAGCGGATGGAGATCGCCCTGACCTACATCTTCGGCATCGGCCGCACCCGCTCCAACGAGATCTTGGCGGCCACCGGCATCGACAAGGATCTGCGGACCAAGGACCTCACCGACGACCAGCTGACCCACCTGCGTGACTACATCGAGGCCAACCTGAAGGTGGAGGGCGATCTGCGCCGCGAGGTGCAGGGCGACATCCGCCGCAAGATCGAGATCGGCTGCTACCAGGGCCTGCGGCATCGCCGCGGCCTGCCGGTGCGCGGCCAGCGGACAAAGACCAACGCGCGGACCCGCAAGGGGCCCAAGCGCACCATCGCAGGCAAGAAGAAGGCCAGGTAACCGATGCCACCGAAGAAGGCAAGTGGTGCTGCGGCGCCCAAGAAGGGACAGAAGACCCGCAGGCGGGAAAAGAAGAACGTCCCGCACGGCGCGGCGCACATCAAGAGCACGTTCAACAACACGATCGTGACGATCACCGACCCGCAGGGCAACGTCATCGCCTGGGCGTCGTCGGGCCACGTCGGCTTCAAGGGCTCGCGGAAATCGACCCCGTTCGCCGCGCAGCTGGCCGCCGAGAACGCCGCCCGCAAGGCCCAGGAGCACGGGGTGCGCAAGGTCGACGTGTTCGTGAAGGGCCCGGGCTCGGGCCGGGAGACCGCGATCCGTTCGCTGCAGGCCGCCGGTCTGGAGGTCGGCGCGATCTCCGACGTCACCCCGCAGCCGCACAACGGCGTGCGCCCGCCGAAGCGACGCAGGGTCTAGGAGGAGAAACAACCGATGGCTCGTTACACCGGACCCGTTACTCGCAAATCGCGCCGGTTCCGCACCGACCTCGTCGGCGGCGACCAGGCCTTCGAGAAGCGTCCCTACCCGCCCGGCCAGCACGGTCGCGCCCGGATCAAGGAAAGCGAGTACCTGCTGCAGCTGCAGGAGAAGCAGAAGGCCCGCTTCACCTACGGCGTGATGGAAAAGCAGTTCCGCCGCTACTACGAGGAGGCGGCAGGCCGTCCCGGCAAGACCGGCGACGAGCTGCTGCAGATCCTGGAGAGTCGGCTGGACAACGTGATCTACCGCGCCGGGCTGGCCCGGACCCGACGGATGGCCCGTCAGCTCGTCACCCACGGCCACTTCACGGTCAACGGCGTGCGCGTCGACGTCCCCAGCTACCGGGTGTCGCAGTACGACATCATCGACGTGCGGGACAAGTCGGTGAACTCGGTGCCGTTCCAGATCGCGCGGGAGACCGCGGGTGAGCGCCCGATCCCGAGCTGGTTGCAGGTCGTGGGGGAGCGCCAGCGCATCCTGATCCACCAATTGCCCGAGCGCGCGCAGATCGAGGTGCCGCTCACCGAGCAGCTGATCGTCGAGTACTACTCGAAGTAATGCTTCCGCACCAGCCGGTGCGGACTTAGCGGCATCAAATAGCGGGTGCCGAGAAGGAGAAGAAGAAACACCATGCTGATCTCACAGCGACCCACACTGTCGGAGGAGATCCTCACCGACACCCGGTCCCAGTTCGTCATCGAACCGCTGGAGCCGGGATTCGGTTACACCCTGGGCAATTCGCTGCGGCGGACACTGCTGTCGTCGATCCCAGGGGCGGCGGTCACCAGCATCCGCATCGACGGCGTGCTGCACGAGTTCACCACCGTTCCCGGCGTCAAAGAGGACGTCACCGCCATCATCCTGAACCTCAAGGGCCTGGTCGTGTCCTCCGAGGAGGACGAGCCGGTCACCATGTACCTGCGCAAGCAGGGCCCCGGCGAGGTCACCGCGGGTGACATCGTGCCGCCCGCCGGTGTCACCGTGCACAACCCGGGCATGCACATCGCGACGCTGAACGACAAGGGCAAGCTCGAGGTCGAACTGGTCGTCGAGCGGGGCCGCGGCTACGTCCCGGCGGTGCAGAACCGGGCTTCCGGCGCCGAAATCGGCCGTATTCCAGTCGATTCCATCTACTCGCCGGTGCTCAAGGTCACCTACAAGGTGGACGCCACCCGTGTCGAGCAGCGCACCGACTTCGACAAGCTGATCCTGGACGTGGAGACCAAGAGCTCGATCACCCCGCGCGACGCGCTGGCATCGGCGGGTAAGACCCTGGTCGAATTGTTCGGCCTGGCACGCGAACTCAACGTCGAGGCCGAGGGCATCGAGATCGGGCCGTCGCCGGCGGAGGCCGACCACATCGCATCGTTCGCGCTGCCGATCGACGACCTGGATCTGACCGTGCGGTCCTACAACTGCCTCAAGCGCGAGGGCGTGCACACCGTGGGCGAGCTGGTCAGCCGCACCGAGTCGGACCTGCTCGACATCCGCAACTTCGGCCAGAAGTCCATCGACGAGGTGAAGGTCAAGCTGCACCAGCTGGGTCTGTCGCTCAAGGACAGCCCGCCGAGCTTCGACCCGTCCGACGTTGCCGGCTACGACGTCGCCACCGGGACCTGGTCCAGCGAGGGTGCCTACGACGACCAGGACTACGCCGAAACCGAACAGCTCTAACGCTTTTCAGCGGCCTTGAGAATCTAGACAGGAGCGTCAGCAATGCCCAAGCCCACCAAGGGCCCTCGCCTCGGCGGGTCGTCTTCGCACCAGAAGGCCCTTCTGGCCAACCTGGCCACGTCGCTGTTCGAGCACGGTCGGATCAAGACGACCGAGCCGAAGGCCCGTGCGCTGCGGCCGTACGCGGAGAAGCTGATCACGCACGCGAAGAAGGGCACGCTGCACAACCGTCGAGAGGTGCTGAAGAAGATCCGCGACAAGGACATCGTGCATGCCTTGTTCGAGGAGATCGGGCCGTTCTTCGCCGACCGCAACGGCGGCTACACCCGGATCATCAAGGTCGAGGCGCGCAAGGGCGACAACGCCCCGATGGCGGTCATCGAGCTGGTGCGGGAGAAGACGGTGACCTCGGAGGCCGATCGGGCGCGCCGGGTGAAAGCCTCGAAGAAGGCTGACGCTCCCGTCGCGGCCGCGGCAGCACCGCAGGCGGCGGTCGAGCCGGAGGCGGCGGAGGGCCCGACGGCCGAGGACGTCGCGGCGGAGGACGTCGCGGCCGAAGACGCCAAGGCTGAGGCCGCCGATGAGGGCGACGGAGCCACCGACAGTTAGCGAGGAAGTCCGTCTGCGGCTCGACATCGCCTACGACGGAACGGATTTCGCGGGCTGGGCAACCCAGGCCGGGCAGCGCACCGTCGCCGGCGTCCTCGATGAGGCGCTGACGACCGTCTTCCGCACCCCGGTGCGGCTGCGCGCCGCCGGGCGCACCGACACGGGCGTGCACGCCACCGGCCAGGTGGCACACGTCGACGTGCCGGCCGACGCGCTGCCGAACGCGTATCCGCGCTCACCGCGCGCCGGCGAACCGGAGTTTCTGCCGCTGCTGCGGCGTCTGGGCCGGTTCCTGCCCACCGATGTCCGGGTGCTCCGCATTGCCCGCGCCCCAACCGGTTTCGATGCCCGCTTCTCGGCGCTGCGTCGCCATTACCTCTATCGGTTGTCCACGGCGCCCTATGGGGCCGAGCCGCAGCAGGCGCGCTACGTCACCGCGTGGCCGCGGGCACTGGACCTGGATGCGATGAACGCGGCTTCGCGAGACCTGTTGGGGCTGCACGACTTCGCGGCGTTCTGCCGCCAGCGCGACGGGGCCACCACCATTCGCGACCTGCAGCGGCTGGAGTGGTCGCGCGACGGCGAGCGGATCACCGCGCACGTGACGGCCGACGCGTTCTGCTGGTCGATGGTGCGGTCGCTGGTCGGGGCGCTGCTCGCCGTCGGCGAGCACAGGCGCGCGGTCGGCTGGTGTCGCGACCTGCTCACCGCGACGGACCGGTCCAGCGATTTCGCGGCCGCGCCCGCGCACGGCTTGACGTTGATCGGCGTGGACTATCCACCCGACAACGAGCTCGCGTCGCGGACCCTGATCACCCGGGACCTGCGCACGCCTGATTAGACGCGGGCCGCGACGAAACTGGCGGCCTGGGTGGTCGATCCGGGCACGTAGCTCAGGTGCGCTTTCCACTGGTTGCCGTTCGAGCAGATCGGGTCGCCGGTGTTGCACAGATCGATGGTCTTGCCGTCGAAATTCGGGGTCAGGGCGCTCATCAGTCTGCTGGCGCGGGCAGACGGATTGCCGAACAGGGCCACCGCGGCGACGTGGGTGGCGGCGTCGGCGGGCAACGGCTGGCGGAAGCCAAGGCCGGGAACTGGTGCGGCGGTGACGATGTCGATGACGGCAGCTCCTTGCGAATACCCGCCGAGCACCAGCTTGGTGTTGGGGCAGTTGTTCGCCATCCGCTGGACGTGGTTGCTGGTGTCGTTCGCGCCGTCGGCGGCGGCCAGGAAGTCCTTGTTGGCGGGATAGTTAACCGCATATGCGCCAACGCTTTTGCTGGTGTGCTGGCGAAGCGAGCTGATGAACGCCTGGCCCACCCGCCCGACGCCCGGAGGCTCGTCGGTCCCCCGGGCGAACACCACCTCGGCGTCGGGGCACGACGCCCAGGCGAGCGGCAACAGCTTCGGCGCGACAAAAAACGCGACCGCCGCGAGAAATACGACGGTCAGCCCGAAGCGGATAAGTCGCACACAACGATGCTAGGGGCCTATGGTCAAGCGCCGGTAACGATTTGGCTGACTACAGTCTTGCGGCGGCGAAGCCGGCGGCCTGATCCACCAGGCCGGAATCGATGTACGCGGGCTGCAGGTGTGACGCCCAGCGCATGCCTTTGCCACAGATCGGGTCGCCTTGTGCGCACTGGTCGATCGTCTTACCGGCGAAGGCGGGGGCTACCTGTCGGGTGCCGTTGCCGAACAGCGCGACCGCCGCGACGTGCTGATCCACGCCCGGCGGTATCCGGCCCCAGGTCGCTAGGTCGGCCACCTCCGCGCCCAGGGAATAGCCGCCGAGCACCTCGCGGGTGTTCGGGCAACTTGCGGCCATGGATCGAACGTGCGCGCCCATGTCGTTGGCGCCGCTGTCGACGCTGATGTTCGCGGGGTAGTTGACGCCATACGCCCCAACCGGCATGCGCGTCTTGCCGCGCAGTGAGTTGAGGAACGCGTCGCCGACGGCGCCGAGTCCCGGCGGTTCCTCCCGGCCCCGGGCGAAAACCACCTCGGCACCAGGGCACCCCGCCGAGGCAATGGGCGCCGTGGCGATCACCGACGTCGCGGCGAGCAACGCCGCGGCCGCGAAACCGGGCAACCTCATGGCCCGATATTAGTAGGCCATCAGCAGGATGGCCCCTGCCGTCAGTGAATCGCCGAGACCAAATCGGGTGCCGGCGTGGGCGCCGCGGGCGCTCCAGGCGCAGGGCCCGTGGGTCCGGGGGCCGACGGTGCGGGGGTCATAGGAGCGGGCGCCCCGGGCGCGGGGTCGTGGATGGACGGTGCGGATCCCGGGGCCTGCGGCCCATACCCCGGCGTCTGCGGCCCATACCCCGGCGTCTGCGGGCCGTAGCCCGGCGCCTGCGGGCCGTACCCGGGCGTCGCCGGGCCGAATCCGGGCACCTGCTGCCCGGTCCCGGCCAACAGCTTGGACGCGACGAACGCCGCGGCCTGAGTGGTGTACACCGGCACATACCCCTCGGTGTGCCCGCTCCACTCGTTGCCCTGCCCCGCGTGACAGATCGGGTCGTTGGGGTTGCACAGGTCGATCGCCTTGGAGCCGAACATCGCGCTCTGGGCCGGCAGCGACCCGCCGGCGCGGTCGGCCACGTCACCGAACGTGGCAACCGCCGCGACGTGGCTCGCGAGCTCCGGCGGCAGCTGACTGCCCCAGCTGATGCCCCCGATCGGCACGCCTGCCACGATGTCGATCACCGACGCGCCCTGCGAGTAGCCACCCAACACGATCTTGGTATTCGGGCAATCCGACGCCGTCTTCTTGACGTGATTGATCACGTCGTTGGCGCCGTCGCCGCCGTGCAGCTGCAGCTTGCTGGCGGCGTAGTTCACCCCGTATGTGGCGATGTTCATGCCGCCGGTCTGCTGGCGCAGCGAGTCGACGAAGGCGTCACCGACCCGCCCCATGCCGGGAGGCTCGTTGGTGCCTCGCGCGAAAACGACCTCGGCGTCCGGACAATTGTCCGCGGAGGCGGTCGGCGCCGTGGTAGGGAGGGCGAGCAGGCCGGTGGCGGAGAGCAGTGCGGAAGCGCCCAGGCCGAGCCAGCGACCCCCCGACCGCCCGCTGAGGGCCGTAGGGCACGGACGGCCGAGTATGCGGTGAATAAACACGCCGAAATTTTACCCGCATCCGGCAAAACCGAAACTCGGCCGCCCTGTGGATAAACTCCTGCAGCCTACTCAACCTGCGGTTTAACGTGGACCAGAAATTCTGATTCGACAAACTTCGCGGGGAGATTTTGGACGCCGCAGTGTCTCGGCAATCGCAAACCCGTCTGCAAATCAGCGCTTACCGATTTCTGCTGCGCCGCATCGAGTGCGCCTTGCTGAGCCGCGGCACCGGCGTGGCCGGCCCGCAGCCGCGGGCGCGGACCGTAGCACTGACGGCGGGGTGCGTGCTGGCCGCCCTCGTCGTGGCCGGATCCGGATGTCTTGCTTTGCTACGGCCGCCGGCGGGGCTTGATCGCGCACGGATCGTGATGGGTCGAGAATCCGGGGCGCTGTACGTGCGGGTGGGCGACGCCTGGCATCCGGTGCTGAACCTGGCCTCGGCGCGGTTGATCGCCGCGACCGACGCCAACCCGCGGCCGGTGCGCGAATCCGAGTTGGCGCGCACCAAACGTGGCCCGCTGCTGGGCATTCCGGGTGCACCGCAGCTTCTCGCCCCGCCGCTGGCGGGCGACGAATCGGTGTGGACGATCTGCGATACGGACGGCAATGCGTCGACGACGGTCGTCATCGGGCCCCCTGCGGGATCGGCGGTCCGCCGCCTGAGCCCCGGGCAGGCCGTGCTGGTGACTGCCGGCCCGGGTTCGCCGGCCTACCTGCTTTACGACGGGCAGCGGGCGGTGGTGGACCTCGCCGACGCCGCGGTCGTGCGAGCGCTGCGACTGGAGGGCCGCGCGCCGCGAATCGTCTCGCAATCGTTGCTGAAGGCCGTCCCGGAGGCGCCGCCGATCACGGCCCCGCGGATTCGCGACGCGGGCACAAAGGCCGCCGCCCTGACCGGATTTCCGGTGGGCGCCGTGTTGCGCATCACGCGCGCAGGAGGTGACGAGTATTACGTCGTATTGGCCCGGGGCGTGCAGCGAATCGGTCAGGTGACCGCCGATCTGCTGCGCTTCGGCAATTCGCAGGGCAGCGCGAACATCATCGCGGTGGCGCCGGATGCCATCCGTGGCGCGCCGATCGTCACCGCGCTGCCGGTGGCAACCTTTCCGGACCGCGCACCCGGCGACGGCGACCTGACGGGCGCCGATACCACCGTGTGCGCGACCTGGGCGCCCGCCGCGCCCGGGCGCTCCGCCGTCGCCGTCGTCGCGGGAAGCGGGCTGCCGCTGCCGGACGGCCGGGTGCCGGTGGCCCTGTCGCAAGCCGACGGACCCGGTCCCGCGCTGGACGCGGTGTACCTGCCGCCGGGCCGAAGCGCCTATGTGCGGGCCGATGGCCAGGCCGGCGCGCGGTACCTCATCACCGACACCGGGGTGCGGTTCGCGATCCGCGACGACGACGCGGCGCACGACCTGGGGCTACCGCCGGCCGCCGCGCCGGCGCCCTGGCCGATGCTGGCGGCGTTGCCGTCGGGACCCGAGCTGAGCAGGCAAAGCGCGTCAGTCGCTCGGGACACCGTGTCGGGACCCCCTTAGCCGGCCCCGGACCGCGCCGGCGACCAGGGCCGCCACCAGCGCAACCAAGCAGATCGCCGCGCCGCCGAGTGCGGTGTTGCGGCCGTGATGGTCAGCCGGCGCAGGGGTGCGAGAGGGTGGAATCGGCACCGGCGCCGGGTCTGGCTTCGGGTTGCCGATGGGCGGCGCCGGGTCGGAGCTGACCGCGGCGAGGGCGTCGATCGTGCCGTTGCCGGTGACCGGGTCCCAACCCGCGGGCGGATGATGCGCGGTCGACTCGATGCGCTGCATCACCTGCCGCGCGGTCATCGTCGGGAACCGGGCCCGGATGAGCGCGGCCAACCCGCTGGCGACGGGCGCCGCGTAACTGGTACCCGAAAGCGGTGACGCGCCAGGCGAATTCACCCCTTCGCCGACGGCGGCGACGTCCACCCAGGGTCCGGCAAGGGTAAAGGCCGACGGGATCCCGTCGGGATTGACCGAACCGACGGTGAGCACGTAGTCGTCGTACCAGGCGGGACTGACCGCGACGGTGGCGGTGTCCCAGGTCGCGTCTGGGCGCTGCGGCGGGCACTGCCCTGCGCCGCCGGTGTTGCCCGCCGCCGCCACCACTACCGCGTTCTTGACGTCGACCGCGTACGCGAGCGCGGCGCCCAGCGCCCGGTCGTCGAGCGGCGCCGCGATCGGAACGCAGGCGACCGACGAAATGTTGATCACCGACGCGCCGAGGTCGGCGGCCGTCCGGACGGCCTTTGCCATGGTGTCGACGTCGCCCACCCCCGCGCTGGAGCGGTCGTCGGCCGCGGTGAACTTGGCGCTGGACTGGCGGATGCTGATCAGCGTGGCGTCGGGCGCGACGCCGCCGAAGCCGTCGCCGTCGGGATCCGTCGCCGCGGCGATGATCCCGGCCACCAGGGTGCCGTGTGCGTCGCAGTCCTGGGTGCCGTCGCCGGTGGACACGTAGTCACCCCCGGGAACCAGGTTGGGCAGCCGGCGGTTCCGCGCGACGCCGGTGTCGATGACCGCGACCCGCTGGCCGGCGCCGCGGGTGAGTTGCCAGACCCGGGGCAAGTCGAGGTTGGCGAGCTGGTTGCCGCCCGGCCCCGAGTCCGCCGACATCGCCGTACAAACCTCGCGTTGCACGGTCGGCCGCGGCGGCGCGGGCAGGGCCGGTTTCGGCAGCCGCCGGTCGTCGATCTTCGGCGGTGAAACCGCGTGCGCCGCCGGCGTGCCGAACTGGGCCAGCGCCATCAGCGCCGAGACCGCCAGCAGCCGCACGGCGCACGACGCGGTCAACTCCATGGCGGATTCAAGCCACGAACGACGCCATAAAGGCCGCATATCCAGCCCGTCAGGGGCACCATCGCGATCAGGGCCAGACACTCCAGCAGCTCGACGCCCCGCCGCAGCACCGGCGACGGCGATATCGCGGGTGCCGCGAAGCCGAGGTACATCGCCGCGGCGGCCAGCATCGACGTTGCCCCCGCGATCCACGGTCCGCGATCCGGACTGCCGACCGCGACGACACCGAATGTGGTTCCGATGGTGGCGATTCCGGTGACGACGAAGATCAACCGCCTTTTGATATCGACGCCGCGCGCATACAACAGCAGGAGCGAACCCGTGACGGCGGCGAAAGCGATGCAGCCGGGGCTCGGCGCGCCGGTGAGCGCTGTGACGACGGCGCCGAGAGCCGCCGACCCGGCAAACGCGGCCAGCAGGCCGGTCAGCCAGTTGTCGGCGCGGATCGCCTTGGCGGCCAAGCGATCCGCGGCGTCGACGTCCGGCTGCAGCCGCGGGGACAATCCGGCCAGCACGATCGACACCCGCGCCGCCATGCCGAGCAGCCCGAAGGACACCAGCGCGGACACCGACGCGATGCTGCGCGGCGGGGCCGCGGTGAACACACCCGCCAGCGCGGCGACGGCGACGACCAGCGCCGCGCACGACACCGCGGTCAAGGTGACAAACCCACAACCCGACAGGCGCATCGCCAGCACCGACATCACCGCCACGCCCATCGCGGCCAGCAGCACGCCACCCGCACCCGGCGGCCCGGGCACCGCCAGAAAGCCGGCGACCGCCGCGAATACGGTGGCGATCGCGCCCAGCGTGAGCCCGGCGATCGAGTCGCCGAGCACCCGGTGCGCAACGACCGCGAACAGCAGGGCGGTGCAGCCGGCCACCGCCGCAACGGCGGCGGTGGCGCCCGGGTGACGGGCGACGCTGACGCCGCACGCGTTTCGAATGAGGGCGACCGCTCCGACGCCGGCCAGCAGGCTCGCCGCCGCCGCGCCCGTGAGCCGGGTTGCTCGCTCGTCCTGGTCGAGGCCGGAACCGCGGGCGGTTGTGCGCAGCGTCGCCGACACCGCCTCCGCCACGTCGTCGTGCCGCTGGGCGGCGGGAGGGGTCCGCGCCTGGCTCAGCACCATGACCGAACCGTCGCGAATACCGTGCTGCGCCAACGTCGTCGACGCGTCCAGGGCGGGTGCGCCGGGCAGGGACAGGTGGTAGCACCTTCCCGCGAGACCACCCGCGGAGTCGCTGTCGCGGCCCTCAAGCATGTCGACGATCGGCGGGATCAGCGTGGCGACGGGGACCCCGGCGGGCAGCGACAAATCGACGACCGCGGTGCCGGCGTGAACCGACACGCGGCGCAGTCCAGGATCGGATGCGGACACGGGTCACCCCCCTTCAGGCTCGAATCATCGCCACGTTAAGCCGTTTTCGATCGCCTCGTCTGCGGCTATCCACAGGTGAGTTGCAGCGGGTTCGGGTGCTTCCTAGCGTCGTCGAACGGTGGGAGGTGCTGGGATGACCGAGGCGTTCGTGCCCGCGGCGCGCCGGCCGCCACCCGCGGTGGCGACCGCGGACGTCAGCATCGCCGCGCCGCCCGCGCTGCCGCCCTCCTCGTCGTCGGGCCTGGCGACCCGCCTGGTACCGGTTCTGCTTTCGGTCGGCAGCCTCGGCGTCATGGCGGCGGTCTTCTTTTCGGGGTCCGCGTCGTCGGGGTCCGCGGCAACCCGCAGTCCCACCTTCCTGGCGTTCCCAGTGATGATGCTGGTGTCGATGACGGCGACGGCGGTGGCCGGGCGGGGGCGTCGGCGGGACGGAGACATCGACGCGGATCGCGTCGAGTACCTCGAATACCTCGGCCGCCTGCGCGGGGCGGTCGCCGAAACCGCTGCGGCGCAACGCTCGTCGCTTTGCTGGAGTCATCCCGACCCCGACACGTTGTGGACGTTGGTGGGCGGCCCGCGTATGTGGGAGCGGCGGGCGACGGACCCCGACTTCTGCGTCGTCCGCGTCGGCACCGGAATCCGTCCGCTTGCCACGCGCTTGGTGGCCCCCGACCTCCCGCCCGCGGAGCGTTCGGACCCGGTCACCGCGACGGCCCTGCGCCGCTTCGTCGAGGCGCACTCGACGATCGAGGTGCCGATCACGATCGGCCTGCGGCCGAATTCGACGGTGACGATCGACGGCGATGCGTGCGAAGCGCGCGGCGTCCTGCGCGCGATGGTCTGCCAACTGGCCGTGCTGCATCCGCCGGGCCAGCTGCTGATCGTCGCGGTGATCGGCGAACGGAACAGGTGCTACTGGGATTGGCTGAAATGGTTGCCGCACAACCAACATCCCGGCGCCACCGATGCGCTGGGGTCCGCGCGCATGGTGTGTGAAAGCTCGGCCGAGGCGCGGCGCGCGCTGGCCGGCATGGAAACGGCGCGTGTGGTGGTGATCGGCGACGTCGACGATGGCGCCGCGGCCGGTGCGATCCCCGGCGCGACCGTCGTCGAGGTCGGGGACGTCGGTGACGGCGCGCCGTTGGTGGTCAGGCAGGGCGACGAAACCCAAACGGTGCAGCACCCCGACCGAATGGAGACCATCGACGCGCTGACCTGTGCGCGGCGGCTTGCCGCGTACAGGGCCGGCGCGGCGGCGTCTCACCCCGACGACGGTTCGGGCTGGCCGGCCCTGATGGGGCTTCGCGAGCTCTCCCGCTTCGACCCGGTCACGCTGTGGCGCGGCCAGGAGCACCGACTTCGCGTTCCGATCGGAACCACCGTCGACGGCACGCCGCTCGAGCTCGACATCAGAGAGCCCGCCGAAAACGGCATGGGACCGCACGGTCTCTGCGTGGGCGCCACCGGTTCGGGCAAGTCGGAGCTGCTGCGCACCGTCGCGTTGGGCATGATGGCTTGGAACTCGCCCGAACTGCTCAACCTGTTGCTCGTCGACTTCAAGGGCGGCGCAACGTTTCTCAACTTCGCGGGCGCACCGCACGTGGCCGCCGTCATCACCAACCTGTCGGACGAGGCACCGATGGTGGCCCGGATGCGAGACGCGCTGGCCGGTGAGATGAACCGGCGGCAACGGGTTCTGCGGGCGGCGGGCTGCGTCAGCGTCGCGGCATACCAGGACGCACGCCGCACCGACGCGCAATTGGCCGCGCTGCCGACACTGTTCATCGTCGTCGACGAGTTCTCCGAACTGCTGAGCCAGCACCCCGATTTCGCCGACATGTTCGTTGCGATCGGCCGGCTCGGCCGGTCCCTGGGCATGCACCTGTTGCTGGCCAGTCAGCGCCTCGACGAGGGCCGGCTGCGCGGCCTGGAAGCCCACCTGTCCTACCGCGTGTGCCTGAAGACGCTGTCCGCCAGCGAATCACGGATCGTTCTGGGAACGCTCGACGCGTACCAATTGCCGAACACTCCCGGCGCCGGGTTCCTGCGCTGCGGCGGCGGGGAGCCGATCCGCTTCCAGACCGCGTTCGTCTCGGGCCCGCTGCGGCCCGGTTCGGCGGGCGTGACCGCCGCGACGGCATCGCCGTCGGTGCGACCGTTCAGCACCCGCGCCGAGGGACCGATCACCCGTGGCGCCGAGACCGTTGGGCGGCCCACCCGAACCGTCCTGGGCGTGGTGCTGGAAGGGCTCTCCGGGCACGGGCCGCCCGCGCATCAAGTCTGGCTGCCCCCGCTCGGTGCGCCACCACGATTGGACGACCTGTTGCGCGACGTCGGGCCCCGGGGCGGTGACCTGACCGTACCCATCGGCGTGGTCGACCGCCCGTTTGAGCAGTCCCGGACGCCGCTGATCGTCGACTTGTCCGGAGCCGCGGGCAATGTCGCGATCGTCGGGGCGCCCCGATCGGGAAAGTCGACGGCGCTGCGCACCCTGATCACCGCGCTGGCGGCCACCCACGGTCCGCGCCGGGTGCAGTTCTACTGCCTGGATTTCGGCGGCGGAACCCTGGCGTCGGTACGGACGTTGCCGCACGTGGGCGTCGTCGCCGGCAGGGCCGAGCCGCGGCTGGCCGCGCGCATCGTCGCCGAGATGGAATCGATCGTCCGCTCCCGGGAGTTGCAGCGAACCGACGCGGCGGCCGGCTCGGACCCGTTCGGCGACGTCTTCCTCGTCGTCGACGGCTGGGCGGCCCTGCGCCATGAGTTCGAGGCGCTCGAGGAGGCGATCACTTCCCTGGCGACGCAGGGGCTTTCGTTCGGGGTGCACGTCGTGCTGTCGGCGTCGCGCTGGGCGGAGATCAGGCCGTCGCTGAAAGATCAGATCGGGACCCGCATCGAGTTGCGGCTGGGCGACCCCGCCGACTCCGAAATCGACCGCCGGCGGGCGCAGCAGGTGCCGCACGGCAAGCCCGGCCGCGGCCTTTCCCGCGAGGGCCTACACATGGCGATCGCGCTGCCCATCGATGAGCTGCAGCCTCAAGACGGCGAGCCGGCCGCGCCGCCGATCCGGCTACTGCCCGCGCACGTGGACCGGGACGCTCTCGTGCGTCACGGCGGCGCGGAATCCGCAGCAGGAATCCTGCTCGGGCTCGAGGAGCGCCGGCTGCGGCCGATCACAGTCGACTTCGGGCAGCAGTCGCATCTGCTGATCCTGGGAGACAACGAGTGCGGAAAGACCGCGACGTTGCGCACCCTGTGCCGCGAGATCGTTCGCACGAAGACCGCCGCGGAAGCGCGACTGCTGATCGTCGACTTTCGGCGCTCCCTGCTCGGCGTCGTCGAATCGGAACACCTTGGCGGCTACGCGATGTCGCCGGCCGCCCTGGGTGCGCTGCTGCCCGGTCTCCTCGATCTGCTGCACCGGCGGATGCCCCCACCGGACGCGAGCCAGGCACAGCTGCGTGCCAGGTCCTGGTGGTCCGGGCCGGAGATCTTCGTCGTGGTCGACGACTACGATCTGGTCGCCGCATCGGCAGGCAACCCGCTGGCCGCCATCGTCGAATACCTGCCGCACGCAAGGGATCTCGGGCTGCACCTCGTCGTGGCGCGCCGCGCCGGCGGCGCGGCGCGGGCCCTGTTCGAGCCGCTGCTGGCCGGCCTGCGTGAGCTGGGTTGCCTGGGACTGGTGATGAGCGCGCGTCCCGACGAGGGCGCGCTGTTGGGCTGCCGCCCGGCGCGGTTGCCGCCGGGCCGTGCTGTCCTGGTCAGCCGCGCCGGTGACGAGCAGGTTGTGCAGGTGGCGTGGAGCCCGCCGCCGTGAGCGGTCATTGCGCGATCATCGAGGCGGGTCCGGGCACGGTCCGCCGATTATGTTGCGGCACAAGCGTGGTCGCCGATGCCGAGATGGCCGAGGCGGCGCTGGAGTCGATAGACGATCCGGTGGCGATGGTGGACGGGCGGCCGGTCGCCGCCGACTCGCTGTGGCGGGCCGTGCTGCGGTCGGTGGACTGCCGGGAGCGGGCTCCGAAGGGGGCCATGGTCGTTGTGCACCCGTCGTGGTGGTCGTCGCCGCGTGTCGGTGTCGTGACCACCGCCGCGAGGAGCCTGGCCGAGGAGGTGCCGGCACGCCCGCGGTCGTGGCTGCTGCGGCGGGGTTCGAAGGGTGAACCGGAAGCGACGGTGGTGGTGGAGATCGCGGAGCGATTGGTCGCGATCGCCGGTGCCGACGTGGTCGCCGTGCCCCGCCGGTCGGAACACCGCGCCGTCGCCGAGCGGGTGGCGAGTGTCGTCGACGGGATCATGTGCGACGCGACGGGGACCGTGCTGGTCGACGCCCCGGCGACGGTGGCGGGTGCGCCGGCGCTCGCGAGGGTGATCGCCGCCGCGATGCGCGGGCGCGGCCGGCGGGTGGTGGAGGTCGGTGATGCGGCGTTGCCGCGGCTGGCCGGGCTGGCTCAGTCGTCCCTGGGCGCCCGGGACGAACCTTCCCCGCCGCGGTCGGCCGCGGCCGTCGGTGGCAATCGCCCGCACGCCTGGATGCTGCGGGGGCTGGTGGCCGCCGGCGTGGTCCTGGCCGCGGCGGTTCCGGCGGTGGCGGCCATGGGTCGGCACGGTGTGACGCGGGCGGACGCGGTGGCGACGACGTTCCTGGTGGAAGGCCGGGTCGCGGTCGAGGTGCCCGCCAACTGGCCCACGCAGCGCGTGGTTGCCGGCCCCGGTTCGGCGCGGGTGCAGGTCACGTCGCCGTCGGATCCGGAGGTGGCGTTGCACGTCACGCAGTCGCCCGTTCCCGAGGAGACGCTGAGCGACACCGCGGAGCGGCTGAAACGCGCGATCGACGCCGAGCCCGCCGGCGTCTTCGTCGACTTCAACCCGTCCGGTAACAGCGCGGGCCGGCCCGCGGTGACCTACCGCGAGGTGCGCGCCGGCCACCAGGTGCGGTGGAGCGTGGTGCTGGACGGGACGGTCCGGATCAGCATCGGATGCCAGAGCCGGCCCGGCGGAGAGGACGCCGTCACCGCCGCGTGCGAGCGCGCGGTGCGGTCTGCCCACGCGATCGGCGGAACCTAAATCGATGGAACCCGATCGGCGTCGCCGGGGTCGAACTTGGTATGGGAACAGCGAACACGCTGAGCGCCGACTTCGACCTGATGCGCTCGGTCGCGGGCACCACGGACGCTCGCAACGAAGAGATCCGGGCAATGCTGCATGCATTCATCGGCCGCATGAGCAGTGTCCCGCAGTCGGTGTGGGGCGGGCTCGCGGCCGCGCGGTTCAAGGATGTGGTGGACCGCTGGAACGCCGAGTCGATGCGGCTGTACCACGTCCTGCACGCGATCGCCGAAACGATCCGGCACAACGAGGCCATGCTGGCCGAGGCGGGTCAGAACCATGCGGACCGCATCGCCGCCGCCGGCGGAGAGCTGTGATCGGGGGATGCCTGTGGACCCTGTGCTGTCGTACAGCTTTGGCGAAATCGAATACTCCGTCCGCCAGGAGATTCACACCACGTCGGCGCGTTTCAACGCCGCGCTCGATGAGCTGAGGTCCCAAATCGCTCCGCTGCAGCAGTTGTGGACCCGCGAAGCCGCGGCCGCCTATCAGGCCGAGCAGCTCAAGTGGCACCAGGCGGCGACCGCGCTCAACGAGATATTGGTCGACCTGGGCAACGCGGTACGCGACGGCGCGGACGAGGTGGCGAGCGCCGACCGCCGGGCCGCGGGGGTCTGGGCAAGGTAGCCCAACGCATAAGGCTCTGTGCGGTCCCGACGGGGGAGAGCCGTTGGGACCGCACAGTCATTTTGACCTGCTGGGATGCGGGTCGGTAAGCTGCTCGGTTGGCGTGCGGTACGCCGGGGCCTCGGGTCAACGTCGGTCGCCGAGATCAAGCCCCACCGCGAACGCCTGACCGATACCCGGGTCACACCGGGATCCACCTCGAGAAGAAGAAGGTAAGCGCTGTGCCCACATACGCGCCCAAGGCGGGTGACACCACGAGGTCGTGGTACGTCATCGACGCCACGGACGTGGTGCTTGGCCGCCTTGCCGTCGCGGCGGCCAACCTGCTGCGCGGCAAGCACAAGCCGACGTTCGCCCCCAACGTCGACGGCGGTGACTTCGTCATCGTCATCAACGCCGACAAGGTCGCCTTCAGCGGCGACAAACTGCAGAAGAAGCTGGCCTTCAGCCACTCGGGGTATCCCGGCGGCCTGCACAAGCGCACGATCGGCGAGCTGATGGAAAAGCACCCGACCCGCGTGGTGGAAAAGGCGATCGTCGGCATGCTGCCCAAGAACAAGCTCAGCCGTCAGATCCAGCGCAAGCTTCGCGTCTACGCGGGCCCGGAGCACCCCCACACCGCGCAGCAGCCGGTTCCATACGAGATCAAGCAGGTGTCCCAGTGACCGAAACAACCGAGGCCGTAGAGACCCCGGCGACCCCCGAAACCCCGGAAACCCCGGCCGAGGCGCCGGCGGCCCGGCCCGCCGAGGCCTTCGTGTTCGACCGGCCCATCCAGACCGTCGGCCGCCGCAAGGAGGCCGTGGTGCGGGTGCGCCTGGTGCCCGGCACCGGCAAGTTCGACCTCAACGGCCGCAGCCTGGAGGATTATTTCCCCAACAAGGTGCACCAGCAGCTCATCAAGGCCCCGCTGGTGACCGTCGACCGGGTGGAGAGCTTCGACATCTTCGCCCACCTCCACGGCGGTGGCCCGTCGGGCCAGGCCGGTGCGCTGCGCCTGGGTATCGCCCGGGCGTTGATCCTGGCCTCGCCGGAGGACCGGCCGGCCTTGAAGAAGGCCGGGTTCCTCACCCGCGATCCGCGCGCCACCGAGCGCAAGAAGTACGGCCTGAAGAAGGCGCGCAAGGCGCCGCAGTACAGCAAGCGCTGATCCGATCACTTTCCGGCCGCAACCGGGCATCTTGTGCGCAGTCGTGCGGCGTGTCTGCGCACGAACCCGCCCGGTTTCGGTCAGAAAAGAACGGGCACGTTAGGTGCACAGTAGGTACACGGCCGTCAACTGTGAGAGGTTTGTCCGCATGGGTCGACTATTCGGCACCGACGGTGTTCGCGGGGTCGCCAATCGCGAGTTGACCGCCGAGCTGGCGCTGGCGCTGGGGTCGGCGGCGGCGCGGCGCCTGGCCAGTTCCGGGGGACCGGGCCGACGGGTCGCCGTGATCGGTCGCGACCCGCGGGCCAGCGGCGAAATGCTGGAGGCGGCCGTGATCGCCGGTCTGACCAGTGAGGGTGTCGACGCGCTGCGGGTCGGGGTGCTGCCGACTCCGGCGGTGGCCTACCTGACCGGCGCCTACGACGCCGACTTCGGGGTGATGATCTCGGCGTCGCACAACCCGATGCCCGACAACGGCATCAAGATCTTCGGCCCGGGCGGCCACAAGCTGGACGACGACACCGAGGATCAGATCGAGGAGCTGGTCGCGGCCGGGCCGGGGTTGCGCCAGGTCGGCGCCGGGATCGGGCGCGTCGTCGACGCGCAGGACGCGGCCGACCGCTACCTGCGCCACGTGGGCAAGGTCAACACCCTGCCGCTCGACGGCCTGACCGTGGTCGTCGACTGCGCCCACGGCGCGGCGTCGGCGGCCGCCCCGCGCGCCTACCGCGCCGCCGGCGCCCGCGTCATCCCGATCAACGCCGACCCCAACGGGCTCAACATCAACGACGGCTGCGGCTCGACGCACCTGGATTCGCTGCGGGCAGCGGTCATCGCCCACCGGGCCGACCTGGGCCTGGCGCACGACGGCGACGCCGACCGCTGCTTGGCCATCGACGCCAACGGCGAACTCGTCGACGGCGACGCGATCATGGTCGTGCTCGCGCTGGCGATGCAGGAGGCCGGCGAACTGGCCGCCAACACCTTGGTGACCACGGTGATGAGCAACCTCGGCCTGCACCTCGCCATGCGCTCGGCCGGCATCACCGTGCGCACCACCGCCGTCGGCGACCGCTACGTCCTGGAGGAGTTGCGGGCCGGCGAATACAGCCTCGGCGGCGAGCAATCCGGTCACATCGTGATGCCCGCGCTGGGTTCCACCGGCGACGGCATCGTCACCGGCCTGCGGTTGATGACGCGCATGGTGCAGACCGGTTCGACGCTGGCCGACCTCGCTTCCCGGATGCGGACGTTGCCGCAGGTGCTGATCAACGTCCAGGTCGCGGACAAGGCCACCGCCGCCGCGGCGCCCGCGGTGCAGGCCGCGGTCGAGCAGGCCACGGCCGAACTCGGCGACACCGGACGAATCCTGTTGCGCCCCTCGGGAACTGAACCGATGATCCGGGTGATGGTGGAAGCGCCCGAGGCGGCCGTCGCCCAGCGCGTCGCCGCCCGCGTCGCCGAAGCGGTGAGCGCCCAGCGCTGATCCGAAACCCTGGAACCCCGGCGGGGGATCCGGCGTCGGATTAGGCATGAGATTCGATAGTCGTATTGGGGTCGACGTCGCCGCGGTGCACAGGGTCGCCGACCAATTGCGCGGGGCGGCCGAGCTCGTCGATGCCGCGCTGAATGACCACCTGGCCGGGCCGGCTTTCAGCGGCGCCACCGCGGGGCGGGCGCACACCGCGCGCGGCGACGCGCTGCGCGCCCAGCTGGACCAACTGGTTGCGCAGTTGTCGCAGTGGTCGCGGGCGTCCGTCGCGATCGCGGTTGCGCTGCGGTCCGGCGCCGAACGCTATGCCGACGCCGAAATGTATGCCGCCGCGCGGATCGCCTGACCGTGGGCGACCGGTTGGACGTCGCCGAGCGCCTCGCCGAGGGCCGGCCCGCCGTCGAGCACACGCAAACGTACGTGCGCGCCTGCCAGGCGCTGGGCTACGAGCAGTCCGACCTGACGTCGCAGCCGTCGCAGGTCCGCGACTGGTACGACAGCGAGGACGGCCTCGACCTGCACGCGCTCGACCGCGATTGCGGGCAGCTGCGAGCGGCGGGCGCCGCGCTGATGGAAGGCCTGCGCACACAGCGCGCCCAGCTCGGCGAGCTGTCGGCGGCGTGGATGGGTCCGGGAGCGGACGCCGCGCTCGCGTTCTTGCAACGTCACTGCGACGAGGCGGGCGTGCTTGCCACCGAGGTGCGCGCGGCGGCCCAGCGATGCGAGTCGCTGCGCGACAACCTGTGGTTCCTGCTCGACTCCAAGGTCGCGACGGCCATCGCCATCGACGATCGCACGCAGGCGCAGCGGCCGGCGTGGCTGGCCGCTTCGGCCGCGGTCAGCACGGGGGCGGGGGGTAGCTCTACGGCGGCCGAGGTTGTCGAGGAACAGGTAAAGCCCTACGTGAACAACGACATTCGCAACGACTGGGTGACTGCGATGCGCTCGTCGCTGACCGGCTTCGCCACGTCCTACGACATGGTTATCGACAGGATGGCCGCGGCGCCGGTGGTGTACTTCGAGTTGCCCGGCGATCTCGGCCCGGGCTGGCCACCGGCCGAGCCCGTACCGCCGGTCACCCCGGCCACGCCCCCGCCGGTCACTCCCGCGGCCGTTGCGCCCGCGGCCGTTGCGCCCGCGGCCGTTGCGCCCGCGGCCGTCGCGCCCGCAGCCGTTGCGCCGCCCGCCTTCGGACCCCCCGTGGATCCCGCGCCGGCCGCTGCCGCGCCGGCCGCGGCCCCGGATTTGGGGACGGCGCTCGGTGATGCTTCCGGCATGCCGACCGGGGCGGGGGATCTCGGTGGGGGATCGAGTGGTCTTGGCGGGCTGGGCGGGCTCGGCGGGCTCGCCAACCGAATCGTCGATGCGATGGGCGGGCTGCTGGGTTCCGCGGGTGACCTGGCAGGCGAGGACCCATTCGACGCCGACACGCTCGACGAGGATCCCCTCGATCCGGACGACGAGCACGACGAGGAACACGACCAAGCCGACGCCGACGACAAGCACGACGAACCCGAGGAGGCCGAAGAGGCCGACATGGTGGTAGAGGCCGACAAGGTACCCGCGCCGGCCGCGGCGCCGGTGGGTGCGCCTGCGCCGACCGACGTGCCGCCGCCGGCCGACGCGCCCGCCCTCGCCGACGCGCCCGCGCCGGTTGACGCGCCGCCGGCCGCGCCCGCACCGGCAGCCGGACCGCCGACCGACGGATCTACACCATGCGAGATCGCCGCGGATCAGCTCCCGCAGGCGGGGCAGTGAGGGTCAGGAGGGCCGCAGCTGGAGCACTTCCTCGACGTAGCGCACGGATTCTTTCGGACTGGTGGCCATCGGGCTCACCAGCAGCGTCGTGACGCCCGACTCGGCGAAGGCGGCCAGACGCTCGGCGATGTAGCCGCGCGGGCCGACGAGCGACATCCCGCGGACCAATTCGTCGGGAACCAGGTCGGTCGCCTCACGCTTGCGGCCGGACAGGTACAGCTCCTGGATCTTGTCCGCGACCTTTCCGAACCCGTAGCGCGTCGCCAGGTTGTGGTAGAAGTTGCGGCCCTTGGCGCCCATCCCTCCGATGTAGAGGGCCAGCTGCGGCTTGGCCCAGGCCAGCCGCTCGTCGACGTCGTCGCCAATGGCCACCGACGCATGCACCATGATGTCCAGCGGCCCCAAGGCCGGATCCCGTTTGGCGGCACCGGCCGCCAGCGCCTCGCCCCACACCGAGCCGGCCTTCTCCGGAAGGTAGAACACCGGCTGCCAGCCCTCGGCGATCTCGGCGGTGAGCTCGACGTTCTTCGGCCCCAGCGCCGCGATGGTTATCGGAATGCGTTCGCGCACAGGGTGATTGATGAGCTGCAGGGGCTTGCCCAGCCCCGTTCCGCGATCCGCGGGCAACGGCAGCTGATAGTACTTGCCGTCGTATTGCACCCGTTCGCGGCGCCACACCTTGCGGCAGATCTCCACGATCTCACGGGTGCGGCCTATCGGCGCGTCGAACGCGACGCCGTGAAAGCCCTCCATCACCTGCGGTCCGGACGTGCCGATCCCGAGGCGGAAGCGGCCGTCGGAGACGAAGTCCAGGCCGGCGGCGGTCATCGCCAGCAGCGAGGGCGTCCGGATGTAGATGGGAAACACCCCGGAGGCCAATTCGACGGTGCTGGTCTTGGCGGCCAGGTATCCGAGCTGGCTGACGGCGTCGAAGGAGTACGCCTCGGCCACCACCGCGATGTCGATGCCGGCCCTCTCGAGTTCGACGACGCGGTCGACGGCCTCGTGAAAGCCGCCCGAATAATCCAGAGCGATCCCGATTCGCATCAACGACAGATATCACGACGACGGCCGCGGTCGTCCAGGGGCTCACTTCAGCAGCGCGACGATCTTTTCCTCGGGCGTGACCGGCGGGGCCTCCGGATCGACCGGGACCGTCTTGGGCAGGTGCGCGTCCGGATCGGCGAAGGCGCGATAGGTCTTGTCGCCGCCGAGCGTCGCGAGCAGGTACCCGGTCAGCAGCGCCCGCACCGATCGCTGCGTGCCGCGGTGCGGTCCGGGCAGCCCGACCGCTTTGGTCAGCCGCCGGCCCTCGATCAGGCCGCCCGGTTTGGCCTTGCTGACGATGCGCAGCGTGGCGGTGTTCCACGCGCGGGAAAGCGCCAAGGCGTTGGAGTTCAACGTCTTGGGGTCCTCCGGGGCGGCCAGGATCAGACCGGGGACCCGAAGCGTCGCCGCCGGCTGCTCGGCCGGGGGACTGGTGACGGTCGGGAACAGCGCCGCGACGGCGGCGGGTTTGGCCGGCATGCCGGCCGCGGCAAACACCGCCGCCGAGCCTCCGAAACCGTGGCCCACCACGCCGAGCTTGGCGGGGTGCACGCTGATCTTGCCGGGCCCGAGGCGCACGCCGGCCACGATGTCGAGGGCGGTGCCCAGGTCGAAGGCCAGGTTGAGCACCGAGGGCGCCAGGCCCCGTTCGGTGTCGGGTGCGCCGGCCACGATGCCCCACGACGCCAGATGCTCGAGCAGACCCGAATAGCGGGCCGCACCGGCGAGCCAGTCGTGTCCGAAAGCGACGCCGGGAAGATTGAATCCGGCCTCCGGCGTGTACACCACCCCCGGCAAGCCGGCGAAGGCCAGGTCACCGCGCAACACCCGATGTGGGCCGGGCCGACTGAGAGCGCTGACGAGCTTGCGGATGCGGGCCACGCGTCGACGTTAGCCGTGAGTGAGCGGAAGGGTCCAGTTCGCCCAGCCGAGTTGTTCGGTCACGGTCGCACGGTGGATATTCGCAGAGGTCGCGCTGTCCGGTCTGTGCGTAACCGTATCAATCTGATACGGTTGAGCACATGGCGGTCTGGGACCGAGTGGTCGAGCGCGCAGCTGAACAACACGGCTACGTGACGACCCGTGATGCCCGGGAAATTGGCATCGACCCCACCCAGCTACGTCTTCTCGCTGCCCGAGGCCGCCTTGAGCGCGTCGGGAGAGGTGTCTATCGCGTACCGGTGCTACCGCGTGACCAGCACGATGAGCTTGCCGCCGCCGTCGCGTGGTCCCTAGGCCGCGGCGTCGTCTCGCACGAGTCAGCCCTGGTGCTCCACGAGCTAGCGGACGTCAACCCACCCCGTATCCATCTGACGGTGCCGCGCGACAACCACCCGCGCGCCGCAGGCGGTGACCTGTATCGCGTTCACCGCCGCGAACTACCGGATAGCGACATCTCTTCCGCCGATGGCATTCCGGTGACCACAGTGGCCCGGACAATTCGTGATTGTTTGGCGGCGGGGACCGATCCGTACCAGCTGCGCCTGGCGATCGATCGCGCAGAACGTGATGGCCGACTTCGACGCGCAAGGGCGGGGGAGCTACGCGCAGCGCTCGATGACACTCACAATCGACGGCGGGCGCCGTCAACCCAGACATCGGTATGACGAAGCCCTACGCGACGCCGCCGAGCAACCTGCGCTCGCTGCAGGATCGCCTCGTCCGCGTCGCCGAGCAACAGGGCGTTCTGTTCGGCCGGTTGCAGCGGCACGTCGCCGTACTGGTCGTTACCCAATTCGCAACCGGCTTGGCCGACGAGAACGGCGCCCCATTGCTGTTAGTCAAAGGCGGGTCGTCGTTGGAGCTGCGTCGCGGGATCCTTGGCTCGCGCACGTCCAAGGACCTCGACACGGTCGCACGTCGGGACATCGATTCTGTCCATGAACAGCTCGCCGATACGGGTGAAGTGGGATGGCAGGGGTTCACGGCGATTTTCACGCCGCCACAAGAAATCGAGGTGCCGGGCCTCCCTGTTAAGCCGCGTCGATTCGTGGCGAAGTTGAGCTATCGCGGCAGACCGTTCGCGTCGGTCCCGATCGAGGTCTCGACCGTCGAAGCGGGCAACGCTGACCAGTTCGACCTGCTCACTTCGGACGCGTTGGGTCTCGTCGCCTTGTCGGCTGACGTCACGGTGCCGTGCATGACACTTCCCTGGCAGATCGCACAGAAGCTCCACGCTGTCACAGCTATGCTCGTCAAACCCAAGAGCAACGACCGGGCTCATGACCTGATCGACTTACAGCTGCTCGAAGCACTTCTGCCCGAAACGGACCTCGTGGTGACACGAAATGCGTGCGTGGCTGTGTTCGCCGCACGGGCCCAGCATCCTTGGCCGCCTATGGTCGCCCCATTGCCGCATTGGCCCGCCATCTACTCGGGTGCGCTGGAGGGACTCGTCCACCTTGAGTTGGCGGAGACGGTCGAGGCGGCTATCGAGCGAGTTCAGCGATTCGTTGACCGGATCGATGGGGCTGAAAATCGCTTACGACGCGTGGAGGCCGAGGCCACGGCACCCTCACAGCGGAGAAGTGCACGGCGCTGCTTGGGTCGTCACCTCGATCAGCCCGAGCCGCCACAGCGCCGCGTACACCTGGCGCAGCGGGATGCTCAGCAAACCGGCGGCCGCACCCACCACTGGATCGCCCCCACCGATCGGCGGCCGGGCGGGCCGCCGCGCGTCGTATTGGACAGCAGTCACGATTCCCTCCTGGAAGGCGGCGCGCGGAAGGCAGGATAAAGGGCCGTCCTTTTCCCGTCGCGTCTCGAATTGAGGTCGTTGATGTCGGCTGAAGGGCTGCGGCAAAACCATTGTGCGGCGGCGTTATTCGCTGGTGGACTTTCCTTTCCGGTGGCCGATGTCCCGAAGTTTAGGTGCGCGCCACGCGCGAGCGATGAAGCGGCAGGAAACGTCGGAATTACATAAAGTGACGAATTCACGCCGTTCAGGTCCGGGACCGACGGCGTTTCGTCGACGGCCGCGCCCCGCGCCCCGGCGCTCGGCGCACGTCTACGCAGGTCAGCAGCCCGTCGTCCCGTCCTGCTGGGACCGCCCCGGCGGCTCCACTACCCTGTGCAGGATGTGCGGAATCGTCGGCTACGTGGGGCAGCGCCCTGCCCTCGACGTCGTCATGGACGCACTGCGCCGCATGGAGTATCGCGGCTACGACTCCTCGGGAATCGCGCTGCTCGACGGCAAGGGCAAACTCACCGTGCGCCGCCGGGCCGGCCGGCTGGCCAACCTCGACGAGGCGCTGGCCGAGACGCCCCCGGAGTCGCTGGCCGGCACCACCGGGCTGGGCCACACGCGCTGGGCGACCCACGGCCGGCCCACCGACCGCAACGCGCACCCGCACCGCGACGCCGCCGGCAAGATCGCCGTCGTCCACAACGGCATCATCGAGAACTACGCCACCCTGCGCCACGAGCTGGAGGCCGCCGGCGTGGAGTTCTCCAGCGACACCGACACCGAGGTCGCGGTGCACCTGGTTTCGCAGGCCTACCGCCACGGCGACACGGCCGGTGATTTCGTGGCTTCCGTGCTGGCGGTGCTGCGCCGGTTGGAGGGCCACTTCACCCTGGTCTTCGCCAACGCCGACGAGCCCGGCACCATCGTCGCCGCCCGCCGGTCGACACCGCTGGTGATCGGGGTGGGGGACGGTGAGATGTTCGTCGGATCCGACGTGGCCGCCTTCATCACCCACACCCGCAACGCCGTCGAACTCGGCCAGGACCAGGCCGTCGTCCTCACCGCCGACGGCTACCGCATCACCGACTTCCACGGCAACGAAGACCTGGAGCCCGGGGCGTACCGCGAGTTCTACATCGACTGGGACCTGTCCGCCGCCGAAAAGGGCGGCTACGAGTTCTTCATGCTCAAGGAGATCGCCGAGCAGCCCAGCGCGGTCGCCGACACCCTGCTCGGCCATTTCGTCGACGGCCGGATCGTGCTCGACGAGCAGCGACTGTCCGATCAGGAACTGCGCGAGATCGACAAGGTGTTCGTCGTCGCCTGCGGCACCGCGTACCACTCCGGGCTGCTGGCGAAGTACGCGATCGAGCACTGGACGCGGCTGCCGGTGGAGGTGGAGCTCGCCAGCGAATTCCGTTACCGGGACCCGGTTTTGGACCGCAGCACGCTGGTGGTGGCCATCTCGCAGTCCGGCGAGACCGCCGACACCCTGGAAGCCGTCCGGCACGCCAAGGATCAGAAGGCCAAGGTGCTGGCGATCTGCAACACCAACGGGTCGCAGATCCCCCGCGAATGCGACGCGGTGCTCTACACCCGCGCCGGCCCGGAGATCGGCGTGGCGTCGACCAAGACGTTCCTGGCGCAGATCGCCGCCAACTATCTCGTCGGCCTGGCGCTGGCGCAGGCCCGCGGCACCAAGTATCCCGACGAGGTCGAGCGGGAGTACCGGGAGCTGGAGGCGATGCCCGACCTGGTGGCGCGGGTGCTCGCGACGGCCGAACCGGTGGCCGCCCTGGGCTACCGGTTCGCCCAGTGCCCGACCGTGCTCTTCCTGGGTCGCCACGTCGGCTACCCGGTGGCGCTGGAAGGTGCGCTGAAGCTCAAGGAGCTGGCCTATATGCACGCCGAGGGGTTCGCGGCCGGCGAGCTCAAGCACGGCCCGATCGCGTTGATCGAGGACGACCTGCCCGTCATCGTGGTCATGCCCTCGCCCAAGGGGTCGGCGACGCTGCACGCCAAGCTGCTGTCCAACATCCGGGAGATCCAGTCTCGCGGCGCGGTGACGATCGTGATCGCCGAGGAGGGTGACGACACCGTGCGGCCCTACGCCGACCACCTGATCGAAATCCCTTCGGTGTCAACGCTGTTGCAGCCGTTGCTGTCGACCATCCCGCTGCAGGTGTTCGCCGCGGCGGTGGCCCAGGCCCGCGGTTACGACGTGGACAAGCCGCGAAACCTGGCCAAGTCCGTCACTGTCGAATAGTCCGTTTCGGCCGTATCGCCCCGGGTCCTGTTCTCCCGGTTTTTACAATCGCTGGCCGGGCCGCAATTCGTGCAGATAGCTAGTTAGGGGAGGCATCCTTGTCGGCGGATCGCTTGCGTCCCAGGCCGTCGTCCATGACTTTCGCCGTCGTCGCCCTCATCGTGGCCGTCGTCGCCGCCTACGTCGCGTCGGTCGCCATGTACGCCAGCAGCGGCACGGCCAGCCACCGTCAGACTGGAACCCAGTCCGCGGGTGATCAGACCTCGGTGACGTTGAATGTCGAAGACATCCAGTCGAACTACACGGTGCTGAACGCCAATCTGATCTTCTCGCCCGGGTCCGACCTGTTGGATCCGCAAACCCACCACCTCAAGGAAGACCTGGGCCTTCGAGTCCGGTCCGTGGCCACGCCCACCCGCCGGACGTGGCTGAAGGGCATGCTTCCCGGCATGTTTCCGGTGCCGCTGACCCTGGCCGGCGAGATCAACGATTGGCCGTTCGATCGCTACAGCTCCGGGCCGATCGAGATCGAGGTCATGCGCGGCGACTCCGAGAACGCGGTCCAGCGTGTGCCGATAACCTTCGTCAACCGCCTTTCGGGTTGGGAGATCGACACCACCGACGCCAACGGTCAGGGCCCGTATCGAGTCAGCGTGCGGCGCTCACTCAGCGCCGGGGCGTTCGGCGTCGTCATCCTCGGCGTCCTCATCGCCATCGCCGGCCTGGGCCTGTTCGTCGCGGTCCAGACCGTCCGCGACCGGCGAAAGTTTCAGCCGCCGATGACGACGTGGTACGCGGCGATGCTGTTCGCGGTGGTGCCGCTGAGAAACGCGCTTCCCGGCTCGCCGCCGTTCGGCGGCTGGGTCGACATCACGATCGTGCTGTGGGTGCTGGTGGTGCTGGTGATCTCGATGCTGCTGTACATCGCGTGCTGGTGGCGGCATCTGCGGCCCGAAGCCGAGAAGGCGGCAGTGCCTTAGGCCCGGGCATGTAAAGGTTGAGCCGTGGCCAATGCATCGGCGGGGACACAACTGCGCAGGATGGCGCTCGCGGTCTGGCATTTCGTCATCCGCGCCCCCCTGACCTACAGCTGGCTGTTGGTGTTGCTGATCACGACGATCGTGCAGAACGAACTTCCCGGGCGCGAAGTGCACCACGTGTTGCTGCACCGATCCACCAACATTCACGAGCTGGGCACCGACCCGCTGGGCGTGCTGTTCTCCAGCCTGCTGTGGATCGACGGCAAGAACCTGGAGCCGTACCTGTTGCTGTTCACGCTGTTCCTCGCGCCCGCCGAACACTGGCTGGGCCAACTGCGCTGGCTCACGGTGGGATTGAGCTCCCACATCCTGGCCACCTACGTCAGCGAAGGCATCCTCTACTACGCGATCCAGGAACACGAGGCGTCGGAAAGGCTGGTGCACGCGCGCGACATCGGCGTCAGCTATTTCCTGGTCGGCGTGATGGCCGTGCTGACCTACCACATCGCGCGGCCCTGGCGCTGGGGCTATCTCGGCGTGCTGTTCGTCATCTTCGGCTTCCCGCTGCTCACGATGAACCACCACGAGCTGAACTTCACCGCGATCGGCCACTTCGCCTCGATCCTGATCGGGCTCTGCTTCTATCCGATGGCGCGCGAGCGCAGGCGCCCCCAGCTGAATCCGGCGAAAATCAGACCCGCCTTCCGGCGACTCCGCTCCGGCGAATCCTAGGTGCGCTTGGTAACGAAAGCCCTTAGGTGCCAGGCATATCCATGGGGCGGGCAGGCCCTCCGACCACGCCGCCGGATCGTGACGATCCTTCGTCACAAAAAGTGCCACACTGTATGTGGAGTCAGGAAAAGGGAAGAGCCGATGAAGCGGGCGATAGTGGGCGTATCGGCGGCATGCGCACTAGCACTGGCCCCCCTCTGCACTCCATCGGCACAAGCACACGAGCCCTGTGTCGGCATCACCGATCCCGCTGCCTACCAGGCGTGCATGGCCGAATACCAGCGCATGCAGGACCTCTACAAACGCGAAATCGCCCAGTGCGAGGCCAGCCCTAATCACGGACAGGTCGGCCAAGTTTGTGGATAACCCGCTGGGCACCTCGGGGCCGCGAGCCTGAGCCGTTGGTGACCGGCCCACCACCCATCGACGAGTGCCGCGTGTAGTTCGCGCTCGGGCATGGAAAGCTGGCTTCGATGCGGCATTACTACTCCGTTGACGCGATCCGCGCCGCCGAGGCACCGCTGCTGGCCAGCCTGCCCGACGGCGCCCTGATGAGACGCGCGGCCTTCGGCCTGGCCACCGAGATCATCGGCGAGCTGACCACCCGAACCGGCGGGGTCGTCGGCCGCCGCGTCTGCGCGGTCGTCGGGTCGGGCGACAACGGCGGCGACGCGCTGTGGGCGGCGACCTTCGTGCGTCGTCGTGGCGCGGCCGCCGACGCGGTGCTGCTCAACCCGGAGCGCACCCACCGAAAGGGGCTGGCGGCGTTCCGCAAGGCCGGCGGCCGCATCGTGGAAAGCGTCTCGGCCGCAACCGATCTCGTTATCGACGGGGTGGTGGGCATCTCCGGTTCGGGTCCGCTGCGACCGGCCGCGGCCGGGGTGTTCGCCGCGGTCGATGACGCCGAGATCCCGGTCGTCGCCGTCGACAGCCCCAGCGGGATCGACGTGGCGACCGGGGCAATCACCGGTCCTGCCGTGCACGCGGCGCTGACCGTCACCTTCGGCGGGCTCAAACCCGTGCACGCGCTGGCGGATTGCGGGCGGGTCAGGCTGGTCGACATCGGGCTCGACCTGCCGGACACCGACGTGCTGGGCTTCGAGGCCGCCGACGTGGTCGCGCGCTGGCCGGTGCCCGGCCCCCACGACGACAAGTACACCCAGGGCGTGACTGGGGTGATGGCCGGCTCGTCGACCTACCCGGGCGCCGCCGTGCTGTGCACCGGGGCGGCCGTGGCGGCGACCTCCGGCATGGTCCGCTATGCCGGCAGCGCGCACCGGGAGGTGCTCGCGCAGTGGCCCGAGGTGATCGCGTCGCCCACCCCGGCCGCGGCCGGACGGGTGCAGGCCTGGGTGGTCGGGCCCGGACTGGGCACCGACGACGCCGGGGCCGCCGCGTTGTGGTTCGCGCTGGAGACCGACCTGCCGGTGATCGTCGACGCCGACGGGCTGACCATCCTGTCCGCCCGCCCCGACCTGGTGGCCAACCGGGCCGGGCCGACCGTGCTGACCCCGCACGCGGGCGAATTCGCCCGGCTGGCGGGCAATCCGCCCGGGGACGACCGGGTGGGCGCCACCCGCAAGCTGGCCGACACGCTGGGCGCCACCGTCCTGCTCAAGGGCAACGTCACGATCGTCGCCGACCCCGGCGGCCCGGTCTACCTGAACCCGGCCGGGCAGTCGTGGGCGGCCACCGCCGGCTCCGGCGACGTGCTGTCCGGGATGATCGGCGCGCTGCTGGCCTCCGGGCTGCCGGCGGTCGAGGCGGCCGCGGCGGCGGCCTTCGTGCACGCGCGCGCGGCGGCGCTGTCGGCCGCCGACCCGGGGCCGGGCGAGGCGCCGACGTCGTCGTCACGGATCGTCCCGCACATCCGGACCGCGCTGGCCACCCTGTAGTCCCAGACCTGTAGTCCCAGAAAGGATTCGCCCAGTGCCACAACATCCGTCCGTGCCCGCGCACGCGATCGCCCCCGCCTACACCGGCCGCCTGTTCACCGCGCCGGTGCCGGCCCTGCGGATGCCGGATGAATCGATGGATCCCGACGCCGCTTACCGGTTCATCCACGACGAGCTGATGCTCGACGGCAGCTCCCGGCTGAACCTGGCCACCTTCGTCACCACCTGGATGGACCCCGAGGCCGGGAAGCTGATGGCCGAGACGTTCGACAAGAACATGATCGACAAGGACGAGTACCCGGCGACCGCGGCCATCGAGCAGCGCTGCGTGTGCATGGTGGCCGACCTGTTCCACGCCGACGACCTGCGCGACGACGACCCCTACAGCGCGTGCGGGGTGTCCACCATCGGCTCCAGCGAGGCGGTGATGCTGGGCGGGCTGGCCATGAAGTGGCGGTGGCGGCAGAAGGTCGGCTCCGATTGGCAGAAGCGCACGCCCAACCTGGTGATGGGTTCCAACGTCCAGGTTGTCTGGGAGAAGTTCTGCCGCTACTTCGACGTCGAGCCCCGCTACCTGCCGATGGAGGAGGGCCGCTATGTCATCACCCCGGAACAGGTCGTCGACGCCGTCGACGAGAACACCATCGGCGTGGTGGCGATCCTGGGCACCACCTACACCGGCGAGCTGGAGCCGGTCGCCGAGATCTGCGGCGCCCTGGACAAGCTGGCGGCCGGCGGCGGTGTGGACGTGCCGGTGCACGTCGACGCCGCCAGCGGCGGGTTCGTCGTGCCCTTCCTGCACCCGGAGCTCAAGTGGGACTTTCGGCTGCCCCGGGTGGTGTCGATCAACGTCAGCGGCCACAAGTACGGGCTGACGTATCCCGGCGTCGGGTTCGTCGTCTGGCGCAGCAAGGAATACCTGCCCGACGAGCTGGTTTTCCGGGTCAACTACCTGGGCGGCGACATGCCGACGTTCACGCTGAACTTCTCCCGCCCCGGCAACCAGGTGGTGGGGCAGTACTACAACTTCCTGCGGCTGGGCCGGGAGGGCTACACCAAGGTCATGCAGGCCCTGTCCGAGACGGCGCGCTGGCTGGGCGAGCAGCTGCGGGTCAGCGACCACTGCGAGCTGGTCTCGGACGGGTCGGCGATCCCGGTGGTCGCCTTCCGGTTGGCCAAGGATCGCGGCTACACGGAGTTCGACGTCTCCCACGAGCTGCGGACCTTCGGCTGGCAGGTGCCCGCCTACACCATGCCGGACAACGCCACCGACGTCTCGGTGCTGCGCATCGTGGTGCGCGAGGGACTCTCCGCCGACCTGGCCCGGGCCCTGCACGACGACGCCGTCACGGCGCTGACCACGCTGGACAAGCTCAAGCCGGGCGGGCATTACGAGGCCCAGCACTTCGCGCACTGAGCCCTGGGCGCCGGCGGCGCGTGTGGGCGCTGGGGGAGGGCACGCCCGTGCTTCTGGGAGAATGACGGCCGTGGCCGTTACGCCGATATCCCTGACGCCCGGCGTCCTCGCCGAGGCCGTGGTGGACCTGGGCGCCGTCGAGCACAACGTGCGGGTGCTGCGCGAGCACGCCGGCAACGCGCAGCTGATGGCCGTCGTCAAGGCCGACGGCTACGGCCACGGGGCCACCCGGGTCGCCCGCGCCGCGCTGGCCGCCGGGGCGACCGAACTCGGCGTCGCCACCGTCGACGAGGCGCTGGCGCTGCGCGCCGACGGGATCACCGCGCCCGTGCTGGCCTGGCTGCATCCGCCCGGGCTCGACTTCGGGCCCGCGCTGCTGGCCGACGTCGAGATCGCCGTGTCCTCGGCGCGCCAGCTCGACGAGCTGCTCGACGCGGTGCGCCGGACCGGCCGCACGGCGACGGTGACCGTCAAGGTGGACACCGGCCTGAACCGCAACGGCGTCGCCCCCGCGCAATACCCGGCGTTGCTGGCCGCGCTGCGCCAGGCCGTCGCGCAGGACGCCGTCCGGCCGCGCGGGCTGATGTCGCACATGGTTTACGCCGACCAACCCGACAATCCCATCAACGACGTTCAGGCCCAACGCTTTTCCGAGATGCTGGCGCAGGCGCGCGAGGCGGGGCTGCGATTCGAGGTTGCGCACCTGGCGAATTCGTCGTCCACCCTGTCGCGCCCCGACCTGGCCTTCGACATGGTGCGGCCCGGTATCGCGGTCTACGGCCTGAGCCCCGTGCCGCAGCTCGGCGACATGGGGTTGATACCGGCCATGACGGTGAAATGCGCTGTCGCGCTGGTGAAGTCGATCCGGGCCGGCGAGGGCGTGTCGTACGGGCACACCTGGATCGCCGACCGCGACACCACCCTGGCGCTGATGCCGATCGGCTACGCCGACGGTGTCTTCCGGTCGCTGGGCGGACGGCTGGACGTGCTGATCAACGGCAGGCGGCGGCCCGGCGTCGGGCGGATCTGCATGGATCAGTTCCTCGTCGACCTCGGTCCCGGGCCGACCGACGTCGCCGAGGGCGACGAGGCCATCCTGTTCGGCCCCGGCAGCAGCGGCGAACCCACCGCCCAGGACTGGGCCGACCTGCTCGGCACCATCCACTACGAGGTGGTAACCAGCCCCCGGGGCCGCATCACCAGGACCTATCGCGAGGCCGGAACCGTTGAGCGATGAGAAAACCCGCAGGCGCCGCCGGGAGCGGGCGTGGCTTGCGGGAGGCACGGGGCTGACGGCGGTCGCCGGCATCGTCGGGGCCTCGGCCCGCCGCTCGATGATCCAGCGCGCCGCGGCTGTCGAAGACCCTTACGCCGACGAGGATTTCGAGAGGATAGACAGCGACCGCAGCTACGTGGTGACCACGCCCGACGGGGTGCCGCTGGCGGTGCGCGAGGTCGGCCCCGTCGACGCGCCGGTGACCATGGTCTTCGTCCACGGCTTCTGTCTGCGCATGGGCGCCTTCTACTTTCAGCGGACCCGGCTCGCCGAGAAGTGGGGACACAGGGTGCGCATGGTGTTCTACGACCAGCGCGGGCACGGCCGCTCCGGCGAAGCCGACCCCGAGACGTACACGCTGACCCAGCTGGGCCAGGACCTGGAATGCGTGCTGACGGAGGCCGCGCCGCGCGGGGCGATCGTGTTGGTCGGGCATTCGATGGGCGGGATGACGGTGTTGTCGCACGCCCGGCAGTACCCCGAGCAGTACGGGCGGATGATCGTCGGTGCGGCGCTGATTTCCTCCGCCGCCGAAGGGGTTACCCGCTCGCCGCTGGGTGAGATCCTGAAAAACCCTGCGGTGGAAGCGCTTCGGTTCACCGCCCGGTCCGCCCCCAAGCTGACGCACCGCGGCCGCAACGTGTCGCGCTCGCTGATCGCGCCGGTCCTACGGGCCGCGTCCTACAGCGACCTGCACGTCAGCCGAACCCTGGACGCCTTCTCCCAGCGCATGATGAACGGCACCCCCATCGCCACCCTGGTGGGTTTCCTGCGCGCGCTGGAGGTGCACGACGAGACTGCCGGGCTGTGGACGCTGCTGCGCGTCCCGACGCTGATCGCCTGCGGCGACCACGACCTGATCACCCCGGACGAGTACTCGAGGAAGATGGCGGCCTCGCTGCCGCGATCCGAACTGGTCATCGTCACCGGGGCCAGTCACCTGGCGCTGCTGGACAAGCCCGAGGCGATCAACGACGGGCTGATCCGGCTGGTCCACCGTGCCACGCCGAGCAGGATCGTCCTGCGCTACCGGCGCCTGCGGGAAAGGCTGCGGGAAAGGTTGCGGCGCCGTGCGTGAGCAGGGCACGGCCACCTGCGAGCGCGTCGAGGACACCGTGGCTCTGGGCTCGCGGTTGGGCGCGCAGCTGTGCGCCGGCGACGTGGTGGTGCTGTCGGGTCCGCTCGGCGCCGGAAAGACGGTGCTGGCCAAGGGGATTGCTGCGGCGATGGATGTCGACGGCCCGGTCATATCGCCGACGTACGTGCTGGCGCGGGTGCACCCGCCGCGGCGGGCCGGCGCGCCGGCGATGATCCACGTCGACTTCTACCGGCTGCTGGACCGTCAGGGCGCGGATCTGCTCGGCGAGCTCGACTCGCTGGACCTCGACACCGATCTCGACGACGCCGTCGTCGTGGTGGAGTGGGGCGAGGGTCTGGCCGAACGCCTCTCCGAGCGGCACCTCGACGTCCGGCTGGAGCGGGTCGGCCAGTCCGACGCGCGGATCGCGACCTGGGAGTGGAACCGCTCATGAATCTGGTTCTCGCCCTGGACACTTCGACCCCGGCCGTGACGGCCGGCCTCGTGCGGTTGCCCGATCAGGTGCTGGCCGAGCGGGTCACCCTCGACGCCCGCGCGCACGCCGAGCGGCTCACCCCCAACGTGCTGGCCGCCCTGGACGACGCCGGGCTGAGGATGGCCGACCTCGACGCCGTCGTGGTGGGCTGCGGGCCCGGCCCGTTCACCGGCCTGCGTGCCGGGATGGCGACCGCCGCCGCGTACGGGCACGCGCTGGGCATCCCGGTGCGCGGGGTGTGCAGCCTGGACGCCATCGGGGTGCGCACCGGCGGCGACGTCCTGGTGGTCACCGACGCCCGCCGCCGCGAGGTCTACTGGGCCCGCTACCGCGACGGATTCCGCATGGCGGGACCGGGAGTCAACGCCCCCGCCGACGTCGACCCCGGCCCCGCCACCGCGGTCGCCGGCTCGCCCGAACACGCAGCGCTGTTCGGCCTGCCGCTGATCGAGCCCGCCCACCCGACGGCGGCCGGCCTGGTGGCCGCGATTCCCGACTGGTCGGAGCCCCCGCTCCCGCTGGTGGCCCTGTACCTGCGCCGCCCCGACGCGAAGCCATTGGCGGCCGGGCGATGACCGCCCGCAGCGAGCCCGTGACCATCGGCGCGTTGACACCGGCCGACGCCGAGCGCTGCGCCGAACTGGAGGCGCGGCTGTTCGAGGGCGACGACCCGTGGCCGGCGGTGGCGTTCAACCGCGAACTGGCCGGCCCGCACAACCACTACGTGGCCGCGCGCGTCGCCGGCGAGCTGGTCGGCTACGCGGGCATCTCCAGGTTGGGCCGCAAACCGCCGTTCGAATACGAGGTGCACACCATCGGGGTGAACCCGGCGTTTCAGGGGCGGGGCATCGGCCGTCGGCTGCTCGACGAGTTGCTGAGTTTCGCCGACGGCGGCGCGGTCTACCTGGAGGTGCGCACCGACAACGAGGCGGCCATCGCGCTGTACCGCAGCGTCGGTTTCGCCCGCGTCGGCCTGCGCCGCCGCTACTACCGGGTCAGCGGCGCCGATGCGTACACGATGCGGAGGGAGCCCCAGTGACGACCATCCTGGCCATCGAAACCTCTTGCGACGAAACGGGAGTCGGCATCGCCCGGCTGGACGCCGACGGGACCGTGACGCTGTTGGCCGACGAGGTGGCGTCCAGCGTCGACGAGCACGTCCGGTTCGGCGGCGTGGTGCCCGAGATCGCCTCCCGGGCGCACCTGGAGGCGCTCGGTCCGGCCATGCGGCGCGCGCTGGGGGCGGCCGGCGTGAACCGGCCCGACGTCGTCGCCGCCACCATCGGGCCCGGCCTGGCCGGCGCGCTGCTGGTGGGAGTGGCCGCGGCCAAGGCATATTCGGCCGCGTGGGGCGTCCCGTTCTACGCCGTCAACCACCTGGGCGGGCACCTCGCCGCCGACGTGTACGAACACGGGCCGCTGCCGGAGTGCGTGGCGCTGCTGGTGTCCGGCGGGCACACGCATCTGCTGCACGTGCGTTCGCTCGGCGAGCCGATCGTCGAGCTGGGCAGCACCGTCGACGACGCGGCCGGCGAGGCCTACGACAAGGTGGCGCGGCTGCTGGGCCTGGGCTATCCCGGCGGCAAGGTGCTCGACGACCTGGCGCGCACCGGCGACCGCGAGGCCATCGCGTTCCCGCGGGGCATGACCGGCCCGGCCGACGACCCGTACGCGTTCAGCTTCTCCGGGCTCAAGACCGCCGTCGCGCGATACGTGGAAAGCCATCCCGACGCCGCGACCGCCGACATCGCCGCCGGGTTCCAGGAGGCCGTCGCCGACGTGCTGACCATGAAGGCGGTGCGGGCGGCGACCGGGCTCGGCGTCTCGACCCTGCTGATCGCGGGGGGCGTGGCCGCGAACTCGCGGCTGCGTGAGCTGGCCACGCAGCGCTGCGCGGCGGCGGGCCTGACGCTCCGGATCCCCAGGCCGCGGCTGTGCACCGACAACGGGGCGATGATCGCCGCGTTCGCCGCGCACCTGGTGGCCGCCGGCGCGTCACCCTCGCCGCTGGACGTGGCCAGCGACCCGGGGCTGCCGGTGGTAAAGGGGCAGGTGAGCTGACCGCGGGCCGTCGACACGCGGGAAGCAGCGGGCCGCCCTTGAGTGCTAGCACTCTCATGTATAGAGTGCTAGGTGGCAACCCGGCCAAGCCCCCGTGTCGGCACCCGCGACGACGGCGCGAGGGTACGGACGGATGCCGAATCACCTGACAATTCGGACGGTTCGGGGCAAGCCCCGGACCGACCGCCAACTCCGGTCCGGGCAGTCCCGGACCCGACCCAAATAGTGGAGGGCTCCAATCGTGGCGAAGGTGAACATCAAGCCACTCGAGGACAAGATTCTCGTGCAGGCCAACGAGGCCGAGACCACGACCGCGTCCGGTCTGGTCATTCCCGACACCGCCAAGGAGAAGCCGCAGGAAGGCACCGTCGTCGCCGTCGGCCCCGGCCGCTGGGACGAGGACGGCGAGAAGCGGATCCCGCTGGACGTGTCGGAGGGTGACACCGTCATCTACAGCAAGTACGGCGGCACCGAGATCAAGTACAACGGCGAGGAATACCTCATCCTGTCGGCACGCGACGTGCTGGCCGTCGTATCCAAGTAAAGAACCCGTGTACCGCCCCGGCGATCCCCGTCTGAATTGCGGGTGATTTCCGGGGCGGCATGCGTCGAAGGGGAGCCTTGATGAGCAAGCTGATTGAGTACGACGAAGTCGCGCGCCGCGCCATGGAAGCCGGCGTGGACAAGCTCGCCGACGCGGTTCGCGTGACGCTGGGCCCGCGTGGCCGGCATGTGGTGCTGGCCAAGGCATTTGGCGGCCCGGCGATCACCAACGACGGCGTCACGGTCGCGCGCGAGATCGACCTGGAAGACCCGTTCGAGAATTTGGGCGCCCAGCTGGTGAAGTCGGTGGCCACCAAGACCAACGACGTCGCCGGCGACGGCACCACCACCGCCACCGTGCTCGCGCAGGCGTTGGTCAAGGGCGGCCTGCGGATGGTCGCCGCCGGCGCCAACCCGATCGCGCTGGGCGCCGGAATCGGCAAGGCCGCCGACGCGGTGTCCGAGGCGTTGCTGGCCGCCGCCACCCCGGTGGCCGGCAAGGACGGCATCGCACAGGTGGCGACGGTCTCCTCGCGCGACGCGCAGATCGGCGAGCTGGTCGGGGAGGCGATGACGAAGGTGGGCCACGACGGCGTGGTCAGCGTCGAGGAGTCCTCGACGCTGAGCACCGAGCTGGAGTTCACCGAGGGCGTCGGCTTCGACAAGGGCTTCCTGTCGGCGTACTTCGTCACCGACTTCGACTCCCAGGAGGCGGTGCTCGAGGACGCGCTGATCCTGCTGCACCAGGAGAAGATCAGCTCGCTGCCCGACCTGCTGCCCATGCTCGAGAAGGTCGCCGAGGCCGGCAAGCCGCTGCTGATCATCGCCGAGGACGTCGAGGGGGAGGCGCTGGCCACGCTGGTCGTCAACTCCATCCGCAAGACGCTCAAGGCGGTCGCGGTCAAGGCGCCGTTCTTCGGCGACCGCCGCAAGGCCTTCCTCGAGGACCTGGCAGTGGTCACCGGCGGCCAGGTGATCAATCCCGACGCCGGCCTGCTGCTGCGCGAGGTGGGCGCCGAGGTGCTGGGCACCGCCCGCCGCATCGTGGTCAGCAAGGACGACACGATCATCGTCGAGGGCGGCGGCTCGGCCGACGCGGTGGCCAACCGCATCAAGCAGCTGCGCGCCGAGATCGAGAAGAGCGACTCGGACTGGGATCGCGAGAAGCTGCAGGAGCGGCTGGCCAAGCTGGCCGGTGGGGTGGCCGTCATCAAGGTCGGGGCCGCCACCGAGACCGCGCTCAAGGAGCGCAAGGAAAGCGTCGAGGATGCCGTCGCGGCCGCCAAGGCCGCCGTCGAAGAGGGCATCGTCGCCGGCGGCGGGTCGGCGCTGATCCAGGCCGGCAAGAAGCTGAAGGAGCTGCGCGCGTCGCTGAGCGGCGACGAGGCGATCGGCGTCGACGTGTTCTCCGACGCGCTGTCCGCACCGCTGTACTGGATCGCCACCAACGCGGGGCTGGACGGCGCCGTCGCGGTCAACAAGGTCAGCGAGCTGCCCGCCGGGCAGGGACTGAACGCGGAGACGCTGAGCTACGGCGACCTGCTCGCCGACGGCGTGATCGATCCCGTCAAGGTCACCCGCTCGGCGGTGCTCAACGCGGGGTCGGTGGCCCGGATGGTGCTCACCACCGAGACGGCCGTCGTCGACAAGCCCGCCGAGGAGGACGACGAGCACGGCCACCATCACCATCACTAGGTGAACAACGAGGAGCGCCCCCGGGGTCAATTACCCGGGGGCGCTTCATCTTTCACGTGTCACAAGGTCATCGTCAGAGCCCGACTATGACGATGACCACGCCGGCGACGATCGCCAGTGCGAGGGACACCAGCAGGAAGTTGACGAACCCTTCCTTGGCCGCCGAGGCCTCGTGGTTGCCGCCAGCGATGGGCGCGAGCTTGCGCCCGGCGCCCCATGCCGCCGCGAGCAGCGTCGCCATCCAGTTCGCGTAGGCGGCGTAGACGATAAGTGCGACCGCGGCAACTCCCCACGCGTGGGGCAAGTGGATGTGTGGCCAGAGGAGGCCGAGCAGTACGAGGAACATGCCGTTGAGCACCGCCTCGAGGTGGCTCGACAGCGCCATGCGCGGGTTCTTCAGTGCGGGCACGGCGAACCCGGTGAGCAGGCCAAGCAGAAATAGGACCAAGCCGAGGGTGAACAGCACTGTCTGCATGTCAGAACAGTACGGCGTCCGGCCGCGCGCGCCTTGGATTCAAGCAGCTACAGACTGAGGAGTACTCGTGACCCGTCGGGACGCTTCACGGCGACCTCCAGTTCACCGCCTGTCGCTTCGACGTACTTGCGGAGAGTGTCCACCCGACTGGTGCCCAGCTCGCCATGCTCCATCTGGGAGACACGGTTCTGGCCGACGCCAATAGCCGCAGCGAGGGTCGTCTGCGTGTAGCCCGCCGCCTCGCGCAGTTCACGGAGACGGTACTGGGCAACTTCGCGGTCCATCTCAGCCTTGATCGCGTCGATACGGGTACGGTTGCCCGGACGACGACGGCGCATGTCATCGAGATTGGTCATCGTTTCTTCTTCCTCCAACTGCTCCAGCGCCGCTATCAAGTTGTCGTATTGCTCGTCGTCGAGGGTGTCCATCCAGGCTTCGATGAGAGTCAGATCAACCTCCCATTTCCGCACATACCACAGCATATCAGCTAAAAATGATATCAGCTAGAGCTGATGATCGGCTGGCCGGCGCCGAAGGCCAGCCGCTATCGCGCGCACCCGTCGACCTCTGCGTAGCGGGTGTCCGGTCGAGCGTGCTTCACGCTCGCAAACTATTGATCGCCGCTGTACGCGATGAATCGGCCTGCGGCGCTTCGCCTTTGGCTTGTCAGCGGCTGGGGGGAAGGCTAGGCGGGGTCGTCACGGTCGTGGTCGGCGCGGACGTGACGGCCGGGGTGCTGGTGACCGTGACGGTGCTCGTGCTGATGCTCGTGCTCGGCGGCGGCACGGCCGTCGTGGTGGTCACCGTGCTGGTGACGGTCGATGTCTCCGTCGTCGACGACGTCGTCGTCGCGCTCGCCGGGGCAAGCACCCCGCAGGCCACCCGCTTGCCCGAGTCACCGGTGCTCAGCGTCTGTTCGTCCGGGCCCGGCGCGCCGTTCTTCTGGGTGTAGCGCGCGGTGGGGATATTGCCGAAGTTGTCCGGATCCTGGTGAATGATCAGCGCGGTGCCCGAGGTGTTGCGCAGGTCCGCGGCGGTGAACGCGTTCGTCGTCGTGACGAGTTTCGCCGAGCCGTCGGGCCGCACCTCCAGGGAGGTCAGGTCGCCGCTGGCCGGATAGCCGGTGTGGCCGGGCGCCTGGAAGTGACCGCCGGCGGAGTTGAAGTCGCCGGCCGCGCCGCCCGTCGGCGCGACCGAATTGGGCTCGCATCTGCCCACCGAGTGGATGTGCAGCCCGTGGAAGCCGGGCGTGAGGATGTGGTTGGGGCCGGCCTCGACGGTCACGGTCGCGTAGCCGTTGGTGAAATCGAACGTCGCGTTGGCGACCGGAGCCCCGTCGGCGCTCTTCAGCTGCGTCGTCAGGCTCTCCGCGCCCGGCACCGGGCTGGTCAGCGGCGAGGTGTTGGGCTGGCTACCGCGCTGGTTTGCGTTGGTGCACGCACCCAACGGTGCCGTGGCGGCGGCCAGCACCGCGACCGCGGCGGCTACTTCCCTTTTAGTGGGCATTTTCATGCGCGGGGCCTACCCCGATTAGTCGATGTCAAAACGGGTGCCACCGCCGCGGCTCCGCAAAATTATTCACGCGCCGAATAAGACGCCATTTCCGCAGGATTTCGTAAGATTGCGTAATTCCCAGGGAGGCGGGCGATGGCGAGGTTCCCGGTCGATCCCGTGTCCGTGACGGGCGCATGGCTCGGCGACGTGCTGGGCGCCGACGTGCGGGACTGCCGCCTCGAACAGATCGGCGTGGGCGTCGGGCTGCTCGGCCGCTTGTACCGTGCCAATCTCGACGGCGGGCCCCACGTGCCACGGTCGGTGGTCGTGAAGTTGCCGCTGGCCCACAGCGACGCCCGCTCGGCCGTCTGCGAGGACCTCGAGTTCTACCTGCGTGAGGTGCGCTTCTACCAGGAGATCGGCCTGGCCAACCCGCTGCGCCCGGCGCGCCCGTACTTCGCGGCCTTCGACGAGACCACCCACGACTTCGTGCTCGTGCTCGAGGACCTCGGCCGCCTCCGCAACGCCGACCAGATCGCGGGATGCACGACGGCGGACGCCGAGACCGTCATCGACGCCATCGCCGGCCACCATGCCCACTGGTGGGAGAGCCGCAGCTTCCCGGCGTTGCCCTGGTTGCGGCCGTTCAGCGCCTTCACGGCGGGTCTGGCCGCCAACTTCGAGGCCGCCTGGCCCCGCTTCCTCGAGGGCGTCGGCACCGACCTGTCGCCCGCGATGCGCGCCTTCGGCGAGCGGTTTCCCGCGCTGGTGCCGTGGTTCTGGCAGGAGCTCGCGCGGCCACCGCACACCTTCCTGCACGGCGACCTGCGGCTCGACCAGCTGTTCTTCGGGGTCGAGGCGGACGATCCACCGCTGACCGCGCTCGACTGGCAGGTCACGTCGAAAGGCCGGAGCGCCTATGACGTGGCGTATTTCGTCAGCCAGAGCCTCGCCACCGAAACGCGGCGGAGTTGCGAGAGCCGACTCGTCGAGCGGTACGCCGAGCGCCTGGCGCAGCACGGCATTGATTACCCCCGCAACGAACTATGGCGCGACTACCGGCTCACAACGGCGTGGTGCTTCGCCTACCCCGTGATCGCGGCGGGCCGAATCGATCTCGCCAACGACCGGCAGCTGCACCTGCTCCGCAGCATCACCGATCGCGCCGCCGTGGCGATCGAGGACCACGATGGCCTGTCCCTGAGGCCCGACTGACGATGGCCGAACAACGCCGCGCCTGCGCGTCGTGCGGCACGACGAACGAGGAGGACGCCCGCTTCTGCGAAGGGTGCGGCGGTCCACTCGGTCGGGCCTGCGGAACGTGCGGGGTGGAGGCCAGCGCCACCGCGCGGTTCTGCCGGGCATGCGGCGCGCCGCTCGACGATCATGCCCGGCCGGCGCCGGCCCCGGCGCGCAAGACCGTCACGGTGATGTTCGCCGACCTGGCGGGTTCGACGACCTTCGAGGAGCGGGTCGACGCCGAGACGGCGCGCGACGTCATCGGCGACTACCACGAACTGCTGCGCTCGGCCGCTGACCGCAATCGGGCGGGGGTCACGAAGTACATCGGCGACGGGTTCATGGCCGTCTGGGGCGTTCCGGAGATGGGGGCCGACGACGCCGGCCGCGCCGTCGACGCCGCCGTCGAGCTGCAGGAGCGCTTCGTCGACCTCGCCGCGGGCGTGTCGCAGGCGCACGGTGTCGAGCTCGCGCTGCGGGTCGCGGTCAACACCGGTGAGGTCGCGGTCGGCGCGGGCGACGCCGACCTCGTGGGTGATGCGCTGAACGTCGCGGCGCGGCTGGAGGCCGAATGCCCGCGCGGACACGTCGTCGTCGGCGAGGAGACGTGGCGCTCGACGCGCGGCCGGCACCGGTACGACTCCGTCGGCCAGGTGCAGGTGAAGGGCCGGGCCGCGCCCGTGGCGGTGTACCAGTGGGTCGGCCGCCAGTCGGAGGCCGCCGACTCCGCGGTCTTTGTCGGCAGGGCCGACGAGCTTCGGCGGCTGCAGGCCGCGCTCGACGCGACGGTCGCGGTACGGGGGGCGCGGCTGGTGACGGTCATCGGCGACCCCGGCGTCGGCAAGAGCCGGCTGGCGGCGCAGTTCGTCGAGTCCCAAGACGGCATCCGGGTCATCCAGGCCCGCTGCGACGCCGAGCAGACCGTCGCCCTGGCGCCGGTCGTCGAGGTGCTGCGGGCCCGCGACCTCGATGCGGATCTTCCCGTCGGCGTGCCCGAGCGGGACCGCGTGCTGGGCGACCTCAACGGCCTGGCGGCCGGGGTCCCGGGCTCGGTGGAGGAGACGTTCTGGGCGCTGCGCCGGTTCGTGGAGGTGCTGGCGTCCGACGAGCCGCTGGTCGTCGTCCTCGACGACGTGCAATGGGCCGACACCCTGCTCCTCGACCTCGTCGAGCACCTCACGGAGTGGGTGAAGGGGGTGCCGGTCCTCGTGGTGGCCCTGGCCCGGCCCGAGCTCCGCGAGATTCGGACCGACCTGGTCACCGTCAGCCGGTGGGTGTCCGACGTGGTCCACGTCGGCGGCCTCGACCCCGGCGCGACCGCCGAACTCGCCGCCGGCGTGCTGGGCGCGTCGCGGCTGCCGGAGGAGCTCGTCGGCCGCCTGCCGTCGTCGACCGGAGGCAATCCGCTGTTCGTGCGTGAGCTGGTCGGGATGCTGGTGCACGACGGCGTCCTCGTTGCGGAGCCGGCCGGCTGGCGACTGACGATCGATGCCGACGCCATCTCCATCCCGCCCACGATCCAGGCGCTGCTGGCGTCGCGGCTGGAGCGGCTCGACGCCGCGGACCGGCGGGTGCTCGAGATCGCGTCGGTGGTGGGTCTCGACTTCTCGCCGGCGGCCGTGTGCGCGCTGGAGGGGCGGGCGGCGACGATCAAGACGTCGCTCGAACGACTCCGTCGCCTCGAGCTCGCGCAGCCGACCGGGGCCTATGTCGGCGACGAACCGGTCTGGCGGTTCCACCACGTGCTGATTCGCGACGTCGCCTACCGCCGGCTGTTGAAGTCGGACCGGGCGCAGCTGCACGAGCGGCTCGCCGGGTGGGTGGAAGCGGGCGGCGCGAGCCTGGCGTTCGACGCCGACGAGATGATCGCCCGGCACCTGGACGCCGCTCACCGGTATCGGCTCGAGCTCGGCATGCGCGACGAGCGCACAGACGACCTCGCCCTGCGCTCGGCGCGGTGCTACCTGGCATCGTCGCGCCGTGCCCTCGACCGTGACCAACTCGTGTCGGCGGGCACCCAGGCGGCCCGCGGCGCGGCGCTCGCCGCGGCCGACGGGGCGCTGCATGCCGCGTTGCTGTCGGTCGGCTGCGAGGCCTTCCTTTCGGCGGGCGACGTCGCCGCCGGTGCGCCGCTCGTCGACGACCTCGACCGCATCGCCGACGAGGCGCTGGCGCCGTGGGCGACCTGCTACCGCTGCCAGTTCGTCGTCTACACCGACCCGGAGCGGCTGCTGGAGGTCGACGCAAGCCTGCAGGGGGCGATCGACGAGTTCGCCCGGCGCGGGGATTCGGCTGGGCTGGCGAAGGCGTACCGGGTGCGCGCGACCGCCCGGGCCCGGCTCGGCCGGATCGGCGACTGCGAGGCCGACCTCTTCGATGCGCTGGTCGCGGCGCGCCGGGGTGGGGACCATCGGCAGATCACCGCGGCGCTGAGCGCGGCGCCCAGCGCGGCGCTGTGGGGACCCAGCCCGGTGCCGAAGGCCGGCGGGCGGTGTCTCGACGTGGTCCGGATGCAGCGCATGACCACGGCGGCGCCATCGCTCGAGGCGACCTCGCTGCGCTGCCTGGCGGTGCTCGAGTTGCTCCGCGGGCGACCCGACAAGGCGCGTTCGATGCTGGCCGACGCCCGCCGCGTCGTCGCCGAGCTCGGGCTTCGGCACGGGCTGATGGAGACCGAGCTGTTCGCCGGGATCATCGAGTTGATGGTGGGCGACGCGGCGGCGGCCGAGCCCCACTTCCGCACGGCCCTGGAGGGGCTGGACGCGTTGGGCGTCGGCGTCGACGCGGGGCAGGCCGCCGCCCTGCTGGCGCGGTCGGTGCTCGCCCAGGGACGCGTCGAGGAAGCCGACCGGTATGCCACCGAAAGCGAGCGCCTGGCGGGGCACAACCTGAAGACGGCCATCGCGTGGCGCGCGGCGCGGGCCGAGATCCTGGCCGCGCAGGGCCGGCACGACGACGCCGTCGCCATGGCCCGGGATGCGGTCGCCGTCGCCGCCGCCACCGACCTCGTCCTCGACCACGCCGACGCCTGCCTCGCGCTCGCCCGGGTGCTCGCCGCGGCCGGTGACGCCCGGGGCGCGGCGGACGCGCGGCGCGACGCCGACGCACTGTACGCGGCGAAGGAGGCGACGGGGGCGATCGCCCCGGCGGTCGAACTCGCCGCGCCCCAGCCGATCCCAGCGAATTCCCGTCTGGCCGTTGCGAACCGGGCGAGCGCGATCACCGAGCGCGCATGGCTGGCGATACGCGACGGAGATACCGACGCCGCGGCGGCCGTCTTCTCGGAGGGGTATGTCTACGACGATCGGCGGCGGCTGGCGGGCGATCCCATCTCGGAAAGGGGTGGCGTGCGGGGCGCGCTGCAGCGCATTCGCGGCCAGTACCCGCACGTTGAATGGCGCACGCTGGCCGTCCGGGGCGAGCGCCTGCAACTGATTTGGAGTCGCTGGTCGGACGACGCCGGGAACGAGGCGACGTATCTTCACGTGTTCGAGGTCGGCGACGACGGGCGGATCTGCTACGACGGCCGCTTCGACGAGGACGACTTCGAGGGCGCCTACCGCGAGCTCGAAAACCGTTACTACGCAGGCGAAGGCGCGGCGTTCGCCGAGGCGGGCGCCGTCACGACAAATTTCATGACCGCGCTGAACCAGGGCGACTTCGACCGGGTGTTCGGTGAGCTCACTTCCCCAGACATGCGCCTGGAGAGCCGGTCACCACACTCCGTCTTCTCGGATATTTCGATGGCGGAATGGCGCGCCACCCTCGAGGAGCTGAACTCGATGGTCGCCTCGGCAAGGATATGGTACGCGGCAACGTGCTGGCTATCGCCGACCTGCGCGGTGACGCACATGCAGCGCGACGCCGTCGGGTTGGACGGCGAGCACTACGCGTGGACGATGATCTATGCATACGAGTTCCGCGGCGGTCGCCTCAGCTGGGCGTGCCGGTTCGACCCGGACGATGAGCAGCAGGCGTTCGCCTACGCCGAGGAGCGGATCCGAGCGACTCCCAGCCGGCTCGCCGTCAGCAACCGCGCCAGCCAGGTGGTCCACGGCCTCGTCGACGCGGTACGGGCACGGAACGCCACCGCCGCCGTCGCTTCCTACGCCGAACGGTTTTCATTTGATGATCGGCGCCGACTCAGCGGCGAACCGATCGACGACCGTGCAACGCTGCTCGCGGCCATCGAACAAATCGTCGCTCATTACTCGCAATTCGAGGTCCGCACCCTGGCCGTGCGCGGCGAACGCCTGCAGCTGTCCCGGGCCCGCTGGTCCGACGAGGCCGGGAACGAAACGACCCCCCTGCACCTGGTCGAGATCGACGATTCCGGGCGGATCACATACGACGCCCGCTTCGACGACGACGACTTCGAGGGCGCCTACCGCGAACTCGAACGCCGTTACTACGCGGGTGAGGGCGCGGCCTTCGCCGAGGCGGGCGCCGTGTCGACGGAGGCGATGATCGCGTTCAACCGAGGCGACTTCGACCGATTCTTCGGCGAGTTCCTTAGCCCTGACATGCGTTTCGAGAACCGGTCACGGTCGGCCTTCCCGGACCGCTCCGGAAGCGATTTTCGCGCCAGCGTTCGGGTATTGACGGCCATGGTCGCCTCGGTTCGGATGTGGATCTCGGCGGTGTGCTCGTTGTCGCCGGAGTGGAGTGTTGGTCGCTTCGAGCGGGAGGCCGTCGGTCCGGATGGCGAGCGGTATGCATGGAATGGACTCCTGGTAACCGAGATCCGCGACGGCCGGATCGCGTCGATGTGTGAGTTCGAAGCCGACGACGAGGAGGCGGCGTTCGCCTTTGCCGAGGAACGGATGCGGGCGACCCCCAGCCGGCTCGCCGTCAGCAACCGGGCCAGCCGGGCACACAACGCTGTGTTCAACTCGCTGCGGGCACAGGACGCCCGCGCCGCCGTCGAGTTCTACTCGGAGCAATCCATTCACGATGATCGGCGCCGACTCAGCGGTGTCCCGGTTGATGATCCGGCGGCGCTACTCGCCAGCGCTGAACGAGCCCTATTGCAATACAAGCAATTTGAGGATCGCACGCTGGCCGTGCGCGGTGAACGCCTGCAGCTCTCTTGGAGCCGCTGGTCCGACGACGCCGGCAACGAAACAACCTATCTGCACGTAATAGAACTCGGGAGCGACGGGCTGATCTCCTATGACGGACGTTTCGACGACGACGACTTCGAGGGCGCCTATCGCGAGCTCGAGCGCCGCTATTACGCCGGCGAAGGCGCGGCGTTCGCCGAGGCGGGCGCCGTCGCAACAGATTTCACGATCGCATTCAACCAGGGTGACTTCGACAGGGCGTACGGCGCGCTCAGTGTACCCGGGATGAGCCTGGAGAACCGGTCGCAGCACTCGGTCTTCTCGGATCGTTCGGCCGCGGAAGTTCGCGCCAGCGTCGAAGAGCTGAATTCGATGGTCGCCTCGGCCAGGACGTGGTTCCCGGCAGTGTGCTGGCTTTCGCCGACGTGTGGGGTAACTCGAGCGCAGCGCGAGGCCGTCGGGTCGGACGGTGAACGCTACGTGTGGACGCGAATCTTCGCCTATGAAATCCGCGACGGCCGCTTCCAGTGGACATGTCAGTTCGACGCGGACGACGAGGAGGCGGCGTTCGCTTACGCCGAGGAGCGGATGGGGGAGATCCCCAGCCGACTCGCGGTCAGCAACCGCGCCAGCCGGGCAACAGACGGGGTTGTCGACGCGATGCGGGCACGAAATCCCCAGGCTGCCGTCGAGTTCTACGCGGACCGGTTCACCAACGACGATCGGCGCCGACTGAGCGGCGACCCGATCAACGACCGCGCGGCGCTGCTCGCGGCCGCCGAACGAATCCTCGCTCAGTACACGCGATTCGAGAAGCGCACGCTGGCCGTGCGCGGTGAACGCCTGCAGCTCTCTTGGAGCCGCTGGTCCGACGACGCCGGCAACGAAACAACCCACCTGCACGTGGCGGAGGTCGACGATGACGGGCGGATCACCTATGACGGACGCTTCGACGGCGACGACTTCGAGGGCGCCTATCGCGAGCTCGAGCGCCGCTATTACGCCGGCGAAGGCGCGGCGTTCGCCGAGTCGGGCGCCACGCTGACCGGTGTGATGGTCGCCGTGAACCACCGCGACTTCGAGCGGTTGTTCGGTGAACTGAGCGTCCCGGAACTGCGCGTCGAGAACCGGTCACGGTCACCCTTCCTCGATCGTTCGGCCAGCGACCTTCGCGCCAGCATCGAGGGCATGGCCGCGATGGTCGCCTCCGTGCGGACGTGGCTCTCGGCGGTGTGCTGGGTGTCACCGGCCTGGTGTGTCAGCCGCCTCGACCGCGAGGCCGTCGGGCCGGAGGGCGAGCAGTACACGTGGACGGGGATCGTCGCGGTCGAGATCCGCGGCGGCCGAATGACGTTGATCTGCCAATTCGAACTCGACGACGAGGAGGCGGCGTTCGCCCTTGTCGAGGAGCGAATGCAAGCGACCCCCAGCCGGCTCGCCGTCAGCAACCGCGCCACCCGGGCAACGGACGGGGTTTTCGACGCGATGCGGTCACGAAACCCCCGCGCTGCCATCGAGTTCTACGCGGACGGGTTCAGCAACGACGATCGGCGCCGACTCAGCGGCGATCCGATAGACGACCGCACCACGCTGCTCGCGGCGGTCGAACGAGTCCTCGCTCAGTACACGCGATTCGAGGTGCGCACCCTGGCCGTGCGCGGGGAGCGCCTGCAGTTGGCCTGGAGCCGCTGGTTCGACGAGGCGGGGAATGAAGCGACTCATCTGCACGTGATGGAGGTCGGCGACGACGGGCGAATCATGTATGACGGGCGCTACGACGGCGACGACTTCGACGCCGCCTACCGCGAACTCGAGCGCCGCTATTACGCCGGCGAGGGGGCGGCGCACGCGGGGCCGGGCGCCACGGTGGCCGCCTCGATCGACGCCGTGAACAACCGCGACTTCGACCGGTTGTTCGGTGAGCTCAGCCTCCCGGAACTGCGCGTAGAGGCCCGGTCACTGGCGCCATTCGCGGATCGCTCGGCCAGTGAACTTCGCGCCAGCTTCGAGGAGCTCAATTCGATGACCGCCGCGGTGCGGACGTGGCTCTCGGCGGTGTGCTGGGTGTCGCCGGGTTGGAGTGTCGCCCGCCTCGACCGGGAAGCCGCCGGCGCAGAAGGCGAGAAGTACGCGTGGACGCGGATTCTCGTCATCGAGGTCCGCGAGGGCCGACTCGCGTTGCTGTGTGAGTTCGAACTCAACGACGAGGACGCGGCGTTCGCGTTCGCCGAGCGGCGCGCGTTGTAGCGCCGCTCTCATTACCCACTGTTGACTCTGCGCTCAGGTAGAAGTTTTGCGAGTGGGGCACGCCCTCACGGCAGAGTCAACCGCCTTGCAGCGCCCGGCCAACTAAGCCGAGCGTCGGCGGCCGATGTCGCCCTTCAGCAGCAGGTCGCGCTCGGATTCCGACAGGCCGCCCCAAACGCCGTACGGCTCACCGACTTCCAGCGCGTGGGAGCGGCACTCCTGAATCACCGGGCACTGCCGGCACATCTCCTTGGCGCGCTGTTCGCGTTGCATGCGGGCGCGCCCGCGCTCGCCGTCGGGGTGGAAGAACATCGATGAATCGACGCCGCGGCACAGGCCTTGCAGTTGCCAGTTCCAGATGTCGGCGTTGGGACCGGGTAGCTGCTCCGGTTGTGGCATGGCTTGTTCCCTCAGTGATTGTGCGACTAATTACTGCGGCGTCACCGATGACTACCCGTCATTGCTAGAACTTAGGGGCGGCGGTGAATTTCCGTCAATAGGCGCTTAGCCCGACAAAATACCTGAGCGTTGCGGCAAAATTAACTCCGCGTTCATGTGCAACGCATTTACCGAACAAGGGCAGTGCTACCAGCTTGTTGGCGCCCCTTGGGATTTCGCTGCTCAGGGCACCGGGATAGGGAACCCGGAATTTGTACATGCCGATCGTGATTAACATTTCAGTAACACTGCGACCATGAACTGTTTACTAGTATCACCGTGATTGATACTCGTCACACTTTGATGGTTGACCGGACGCTGGCGGCCGCGGCGTTCGGAAACCGGCCGCAAAGCTGGCCGCTGCCGGCCGCGACCACACCCGAGCAATTGTGGCTGCGCGCCGTCGCCGCCGGAGGGCAGGGCCGCTACGGCAGCGCCTACCGCGACCTGGCGGCGCTGCGTCGCACCGGATCGGGTGGCCGGCTGGTGTCGTTGGCGCACAGCGCGCAGGGATCGTTTCTGCGCCAACTCGGCTGGCACGCGCGGGCGCGGGGCTGGGACGGTCGCGCCCTGGCGCTGGCCGGCGCCGATCCCGAGGCGAGGGCCGACGCGCTCATCGGGCTGGCGGCCGACGCGCTGGGCGTCGGGCGTCTCGCCGCCGCGGCGACGTTGTTGACGCGTGCGGACCCGGTGCTGGCGTCCGCGACGGTGCCGGACCGGCTCGCGGTGCGCCGGGGGTGGGTGGGCGCCGAGTTGGCGATGGCTTCCGGCGACGGGGACACCGCCGTCCGCCGCGCCGAGGAGGCCGTCGCGCTCGCGGAGGCGATGGCCTCCAGTCCGGCCGGCGCGTCGGCGCGGCACCGGGTGAAAAGCGACGTGGTGCTGGCCGCGGCCCTGTGTAGCGCGGGCCGCACCGAGCGCGCTCGGACGGTCGCGGAGGCGGCGCTGGACGCCACGCAGCGACTGGGGCTGATACCCCTTCGGTGGGCGCTGGCATGCTTGCTGATTGATCTCGGAAGCGTCACTTTTCCGGCACAAAATCTGAGCGAAATTCGCGATATCTGCGCAGGCCAAGTGCGGCGCGCCGGTGGGGCGTGGCGTTCCGCTTGAAACGACCTTCGGGCCGTTAAAGTCATTGCGTGAGTTAGCCCGTCCACGCCCGTGCTGTGCTCGGTTCGTAACGTTGGAGATACCGCCGTCGATGACAATTCAAGCGGAACGTCTCGACGCTGTGGTGGCCGAGGCCGTAGCGGGAGACTCGAAGGCATTACGGGAGGTGCTGGAGACCATCCGTCCGATCGTCGTGCGATATTGCCGCGCTCGGGTCGGCACGATCGAGCGGGGTGGCCTGTCAGCCGACGACGTGGCGCAGGAGGTTTGCTTGGCCACTATTACGGCGCTGCCGCGCTACCGGGACCGGGGTCGCCCGTTCCTGGCCTTCCTGTACGGCATCGCGGCGCACAAGGTGGCCGACGCCCACCGGGCCGCCGGCCGCGATCTCACCTACCCGTCCGAGTCGCTTCCCGAGCGATGGTCGGCCGACGCGGGCCCGGAACAGCGGGCCATCGAAGCCGATTCGGTCAGTCGCATGAACGAACTCCTCGAGATCCTGCCCGCCAAGCAGCGCGAGATCCTGATCCTGCGCGTGGTCGTCGGCCTGTCCGCCGAAGAGACCGCCGCGGCCGTCGGCAGCACCACGGGGGCGGTGCGGGTGGCCCAGCACCGCGCCCTGTCACGCCTGAAATCCGAGATCGTCGCGGCGGGTGACTATGCCTGAGTTCATGGTTCCCGACCAGCCCGCCCTGGACGAGCTGGCGCGCACCGATCTGCTGCTCGACGCGCTCGCCGAGCGGGCGCCGGTCGACATCGACGATCCCGACGAGGACGCGCTGGCCGCCCTGCTGGAGCAGTGGCGCGACGATCTGCGGTGGCCGCCGGCCAGCGCACTGGTGTCGCCGGAGGAGGCCATCGAGGCGCTGCGCACCGGGCTGGCCGAAAGCCGGCGCAGCCACCGCGGCCTGGCGGCGATCGGATCCGTGGCCGCGTCGCTGCTTCTCCTCAGCGGCTTCGGCGCCCTGGTCGTCGAGGCCCGCCCCGGCGACGCGCTGTACGGCCTGCACGCGATGTTCTTCGACCAGCCGCGGGTCAACGACGAGAAGATCGAGCTGTCCGCCAAGGCCGAGCTGGCGAAGGTTCAGCAGATGATCAACCAGGGCCAATGGGACCAGGCGCAGAATCAGCTGGCCGAGGTCAGCAGCGCCGTGCAGTCGATGAACGACGGGGCCAGCCGGCACGACCTGATGGACGAGGTCAACCTGCTGAACACCAGGGTCGAGTCGCGAAACCCGAACGCGACGCTGCCGCCCCAGTCGGCGGGTTCCCCGGCGCCGCAAACCAAGGCGCCGAAGGCGCCGGCCGCGTCTACCACGCTGACGGTGTCGCCGGCGCCGACCACCACGCCGCATTCGAGCCCGTCGTCGAGTCCGTCGTCGTCGACCACGACGACGCCGTCGTCGGGTCACCACCATCACCACGGCGACACGACGACACCGCCGTCACCGCCGCCGGGCGGCTAGAAAAATCGGAGAGTTCAGTGACGACGGTAGAAACCGTCGGCGTCTGACGTCGCTTCGTTGAGCGACGCGTCGGCATACCCCCGGCAGTAGTCCCATGTGACGTAGGCGTCCGGCTCGGGGTCGTAGGCCGGCTCGTGCGGGCGAACGGTGCCGTCGATGAGCAGCTGCAGCAAATTCGCGCGCAACATGTCCCAGTCGTGGTAGTGGTCCTGCTGGCACTCGTCACAACACACGACGAGCCCGCGAATTCCCTTGTGCGCCAACAGGGCTTCGTAAACGGCCAGGTCCGCAAGGTCGGCCTCGACCGCCATTCGCTCTTGGGCGTCCAGGGGCTGTCCCGGCTCGACGGCGTCCAACGCCGCCGACGGATCGCAGGGGTCGTCGGCAAACGGATCGGGTGGCAAACCCGGAGGGAGGTGGTCGCGCACGCCTCTAGCCTACGCAGGCGGCCCGTCATAACGCCAGCAGGCGGCACGCCCGGGCAACCGATCTCGACGGTCCCCCAAGCCGATAGGATGGGTTTCTCACTCCGCGCGCGTATGGAGGGCCTCACCGATGTCCCGTGGCATGTCCCACCTAGAAGACAGCTCCGAGCTGGTCGCCAGTCCGTACGTGCGCGACGCCCCCCTCGGGGGCCTGGCCGACGACCGGGTGCCGACCGGGGGCGACGACCCGCACAAGGTCGCGATGCTGGGGCTGACCTTCGACGACGTGCTGCTGCTGCCGGCGGCGTCGGACGTGGTGCCCGCGACCGCCGACACGTCCAGCCAGCTGACCAGGAAGATCAGGCTCAAGGTGCCGCTGGTCAGCTCGGCGATGGACACCGTGACCGAGTCCCGGATGGCCATCGCGATGGCCCGCGCCGGCGGCATGGGAGTGCTGCACCGCAACCTGCCGGTCGCCGAACAGGCCGGCCAGGTCGAGATGGTCAAGCGGTCCGAGGCCGGCATGGTCACCGACCCGGTCACCTGCCGCCCCGACAACACGCTGGCCCAGGTCGACGCGATGTGCGCCAAGTTCCGCATCTCCGGGTTGCCGGTGGTCGACGACTCCGGCGCGCTCGTCGGCATCATCACCAACCGCGACATGCGCTTCGAGGTGGACCAGACCAAGAAGGTCGCCGAGGTGATGACCAAGGCCCCGCTGATCACCGCCCAGGAGGGGGTCAGCGCCGACGCGGCGCTGGGCCTGTTGCGCCGCAACAAGATCGAGAAGCTGCCCGTCGTGGACGGCCACGGCCGGCTGACCGGGCTGATCACCGTGAAGGACTTCGTCAAGACCGAGCAACACCCGCTGGCCACCAAGGACAGCGACGGCCGGCTGCTGGTCGGCGCGGCCGTCGGCGTCGGCGGCGACGCCTGGGTGCGCGCGATGATGCTCGTCGACGCCGGGGTGGACGTGCTGATCGTGGACACCGCGCACGCGCACAACCGGCTGGTGCTGGACATGGTCGGCAAGCTCAAGGCCGAGGTCGGCGAGAAGGTCGAGGTGATCGGCGGCAACGTCGCCACCCGGGCGGCCGCCGCGGCCCTGGTCGACGCCGGCGCCGACGCGGTGAAGGTCGGCGTGGGGCCGGGCTCGATCTGCACCACCCGGGTGGTGGCCGGCGTCGGCGCGCCACAAATCACGGCGATCCTGGAGGCCGTCGCGGTGTGCGGGCCGGCCGGCGTGCCGGTGATCGCCGACGGCGGGCTGCAGTACTCCGGCGACATCGCCAAGGCGCTGGCCGCCGGGGCGTCGACGGCGATGCTGGGCTCGCTCTTGGCCGGCACCGCCGAGGCGCCCGGCGAGCTGATCTTCGTCAACGGCAAGCAGTTCAAGAGCTATCGGGGCATGGGGTCGCTGGGCGCCATGCAGGGCCGGGGCGGGGCGAAGTCGTACTCCAAGGACCGCTACTTCGCCGACGACGCGCTTAGCGAGGACAAGCTGGTGCCCGAGGGCATCGAGGGCAGGGTGCCGTTCCGCGGCCCGCTGTCGTCGGTGATCCACCAGCTGACCGGCGGGCTGCGGGCCGCGATGGGCTACACCGGCTCGCCCACCATCGAGGCGCTGCAGCAGGCGCAGTTCGTCCGCATCACCGCGGCCGGACTCAAAGAGAGCCACCCGCACGACGTCGCGATGACCGTCGAGGCGCCCAACTACTACGCGCGGTGAACAGCGAACTGGCCATGGTCGAGATCGGGATGGGCCGCGCCGCCCGTCGCACCTATGAACTCAGCGAAGTCAGCATCGTGCCGTCGCGGCGCACCCGCTCGTCGCAGGACGTGTCGACGGCGTGGCAGCTGGACGCCTACCGCTTCGAGATCCCCGTGATCGCGCACCCCACCGACGCCCTGGTGTCGCCGGAGTTCGCGATCGAGCTGGGGCGGCTCGGCGGCCTGGGCGTGCTCAACGGCGAGGGGCTGATCGGCCGGCACGCCGACGTCGACGCCAAGATCGCCCAGCTCGTCGAGGCCGCCGAAAAGGAGCCCGAACCCTCGGCGTCGATCCGGCTGCTGCAGGAGCTGCACGCGGCGCCCCTCAACCCGGACCTGCTGGGCGCCGCGGTGGCCCGCATCCGCGACGCGGGGGTGATCACCGCGGTGCGGGTCAGCCCGCAGAACGCGCAGGCGCTGACGCCGGTGCTGGTGGCGGCCGGGATCGACCTGCTGGTCATCCAGGGCACCATCGTCTCGGCGGAACGCGTGGCCAGCGACGGCGAGCCGCTCAACCTGAAGACCTTCATCGCCGAGCTCGACGTGCCGGTGGTCGCCGGCGGCGTGCTCGACCACCGCACCGCGCTGCACCTGATGCGCACCGGCGCCGCGGGCGTCATCGTCGGCTACGGCTCCACCCGCGGGGTGACCACCAGCGACGAGGTGCTGGGCATCAGCGTGCCGATGGCCACCGCGATCGCCGACGCCGCCGCCGCGCGGCGCGAATACCTCGACGAGACCGGCGGCCGCTACGTGCATGTGCTGGCCGACGGCGACATCCACACCTCCGGCGAGCTGGCCAAGGCCATCGCCTGCGGGGCCGACGCGGTGGTGCTCGGCACGCCGCTGGCCGAGGCCGCCGAGGCGCTTGGCGGCGGGTGGTTCTGGCCGGCCGCCGCGGCGCACCCGTCGCTGCCGCGGGGGGCGCTGCTGCAGATCGCGGTCGGGGAGCGGCCGCCGCTGCGGCAGGTCCTGGGCGGGCCGTCCGACGACCCGTTCGGCTCGTTGAATCTGGTCGGTGGCCTGCGCCGGTCGATGGCCAAGGCCGGCTACTGCGACCTCAAGGAGTTCCAGAAGGTCGGCCTCACCGTCGGCTGCTGATGGGCTTTGATCGCCTCCTGGGCTTTGAGTGTGAAGCGTGGGCTTTGAAAGTGAAGCGTGGGCGGGAAACTGGCTCGAATCTCGCCCTGCGTTCACACCGAAAGCCGTGAGTTCACGCTCAAAGCGGTGAGTTCACGCTCAACGCCCGATGCGCACACGCAACGCCCAACGCCCGAGGCGCACGCCCAACGCCCGAGGCCTCGCTGGTTTATTACCGGACGGTAAGGCCATACTGGTCGGATGCAGCCGGATTACGACGTCCTGATCATCGGATCGGGTTTTGGGGGCAGCGTCAGCGCGCTGCGGCTGACCGAAAAGGGCTACCGCGTAGGCGTATTGGAGGCCGGCCGGCGCTTCTCCGACGAGGAGTTCGCCAAGACGTCCTGGGATCTGCGCAAGTTCCTCTGGGCGCCGAGGCTGGGGTGCTACGGCATCCAGCGCATCCACCCGCTGCGCAACGTCATGATCCTGGCCGGCGCGGGAGTGGGCGGCGGCTCACTCAACTACGCCAACACGCTCTACGTCCCGCCCGAGCCGTTCTTCGCCGACCGGCAGTGGTCGCACATCACCGACTGGCGCGCCGAGCTGATGCCGCACTACGAGCAGGCACAGCGGATGCTGGGCGTCGTTCTCAACCCGACCTTCACCGACGCCGACCGCATCGTCAAGGCCGTCGCCGACGAGATGGGCTGCGGCGACACCTGGGTGCCCACCCCGGTGGGGGTGTTCTTCGGGCCCGACGGCACCAAGACGCCCGGCAAGACGGTGCCCGACCCGTACTTCGGCGGCGCCGGTCCGGCGCGCACCGGCTGCCTGGAATGCGGCTGCTGCATGACGGGGTGTCGCTACGGCGCCAAGAACACGCTGCTGAAGAACTACCTCGGTCTCGCGGAATCGGCTGGCGCGCAAGTGATTCCGATGACGACGGTGAAGGGCTTCGAGCAGCGGCCCGACAGGCTGTGGGAGGTGCGCACCGTTCGCACCGGAAGCTGGCTGCGCCGCGACCGGCGCACCTACACCGCCAACTACCTGATCCTGGCCGCGGGCACCTGGGGGACGCAGCACCTGCTGTTCAAGATGCGCGACAGGGGCCGGCTGCCCCGCCTGTCGGACCGGCTGGGCGTGTTGACCCGGACCAACTCCGAGTCGATCGTCGGCGCCGGGCGGCTGGAGGTGTCGCCGGATCTGGACCTGACCCACGGCGTGGCGATCACGTCGTCGATCCACCCGACGCCGGACACCCACATCGAGCCGGTGCGCTACGGCAAGGGCTCGAACGCGATGGGGCTGCTGCAGACGTTGATGACCGACGGTCACGGGCCGGAGGGCACCGACGTGCCGCGCTGGAAGCAGCTGTTGGACCAGGCCCGCGAGGATCCGCGCTCCACGCTGCGGCTGCTCAATCCCCGGCAGTGGAGCGAGCGCACGATGATCGCGCTGGTGATGCAGCACCTGGACAACTCGATCACCACCTTCACCAGACGCGGGAAACTGGGCATCCGCTGGTACACCAGCAAGCAGGGGCACGGCGAGCCCAACCCGTCGTGGATTCCGGTCGGCAACGAGGTCACCCGGCGCATCGCCGCCAAGATCGACGGCGTCGCCGGCGGCACCTGGGGCGAGCTGTTCAACATCCCGCTGACCGCGCACTTCCTCGGCGGCGCGGTGATCGGCGACAGCCCCGAGCACGGGGTCATCGACCCGTATCACCGGGTCTACGGCTACCCGACGCTGCTGGTGGTGGACGGCGCCGCGATATCGGCGAACCTGGGCGTCAACCCGTCGCTGTCCATCACCGCCCAGGCGGAGCGGGCCGCCTCGCTGTGGCCCAACAAGGGCGAGGAGGACGAGCGTCCGCCGCAGGGCGAGGCCTACCGCCGGCTGAACCCGATTCCGCCCGCGCACCCGGTAGTACCCCTCGACGCCCCGGGTGCGCTGCGCTGGTCGCCGGCCGATCCGGTCCGCTCGTCCGGTCAGGCCGGCTGAGCCCTCAGCTCGCGATCACCTGCAGCGGTGCGCCGCTGACCACCCGGCTGCGTTCGCCGTGCACGTTGACCGGCACATCGCCCGTCAACGTGACCCGGTGCATGAGCCGCGGCTGGTTGTCGTAGTCGTCGATGGCCCGGTGCTGGGTCGCCCGGTTGTCCCAGATGGCAACGTCGCCCGGCGCCCAATTCCAGCGAATGGTGTTCTCGGGCATGGTGATTCGCCGTTGCAGCAATTCCAGCAGCGCGCTCGACTCGTGGCCGTCCAGCCCGACGAAGCTGCGCACGAAGTCGCCCGCCAGCAGGGTGCGCTCACCGGTCTCGGGGTGCACCCGGACCACGGGATGCTCGGTGCGGAAGTCCGGCTTCTCGAACGCCTGCCGGAACGCCCGCTGCGCGTCGGTCATCGACATGGCCGCCTCGGTGGTCACGTAGTCGTAGCGGTTGGTGTGCAGCGCCCACAGGTTCTCGGCCAGGCACCGCAGCGGTTCGGGCAGGTGCTCGTAGGCCGCCGCGGTCGAGGCCCACAGCGTCGATCCGCCGTAGCTGGGCAGCGTGATGGCGCGCAGGATCGAGGCCGCCGGGTAGTTGGCGGCGAACGTCATGTCGGTGTGCCAGCGGTTGGCCTTGCCGTACTCGGAGTTGATGGGCGTGACGATGGGCGCGTCGTCGGCGGAGAGCACCGCGGCGGCCGGGTGGCCGACCGGGGTGCCCAGCAGGCGGGCGAACGCGAGCTGCCGCTGGTCGTCGAGGTGGTGCTGGTGGCGGAAGAAGATCACCTTGTGGGTCAACAGCGCCTGGTGGATCGCGTCGACGGAGGCCGGGTCCAGGTCGCCGTCGAGGCGCACCCCGTCGACCCGGGCGCCGATGCGGCTGCCCAGCTTGGTCACTGTCACTGGCTGCGTCACTTTGTCGTCCTTCGGAGTAATCCTACCGTAGTCAACTGACTACATGCGCTACTGTAGTCATATGACTACACGTTCCGCAAGGGGCGGCGCGAGGACACCGACCGGGCGTGAAGAGGTGGTCGCGGCGATCCTGGAAGCGGCCACCGAGCTGTTCGCCGAGCGGGGCCCGGAGGCGACCTCGATCCGCGACATCGCCGCCCGGTCACGGGTCAACCATGGGCTGGTGTTCCGTCACTTCGGCAGCAAGGAAAACCTCGTCGCCGCCGTGCTCGACCGGCTGGGCGAAAACCTGAGCGAGCGCCTGCGGTCGGGCGAGACCCTCGACGTCCTGGATGATGTTCTCGACCGGCAGATGCGGGTCATGGCGCGCACGCTGCTCGACGGGTACCCGGCGGCCCAGCTGCAGAAGCGCTTTCCCAACATCGCGGCCCTGCTCGACTGGGTGCGGCCACTGCACGACGACGACACGGGCGCGCGGCTGGCCGTCGCCAATGCCCTTGCGCTGCAATTCGGTTGGCGGTTGTTCGCGCCAATCCTGCGCTCGGCGACCGGCCTGGACGACATGCCCGAGCCCGAACTACGCGCCGCGGTGCGCGCCGAGGTGGCCCGGATCGTCCAGCCGCACTGAGGAATTCAGCGCTCGGTCAGCTGCTGAAGCATGCTGCGCCGGTGCACGGGCTCGCGGCCCGGTGGCTGGGGTGGCGGCGGCAACAGCGGCTTGCGCCGGCGCACCGCGATGGTCGTCGGCTTCTCCGTGGACAGCAGGAGTTCTTCGCCGGCGTGCCGGATGGTCAGGTCGCCGCCGGGCCCGTCACGCAGGGTGTAGGTGACGTCGGCGTGGTTGGCGTCGACCGTCACCCGGAAGTCGCGCCACCGCAACCGGAACCGCAGCCGCGTAATGCCGTCGGGCAGTTGGGGATCCAGGGCCAGGATGCCCTCGTCGTCGCGCAGCCCGCCGAAGCCGCCGACCAGCGCCGTCCAGGCGCCGGCCAGGGACGCCATGTGCAGCCCGTCGCGGGTGTTGCTGTGCAGGTCGCGCAGGTCGATCAGCGCGGCCTCGTACGCGTAGTCGTGGGCCAGCTCCAGATGCCCGACCTCGGCGCACATCACCGCCTGGGTGCAGGCCGACAGCGACGAGTCGCGCACCATCCGGCGCTCGTAGTAGTCGACGTTGCGGGCCTTCTGCTCGGGCGTGAACGCGTGGCTCTGCCACTGCATCGCCAGCACCAGGTCGGCCTGCTTGATCACCTGCGCCGGGTAGAGCCGCACATACGCCTCGTGCAGGAGCAGGGGATAGGTGGTGTTGGCCTCGAAGTCCCACTCCGCGAAGGTGGTGAAGCCCTCGCACTGCTGATGGACCCCCAACTCCTCGTCGTAGGGGATGTGGACCGCGGCGGCCGCGTCGCGCCAGGCGGCGGTCTCCTCGGTGGTGACGCCCAGCGCGCCGGCCGCCTCCGGATGGCGGTTGCAGGCGTCGGCGGCGATGACGAGATTGTGCGCGGCCATCAGGTTGGTGAACACGTTGTCGCGGACGACGGCCGTGTACTCGTCGGGGCCGGTGACCCCGTCGAGGTGCCAGACGCCGTGGCGATCGTGGTGCCCGAGCGACATCCACAGTCGGGACGTCTCGACCAGGACCTTGAGGCCGCACTCGACCTCCAGCGATTGGTCGCCGGTGACCACGCGGTACCGCTCGAAGGCCAACGCGATGTCGGCGTTGATGTGCCAGGCCGCGGTGCCGGCCGGCCAGTACGCCGAACACTCCTGGCCGCGGATGGTGCGCCAGGGGAAGCTGACGCCGTCGAGGCCGAGTTCGGCCGCGCGGTCGCGGGCCAGGTCCATCGTCGAGGCCCGCCAGCGCAGGGCGTCGGCGACGGCGTGCGGCGCGGTGTAGGTGAGCACCGGCAGCACGTAACCCTCGGTGTCCCAGAAGGCGTGGCCGTCGTAGCCGGTTCCGGTGAGCCCCTTGCTGGCGATCGCGCGGCCCTCGGCGCGGGCGCTGGCCTGCAACAGGTGGAACATGCCGAAGCGCACCGCCTGCTGCGATTCCGGGTCGCCCTCGACCTCGACGTCGGCGCTCTCCCAGAAGCTGTCCAGGTATTTCCGCTGCGAGTCCAGCAGGCCCTGCCACCCCGTGTAGCGGGCGCTGTGCAGCGCGGCGGCGGCCTGATCGCGCAGCGCCGGGCGCGACCGCAGGCTCGACCAGCCATACGCCAGGTACTTGACGATGCGCAGCTTCTGTCCCGGGCGCAGCCCGCAGATCACGGTGGTGCGCGCCAGGTCCTCGCGCGCGTCGGTGTTCACCTCGACCCGTCCGGGAACGTCGATCTCGTGATCCATCGCGGCGGCCATCATCAGCGCGCTGGCGCGGGTCCGGTGCATGAGAAGTGCGCCGTACTCGGTGTTTTCGTGGTCGACGGCCTCCAGCGGCCGGTCCAGGATGGCCGCCACCCGCGGGTCGGCCGACGTCGTGGGCTGGTCCTCGTTGGTGACGAGCTCGGACTGCACGGTCACGCGGACGAATTCGTCGACGGCCTCGACGACGTATTCGATGGCCGCGACGCTGCGCTGGGCCAGCGACACCAGCCGGGTGGACACGATTTTCACCTGCTTGCCCGCGGGCGAATTCCAGTGTGCGCGGCGGGTCAGCGTCCCGGCGCGCAGGTCGAGGGTCCGCTCGTGGGAGAGCAGTTGGCCGTACCGGACGTCGAAGGGCTCGTCGCCGACCAGCAGGCGAAAGATCTTGCCGTTGGTGACGTCGACGACGGTCTGGCCGGCCTCGGGATACCCGTAGCCGGCCTCGGCGTAGGGCAGCGGCCGGATCTCGTAGAAGGAGTTCAGGTAGGTGCCCGGCAGGCCGTGCGGCTCGCCCTCGTCGAGGTTGCCGCGCAACCCGATGTGCCCGTTGGACAGGGCGAACAGGGATTCCGACTGGGCGATCAGGTTCAGGTCGAGCCGGGTTTCGCGGACCTGCCACGGTTCGACGGGGAAGGCTTCCTGGGTGATCATGACTGCAGCAATTCGGCCAGGTCGGTGACCACCACGTCGGCGCCGTTTTGTCGTAAGGCCTCCGCCTGGCCGACTCGGTCCACGCCCACCACGAAGCCGAAGTTACCGGCCCGGCCGGCCTGCACGCCGGATAACGCGTCCTCGAATACCGCGGCCGCGTCGGCGGGGACGCCGAGTAGCTGTGCCCCGCGCAGGAACGAGTCGGGCGCCGGCTTGCCGGGGAGATGCTCTTCGCGCAGCGTGATGCCGTCCACCCGCTGCTGAACGAACCGGTCCAGACCGGTGACCTTGAGCACCTCTGGGGTGTTGGCGCTGGCTGACACCACCGCGATGCCCAGGCCCGCCGCCGAGGCCGCCTCCAGATAGCGTCGCGATCCGTCGAACACCTTGACGCCGTCGTCGTGCAGGACCTTCTGGAACATCTCGTTCTTGCGGTTGCCCAGGCCGTACACCGTGTCGGCGCTGTCGGGATCGTCGGGGCTGCCCTCGGGCAGCTGGATGTTGCGGCTGCTCAGGAACGAGCGGACGCCGTCCTCACGCTTCTTGCCGTCCACGTACTGCCGGTAGTCGGTCGCCTCGTCGAAGGGCACGAACTTCTCCCCGGTGCTCTGGGCCCGTTGGGAAAGGTAGGCGTCGAACATCGCCTTCCAGGCCTTGGTGTGCACGCTCGCGGTGTCGGTGAGCACACCGTCGAGGTCGAACAGGCAGGCGCGCACCTTGTCGGGCAGACCCAGCACAGCGGATCCTCACTCTCGGAGTTGTTGGCCCGGAGTTGTTGGCCGCTAATACTCCACCATGCTTGCCCGCGAGTCGCCAGAGATCGGGCGTGTGTCCTTGCCGTCGGCGCGGTGCGTCAGGTGTTCTCGCCGCGGGCGTGCGCGAGCACCTCGTCTACCGACCACTGATCGTTGGCGTGCGTGCCGCGCTTGCACGCCAATATCCGGCCGTCCGAGCCGATCAGAAAGTCGCCGGGCAAACCCAGGTGGCCACCGGTCGGATGCGGATTGACCACGGGTTGGTGGGCCCGGATGCGGCCAATCTGCTGACGGATGATCCGTGTCAGCACCGGCGCCAGTGCGCGGGGGTCGAGCACGGACCGTGGCGAGGAGCCGACACCGAATTCGGCATACAGCCTCTTGTCGGGGTCACCGATCACCGCGAACGGCAGCTCGCCGACGTAACGACGCAATTCGTCGTCGGTGGAGTGGAAGACCACCACCTCGCGGATGCCGGCGCGCGCGATCTCGTCGTGTCGACGCACGATCGACTGCAGGTGAACGTTGCAGATGGGGCAGCCGGCGAAACGCCGAAGCTGCAGATGCACGAGCCGACCGGGATCGGGAATTGGCACCGCCTCGCCGGAAACGCTTGCCAGTTCACGCGCAGCGACGACGCCGCCCTTGCTCATGTCAGCCATCACAGACAATGTACGACCGATTCGCGACGGCGTTAGGCCCGCGTTCGCCTCACCACGACACCGGTAGCGCGACGAGGCCGCCGGCCAGCGCATCGCGTCGGGTGGGCAGCGTCGCGGGATCGACCGTCAGGTGCATGGACGGGAATCGTGGAATGAGTTGAGCGAAAACGGTTTTCAGCTCGATGCGCGCCAAGGGTGCACCGATGCAATAACGCGCGCCGTATCCGAACGCGAGGTGGGAGGCCGCCTGACGGGTGACGTCGACCCGGTCCGGGTCGGCGAACACCGCGGGGTCGTGGTTGGCCGATCCGAGGTCCAGCAGCAGCAGGTCTCCGGCGTGGATGGTGACACCGTCGACGTCGAAATCGGTGCGCGCATACCGGGGAATGCCGCCCACGCCGGTCGCGATCGCGGCCGCGCGCAACAGCTCCTCCACGGCGTTGGGGATCAGCCCGGGGTCATCCAGCAGGGCCCGCCACTGATCGCGGTTCGCCAGCAACAGCGATGTCCCGAGCCCGATCTGGACGACCGTGGTCTCGTGCCCGGCGAACAACATGAACATCGGCAACATGGCCGCCTCCTCGTCCGAGACGCCCTCCGCCGCGCACAGCCGCGACATCACGTCGTCGCCGGGATGGGCGCGCTTGCGCTCGACCAGCCTGCGGCCGTACTCGAACAGCTCGGCCAGCCCGCGCTCGGAGCGGGCGTGATCGCGCACGTTGCCGGCGTCCTCGGCCCACGCGCGGAACTGGTCGCGATCGGAATAGGGAACGCCGAGCAGCTCGCAGATCACCAGGATCGGCAGCGGCAGCGCCAATGCCGCGTGCAGGTCGGCCGGCGGGCCCTGCTCGGCCAGTTCGTCCAGCAGTCCGCGGGTGAGGGCCTCCACCCTGGGTGCCAGCGCCCGCAGATGCCTGGGCGAGAAATGGGGCTGCAGCAGCTTCCGCATCCGGTTGTGGTCGGCCACTTCGGTGTCGAAGTCGCCCAGCGGGCCGCCGAACAAGGCCGATTCCCCGGTGCGCGCCGCCGTGTCGGGTTCGGGATGGGACCGGCCGAGGCGATCGTCGTCGAGCAGCCGTCGCACATGGGCGTAGTCGGTGACCAGCCAGGCGTCGTCGCCCACCGCCGTGCGCACCCGACGAACCGTCCCTGTCATCACGCCCGCCTCCAAGTAGAGGAGTGCTTGTATAAGAGAAGATATACAAAGTTACTTATACACTGGCTCCGGGGCAAGAGGAGGTTCCGGATGACGGTGGTCCGATCCGAGACGACTCGGCGGCTGCCGCGGGCCCAGCGTCGTGAACAGATCCTCGACGCCGCCACTCGCGCGTTCGCACGGGGCGGTTTCGCGAGCACGGGGCTCGATGCCATCGCCGCGGAAGCCGGTATCACCCCGGTGATTTTGTACCGGCACTTCGCTTCGAAGGCCGACCTCTATCGGGAGGTCATCCAGAGCGGTCACACCCGGCTCCGCGAAGCCGTCGGCGGATACGACTTCGGCGACGCCAGCATCCCCGCGCTCATCCGCGCGGCCGCGGCCGACCCCGACGCCTTCCGACTGCTCTACCGCCACGCCACCCGCGAACCCGAGTTTCGTGACGTGATCGACACCCTCAGCGAGAGCTCGACGGCGATCACCCGCCGCCACCTCGCCGGCATCGCCGACGATCGATGGCGGAACTGGGCGGCGCAATTGCTTCCCAACATGACGGTGGACGCGGTCATCGCGTGGCTCGACGCCGGCCAACCCGACCCCGACCAAGCCGCCGTCCGAATCCGCGGCATCGTCGACGCCGTGATCCAGGCAGCCGCCGCGCACTGAAACGGGGTCACTCTTACGGCCGACGCCAGCCACTAAGCTTGCGGCGTGGCGAAACCTGTTGACGCCGGGCCCGCCGACCGCCCCGTGCTTGTCGTGGACTTCGGCGCGCAGTACGCCCAGCTGATCGCCCGCCGGGTTCGGGAGGCGCGGGTGTTCTCGGAGGTGATCCCGCACACCGCGTCGGTCGAGGAGATCAAGGCCCGTAACCCGGTGGCGCTGGTGCTCTCCGGCGGGCCGGCCAGCGTCTACACCGAGGGCGCCCCGCAACTCGACCCGGCGCTGTTCGACCTCGGGCTGCCGGTGTTCGGCATCTGCTACGGCTTTCAGGCCATGGCGCAGGCGCTGGGCGGGACCGTCGCCCACACCGGCACCAGCGAGTACGGCCGCACCGAGCTGAAAGTGCTTGGCGGCGAACTGCATTCGGACCTGCCCAGCATCCAGCCGGTGTGGATGAGCCACGGCGACGCCGTCACAGCAGCGCCGGACGGATTCGACGTGGTGGCCAGCAGCCCGGGGGCGGCGGTGGCCGCCTTCGAGAACCGCGACCGGCGCCTGGCCGGGGTTCAGTATCACCCGGAGGTGATGCACACCCCGCACGGGCAGCAGGTGCTCAGCCGGTTCCTGCACGACTTCGCCGGGCTCGGCGCCGACTGGACGCCCGCCAACATCGCCGGCGCGCTGGTGGAGCAGGTTCGTGCCCAGGTCGGCGACGGCCACGCGATTTGCGGGCTGTCCGGCGGGGTGGATTCGGCGGTGGCCGCCGCGCTGGTGCAGCGCGCCATCGGGGATCGATTGACTTGTGTCTTCGTCGATCACGGGCTGTTGCGCGCCGGCGAGCGCGCGCAGGTGCAGCGCGATTTCGTGGCCGCCACCGGCGCCAACCTGGTGACCGTCGACGCCGCGCAGACCTTCCTCGAGGCGCTGTCGGGTGTGCACAATCCCGAGGGCAAGCGCAAGATCATCGGCCGGCAGTTCATCCGGGCCTTCGAGGGCGCGGTCCGGGATATGTTGGGGGACAAGCAGGTCGAATTCCTGGTGCAGGGCACGCTGTATCCGGATGTGGTGGAGTCCGGCGGGGGCAGCGGCACCGCCAACATCAAGAGCCACCACAACGTCGGCGGCCTGCCCGGCGACCTGAAGTTCAAACTCGTCGAGCCGCTGCGGCTGCTGTTCAAGGACGAGGTGCGCGCGGTTGGGCGGGAGTTGGGCCTGCCGGAGGAAATCGTTGCGCGCCAACCGTTTCCGGGTCCCGGCCTGGGAATCCGGATCGTCGGCGAGGTCACCGCTGGGCGTTTGGAAACCCTGCGGCGCGCCGACGAGATCGCGCGCGAGGAACTCACCGCCGCCGGTTTGGACAACCAGATCTGGCAGTGCCCGGTGGTGCTGCTGGCCGACATCCGCTCGGTCGGCGTTCAGGGCGACAACCGCACCTACGGACACCCGATCGTGTTGCGCCCGGTGTCGAGTGAGGACGCCATGACCGCCGACTGGACGCGGGTGCCCTACGAGGTGCTGGAGCGCATCTCGACCCGGATCACCAACGAGGTGGCCGAGGTCAACCGCGTGGTGCTGGACATCACCAGCAAGCCGCCCGGCACCATCGAGTGGGAATAGCCTTACGGTCTATGCCGCGAGACTGTAACTGCCGACGCGTCTTCTCGAGAAATGCGTCGCGGAATACAGTTTCGCGGAGTGGCCTTCGCGGTCACTCCACGAATTCTCGCCTGCCGTAGGCGATCGTGGCCGCGTCCCAGTTCCCGCCGGATTCGACGACGAGCCGGCGGGCAACATCGAGATCGCCCGTGCCCGCGACCAGTATCAGGGTGCGGTCGGTGGTGACGGAGCCCCCGCGCAGTCGTTGGTGCGCGGCCGAATCGGCGGTGAACGCGTCGGCGAAGCGCGCGATGTCGACGTCGGGCACGGTGATGGTGATCGCGTCGGCCGCCGGCTGCGGCAGGTAGTCGAAGGTCAACACCGTTCTCTGGTTGAACTGGCGGCACAGCGCCTGGGCGGCGGCGTGCGACGAACCGTCGGCACCGCACAGATGAAATTCGCGCGAGCGCTCATGGCTGGTCTGCTGCAGCTCGTCTGACCAGAACACCCCGTCGAGCGGGGTCGATCCGGTCACGGTCGCGCCGCTGAGCGCGATCGTCAGGTCGGCGTGCGCCTCGAACAGGGGAGCGGTGGTGTCGGTGGCGAACAACTCGGCCGGATGACACGGATCGGCGCCGGCTCGAGCCGGGATTCCGGCGACGACGGCACTACCCAAAAGCACCACGAGCCACACCAGCACCGAGCGCATAAGGCAGCCTCTCACGTTGCTTGACGGTTGTCGGAGGGCGGGTGTTAACTCCAGGCAGATCGAACATACATTCGAAAATCCGGGTGGTAGGAGGCTGGTCATGACTGCGGCTTTTGCCTCCGGCCAACGCCAGGAAAATCGTGCTGACCAGCTCGAATCGCTGCGCCGGCGGATGGCCGAAATGTCGGGGCGAGTCGTCGCCCCCGCCGACGACCTGCTGCCCGAATCGGAATCCCGGCTGCCGCTCCCGCGGTGGCTCGCGGAGTCGCTGCCGGTCCCGTTGCCGCGGGGAACGGTGGCGGTGCTGTCGGGGGCCCGGTCGCTGTTGCTGGGCATGGTCGCCGCGGTGACGGCGGCCGGGGGCAACGTGGCCATCGTCGGCCAGCCGGACATCGGACTGCTGGCCGCCGCGGAGATGGGGGCGGACCTGAGCCGGCTCGCGGTGATACCGGATCCCGGAACCGATCCGGTGGAGGTGGCCGCGGTGCTCGTCGACGGCATGGACCTGGTGGTGCTCGGCCTGGGCGGGCGCCGGGTGCCGCACACGCGGGCGCGCGCGGTGGTGGCGCGGGCCCGCACCAAGGGGTGCACCCTGCTGGTCACCGACGGCGACTGGCAGGGGGCGCCGACGCGGCTCGCGGCCCGGGTCTGCGGCTATGAGATCACCGCCTGCGGGCGGCCGGGATTCGGACGCATCAGCCGGGTGCGGCTGCAGGTCAGCGGGGTGTGCGCGGGCAGGCGGGTGATCGGCCGGGCGCGAGCGGGATGAATGCCGGTGGCTTCCCGGGTTTTGGCGATCTGGTGCATGGACTGGCCCGCGGTCGCGGCGGCCGCGGCCGCGGGCCAACCCGCGACGGCCCCGGTCGCCGTCACGCTGGCGAATCGGGTGATCGCCTGCTCGTCGGCCGCCCGGGCGGCGGGGGTGCGGCGGGGGCTGCGCCGCCGCGAGGCCGCCGCCCGGTGCCCGCAACTGCACGTCGCGACCGCCGACGCCGACCGCGATGCCCGCTTCTTCGAAGCGGTGATCGCGGCGGTGGACGATCTGGTGCCGCGCGCCGAGGTGCTGCGGCCCGGGCTCCTGGTGTTGCCGGTGCGCGGGGCGGCCCGCTACTTCGGGTCCGAGGAGCGGGCCGCCGAGCGGCTGATCGATGCGGTGGCCGCGGCCGGCGCCGAGTGTCAGGCCGGGATCGCCGACCGGTTGTCCACCGCGGTCTTCGCCGCCCGCGCGGGCCGGATCGTCGAGCCGGGGGGCGACGCGAAGTTCCTCTCGGTGCTGTCGATCCGGCAGCTGGCCACCGAGCCGAGCCTGTCGGGTCCCGGGCGGGAAGAGCTGACGGATCTGTTGTGGCGGATGGGGATTCGCACCATCGGGCAGTTCGCCGCGCTGTCTCGCACCGACGTGGCCTCCCGGTTCGGCGCCGACGGGGTGACCGCGCACCGGTTGGCGCGCGGCGAACCCGAACGGGGGCCGTCCGGGCGCGAGCCGCCGGCCGAACTCGAAGCCGTGCTGGACTGCGACCCGCCGATCGACCGGGTCGACGCCGCGGCATTCGCCGGACGCTCGCTGGCCGGCACGCTGCATCAGGCCCTGATGGCCGCCGGGGTCGGCTGCACCCGGCTGGCCATCCACGCCGTCACCGCCAACGGTGAAGAGCTGCACCGGGTTTGGCGGTGCGCCGAGCCGTTGACCGAGGACGCCACCGCCGACCGGGTGCGCTGGCAGCTGGACGGGTGGTTGAGCAACCGGACCGCGCGCGAGGCCCGCCCCACCGCGGCGGTGACGCTGTTGCGGCTGCGGGCGGTGGAGGTGGTGTCCGCCGAGGCGCTGCAGTTGCCGCTGTGGGGTGGTCTCGGGGAGGAGGACCGGCTGCGGGCCCGCCGGGCGCTGGTGCGGGTGCAGGGCCTGCTCGGCCCGGAGGCGGTGCGGGTGCCGGTGCGCTCCGGCGGTCGCGGGCCCGCCGAGCGCATCACGCTGACGCCGCTGGGCGACGAGCCGGTGCCGCACGCCGACCCGGATCGACCGTGGCCCGGCCGACTGCCCGAGCCGTCGCCGGCGGTCCTGCTCGACGACCCGGTGGAACTGCTTGACGCGCAAGGGAATCCGGTACGGGTGACCAGCCGGGGGATGTTCTCGGCCGACCCCGCGCGGCTGACCGTGCGCGCCCGGGACGAGCGGCTGCGCTGGTGGGCCGGACCCTGGCCGGTCGACGAGCGGTGGTGGGACCCCGACGCCAAGGGCCGCAGCGCCCGCGCCCAGGTCTTGCTGACCGACGAGCGAGCGTTTCTGCTGTGCTACCGCCAGCGGCGCTGGTATCTCGAGGGCAGCTACGAGTAGCGGCGCTCATCCGGGCATACCCGGTCGGTGGGTGGGTAGTCACCCGGCATGGCCCTACTTGCGAGTGCACCGATTCCCGTCGAATCCGTTGAGGCCTCGGCCTACTCGATCCCGACCGACGCGCCGGAGTCCGACGGCACCCTGACGTGGGACTCGACGACCCTGGTGCTGGCGAGCGTGCGCGCCGGCGGGCAGGTCGGGGTCGGCTACACCTACGCGGACACCGCCGTCGTCACCGTCGTGCGATCCAAGCTGGCCGAGGCCGTCACCGGGGCGGACGCGTTGCAGCCGCCGGCGCGGTGGGCCCAGATGCAGCACGCGGTCCGCAACCTGGGCAAGCCCGGGCTGGCCGCCGAGGCGATCTCGGCCGTCGACGTCGCGCTGTGGGACCTGCGTGCCCGGTTGTTGGACGAACCGTTGGTGGTTGCGCTGGGCGCCGTGCACGACGCCACCCCGATCTACGGCAGCGGCGGGTTCACCTCATACGACAACGACGCGCTCGCGAGGCAGCTGGGCGGCTGGGTCGAGGCCGGCATTCCCCGGGTCAAGATGAAGGTGGGCCGCGACCCGGAAACCGACATCGACCGGGTGGCGGCCGCCCGGTCGGCGATCGGCGACGGCGCCGAGTTGTTCGTCGACGCCAACGGCGCGTACCGGCGCAAGCAGGCGCTGCTGTGGGCGCAGCGCTTCGCCGAGTACGACGTGCGGTGGTTCGAGGAGCCGGTGAGCTCCGACGATCTCGACGGTTTGCACCTGCTGCGCGAGCACGGCCCCGCCGGCATGGACATCGCCGCCGGCGAGTACGGCTATCACCTGCCCTACTTTCACCAGATGCTCGCCGCCGGCGCGGTCGACTGCCTGCAGGCCGACGTCACCCGGGCGCTCGGCATCACCGGGGTCCTCAAGGTCGCCGCGCTGTGCGACGCGCGTGGGATGGACCTCTCGCTGCACTGCGCCCCACAGATCAGCGGCCACGTCGGCACCGCCGTCTGGCACCTGCGCCACCTGGAGTACTTCCACGACCACGTGCGGATCGAAGGCCTGGCGTTCGACGGGGTGATCCAGCCGGAGCCCGGCGGCCTGCTGCGCCCCGACCGGACGGCGCCCGGGCACGGGTTGACCGTCAAGCACGCCGACCTGGAGCGGTTCCGGGTGGCGTGAACCCGCGCGCGAACATCCCGACCCGTTCGACGAACCGGTCGAAGAACGCGCCGGGGTCCACGCCAATGCCGATGTGGGCGTTGGGTTCTCGGCCCCACCGCCCCGACCAGTCGACGACGGTCATGCCACGGGTCAGGGTTCCGGCGAGCTCGACGTCGACCGTCGCCGCCCGGGTCGTCACCAGCCCGGGGTCCAGCGCCATGGCGGCGGCCAGCGGATCGTGAAGGTACGCCACGTATCCGTGACCGTTGTCGTGATGGACCTCGAAGTAGTAGCGCAGCGCATCCTCGATCACCCGGATCAGCGGGTTCGACGCCGTCGACCGGGTGCCGCGTTCGTCGAGCGCGCTCATCGCGGTGGTGGTCGAGCCCGCCGCGGCCGCCAGCCGCGCCAGCACCTCCGGCGTCATCGCGATGTGCTGCGTGAGGTCCAGCCCGCACAGGATCGGAAAGCGTTGGGGGTCAACGGCCGCGGTGGACCAGGCCGCGAACACCTCGGCCGCCGCCTCGGGGTCCACGGCGATATTCCATTCGGCCACCGGGTTGGTGTTGCCGCGGTAGTCGTAGGCGCCGCCCATGATCGCCAGTCGCCGCAGCAGTGTCGGCAGTGCGGGCTCGGCGCGCAGCGCCAGCGCCAGGTTGGTCAACGGTCCGGTGGCCACGCCGATCAACTCCCCGGCATGGGCGCGCGCGGCGCGCACCCAGGCGGTCGCGGAATCGTGGCCGGTGAGCCGGAGATCGGTGGCCGGCAACTCCGCGTACCCCATGCCCCTGGGGCCGTGCGCCTTCCCCGGCGGCAACGAACAGTTCAGCGGCCGCTGCGCACCCTTGGACACGGGAATGCCTGTGGCCCCGCACAATTGGAGCAGGCCGAGGTTGTTCTCGCAGACCTGGTCCACCGCGACGTTTCCGGCGGTCGAGGCGATGCCGACCACGTCGGCGTCCGGGCTGGCCAGCAGGTACACCAGGGCCATCGCGTCGTCGACGCCGGTGTCGACGTCGACGAAAACGGGCTTCACCGCGGCAACGATACCGGCGCGCTCACGGCCAGCGGGACGCCGATTTACCAGTGCAGGCCGGGCACCAGCCGCGCCAGCCGCTTGACCGGTCGGGGTGTGCGGATGCCGCGGGCGACGGCGCGCGCCGGGCGCTTCGGCTTGCGGCGCGACGGGCGGGGCGCGGCCGGCTCGGTGGCCGTGACCACGCCGCGGGCCGCGGCCGAATCCGGGTAGCCCAGGTACAGCTGATGCAGGATCCGGCGCGACAGCCTGGGCGTGAAGTAGTTGCCGGCCTCGGCCAGCGTGCCCACCGGGGTGTCGATGCGCGCCGGCTTCTCCACCAGCCCGCGCACCACCATCGCCGCGGCGCGCTCGGGGCTGATCGGCGGCACCGGGTTGAGCCGGTGCGACGGCACGATCATCGGCGTGCGGACCAGCGGCATGTGGATGTTGGTGAACGTGATGTGGTCGGACAGCGTCTCGGAGGCGACCACGTCGGCGAACGCGTCGAGCGCGGCCTTGGTGGGCAGGTACGAGCTGTACTTCGGGTTGCGGGCCTGCACGCCGGCGCTGGAGACGTTGACGACGTGGCCGAATCGCCGCTCGCGCCAGTGCGGCAGCAGCGCCAGCACCATGCGCACCGCGCCGAAGTAGTTGACCGCCATCACCCGTTCGTAGTCGTGCATCCTGTCCGTCGCGTTGACCACCGAGCGGCGAATCGACCGGCCGGCGTTGTTCACCAGGTAGTCGACGTGGTCGAACCGGCCCAGGATGTCCTTGACGGTGTGCTCCACCGACACGGAATCGGTGATGTCACAGGTGAATGCGTACGCCTGACCGCCGTTGGCGCGGATCTCGGCGACCAGCTTGTCGAGCGCGTCGCCGTTGCGGGCCAGCGCGAACACCGTCGCACCGCGCTCCGCGACGGCGATCGCCGACGCCCGGCCGATCCCGCTGGATGCGCCGGTGATGATGACGTGCCGGCCCACCAGCGGCCCGTCGGGGTTGTCGCGACGCGCGCGGTCGGGGTCGAGGTGGTCGGCCCAGTAGCGCCACAGCTTGGGTGCGTAGTCGGCGAATTCGGGCACGTCGATGTTGGTGCCGCGCAACGCCTTCCGGGTCTCGTCGCTGACGAACTGCGGCGCCAGGTCGACGACGTCGAGGACCTCGGCGGGAATGCCCAGCTGGGTGGCCGCCATGTTGCGCACCACTTTGGCGCGCCCGCTCACCTTCAGCACCGGCGTCGCCACCGAGCGGGGCAGCGATCCGCGCAGCGGGGGCAGCCCGGCCTCCTTGGCGACGCCGCGGTAGATGCCGCGCAGCCCAATGGTTTTCGGCGCGGTCAGGTGGAACGTCTGCCCGTCGCGGCCGTCGGCGTGCATGAGGGCAACAAGCGCGTCGACGACGTAGTCGACCGGGACGATGTTGGTGCGCCCGGTGTCGGGCAGCATGATCGGGGTGAACTTGGGCAGCACGGCCAGCTTGGCCAGCACGCCGAAGAAGTAGTACGGCCCGTCGACCTTGTCCATCTCGCCCGTGCGCGAGTCGCCGACCACCACGGCCGGCCGGTAGATGCGGTGGCGCAGCCCGGGCGTCGATCGCACCAGCAGCTCGGCCTCGAACTTGGTCTGGTGATACGGGGTGGGCAGCCGCTGGCCGACGTCGAAGTCGTCCTCGGTGTACTCGCCGCGGAAGTCGCCCGCCACGGCGATCGACGACACGTGGTGCAACGTGGCGTCCAGCCGTTGCGTCAGCTCGATGACGGCGCGGGTCCCGTCCACGTTGGCGGCCCGCTGCTCGGCGTCGCCGGCGGTGATGTCGTAGATCGCCGCGCAGTGCACGACGTGGTCGACCTCGCCCAGTTCGGCGACGGTCTCCTCGGTGAGCGCCAGCTCGGGCAGCTCGCCGACGAGGGGCTTCGCCCGCTCCCCCCACTCGGCGGCGAGGCGCTCGAAGCGGCCCAGCGACTGGCGGCGGACCAGCACCCACACCTGCGCGTCGGGTCGCGCCTCCAGCAGACGAGCTACGACGCGGCGCCCAATAAACCCGGTACCGCCGGTAACGACATACCGCATTCAGCCATGGTGGCCGCTGGTGGTGGCGCGCGTCAACCGTGATCTACGTCGCTACCGGCGGCGCCCGAGGCTCAGGTGAAGTTGCGGATGCCGTCCCAGTCCACCAGCGTCCAGCCGTCCGCCGGGTTGCCGGTGATCACCACGTGGCCGATGTTCGGCAGGGGATGGCTGGTCAGCAGGCTGTTCTTGCCGTTCTTGGTGTTCATCAGCGTCCAGACCATGATCGCGGTGCCCTGCGAGAACACCACCGGGTTGTGGTGGCCACTGCTGTAGATCTTCTGGACCGCGCCGGTGAACTGGTCGTTGAACTGCTTGCCGCTGACCGACCCCGGGATGCTGTTCTGGACGTCGCCGTTGACCCAGCCCGTCGGCGCCAGCAGATACGTCGAGTTCGCCATCGCTTCGGGTTTGCCGTTGTACCAACCGGCGTTGATCGACTGCAGGCCGCCCAGCACCTCGACCTGCTTGCCCAGTTCGCTGGCCAACGGCGCGGCGGTCTGCTGGGCCTCGGCCATCGCCGAGGCGTAGACGGCGTCGAACTGGTTGTGGCCGGCCTGGTGGACCACCTGCTGGGCCTGCCCCTTGCCCTCGGCGGTGAGGCCGGGACCGGGAATCTCGGTGTCGATGACCCCGTCCGCGTTCGCCTGGGACTGTGCGTTCCGGATGAAGGTCAGGGTGATGCTGCGCGCCTGCGTCGACCCGCCGCAGGCGCCGACGATCAGCGTTGCGGCAAGCACGGCCATTGCTTTTGAAGCCATCCTGATCCTGCTGCGATTGCGCATGGCGATAGCCTGCCCTGCCAACGGTGCCGGTGGGAAGGGTTTGCGATGGTTGAGTGCAGAAAAAGCCGAAAATTCCACCCGATTTCCACCTGAGAGGATCCTCGTATGGCGATTGATCCGACTGCCGTCGGCGCGGTGACCGAGCCGATGCTGTTCGAATGGACCGACCGGGACACGCTGCTGTACGCGCTGGGCGTCGGCTGCGGGACCGATGACCTGTCGTTCACCACCGAGAACAGCCACGACATCCCCCAGCAGGTGCTGCCCACCTACGCGGTGATCTGCTGTCCGGCCTTCGGGGCGGCGGGCAAGATCGGAAAGTTCAACTGGGCCATGCTCTTACACGGATCGCAAGGCATCCGGCTGCATGCGCCGCTGCCGCCCGCGGGCAAGCTGTCGGTGGTCACCGAGGTCACCGACATCCAGGACAAGGGCGAGGGCAAGAACGCGGTCGTGATGCTGCGCGGTCGCGGCACCGACCCGGACTCGGGGACGCTGATCGCCGAGACGTCGACCACCTTCGTCGTGCGGGGCGCGGGCGGATTCGGGGGCCAGCCGGGCCAGCGGCCGATCGCGCCGGAGATCCCGGATCGCGAGCCCGACGCCCGCGTCGCGCTGCCCACCCGCGAGGACCAGGCGCTGATCTACCGGCTCTCCGGCGACCGCAACCCGCTGCACAGCGACCCGTGGTTCGCCCGGGAGCTGGCCGGGTTCCCGAAGCCGATCCTGCACGGGCTGTGCAGCTACGGGGTGGCGGGACGGGCGCTGCTCGCCGAGCTCGGCGGGGGCGTCGCGGCCAACATCACCTCGATCGACGCGCGGTTTTCCTCGCCGGTGTTTCCCGGCGAGACGCTGACCACGCTGATCTGGCGGACCGGCCCGGGCAAGGCGGTGTTCCGCACCGAGGCCTCCGGCGCCGAGGGCGCCGACGCGCGGGTGGTGCTGGACGACGGCGCGGTGGAATACGCCGACGGCTAACTCACCGGGGCATCGCTGAGCTCGCGCGCCAGCCGGTCGGTGAACTCGACCACCCGCGCGGGACTGTCCAGCGCGAACAGCGCGGCGGTGGCGCGGTCGCCATCGTCGGTGTGCCGCACCACAATTGGGACACCGTCGTGGCGCACCGCGTCGAACGCGTCTTCGTCGGTGATGTCGTCGCCGAGATAGATGGGCATCAGCTGGCTCGAGCCGGCGTGCCGCAGGTGGTCGATCACCCAGCGCAGCGTCTTGCCCTTGTCCCAGTCGATGTCGGGGCGCAGCTCGATGACCTCGCGGCCGGTGGTCACGCGCAGCGCGTGGCGCCGGCCCGCCGCGCGCACCGTCGCCGCCACCTCGCCGACGCGGTCCCGGGCGGCGTTGCGGTAGTGCACGGCCACGCCGAATCGCTTGTGCTCCACCATGATCCCGGGGATGCCGCCGAGCTTTTCGCGCAGCTCGGCGGCGACCCCCTCCAGCACAGGTATCGCCGCCGCCGCGGCGTCGTTTTGGTGGTGCGTTCCGTCGGGCGCGGTCAGCTCGAAGCCGTGGCTGCCGGCATACCAGATGCCGGGCAGGCCGACGCGCCCGGTCACGTCGGCGAGGTCGCGGCCGGACAGCACCGCGACGGGACAGTGCGCGGCCAGCTTCGAAAGCGCCTCGGCCGCACCGGCGGCCGGGCGCGCCGCGTCCGGGTCGTCGACGATGTCGGACAGCGTGCCGTCGAAGTCGAAGAACACCGCGGGCTGCCGGGCGGTGAGGCCGGCGGCCAGCCCGAGCGCCTGCAAGGCGTCGGGTAACTCCGACATCCGCCGGTCCCCGGTTCGCACGGTGACCTCGTCCAGGTCGACGACGACGGCGTCGGCGCCGAAGCGGCGCAACTCGTCGCGGTGGGCCGTCGGGTCGACGCCGATGACCAAGGCGAACCCGGCGGCCCGGGCGGCCTCGACGTCCGCGGCTTCCGCGGCGATGACGACGCAGCGGCCCGGCCGCGCGCCGAGCCGGTCGGCGGCCCGCACCAGCCCGGTCGCGTCGGGCGAGCCGACCGCGTCGGCGCGGATGCCGGCGTCGCGCAGCCGCGCCATCATCGATTCGGTCGCCAGCGCGTCGGATCCGAACAGCACCGCGTCGTGGCGGCGCGGGTCGATGATGACCGGCTCGAATCTGCGCACGACCAACCTTCTCACGGCGGGCGACACGCTACGAAATCGAACATACATTCGATAGACTGCGTGGGTGGGTTGGTTCAACGGACCGCCGAGTTGGGCGGAGATGGAGCGGGTGCTCGACGGCAAGCCGCGCCGCGCGGGCGGCCCGGCCGAGCCGACCTTGGAAGCCGGGGGAGACGTCCCCTCGTCGCGCAAGCGCGGGGCCTACGAGCCGCCGGACGACAACCGGAGGGTGCGCTCGTCCGTCGCGTACGCCGAGCTGCACGCGCATTCGGCGTACAGCTTCCTCGACGGGGCGAGCACGCCGGAGGAGCTGGTCGAGGAGGCGGCCCGGCTGGATCTGCGCGCCCTGGCGCTGACCGACCACAACGGGCTGTACGGGGCGGTGCGGTTCGCCGAAGCGGCCGCGGAGCTCGACGTGCGCACCGTGTTCGGTGCCGAGCTGTCGCTGGGGTCGGTCGCCCGCACCGAGGAGCCGGACCCGCCCGGGCCGCACCTGCTGGTGCTGGCCCGCGGCCCGGAGGGCTACCGGCGGTTGTCGCGGCAGCTGGCCGCCGCGCACCTGGCCGGCGGCGAGAAGGGCAAGCCGCGCTTCGACCTCGACGCGCTGACCGAGGCCGCGGGCGGGCACTGGCACATCCTGACCGGGTGTCGCAAAGGCCATGTGCGGCAGGCGTTTTCCGACGGCGGCCCAGACGCGGCGCGGCGCGCGCTGGCCGACCTGGTGGACCGATTCGGCGCCGCGCGGGTCAGCGTCGAGCTGACCCATCACGGCCACCCGCTCGACGACGAGCGCAACGAGGCGCTGGCCGGGCTGGCGCCGCGCTTCAGCGTCGGCGTCGTCGCCACCACCGGGGCGCACTTCGCGGGGCCGTCGCGGCGCCGGCTGGCCATGGCGATGGGGGCGATCCGGGCCCGGCAATCCCTGGATTCCGCCGCCGGGTGGCTGGCCCCGCTGGGCGGATCGCACCTGCGGTCCGGCGCGGAGATGGCCCGGCTGTTCGCCTGGTGTCCCGAGGCGGTGACCGCCGCGGCTGAGCTGGGTGAGCAGTGCGCGTTCGGGCTGGCGCTGATCGCGCCGCAGCTGCCGCCGTTCGACGTGCCCGACGGGCACACCGAGGACAGCTGGCTGCGGCAGTTGGTGATGGCCGGGGCCCGCGACCGCTACGGACCCCCCGACGGCGCGCCGCGGGCCTACGCCCAGATCGAGCGCGAGCTGAAAGTCATTGCGCAATTGCGGTTTCCGGGCTATTTCCTGGTGGTGCACGACATCACCCGGTTCTGCCGGGACAACAACATCCTGTGCCAGGGCAGGGGGTCGGCGGCCAACTCCGCGGTCTGTTATGCCCTCGGCGTCACCGCGGTGGACCCGGTGGCCAACGAGCTGCTGTTCGAGCGCTTCCTGTCGCCCGCCCGCGACGGTCCGCCCGACATCGACATGGACATCGAGTCGGACCAGCGCGAAAAGGTCATCCAGTACGTCTACGACAAATACGGCCGCGACTACGCCGCGCAGGTCGCCAACGTCATCACCTACCGCGGCAAGATCGCGGTGCGCGACATGGCCCGCGCCCTGGGCTTCTCGCAGGGGCAGCAGGACGCGTGGAGCAAGCAGATCAGCAGCTGGAACGGGGTGGCGGATTCCCCTGACGCAGAGGGCATTCCGGAGCAGGTGATCGACCTGGCCGCCCAGATCCGGAATCTGCCGCGGCACATGGGCATCCACTCCGGCGGCATGGTGATCTGCGACCGCCCGATCGCGGACGTGTGCCCGGTGGAGTGGGCGCGCATGGAGAACCGCAGCGTCCTGCAATGGGACAAAGACGACTGTGCGGCAATAGGTTTGGTGAAGTTCGACCTGCTGGGGCTGGGCATGCTCTCGGCGCTGCACTATGCCAAGGACCTGGTGGCCGAGCACAAGGGCATCGAGGTGGACCTGGCCCGCCTCGACCTCTCCGAGCCGGCCGTGTACGAGATGCTGGCGCGCGCCGATTCCGTCGGCGTGTTCCAGGTGGAGTCGCGCGCCCAGATGGCCACCCTGCCGAGACTTAAGCCGCGGGAGTTCTACGACCTGGTGGTGGAGGTCGCGCTGATCCGCCCCGGACCCATCCAGGGCGGGTCGGTGCACCCCTACATCCGGCGGCGCAACGGGCTCGACCCGGTGGTCTACGACCACCCCTCCATGGAACCGGCATTGCGAAAGACGTTGGGGGTTCCGCTTTTTCAGGAGCAGCTGATGCAGCTCGCGGTCGACTGCGCCGGCTTCTCGGCCGCCGAGGCCGACCAGCTGCGCCGTGCCATGGGTTCCAAGCGTTCCACCGAACGCATGCGACGGCTGCGCGGCCGGTTCTACGACGGCATGCGCGCGCTGCACGGCGCCACCGACGAGGTGATCGACCGGACCTACGAAAAGCTGGAGGCGTTCGCCAATTTCGGCTTCCCGGAAAGCCACGCACTGTCCTTCGCGTCGCTGGTGTTCTACTCGTCGTGGTTCAAGCTGCACCACCCGGCGGCGTTCTGCGCGGCGCTGCTGCGCGCCCAGCCGATGGGCTTCTATTCGCCGCAGTCGCTGGTGGCCGACGCGCGCAGGCACGGCGTCGTTGTGCACGGTCCGTGCGTGGCCGCCAGCCTGGCGCACGCCACCCTCGAGAACGCCGGGACGGAAGTCCGCCTCGGGCTGGGCGCCGTCCGCCATATCGGCGAAGACCTCGCCGAGCAGCTGGTCGAGGAGCGAAAGGCCAACGGCCCCTTCGCTTCCCTGCTGGACCTGACCGCCCGCCTGCAGCTGTCCGTGCCGCAGACCGAGGCGCTGGCGACGGCCGGGGCTTTCGCCTGCTTCGGGATGTCCCGGCGGGAGGGGTTGTGGGCGGCCGGGGCGGCCGCCACCCAGCGGCCGGACCGGTTGCCCGGGGTGGGGTCGTCGTCGCGTGTTCCGGCCCTGCCGGGGATGACCGAGCTGGAGCTGTCCGCCGCCGACGTGTGGGCCACCGGCATCTCGCCGGACAGCTACCCGACGCAGTTCCTGCGGGCCGACCTGGACGCGATGGGGGTGGTGCCCGCCGAGAAGCTGCTCGGCGTGCCCGACGGCGACCGCGTGCTGATCGCCGGCGCGGTGACCCATCGGCAGCGACCCGCGACGGCCCAGGGGGTGACCTTCGTCAACCTCGAGGACGAGACCGGGATGGTCAACGTGCTCTGCACGCCGGGGGTGTGGGCCCGGCACCGCAAGCTGGCCAACACGGCGCCGGCGCTGCTGGTCCGCGGCCAGGTCCAAAACGCCAGTGGCGCAGTGACCGTCGTCGCCGAGCGGTTGGGCCGCATCACCCTGGCCGTCGGCTCGCGCTCACGCGATTTCCGCTGACCCCTCTCGCCGAGCGTGAAACTGTTGCGAAAAAACTCGCGAAACCTCGCAACAGTTTCACGCTCGGCGAGCAAGAGGGGGCAGGAGGGCGCTAGCCCGTCGGCGTCGTCCATACCTTGGTCGGGGTGATCGTCAGCCGGGTGCTGTAGGCGCCCATCGCCTCGGTCAGGCCGAATTTCGCCGCCTCATCGCTGTACTTCGCCCAGTACGGCTCGTCGTCGCGGCAGTCGACGTCGGTGGCATCCACGGTGGCGACCCCGCCGACGACGATGATGCCGCCGCCGTTGCCGTCGGAGTCCAGGTTCAGGCTCACCTTGGGCTGCGACTTGATGTGGGCCACCTTGCCCGCCCGCGGCATGGAGTACACCGTCAGCGTGGCGCCGTCGAAATAGAACCAGACCAGCCGCGGGATCGGTTGCCCGGATTTCGCGACCGTGGTCAGCCACCCGTAGTGATCGGAGATGAGCCTGCTGGAAACCTCTTGTTTCAGTTCGACGCTCATGAGGCCGAATGTAGTCTCCCACTCATGACCCTCAACCTGTCCGTCGACGAAGTCCTGACCACCACCCGCTCGGTCCGCAAGCGCCTCGACTTCGACAGGCAGGTGCCCCGCGAGGTGTTGATGGAATGCCTCGACCTGGCGCTGCAGGCGCCCACCGGTTCCAACTCGCAGGGCTGGCAATGGGTCTTCGTCGAGGACGCGGACAAGAAGAAGGCGATCGGCGACATCTACCTGTCGAATGCCCGGGGCTACCTCAGCGCGCCGGCTGCCCAATACCCCGAGGGCGACACCCGCGGCGAGCGGATGGGCAAGGTCAGGGATTCCGCGACGTACCTCGCCGAGCACATGCACGAGGCGCCGGTGCTGATGATTCCCTGCATCGAAGGCCGCGAGGAGAAGACGCCACTGGGCGGCGTGTCGTTCTGGGCGTCGCTGTTCCCGGCGGTGTGGAGCTTCTGCCTGGCCCTGCGCTCCCGCGGGCTGGGATCCTGCTGGACGACGCTGCACCTGTTGCGCGACGGCGAAAAGCGGGCCGCCGAGGTGCTCGGCATCCCCTACGACGAATACAGCCAGGGCGGACTGTTCCCGATCGCCTACACCAAGGGCACCGACTTCCGGCCGGCCAAGCGACTGCCCGCCGCGAGCCTCACGCACTGGAACAGCTGGTAGCCGCTAGGTCGTCAGCGGCCACACCTCGACCACCCCGTGCCCGACGGCGCACGGGACCTGGCTCACCCGCTCGATCGCCGCGTCGAGATCGTCGGCCTCCAACACTGCGAACCCCGCGATCGGCAGCTCCGACCGCAGGTAGGGCCCCGGCTCGGTCCGCACGCCGGAGCTCTCCGGATTGCGGACTTGAACGGGCCGCCCGGCAATTCCGATGAGCGCCCCGGCCGCGCGCAATTCGTCGTCGCGCACGTGGGCGGCCTTCCGGCAGTCGTCGCTCACGCGGTCGTACCCGGCCGCGTCCCCGTAACCGATCGTGATGAAAGTAGCCATGTCAATGCTGACTCGCGCGCGGCCCCGAACTCATCGCCGGCTACACCGCGCCCGCGTAGCCGTGCTGGCGCCAGGCCTCGTACACGGCGATGGCCGCCGCGTTGGCCAGGTTCAGCGAGCGCCGGCCGGCCAGCATGGGGATGCGCACCCGCCGGGTGATGTGGGCGTCGGCCAGGGTCGCCGCGTCCAGCCCGTCGGGTTCGGGCCCGAACATGAGCACGTCGCCGGGCTGGTAGTCGACGTCGGCGAACGACGTGGTCGCGTGCGCGGTGAACGCGATCACCCGGGCCGGGGCCAGCGCGTCCCACGCCGCCGGCAGCGACGGGTGCACGGTGACCGACGCCAGGTCGTGATAGTCCAGGCCGGCCCGCCGCAGCTTGGGTTCGGACAGGTCGAAGCCCAGCGGCTCGACCAGGTGCAACTGCGCGCCGGTGGCCGCCGCGGTCCGGATGGCGTTGCCGGTGTTGGGCGCGATGCGCGGGGTGACGAACATCAGCTTGAACACCCGCCGATCATGGCAAAGCCGTCCGCGCCGGTCACCCGGCGCGTTTGCCAGATCTGCCCGCCGGTGTAGCGGCAGCCCTTGAAGGGCTCCGTCTGCTCAGTAACAATTCTGGTGACCTGGGCCGCGGGCTGTCATACTCGTCGGATTGCCAGGCGTTTCCGCTCGCGACTCTCTGCGCGGGCCGGGGTGTGAATAAAGCAGGAAGTTTCATGAGGCTGTCGTTTCCTTCAGCGCTGAGCGTCAGCGCAGCGGCCGGGGCACCGGCCGCGACCGCGTGAGCATGTTCGCCCGCCCGGCCGACGCGGTCGAGGCGGTTCCCCCCGAGACCACCGAGGCCCCCGCCGCTCCGGCGCCGGTGAAACGCCCGCGCGCTTGGTCGCTGAGCAACTGGCCGGTGCGCTGGAAGGTCTTGGCGATTGTGCTGGTCCCGCTAGTTTTGGCGACGGTTTTCGGCGCCCTGCGGGTCAACGCCGCGATGGCCAACTCCGGTGGTCTGCGGCTGGCCGCGGCCCGCGCCGACGTGCTGCCGGCGATCACCAAATACATGTCGGCGCTGGACGTCGCCCTGCTGGCGAGCTCCACCAACCGCGACGTCGAGGGCGCCAAGAAGAACTTCGAGGCCCGCAAGGGCGAGCTGGCGGCGCGGCTGGCCGACACCGACGTCACGCCCGACGTCCGGTCGGCGGTGAGCACCCTGCTCAACGGCGGCCAGGCGCTGCTGGAGAAGGTCGCCGACAACAGCATCGGTTTGCGGGAGCGGGTGACGACGTACGCGCCGCTGCTGTTGACGGCCGAGGACGTGATCAACGCCTCGGTGCGCGTCGACGACGAGAAGATCCGGGCCGTGGCGCAGGGGCTGAGCCGAGCGGTCGGGGCCCGCGGCCAGATGACGATGCAGGAGATCCTGGTGACCCGGGGCGCGGACCTGCCCGAGCCGCAGCTGCGCACCTCGATGATCACGCTGGCCGGCACCGAGCCGTCGACGCTTTTCGGGATGAGCGAGGTGCTGGGCGCCGGCTCGCCGGAAGCCAAGACGCTGCAGCAGCAGATGGTGACCCGGATGGCGATCATGTCCGACCCGGCCAGCCCGCTCGTCGACAACCCCGAGCTGCTGCGCTCGATACGGACCACCGACGGCATCGCCGAACAGGTCGTCAAGGACGCCACGGCGTCGGTGACCAAGGCGGTGCACGCCCAGGCCGACGACCGGCGCAAGGACGCCGTCGTCGACAGCGTCGTGGTGCTGGCCGCGATCGTGGTCGCGCTGGCGATCGTGTTGCTGGTGGCGCGCGCGCTCGTGGTGCCGCTGCGGGTGCTGCGCGACGGCGCGCTCAAGGTCGCCCACACCGACCTCGAGGAGGAGGTCGCGCTGGTCAAAGCCGGTGGCGCCGAGCCGATCCCGCAGCCGCTGCCGGTCTACACCACCGAGGAGATCGGTCAGGTCGCCCACGCCGTCGACGAGCTGCACACCCAGGCCCTGCTGCTGGCCGGTGACGAGGCCCGGTTGCGGCTGCTGGTCAACGACATGTTCGAGACGATGTCGCGGCGCAGCCGGTCGCTGGTCGATCAGCAGCTGCAGCTCATCGACCGGCTGGAGCGCAACGAAGAGGATCCCGACCGTCTCGACAGCCTCTTCCGGCTGGATCACCTGGCGGCCCGGCTGCGCCGCAACAGCGCCAACCTGCTGGTGCTGGCGGGCGCGCAGCTGGCGCGTGACCAGCGTGAGCCGGTGCCGCTGGCGACGGTCATCAACGCCGCGGTGTCCGAGGTCGAGGACTACCGCCGCGTCGAAATCGCCCGGGTGCCGGAGGCGACGCTGCTGGGCGCGGTCGCCGGTGGGGTCATCCACCTGTTCGCCGAGCTGATCGACAACGCGCTGCGCTACTCGCCGCCGACGACGTCGGCCCGGATTTCCGGGGCGCCCGGCGGCGACGGCGGGGTGCTGCTGCGCATCGCCGACGCGGGCCTGGGCATGAACGACGCGGACCGGCGCATCGCCAACATGCGGCTGCAGGCCGGCGGCGAGGTCACCCCCGACAACGCCCGCCACATGGGCCTTTTCGTGGTCGGCCGGATCGCCGCCCGGCACGGGATCCGGGTCGGGCTGCGCGGTCCGGGGCCCAACGAGGCGGCCACCGGCACGACGGCCGAGATCTACCTGCCGCCGACGGTGCTCGTGGGCGCCGCCTCCCGGGCGGCCGGGCCGCGGGCCAGGGCCGTGTCGTCGCCGAGCACGCAGCTGGCCAACGCCATGGCCACGACGGACCCCGCCGGTGAGGCCGCCGGAGACGACGGCCCCGTCGCGGGCACCACGTCCAACGGCTCCCAGACGCCGGCGCCGCCGATCACGTTGTTGCCGCGCCGCGACCCGGGTTCCAGCGGCATCACCGGCGTTCCCGCCCCGCCCGCCGAACAGCCGCGCCGGCACCGGCGCGAGCTGGCCACGCCGTGGTGGGAGACGCAGAAACAGCCGGAGCCGGAACAGGAGCGGTCGGAGGAGCCCGCGGCCCCTGCCGCGGCCGTGTCGGACACCTCGGCGTTCTTCGCCGCGCGTCGGGACGCCGGCGACGCGGCTGACGCCGGCGACGCGGCGGACGCCGGCGATGCGGCGGATGCGCTGGGTGCGCCGGCCGAGCCTCCCCAGGCCGCCGAGGCGCCCGAAGCCCCCGAGGCGGCCAGCGGCGACGACGTGATCTACCGCCGGATGCTCTCGGAGATGCTGGGCGACCCACACGACCTGGTCAACAGCCCCGACCTGGATTGGCAGACGGTGTGGGACCGGGGCTGGTCGTTGGCCGCCGAGGCCGAGGACAAGCCCGTCGAGTCGCACACCGCCGAGCACGGCCTGCCGGTGCGCACCCCGGGCGCGCGGCTGGTGCCGGGGGCGGCCAACGGCGTCGGCCTCCCCGAAGAGGACGGCCCCGGCCAGGACGACGGCTCGCTCGTAGGATCGAATGGCGGATCCGGTTCGGCCCGGCCCGGCCGGGAGCCGCAACACGCGGCCGCGGTGCGCGACCCCGACGCGGTTCGCGCCTCCTTCAGCAGCCATTTCGGCGGCGTGCGCACCGGACGCTCGCATGCCCGTGAAACGAATCAAGGACCCGATCAGGAATGAGTTCACCCGGCAACTCACTGGACTGGCTGGTGACCAACTTCGCCCGCGACGTCCCCGGCGTGGCGCACGCGCTGCTGGTGTCCGTCGACGGGCTGCCCGTCGCCGCCAGCGAGCACCTGCCGCGCGAACGGGCCGATCAGCTGGCCGCGGTGGCCTCCGGGCTGGCCAGCCTCGCGACCGGCGCCGCGCAACTGTTCGAGGGCGGGCAGGTGCTGCAGTCCGTGGTCGAGATGCAGAACGGCTATCTACTGCTGATGCGCGTCGGCGACGGCTCGCACCTGGCCACGCTGGCCACCACGTCGTGCGACATCGGCCAGATCGGTTACGAGATGGCCATCCTCGTCGAACGGGTGGGCGGCGTCGTGCAGTCCTCCCGCCGATCCGCCGCACACTCGTGAGCCGCGATGGACAAACGCGAGCCCTGGCCGTCCTCACGTGAGGCGAGCCTGGTCCGTCCGTACACCCTGACCGCCGGACGGACCGCCACCCACGTCGACCTTCCCCTGGAAGCGCCGATCCAGAGTTTGCCGGCCGGGCTGGCTCATCGATGGCCACCCAACGATGCGAGAGGCAGGATCATCCAACTGTGCGTCAACAGCCCGTCCGTCGCGGAGATCTCGGCCCGGCTCGACCTGCCGGTCGGGGTCGCGCGCGTCTTGATCGGCGATCTGGTGCTGTCCGAATACGTTCGGGTGCATCGAACGCTGACCGAACGGTCGACCCGCGACGAGCGTCACGAACTCATAGGAAGGACGCTGCGTGGCCTTAAAGCACTCTGAGGCGCACTCCGACGAGCCGGCCACCGCCTCGACGAAGATCGTCATCGCGGGTGGATTCGGCGCCGGCAAGACCACGTTCGTCGGGGCGGTCTCGGAAATCATGCCGCTGCGCACCGAGGAGATGGTCACCGACGCCTCGGCCGGTGTCGACATGCTCGAGGCGACCCCCGACAAGCGGACCACCACGGTCGCGATGGACTTCGGCCGCATCACCCTGGACGAGGACCTGGTGCTCTACCTGTTCGGCACCCCGGGCCAGCGGCGGTTCTGGTTCATGTGGGACGACCTGGTCCGTGGCGCGATCGGCGCGATCATCCTGGTCGACTGCCGGCGCCTGCAGGACAGCTTCGCCGCGGTCGACTTCTTCGAGCACCGCAAGCTGCCGTTCTTGATCGCGGTCAACGAATTCGACGGCGCGCCAAGGTATCCCGTCGGCGCGGTGCGCGAGGCGCTGACGTTGCCGGCGCACATTCCGGTGATCAACGTCGATGCCCGGGATCGCCGGTCGGCGACGGACGCGCTGATCGCGGTGAGCGAGTACGCGCTGGCCAGCCTGACCGCGTCGTAGGAGCTATCGCTTGAGCCGCATCCGCCACCGCACGATGCCGGTGTACACCAGCGACAACAACGCGAGCATCGCCATGTCGAAGAGCCAGGTGCCCGACGCGTGCTTGAAGTGGCTGTCGTGGGGGCTCTGCGGACCGGGCGCCACCGTCCACAAATCCACCGTCGACGCCGACGCCGCGTACCCCCACCGCGAGGGCACCAGCCAGGACAGCTGATCGAGAAAGATCCGGTCGGTGACGGGCACCATGCCGCCGCACAGCACCATCTGCATCATCAAAGACACCACCAGCAGCGGCATGATCTGCTCGTTGGAGCGGGCCAGCGACGACAGCAGCAGGCCGAGCATCGCCGAGGCCACACAGGTCGCCGCGACCGTGACGTACAGCTCGAAGGTGGCGTCACCGAGCAGCACGGCCGGCCGCGTCGGCGCGCCCTTGCCCAGGATCACGATGGTCGTCGCGATCACCGCCTGGACGATGGCGAACATGCAGAACACGACGACCTTGGCGCCCAGATACGCTCCCGTCGACAGGCCGACCGCCTGCTCTCGCCGGAAGATGGAACGCTCGCCGATCAAGTCGCGCAGCGTCAGCGCGGTCCCCATGAACGCGGCGGCCATGGTCAGCAGCATCAAGATCGTGGCGGGTTCGCCGGCGGAGGGACCGGCCGGGTCGGCGATGCCGAAACCGGTGTTGCCCGGAACGGTCAGCGACAGCGCACCCATGACGAACGGCAACAGCGCCAGGAACACGAAGTAGGCGCGGTCGGAGACGACCAGGCGAACCTGGCGGCGGGCGATCGTGAAGAACTGGCGACGCACGCTGGTGTGCGCCGCGTCGCCCAGTTCGGCCGCCGGCGCTTCGGCCTCCGGGGGCGGCGGCGGCTTGGCCTGGGCCAGGAAGCGGCGGTTGGCCTCGTCCGGGTCGGCGCCCACCTTCGCGAAGATGTGGGCCCAGTTGGTGGTCCCCATGGCGGCGCCGATCTGATCGGGTGCGCCCAGGAAGGCCGTCTTGCCGCCCGGTGCCATCAGCAGCACCTGATCGCAGACGTCCAGATAGGTCAGCGAGTGGGTGACGACCAGCACGACGCGGCCGGCGTCGGCCAGCTGCCGCAGCATCGTCATGACCTGCAGGTCCAGCGCGGGATCCAGGCCCGACGTCGGCTCGTCGAGGATCAGCAGCGACGGCCCGGTGAGCAGCTCGAGGGCCACCGAGGCGCGCTTGCGCTGGCCGCCGGAGAGCCTGTCCACCCGGGTGTCGGCATGCTCGGTCAGTCCCAGTTCGTCGAGCACCTGCGCGACGACCTCCTGGCGGTCGGCCTTGTTGGTGTCCGGCGGCAGCCGCAGCTCGGCGGCGTAGCCCAGCGCCTGGTTGACGGTGAGCTGGCGGTGCACGACGTCGTCCTGCGGGACCATCCCGATCCGGGTGCGCAACGACGCGTACTCGGTGTGGATGTTGTGGCCCTCGAACGTCACGGTGCCGGCGGTGGGTGTGGCATAGCCGGCGATCAGCCGCGACAGCGTGGACTTGCCGGCGCCCGACCCGCCGATGATGGCGGTCAGCGTGCCGGGCCTGGCCGTCATCGACACCTTCTCGAGCAGGTTCTTGCCGTCGATGGCGAAGTCGACCTGGCGCACCTCCAGACCGCCGGTGCGCGTCGCGGCCTCCTGGCGGCGCAGCAGGGCGCCGCCGGTGAACACCAGGTCGACGTTGCCGATGGTGACCACGTCGCCCTCGGACAGCAGCGCGGACCCGACCCGGATCCCGTTGACGAACGTCCCGTTGCTGCTGTTGGCGTCGCGGATCTCGGCGCCGATCGGCGTCGGCGCCAGGTACGCGTGATAGCGCGAGGCCAGCACGTCGTGGATGACGATGTCGTTGTCGATCGCGCGACCGATCCGGGCGGCGCCCGGGACGGCCGCGGCCGGTTCGGGCCGCAGCGACCTGATCCTTCGGGTCCGCGCCTCCACCATCTCGGGCCCCGACGCGGGCGGGATCGGCTGCGGGACGGAGCGGTAGATGCGCGCCCGCGGGGCCTGGCCGGACGGCGGGGATTGCCGCGGCGCGGCGGGCTGCGGCCGCGACGCCGGGGCGCGCGCGGGGCCCGACGGCGGGCCGCCGGGCGGCACGATGGTCGGGATCGACACCGTCGTCGGCGGCAGCGCGCCGACGTTGCCCTGGTGATGCCCGACCTCGAAAAGGATCTGCGGCCCGTCGGGCTTGCCGATGTTGATGCTCTGGCCGTCGGTGATGTCGACCCTCGGCACCCGCTGCCCGTTGACGAACATGCCGTTGAGCGAGTTGTTGTCGACGGCCACCCAGCGGCCCTGCTCGAAGCGCAGCAGCAGATGCGCGCGGGCGACCAGCGGGTGGGCCACCCGAAGGTCGGCGCGCAGGTCGCTGCCGACGACCACGTCGCCGCCCGGGGCGAAGCTGCCCTGGGATCGATTGGACCGGGCCGTGAGCACGGGTTGGGCGGGCCGATTCATCTGGCTCAGTGCCGCTTGAGCCGGATCTTCCACCACACGATGGCGCTGTAGACCACGCTCAGCACCGCGAGCATCACCATGTCGAAGACGAAGATGTGTTTCGAGTGCTGCCAGATCGGATCGTTGGTCGGGATCTGTTTGACCTTCACCAGTGACGGAAAGTCGATCGAGGACGCACCCGCCGCATAGCCCCAACGGGCGGGTGTCAGCCATGCGAGCTGCTCGAGACCGAAGCGTTGGTAGACCGGAATCATCCCGCTGGAAAACACCAGCTGCGACATGATCGAAACCACGAGCAACGGCATGATCTGCTCGTTGGACTGCGCCAGGGCCGACAACAGCAGGCCGAGCATCGCGGAAGCAACACAGGTGCCCGCGACGGTCACGAACAGCGAGAACGTGGAGTTGCCGAAGAATTGGGGGTGCGCAGTCGGCGCGCCCTTGCCCAGCCGCACGATGAAGGTTGCTATCGCAGCCTGCGCGGTCGCGAAGACGCAGAACACCGTGATCTTGGCCAGCAGATACGCGGTGGTGGACAGACCGACGGCCTGCTCCCGGCGGAAGATGGCACGCTCGCCGATGAGATCGCGGATGGTCAGCGCGGTGCCCATGAAGACTGCGCCGATATTCAACAGCACCATGATGTACTGCGGCTGCGTGGGCGCGGGACCGAGCGGGTCGGCGGGACCGAGGCCGGGGTGGGGGCCTTTCACCGTCAGCGACAACGCGCCGATGAGAAACGGCAAGATCGCCAGGAAGATCGTGTAACCGCGGTCGGACACGACGAGGCGAACCTGGCGGCGGGCGATCGTAGACAGCTGCCGCCACAGGTCGGTTTGGGGTGGTTCGCCCAGATCCGCCGGGCTCTGGGGAGCCGGTGGCTGCGACATCTGCTGATTACGTTCCCTGAAGCGGCGGTTGGCCTCGTCGGGATCGGCGCCCACCATGGCGAAGATGTCGGCCCAGTTGCGGGTTCCCATGGCGGCCTCGACCTGGTCGGGAGGCCCGCAAAATGCGGTCTTACCGCCGGGTGCAATCAGCAGGATCTGATCGCAGACATCCAGATAGGAGACCGAGTGGGTGACCACCAATACCACGCGGCCGGCGTCGGCGAGCTGGCGCAGCATCAGCATGACCTGACGGTCCAGCGCCGGGTCCAGACCGGAGGTGGGCTCGTCGAGCAGCAGCAACGACGGTTGGGTCAGCAGCTCGAGTGCCACCGAGGCGCGTTTGCGCTGGCCGCCGGAGAGCTTGTCGACCCGGGTGTCCGCGTGTTTGGTCAACTCGAGTTCCTCGAGCACCTGAGCGACGACCTGGGCCCGTTCCCCTTTGCTGGTGTCGGGCGGCAGCCGCAGCTCGGCGGCGTACCCCAGTGCCTGGTTGACGGTCAGCTGGCGGTGCACCACGTCATCCTGCGGGACCATGCCGATCCTGCTGCGCATGGACGCATATTCGGTATGGATGTTGTGGCCCTCGAAGGTCACCGTGCCCGAAGTCGGGCTGGTGTAGCCGACGATCAGCCGCGACAGGGTGGTCTTGCCGGCACCGGACCCACCGATGATGGCGGTCAGCGTTCCGGGACGCGCGGTCAGCGAGATGTGGTCGAGCAGCTGCTTGCCGTGGTCGACGGTGTAGGTGACCGAGTTGACCTCCAGTCCGCCGGTGCGCGTCGCCGCCTCGGTGCGGCGCAGCAGGGTGTCGCCGGTGAACACCAGGTCGACGTTGCCGATGGTGACCACATCGCCCTGGGTGAGCACCGCCGACCCGACCCGGACACCGTTGACGAAGGTCCCGTTGACGCTGTGTGCGTCGCGGATCTCGGTGCCCAGCGGCGTCTGGGTCAAGAACGCGTGATGGCGCGACGCCAGCACGTCCTGGATGACGATGTCGTTGTCGGTGGCACGGCCGATCGTGATCGAGCCGCTGGGCATCGCGCCGGACCGGGACGGCAGCAGCGCCTGGAACATCTTCGTCGCCAGGTTCGCCACCTCCGGCGGCTTGGCCGCGCTGGGCGACATCTGGGTGTGCGGCGCGGCGGGCGGCGCCGCCGGCATCTGCGGCTTGGGCTGAAGGTTGGGCGGCGGGCCGGGTGGCCGCCCGCTGTTCGGAAATCCCGGCGGTGCCGGCGGCGGGCCGGGATGCGGCCGCCGGGGCGGAGCGGCCCAGTTCGGCGGGCGTCCCGGGGGGCCGGACGGGGCGGCGAGCGGGGGGCCCGGCTGACCCGACGCCGACGGCCACGCCGCCCCCGCCTGGGCCGCGACGGGGATGCCCATCGACTCGGTCCGGGGCGGGCGGCCGGCCATCCCCTGGTGGCGGCCCACCTCGAAGGTCAGCTGTGGGCCGTCGGGGTTCCCGATGTTGATGGTCTGGCCGTCGTGGATGTCGACCACCGGAACCCGCCGGCCGTTGACGAAAGTCCCGTTGAGCGAACCGTTGTCGATCGCCAGCCACCTGCCCTGGTCGAAGCGCAGCAGCAGATGGGCGCGCGAGATCAGCGGGTGGGTGATGCGCATGTCGGCGCGCAGATCGCGCCCGACCACCACGTCGTGACCCGCCGCGAACGTCCGTTCCGACCCGTCGTGTCGAACGGTCAGCGTTGGCGGGGGTGGTGCGGTCATCGCCACAACTCTAGCTCGTGCAACTGCCGTCACCCTGGCCTTAGCCCCGGCATTGATTGTGAAGCCTCGGCTTCGACAGTGAAGCCTTGGTGGACGACCGGCTCGACGTCCCGCCGTGTGCTCACCCTGAAAGCCGTCGGCTCACACTCAACCCGCCAGTGGGCCACATCCGTCAGTGGGCCAGCGCGTCGGGCGCCCCCGTCACCACGCAGCGGGTGCGGCTGTAGATGGTGGGCATGCATCGATTGCAGTGCGTGCACGCCGAATGCACTGTGCGCGCGGCCCCGTCGGCGGCGATCCGATTGATCAGGTCGGGCTCGGCCAGCAGCGCCCGCGCCATCGCGACGAACTGGAATCCCTCCGCCATCGCCAGGTCCATCGTCTCCCGGTTGGTGATGCCGCCGAGCAGGATCAGCGGCATCGACAGCTCGGCGCGAAAGAGCTTGGCGTCACGCAGCAGGTACGCCTCGCGGTAGGGGTACTCGCGCAGGAACTTCTTGCCCGTCATGCGCATGCCCCAGCGCAGCGGCGGCTTGAAGGCGCCGGCGAACTCCTTCAGCGGCGCGTCGCCGCGGAACAGGTACATCGGGTTGACCAGCGAGCTGCCCGCGGTGAGCTCGATCGCGTCGAGCCCGCCGTCGTCCTGCAACCACTTGGCGGTGCGCAGTGATTCCTCGGTGCTGATGCCGCCGCGCACCCCGTCGGCCATGTTGAGCTTGGCGGTGACCGCGATCGGCGCCCCCTCCCGGTCGACGGCGCGGCGAACGGCCATCACCACGCCGCGGGCGACCTTGGCCCGGTTCTCCAACGATCCGCCGAACTCGTCGTCGCGGCGGTTGATCAGCGGAGACAGGAACGCGCTCGCCAAATAGTTGTGGCCCAAATGGATTTCGACGGCGTCGAAGCCGGCCTCGATGGCCAGCCGGGCCGCATTGGCGTGCGCGGCCATCACCTCGTCGATGTCGTCGCGGGTGGCCTTCTTGGCGAACCGCATCCCGATCGGGTTGAAAAACCGCACCGGCGCCAGGGCCGTGGCCCGGTTGGTCTTGGCGTTGGCGACCGGGCCGGCGTGGCCGATCTGCGCGCACACCGCGGCGCCCTCGGCGTGGATCGCGTCGGTGAGCCGACGGAACCCGGGCACTGCCTCCGGGCGCATCCAGATTCCGTTGCCCTCGGTGCGGCCGCCCTGGGAGACCGCGCAATAGGCGACGGTCGTCATGCCGACCCCGCCCGCGGCCGGCAGCCGGTGATATTCGATGAGGTCGTCGGTCACCAGCGCGTCGGGCGTGCGCGCCTCGAACGTCGCGGCCTTGATGACGCGGTTGCGCAGCGTGACGGGTCCCAGCTTGGCCGGTGTCAACACGTCCGGAGGGGTAGACATGCCAGGAGCGTACGCGGCGGGCGTGCCAGACTGTCAGGCGTGGGCGCAATCACGCTGGACGGCAAGGCCACCCGTGACGAGATCTTCGTCGACCTCAAGCAGCGGGTCGCCGCGCTGACCGCCGCCGGTCGCACGCCCGGGCTGGGCACCATCCTGGTCGGCGACGACCCCGGCTCGCAGGCCTACGTGCGCGGCAAGCACGCCGACTGCGCCAAGGTCGGCATCAACTCGATCCGCCGCGACCTGCCCGCCGACATCAGCACCGCCGTGCTCGACGAGACCATCGACGAGCTGAACGCCAACCCCGACTGCACCGGTTACATCGTGCAACTGCCGCTGCCCAAGCACCTCGACGAGAACGCGGCGCTGCAGCGCGTCGACCCGGCCAAGGACGCCGACGGGCTGCACCCGACCAACCTGGGCCGGCTGGTGCTCATGGACCCGGCGCCGCTGCCGTGCACGCCGCGCGGCATCGTGCACCTGCTGCGGCGATACGGCGTCGAGATCGCCGGGGCGCACGTCGTCGTCATCGGCCGCGGTGTGACGGTCGGCCGGCCGCTGGGCCTGTTGCTCACCAGGCGCTCCGAGAACGCCACTGTGACGTTGTGCCACACCGGAACTCGCGACCTGCCCGCGCTCACCAGGCAGGCCGACATCATCGTCGCGGCCGTCGGCGTGCCGCACCTGCTGACCGCCGACATGGTTCGTCCGGGCGCCGCCGTCGTCGATGTCGGCGTCAGCCGCACCGAGGACGGACTGGTCGGCGACGTGCATCCCGACGTGTGGGACGTCGCCGGTTACGTGTCCCCGAACCCCGGCGGGGTCGGCCCGCTGACCCGTGCGTTCCTGCTGACCAACGTCGTCGAGCTGGCCGAGCGGCGATGACCGCCCGGTCCGTCGTGCGCGCGCAGTGGCCGATCGTGTCGGTCGGGCTGATCTTCGCCGCGGCCTTCGTGCTGGTCGCGGCCAACTTCTGGCGCCGCGGTTCGTTGCTGATCGGCATCGGCGTCGGCGTGGCGGCGGTGCTGCGATTGCTGTTGTCCGAAGACCGCGCCGGCCTCTTGGTGGTGCGCAGCAAGGGCACCGACTTCGTCACGACCGCGATGGTCGGGGCGGCGATGATCTACATCGCATCGACCATCGACCCGTTGGGGACGCGTTAGACGCCGGGCATGCCCGGCATGCCCGGCATCCCGCCTTGCATCCCCGGCATGCCCGGCACTCCGCCCGGCATGCCCGGCACCTGCGGCACACCAGACAGGTTGCCGCTGGCCACATTTGCCATCTCCGCCGGGCAGTACGTCTGTATGGCGATGGTGGTGAACATCTGGGCCATCGCCGGCGACAGCCCGGCGCCCCGAACGCGTTGCACGGCCGCGGCCATGCTCCCGCCGGGCTGCGCGATCATTGGGCAGATGGACTCGCCCACGGCCATCGCGTTGCCCGGTTGGCCGAACTCGACGCCGGCATGGTTCAGCGCGTCGATGAAGTTGTCGTCGTTCGGATCCGCCTCGGCCGGGGCCGCGAACGCCGCCGCCACCGTGAGCAGGCCGGCGGCCGCCGCCAGCAGGCGAATGGTCAGCGGCTGATAGCGGAACGGCCAGATCCAGTCCTGCGTTCGTGCCAGAGCCTTCAAAACAGCTTCCCCATCTGTTCCGGAGTGCACTCACAGCACTCAAATCACTCTAGGAACATTGATCTATCGGGGTCACATTTACAACACGGGGGCATAAAGGTTTGCACACTATGCGTTTCGTGACCGCGATGCGCCCGAGATATCGGCTATTGCAGCGTCGCGCGGATGCACACGGTGACGTAGGGCAAGGCCAAACCGGTGGAGTTCGCCAGCGCCGGATGGGTGGCCAGCAGCTCGCGCACCCGGTCGAGCGTCCTGGTGCGAACCTCGGTCGGCGAGGTGATGCAGTAGCTACGGGACGCCACCAGGTCGATCAACGCTTGCGGGGTAAGGTAATTCGTCCATTCCACCTGATGGCGCTGCGACTCGGCGAACGGCGCCGGCAGCGCTACGTCGAAGCGCCGCTCGCCGTCGCTGCCGATGATCTCGCCGAGTTCGCGCACCCAGCCCAGCCTTTCGTCGCGGGTGTTCCACACCAGGCCCAACCGGCCGCCGGGCCGCAGCACCCGCGCCACCTCCGGAACCGCCCGCTCGGGATCCACCCAGTGCCACGCCTGGGCGACCAGCACCGCGTCAACGCTGTTGTCCTCCAACGGAATATCTTCGGCGGTGCCCAGCACCGCGCGAGTCTCCGGCAGCGACGTGCGCAGCACCTCCAGCATGTCGGGAATCGGGTCGACGGCCACCACGTCCAGGCCGCGCTCCACCAGCCGGGTGGTCAGCTTGCCGGTGCCCGCACCCAGGTCGAGCACGCGGCGCGCGTCGCGCGGCAACAACCAGTCGATCGCCTCGGGCGGGTAGGAGGGACGGCCACGCTCGTAGGCGGCGGCCGCGGAGCCGAACGACAGCGAGCGGTCGTGCCTCGAGCGGCTCACGTCGGACACCAAAGTCACGCGCCTTCCTTCTCGGCCAGTTCCTTCTCGGCCAATTCGAGGGTCTTGCGGATCAGGTCGTTGACCGCCTCGACTTCCACCAGGAAGGAATCGTGCCCGTAGGCGGACTCGATCACGTGCAGGCCGCTGCAGCCCGGCAGCAGCTCGGCCAGTTCCTCCTGCAGGCGCAGCGGGTACAGCCGGTCGGAGGTGAAGCCGCCGACCACCACTGGCACCGGACACCCGGTCAGCGCCTTTTGCACCCCGCCGCGGCCACGGCCCACATCGTGGGCGCTACAGGATCCGCTCAGCGCGACGAAGGTGCCGGCGTCGAAGCGGTTCACCAGCTTGTCGCCCTGGTATTCGAGGTAGCTCTGCACCGCGTAGCGGCCGCCGTTCAGCGGGTCCTCGTCGCCCTGGCCGCCGTTGGCGAACCGGGTGTCGAGCTCGACCTCGCCGCGGTAGGTCAGCTGCGCGAAGCGACGGGCGAGGGACATCCCGGCATCCGGCTTGCGCCCGGTGCCGTAGTAGTCGCCGCCCTGCCAGTCGGGGTCGGCCTTGATGGTCGCGATCTGGGTTTCCAGGTGACCGATCAGGTCGGCGGTGCTGCGCGCGCTCATCGCCAACAGCAGTCCGGCCCGGACTCGGTCCGGGTAGCTGACGATCCATTCCAAAGCCCTCAGGCCGCCCATGGATCCGCCGACGACGGCGGCAACTCGTTCGATGCCCAGTGCGTCCAGCGCCGCGACATCCGCCTCGACCTGATCCCGCACCGTGATGCGCGGAAACCGTGAGCCCCACGGTTTTCCGTCCGGGGCAAGCGAACTCGGCCCGGTGGAGCCGCGGCAACCGCCCAGCACATTGGTGGCCACGGCGCACCAGCGGTTGGTGTCGATCGGCGCGCCCGGCCCGGCCACGCCGTCCCACCAGCCGGGGGTGGGATGCTCGGGCCCGGCGGGCCCGGTGATGTGCGAGTCGCCGGTGAGCGCGTGCAGCACCACCACCACGTTGTCGCGTGCCGGCGACAGCTCACCCCAGCGCTGCACGGCGATACGGACGTCGTCGATCACCGCGCCGTTCTCCAGGGTCAGCGAGCCGATGTCGACCAGCCCGATCTCGCCCTCCGGGGGGAGCGTCTGGGCAGCGTCGGAAGCCATCTTCTCGGAGTTCATCGCAACGCCCCCCTGCCTGCGGCTCACCATTGTCACGCGCCTTCGTTCCCGGCCAATTCGAGAGTCTTGCGGATCATGTCGCCGACCGCGTCGAATTCCAGCAGGAAGCCGTCGTGCCCATAGATGGACTCGACCACCTGCAGGCCGGTGCAGCCCGGCAGCAGCTCGGCCAGCTCCTCCTGCAACGTCAGTGGGTACAGCCGGTCGGAGGTGAAGCCGCCGACCACGACCGGCACCGGGCACCCGCGCAGCGCGTTGCGCACCCCGCCCCGGCCGCGGCCGACGTCGTGGCTGTTCAGCGCCTCGGTCAGCGCCACGTAGCTGCCGGCGTCGAAGCGGTTCACCAGCTTGTCGCCCTGGTGTTCCAGGTAGCTCTGCACCGCGAATCGGCCGCCGTTGAGCGGGTCTTCGTCGCCCTGGCCGTCGTTGCCGAAGCGGGTGTCGAGCTCGACCTCGCCCCGGTAGGTCAGGTGCGCGAACCGGCGGGCGATCGCCAGCCCGGCATCCGGTGCCCGCCCGCTGTCGTGGTAGTCGCCGCCCTGCCAGTTCGGGTCGGACTTGATGGCGGCGATCTGAGTGCTCTGGGTTCCGATCTGGTTGGCGGTGGCGCGCGCACCGACCGCCAGCAGCAGCCCGGCCCGGACGAGGTCCGGGTGGCTGACGATCCACTCCAAAGCCCTTGCGCCGCCCATGGATCCGCCGACGACGGCGGCGACCCGTTCGATGCCCAGCGCGGCCAGCGCGGCGACGTCCGCCTCGACCTGATCCCGCAACGAAATCTGCGGGAACCGCGAGCCCCACGGCTTTCCGTCGCGCGCAAGCGAACTCGGCCCGGTAGAGCCGTGGCAGCTGCCCAGCACGTTGGTGGCCACGGCGCACCAGCGGTTGGTGTCGATCGGGGCGCCCGGCCCGGCCACCCCGTCCCACCAGCCCGGGGTGGGATGCCCGGGTCCGGCGGGCCCGGTGATGTGCGAGTCGCCGGTGAGCGCGTGCAGCACCACCACCACGTTGTCGCGCGTCGGCGACAGCTCGCCCCAGCGCTGCACCGCGATGCAGACGTCGTCGATCACCGCGCCGCTTTCCAGCCGCAGCGAGCCGATGTGGACCAGGCCGATCTCGCCCTCGGCGGGCAGCGTCTGCGTCGGAATGTCGGAGATCGTCATGTCCGGATTCCTCAGAACGCCGCCACGGACTGCGGGTCGCCGCTGGCCTGGGCCGACCCCGCCGCCGCACCGAACCTGCGGGCGGCGGCGAAGCCGAGCTCGAGGTCGGCGAGGATGTCGTCGATGCCCTCGAGGCCGACGGCCAGCCGCACCAGCCCCGGGCTGACGCCGGTGGTCAGCTGCTCGGCGGGGCTCAGCTGGGCGTGGGTCGTCGACGCCGGGTGAATCACCAGGGAACGCACGTCACCGATGTTGGCGACGTGGCTGTGCAACTTCAGCGCGTTGACGAACGCCTGGCCGGCCTCGATACCGCCCGCCAGTTCGAACGCCAGCACGGCCCCGGTTCCCTTGGGCGCGAGCTTCTTTGCGCGCTCATGCCATGGCGAACCGGGCAGCCCCGCGTAGTTGACCGACAGCACGCCCTCGTGCGAGGCCAGGAACTCGGCGACCCGTTGCGCGTTGGCGACGTGGCGTTCCACGCGCAGGCTCAGCGTCTCCAGGCCCAGGGCGACCAGGAACGCGTTGAACGGCGACGCCGCCGACCCGTAGTCGCGCAGCAATTGCACGCGCGCCTTGATGGCGTATGCCGGCGGTCCCAGCTCGGCGTACACCACGCCGTGGTAGCTGGGATCGGGTGTGGTGAACCCGGGGAAGCGGCCCTGCGTCCAGTCGAACGTGCCGCCGTCGACGATGACGCCGGCGATCGCCGCGCCGTGCCCGCCCAGATATTTGGTGGCCGAGTGCACGACGATGTCGGCGCCCTGGGTCAGCGGCTGGATCAGGTACGGGGTGGCGATGGTGTTGTCGACGATCAGCGGTACGCCGTTGGCGTGGGCGACCCCGGCGACCCCCGGGGTGTCGAGCACGTCGATCTGGGGGTTGGAGATGGTTTCGCCGAAGAACGCCTTGGTGTTCGGCCGCACCGCGGCCTGCCAGGAGTCCAGGTCGTCGGGGTCCTCGACGAAGCTGACATCGATGCCCAGCTTCGCCAGCGAATAGTGGAACAGGTTATAGGTGCCCCCGTAGAGCCGCGGGCTGGTGACGATGTGATCCCCGGCGCCCGCCAGGTTCAATATGGCGAACGTCTCGGCGGCCTGCCCCGAACTCAGGAACAGCGCGGCCGCGCCGCCCTCGAGCGCCGCGATGCGCTGCTCGACGACGTCGGTGGTCGGGTTGCCGATCCGGGTGTAGATGTTGCCCGGAACCTCGAGCCCGAACAGCGCCGCGGCATGCGCGGTGTCGTCGAAGGTGTACGACGTCGTCTGGTAGATCGGCAGGGCCCGCGCGTTGTTCGGTGAGTCCGGGTGCTGGCCGGCGTGGATCTGCTTTGTCTCGAACGACCAATGCGCGGTCGGATCGGTCTCGGTGTTGCTGTCGTCGCTCATGACGGGCTTTCTGTCGGGAGTGGGTGAATCGGGTATCGGGAGTGCTCGCGGCCAAGCGGGACGCCACGAGCGATGGCGTCGGCCGGGCGGCCGTCGGCTAGCACCGACACACGATGGAGCGCGAATGGGCTTGAAGAATGCGCATCACGTATCCCCGTCTAGTCAGGGGCCCGTCATGGCGGACCCGCGCTTGCCGGATAGCCGGTTGGGCTACTCAACCCGGTCATCACCCGGGGCACCCCACCGCGGTTGGAGGGTTGCCGGCCAGCAAGCCGGGGCTTGTCGCTGGCACTCATGACCAATTACGAAGATTAGCTTATCGCGCCGACTCGGCGCCAACGGGGCGATCCGACGGCCGTGGCCACCGGGGTTCACCGCCCTGACCTGCAGGTCGATGCCCGGTCAAACGCCCTTGATAGCGTGGCAACAACCACAACGCTGAGCCTCATCATGTGACAACCACGCCGGGAGATGGACCGTGTGCGCCGAACAGCCGACCGTCATCTACACGCTGACCGACGAAGCGCCGCTGCTGGCGACCTACGCGTTCCTGCCGATCGTGCGCGCCTTCGCGGAGCCGGCGGGCATCAAGATCGAGACCAGTGACATCTCCCTGGCCGCCCGGATCCTTGCCGAGTTCCCCGATCACCTGACCGACGAGCAGCGGGTTGAAGACAACTTGGCGAAATTGGGCGCGCTGACGAAGCTGCCCGACACCAACATCATCAAGCTGCCGAACATCAGCGCCTCGGTGCCCCAATTGATCGCCGCGGTCAAGGAGCTGCAAGGCAAGGGATTCAAGATTCCGGACTTTCCGCAGAGCCCGAAGACCGATGAGGAGAAGGAAATTCGCGACCGCTATGCCAAGTGCCTTGGCAGCGCGGTCAATCCGGTACTGCGACAAGGCAACTCGGACCGACGCGCGCCGAAGGCCGTCAAGGAGTACGCGCGCAAGCACCCCCACAGCATGGGGGAGTGGTCGCCGGCCTCGCGCACTCACGTCGCGACCATGCGGCACGGCGACTTCTACCACGGCGAGAAGTCGATGACGCTGGACCGCGCGCGCGACGTGAAGATGGTGCTGGAGACCAAGGGCGGGAAGACAATCGAGCTCAGGCCCAGGGTGGAGCTGCGCGAAGGCGACATCATCGACAGCATGTTCATGAGCAAGAAGGCCCTCGTCGAGTTCTACGAGGAGCAGATGCAGGACGCCTACGAGACCGGCGTGATGTTCTCGCTCCACGTCAAGGCGACGATGATGAAGGTCTCCCATCCCATCGTTTTCGGCCACGCGGTGAAGGTCTTCTACAAGGAGGCATTCGCCAAGCACCAGGCGCTCTTCGACGAGCTCGGCGTCAACGTCAACAACGGGCTGGTCGACCTGTACAACAAGATCGAGTCACTGCCCGCATCGCTGCACGAGGAGATCATCCGCGACCTGCACGCCTGCCACGAACACCGCCCGGAGCTGGCGATGGTCGATTCCGCCAAGGGCATCACCAACTTCCATTCACCCAGCGACGTGATCGTGGACGCGTCGATGCCGGCGATGATCCGCGCCGGCGGCAAGATGTGGGGGGCCGACGGCCGGCAGAAGGACACCAAGGCCGTCAATCCCGAGTCGACTTTCTCCCGCATCTACCAAGAGATCATCAACTTCTGCAAGACCCACGGGGCGTTCGACCCGACGACGATGGGCACGGTCCCCAACGTCGGGCTGATGGCGCAGGAGGCCGAGGAGTACGGGTCGCACGACCAGACGTTCGAGATCGCCGAAGACGGCGTCGCCAACATCGTCGACCTGGACACCGGCGAAGTCCTGCTGACCCAGAACGTGGAAGCCGGCGACATCTGGCGCATGCCCATCGTCCGCGACGAACCGATCCGGGACTGGGTCAAGCTGGCCGTCACCCGGGCCCGCAATTCGGGGATGACGGCGGTGTTCTGGCTGGACACCGAGCGGCCGCACGAGGTCGAGCTGCGCAAGAAGGTCAAGGAATACCTCAAGGAGCACGACACCGAGGGCCTACAAATCCAGATCATGCCGCAGGTGTGGGCCATGCGGTACACGCTGGAGCGCGCGATGCGTGGCCAGGACACCATCGCCGTCACCGGAAACATCCTGCGCGACTACCTGACCGACCTGTTCCCGATCCTGGAGCTGGGCACCAGCGCCAAAATGCTGTCCATCGTGCCCTTGATGTCCGGCGGCGGCATGTACGAGACCGGCGCGGGCGGTTCGGCGCCCAAGCACGTCCACCAGCTCGTCGAGGAAAATCATCTGCGCTGGGATTCCCTCGGCGAATTCCTCGCCCTGGGAGCGTGTTTCGAGGACATCGGCATCAAGACCGGCAACGAGCGCGCCAAGATTCTGGGCAAGACGCTGGATGCGGCGATCGGGAAGCTGTTGGAGAACAACAAGGGTCCGTCGCGCAAGACCGGCGAACTCGACAACCGCGGCAGCCAGTTCTACCTCGCGCTGTACTGGGCCGAGCAACTCGCCGCGCAAACCGACGACAAGGAGTTGCGCGAGCACTTCGCCGCGCTGGCCGAGTCGTTGGGCCGCAACGAGGACGCTATCGTGGCCGAACTCGCCGAGGCGCAGGGCGAGGCGGTCGACATCGGCGGCTACTACCGGCCGGACCACGAGAAGACGACCGCGGTGATGCGGCCGAGCAAGACGTTCAACGAAGCCCTGGCTGCGTCGCAAGGCTGACGCGACGGCCCGCGGGTCGAAGCGGGCGCCCCTTGTAGTCTGAGCCCATGTCCGGTGGAAGCAAGATCAAGGTCAAGGGTCCGGTAGTGGAGCTCGACGGTGACGAGATGACCCGCGTCATCTGGAAGCTGATCAAGGACATGCTGATCCTGCCGCACCTCGACATCAACCTCGACTACTACGACCTGGGCATCGAGCATCGTGACCGCACCGACGACCAGGTGACGATCGACGCGGCCTACGCCATCAAGAGGCACGGCGTGGGCGTCAAGTGCGCGACCATCACCCCCGACGAGGCCCGCGTGCAGGAGTTCAACCTGAAGAAGATGTGGCTGTCGCCCAACGGGACGATCCGAAACATCTTGGGCGGCACCATTTTCCGCGAGCCGATCGTGATCTCCAATGTCCCGCGGCTGGTTCCGGGCTGGACCAAGCCAATTGTCATCGGCCGTCACGCTTTCGGTGACCAGTACCGGGCGACGAACTTCAAGGTCGACCAGCCGGGCACCGTCACGCTGACGTTCACCCCCGCCGACGGCAGCGAGCCGATGGTGCACGAGGTGGTGTCCATCCCCGAAGAGGGTGGCGTCGTGATGGGCATGTACAACTTCAAGGAATCCATCCGGGATTTCGCCCGCGCGTCCTTCGCGTACGGCCTGAACGCCAAGTGGCCGGTGTACCTGTCGACGAAGAACACCATCCTCAAGGCCTACGACGGCATGTTCAAAGACGAGTTCCAGCGCGTCTACGACGAGGAGTTCAAGGACAAGTTCGAGGCCGAGGGGCTGACCTACGAGCACCGGCTGATCGACGACATGGTCGCGGCGTGCCTCAAGTGGGAGGGCGGCTATGTGTGGGCGTGCAAGAACTACGACGGCGACGTCCAGTCGGACACCGTCGCGCAGGGCTACGGCTCGCTCGGGCTGATGACGTCGGTGCTGATGACGGCCGACGGCAAGACGGTCGAGGCCGAGGCCGCGCATGGCACCGTCACCAGGCACTTCCGCCAGTACCAGGCCGGCAAGCCGACCTCGACCAACCCGATCGCGTCGATCTTCGCGTGGACACGCGGGCTGCAGCACCGCGGCAAGCTGGACAACACGCCCGAGGTGATCGAGTTCGCCCAGACGCTCGAGGACGTCGTGATCGGCACGGTCGAGGGCGGCAAGATGACCAAGGACCTCGCCATCCTCGTCGGTCCCGAGCAGGACTGGCAGAACAGCGAGGAGTTCCTCAACTCGATCGCCGAGAACCTCGAGAAGGCTCTGGCCGGTTAGCTCGCCGGCGGGTTGTCCACCGCCCGCAGCGGCGGGGTGCACTCCCGGATGAAGCTGTCGATCAGCTCGGCGACGCGGTCGGGCGCCTCGAACATCGGGATGTGGCCCACGCCGTCGAGCACGGTGAGCTTGTGGTTCCTCGGCAGCAACTCGGTGAAATGCCGGCTGAACCTGCGGGGCGGGACCACCCGGTCCTTCTCGCAGAGCACCAGGTGCGAGGGCACCGCGGTGTGTTCCAGCTCCACCAGCCCGGGCAGCCACAGCGCCTTGATCAGCAGCTGGTAGTAGGCGGGGCAGTGCGTGACGTCGTCGACGATGGCCGACAGCTGGCGCTCGCTGACCCCGTCGGGCCGGGCGCTGACCGGGACGCTGCCCAGCTGGCGGCTGAACGGCAGCCGCAATATCCGCTGGCCCAGCAGACAGGTCAGCAACCAGATCGGCAGCCCCGAGACGAACTTGGCGATCACCTCGAATTTGACCGGGCTCCAGCGCGTCCATCCGCCCGCCGGTGCGATGCCGGTGACGGTGCGCGCCCGCCCGCGCCGCTCCAGTTCGAAGGCGACCCAGCCGCCGAGCGAGTTGCCGACGATGTGGGCGGTGTCCCAGCCCAGCTCGTCCATCTGGCGCTCGACGTGATCGGCCAGCACGGCCGACGACATCAGCCAGCTGCTTGCGCGCGGCCCGCCGTTGTGGCCGGCCATCGTGGGGGCGAACACCTCGTAGCGGCCGGTGTCGGCCAACCGCTGGGCGACGACCTCCCACACCGTCTGGGACATCAGGAACGGGTGCAGCAGCAGGACCGGTTCTCCGGAGCCGAGGTGGATCGGCGGGCGGTGGCGCATAGCGCCGACATTAAAGGTGATACCGGCGGTACCGCAAGCAAGGGCCGGTGCCTTCGAATCGGCCCTGCGTGAAAGGATCGGGACATCATGAGCACCGCCACCGGACGCAGCCGGATCTTCTCCGGCGTGCAGCCCACGTCAGACTCGCTGCACCTCGGCAACGCCCTGGGCGCCATCACCCAGTGGGTCGCGCTGCAGGACGACCACCCGGACGAATACGAGGCGTTCTTCTGCGTCGTCGACCTGCACGCCATCACGGTCCCGCAGGATCCCGACGCGCTGCGGCGCCGGACGCTGGTGACCGCCGCCCAGTACCTGGCGCTGGGCATCGACCCGGAGCGCAGCACCGTTTTCGTGCAGAGCCAGGTGCCCGCCCACACCCAGCTGGCGTGGGTGCTGGGCTGCTTCACCGGCTTCGGGCAGGCGTCGCGGATGACGCAGTTCAAGGACAAGTCGGTGCGCCAGGGCAGCGACTCCACCACCGTCGGCCTGTTCACCTACCCGGTGCTGCAGGCCGCCGACGTCCTGGCCTACGACACCGACCTGGTGCCCGTGGGCGAGGACCAGCGGCAGCACCTCGAGCTGGCGCGTGACGTCGCGCAGCGCTTCAACGCCCGCTTCCCGGACACATTCGTGGTTCCCGGCCTGCTAATTCCCAAGATGACCGCCAAGATCTACGACCTGCAGGACCCGACGTCGAAGATGAGCAAGTCGGCGGCCACCGACGCCGGGTTGATCAACCTGCTCGACGATCCGGCCTTGTCCGCCAAGAAGATTCGCTCGGCGGTGACCGACAGCGAGCGCGAGATCCGGTTCGACACCGAGGCGAAGGCGGGCGTGTCGAACCTGCTGAGCATCCAGTCGGCGGTCACCGGGGCCGACATCGACAAGCTCGTCGACGGCTACGCCGGGCGCGGCTACGGCGACCTGAAGAAGGACACCGCCGAGGCCGTCGTCGAGTTCGTCAGACCGATCAAGGCCCGGGTCGACGAATTGATGGCCGACCGCACCGAATTGGAGGCGGTGCTGGCGACCGGCGCGGAGCGCGCCCAGGATGTGGCCGGGAAAACGGTTCAGCGGGTTTACGATCGGCTGGGGTTCCTTCCGCACCGGAGGTAGCAGGATTCACCATGACCGAGCCGGCCGAGCCTGGGTTCCTGGATCGGCTGCGGGCCCGGTTCGGCTGGTTCGACCACGTGATGCGCGCCTACGGGCGCTTCGACGACCGCAACGGCAGCTTCTTCGCGGCGGGCCTGTCCTACTACACGATCTTCGCGTTATTTCCCTTGCTGATGGTCACTTTCGCGATCGCCGGGTACACACTGTCGCGGCGGCATCAGCTGTTGAGCACAATTCAGGGCCGCATCCATGCCTCCGTGCCCGGGGCGCTGGGCCAGCAGCTGGTCGACCTGATGAACTCGGCCATCGACGCGCGGGCGTCGGTCGGTGTCATCGGCCTGGCGACCGCGGCGTGGGCCGGGCTGGGCTGGATATCGCATCTGCGGCAGGCGCTGACCGAGATGTGGTGGGAGCAGCGCATCGACTCGCCGGGTTTCCTGCGCAACAAGCTGTCCGATCTGCTGGCGATGCTGGGCACCTTCCTGGTGCTGATGGGCACCGTCGCGTTGAGCGCGCTGGCCCACTCCGGGCCGATGTCCGCGGTGCTGAGGTGGCTTGGGATACCCGAGTTTTCGGTGTTCGACCTGATCTTCAGGGTCATCTCGCTGGTGGTGTCGTGGTTGATCTCCTGGCTGCTGTTCACCTGGATGATCGCCCGGCTGCCGCGTGAAAAGGTGAGCCTGGTCGCCTCGATGCGGGCCGGGCTGATCGCGGCGATCGGTTTCGAGCTCTTCAAACAGGTGGGGTCGATCTACCTGCAGGCGGTGGTGCGCAGCCCGGCCGGGGCCGTGTTCGGTCCGGTGCTGGGCCTGATGGTGTTCGCCTACATCACCGGCTATCTGGTGCTGTTCTCGGCCGCGTGGGCCGCCACCGCCTCGACCGACCCGCGCGCCCGGGCCGTCGAGCCGCCGGCGCCCGCGGTCATCGCGCCGCGGGTGCAGCTGCACGAGGGGCCCAGCCCCCGTCAGACGCTGACCGCGGTGGCCGCGGGAGCCGTTGGCGCGCTGGCCCTTTCCCGGTTCACCCGGTTCATCCGCCGTTAGCCGACGACCTTCAGGCCCGCGATGCAGGCCACGATCCCGGCGATCAGCACCAGCTTGATCAACGATGCCGGTTCGTCGCCGGTCAGCGTCGCGTACGCCACGGTGAGCACGGCGCCGACGCCGACCCAGACCGCATAGCTGGTGCCGACCGGCAGGGTGCGCATCGCGATCGCCAGCCCGGTCATCGAAAGCGCCAGCGCGACACCGAAGACCAGCGACGGGCCGAGCCGCGAGAAGCCGTCGGACTTGCTCAGGGCGGTCGCCCACACCGCCTCCAGGCACCCCGACGCGATCAGGACGAGCCAGGCCATTTACGCTCCTCATCCCGCCAACCGCCGCGCACCATGACGGCCCCGACCCGCAAATCCCGGTCCAGCACAACGAGATTCGCCTCGTAGCCCTTCCGCAGGCTGCCCACCCGCTGCAGGCCCAGCGCCCGCGCCGGTGTCGCCGAGGTCATCCGCGCCGCGTCGGCCAGCGCCGCGTCGGGGTCGCGATCGCCGGCGACGGCGTTCACCGCGCGGAACAGCCGATCCATGGTGGCGGTGCTGCCGGCGATCGTCGAGGTTCCGCGCACCCGCGCGACGCCGGAGACCACCTCGATCGGCACCGGGCCGAGCCGAAACGCGCCGTCGTCGCAGCCGGCCGCCGCGACGGCGTCGGTGATCACCGCGACCCGGCCGGGCCCGGCCGCCCGGATCACCGCGCGCACCATCGCGGCGTGCACGTGCACGCCGTCGGCGATGAGCTCGAGGGTCACCCGCGGGTCCTGCAGCAGCGCGAGCGCGGGTCCGGGCTCGCGATGGTGCAACGGCGGCATCGCGTTGAACAGGTGCGTGCCGACCGTGGCGCCCAGGGCCAGGGCGTGTCGGGTCTGCTCGTAGGTCGCGTCGGTATGTCCCACGGCGACAACGACTCCCGCGTCGAGGAAGCGTCGGATCGCGTCGTCGCTGCCGGGCCGCTCGGGCGCCAGCGTGACCATCCGGATGGTGCCGGCGCCCGCGGCGAGCACCGCGTCGATCTCGTCGGGGTCGGGGTCGCGCATCTGGGTGGGGTCGTGCGCCCCGCACCGGGCCGCGCTCAGCCACGGCCCCTCCAGGTGGATGCCCGCGACGGTGCCCCGCCGCGTCGCGTCGGCCAGCGCGCGCACGCCGGCGAGCAGTTCGGCGGGAGGGGCGGTGACCAGGCTGGCCAGCGTCGTGGTGGTGCCGTGCGCCAGGTGGAACGCGGCGGTCTCGGCGATTTCCCCGGCACGCAGGTACGAGCCGCCGCCGCCACCGTGCACGTGCATGTCGACAAAGCCCGGCACCACAACGCAATCCGGGAAATCGTCGTCGGCCCGCCGCGGCGGCGCGCCCGCCCCGCACGCGAGGATCCGCGCGTCGGAGGTCTCCACCCATCCGGGCCGGCAGACCCGCCCGTCGAGGACGACGGCGCCCGCGGCGATCAATCCCATCGGCCGCCGTTTTCCCAGAAGTGGCTTATCTCCTCGAGCTGGCGTCCCTTGGTCTCCGGGGCCAACCGGTAGACGAAGCCGAACGCGACCACGGCCAGAACCGCGAACACCGCGAAAGTCCCTGCGCCGCCGAGCGAATGCAGCATCGTCAGGAAGACGGCGGCGACGATCGCGTTGGCGACCAGGTTGGACGTCAGCATCGCGCTCGACCCGATGGACCGGAGCCGGGACGGAAAGCTTTCGCTGGCGTACACCCAGCCCAGCGAGCCGAAGCCCATGGTGTAGCCGACGATGAACAGCAATATGCCGGCGAACCCGACCACCAGTCCCGCGCCGCCGAGCTGGCCGCGGGCGAACACGGCCATCAGGACGACGTCGGCGGCGACCATCATCGCGATGCCGGACAACAGGATTGGGCGCCGGCCCAGCCGGTCGACGAGAAGCAGCGAGGTGCACACGGCCGCCAGGCCGGCGACCTGAACCAGCGCCGGCAACCCCAGCAGCGCGAAATTTCCGGTGAAGCCCATGGCTTCGAATATCCGGGGGCTGTAGTAGATGATCGCGTTGATGCCGGTGATCTGGGTCAGGAAGCCGAGCGTGACCACGAAGGCGCTGGCCCGCAGGTACGGCCGTCGAAGCATCTCGGCCAGCATCTCGGAGAAACCCGCACTGCCCTCGCTCAGGGCGCGGCCGATCTCGACCAGCTCCTCGTCGGCGCGCGCGTCCGGCTCGATGCGCAGCAATACCCGGCGGGCGTCGTCGACCCGGCCCTTCAGCATGTACCACCGGGCGGTGTCGGGCAGCCGAATCAACAAGGGCAGCAACAGCATTGCGGGCACGGCGGCCAGCCCCAGCATCCACCGCCAGCTGTGGGTGCCGGCCAGCAGGTATCCGGTCAGATAGCCGACGATCAGCGCGCTGACGATCGCCAGCTGATAGGCCGTCAGCAGCGAGCCACGCACCGCGGCCGGGGCCGATTCCGCCACGTACACCGGGACGACCACCACCGCCACGCCGATGCTCAGGCCCAGCAGGAGTCGCGCCGCCAACAGCATCGGCAGCGAGACCGAGAGCGCGCCCAGCAGCGCGAACAGCGCGTAGCTGACGGCGATCAGCACTATTGACCTTTTGCGCCCGATCGCATTGGCGAGCACGCCGGCGCCGAGCGCCCCGGCGATCTGGCCGATCACCACCATCGTCGTCAGCAGTTCTTGCTGCCGAGTCGTGAGCCCGAAGTCCTCGGTGACGAACAGCTGCACCCCGGCGATGATCGACAGGTCGTAGCCGTAGACGATGCCGACGCTGGCGGCGGTCAGCCCGACCAGCAGGCCCCGCCGCGAGACGGCGGGCCGCGTCGTCATCGGTGCTGCGGTCGGCGGTTCATCGAGCGAGCGACCATGATCAAGCTAAACACGACGATCGTTCCGATCACGGCGACGCCCACCCGTACCGGCAGCGCGTCGGCCGACGGCAGGATCCCGCCGGCCTGGGCGCCGTTGCCCTGCCGGTCCGCCGCGGCGTCGGGCCTGGTGGCGATCAGCGAGGGGTCGGGCTCGACCAGGTTGCCGACCTGGGTGCCGGTCGGGGTGGAAAACCCGTAGTCCAGCAGGTGCGCCGCCTGCTCCCACGGGGCGATCGGCTGCCTGGTCCCGTGCAGCAGCACCGCCATCAGCCGTCGCCCGTTGTGGTTGGCCGCGCCGACGAACGTCTGGCCGGCGTCGTCGGTGTAGCCCGTCTTGCCGCCCAGCGCGCCGGGGTACTGGTAGAGCAGCTGGTTGTCGTTCTCCAGCTCGTAGCCGGGGTGGTCGCCGTGGCCGGGGAAGTCGAACGTCCGGGTGGCGACGATGTCGGCGAAGGTGGGGTTCTGCCAGGCGTACCGGTAGAACAGCCCGATGTCGTAGGCCGACGTGCTCATGCCGGGACCGTCCAGTCCCGACGGCGTGGCCACCCGGGTGTCCCGGCCGCCGAGCTTGGCGGCGAGCACGTTGATCTTCTCCAGCGCCTGCTGCATCCCGCCCAGCTGCATGGCCAGCGCGTGCGCCGCGTCGTTGCCGGAGTGCATCAGCAGCCCGTGCAGCAACTGGTTGACGGTGTACGTGCCGCCGTCGTCCACGCCGACCTTGGTGCCCTCGGCCGACGCGTCCTCGGGCGTTCCGACGACGGACTTGTTGAGCGGCAGCGCGTTCAGGGACGCCATCGCCACCAGCACCTTGATGACGCTGGCCGGCCGGTGACGGCCGTGCGGGTCCTTCGCGGCGATCACGGCGCCGCTGTCCAGGTCGGCCACCAGCCAGGCTTCGGCGGAGACGTCGCCCGGCAGCGGCGGGGTGTCGGGCGCGGCGACGATGCCGCAGCCGCCCAGCGCGTCGCCGCCGACCGGCTTGGGGGGCACCGCCAGCGGGACCGGCGCGTCACCGGCCTGGGGGACCTCCGACGAGTCCACCGCCGGCGGGGTCGTGACCTTGTACGGGCAAGCGGCGGGGCCGGCATTGGGCCCGGGGGCGGGCTCGGCGTTGGCGGGCGGCGTGATCGGCGCGGCGAGCGGCGCGGCGGCCATGAAAACCGCCGCTGCCAGGCATGACGCGGAACGTGACAGGCTCATTGTCTGAGCAGACTAGGCGATCGGCGGCCCAATTCCGCGGAGCCGCGCTGTGACTGATGAGGCGGATGTTACAAAACCCGCCCCGGCGCGCGCGGACGGCGCCGAACCACTACGCTGACCTCTATTCCGAAAGATCGGTTGTGGTCAAGGTGGTTGGGCCCCCGGGATGGCGCTGGTGAATCCGGCCCCCGGCCGCTGAGTCGACTGCTCAAGCAGGTCGAGAAGGGGACTCAGGTGCGCAGCTCCGGGTCCGACCAGGTGCTGGAGGAGCTGAAGCAGCATCGCGATGCCGCAACCGACCCCGACCTGCGGTCCGCGCTCGCCTGGCTGTGTAACGCGCAGACGCGGATGGTGAGCAGCCCGACGGCGGCGCATTCCCGGGAGGTGCTGCTGGCCGCCTACGAGGTCAACCGGGTCCTCGCCGTCGGCTGACCCCCCGCGAGACTGCAACTACCGACGGGGCCACTCGGGCGATGTGTCGCCAGTTGCAGTTTCGCGGTCACAGGCGCGCCGACTCCTCGCTGAGCACGCCGCGCAGGGCGGCCTCGATGGTGTCGAACTCGGCCTGAGCGCTGATCAGCGGCGGCGCCAGCTGGATGACGGAGTCGCCGCGATCGTCTGTGCGGCAATACAATCCGGCCTCGAACAGCGCCGCCGACACCCGGCCCAGCAGCGCCCGGCGCTCCTCGTCGCTGAAGGTCTGCTTGGTCGCCTGGTCCTTGACCAGCTCGACGCCGTAGAAGTATCCCTCGCCGCGAACGTCGCCGACGATCGGCAGGTCGTACAACTTCTCCAGCGTGGCGCGGAAGGCCGGTGCGTTTTGCTTGACACGGTCGTTGAGGCCCTCGCGCTCGAAGATGTCGAGGTTGGCCAGCGCCACGGCGGCCGAAACCGGGTGCCCGCCAAAGGTGTAGCCGTGCGGGAACATCGTGTTGCCGTCGTCGAACGGCTCGAACAGTCGGTCGCTGGCGATCATCGCGCCGATCGGCGAGTAGCCCGACGTCATCCCCTTGGCGCAGGTGATCATGTCGGGCACGTAGCCGAAGTCGTCACAGGCGAACATCGACCCGATCCGGCCGAACGCGCAGATCACCTCGTCGGAGACCAGCAGCACGTCGTAGGAGTCGCAGATCTCGCGGACCCGCTCGAAGTAGCCCGGCGGGGGCGGGATGGAGCCGCCGGCGTTCTGCACCGGTTCCAGGAACACCGCCGCGACGGTCTGGGGCCCCTCGAACTCGATGGCCTCGGCGATCCGGTCGGCGGCCCACTGCCCGAAGGCCTTCACGTCCGTGTGGAACGGTTCCGGCGCGCGGTAGAAGTCGGTGTTGGGCACCCGGAAACCGCCCGGCGTCACCGGCTCGAACGGCGCCTTGTACGACGGCAGCCCGGTGATCGCCAGCGCGCCCTGGGTGGTGCCGTGGTAGGCGACCGAGCGCGAAATCACCTTGTGCTTACCGGGTTTGCCGGTCAGCTTGAAGTACTGCTTGGCCACCTTCCACGCGGTCTCGACGGCCTCGGTGCCGCCAGTGGTGAAAAACACCCGGTTCAACTCGCCCGGCGCGTAGCGTGCGAGGCGCTCGGCGAGCTCGATGGCGGGCGGGGTGGCATATCCCCACAGCGGGAAGAACGCCAGGGTGCCGGCCTGCCGGGCCGCGACCTCGGCGAGCTCGGCGCGGCCGTGGCCGACCTGCACGGTGAACAGGCCGGACAGCGCGTCCAGGTAGCTCTTGCCGCGGTCGTCGAAGATGGTGACGCCGTCGCCGCGCATGATGACCGGCGGCGTGAAGTCCGGGCCGTGCCGGGTGAAGTGCAGCCAGAGATTGCGAGTCATGTTGTCGGTGAGCGTAACGCTAGGCTCGCTGATATGACCGCAGCGCAGCAGGTCAGTGAGTTCGAAGAGTTGCGGCCGCATCTCATGGCGGTCGCCTACCGGCTGACCGGCACAGTCGCCGATGCCGAGGACATCGTGCAGGAGGCGTGGCTGCGCTGGCACGGGCGGGACGATGCGATCGTCGACCTGCGGGCCTGGCTGACCACCGTGGTGAGCCGGCTCGGCCTGGACAAGCTGCGGTCGGCGGCGCACCGTCGCGAGACCTACACCGGCAATTGGCTGCCCGAGCCGGTGGTCACCGGCCTCGATCGGGCCGACCCGCTGTCCGCGGTGGTGGCCGCCGAGGATGCGCGGTTCGCGGCGATGGTGGTGCTGGAGCGGCTCACCCCCGATCAGCGGGTCGCGTTCGTGCTGCACGACGGGTTCGCGGTGCCGTTCGCGGAGGTGGCCGAGGTGCTGGGGACCAACGAGGCCGCCGCCCGGCAGCTGGCGTCGCGGGCCCGCAAGGCGGTCGCCGCCGAGCCGCCCCCGGAACCCGACCCGTCACACGCCGAGGTGGTCGGGAAGCTTATGGCCGCCATGGCCGCCGGCGACGTGGAGGCCGTGGTTGCGCTGCTGCATCCCGATGTGATCTTCACCGGCGATTCGAATGGCAAGGCGCCCACGGCGGTTCAGGTCATCCACGGGCCGGACAAGGTGGTGCGGTTCATGCTCGGCCTGGCCCGCCGCTACGGCCCGGAGTTCTTCACGGCCTACGAGCTGGGGCTGGTCAACGGCGAGCTGGGCATCTACACGGCGGGCTTCCCCGCGAGCGACGGCTACCGGGAGATGTGCCCGCGGGTGATGGCGATGACGGTGCGCGACGGAAAGGTCTGCGCCCTATGGGATATCGCCAATCCCGACAAGTTCACCGGCTCCCCCCTGCGGCGCGGGCGGCCCTGAGTCATGGCGGGCAGGGTCGCCGAGGCGATGGGCAAACTGATGTTCCGGGGCATGGACAAGCTGCGCCACCGCAGCGCCTTCGACGCTCTGACTCCGCAAGGCAACGACTTCGCCGGTTTCGAAAACACGCGGCAAATCTTGTTGGTGACGTTCAAGCGTTCCGGCGAGGCGATGCCGAGCCCGATCAATCACGGTGTCGCCGACGGGAAGATCTATGTGCGAACCGATCCGTCCACCGGAAAGGTCAAGCGGATCAAGAACAATCAGCGCGTCGTGGTGGTGCCCTGCAGCCTCCGCGGCAAGCCCAAAGGGCAGGCGGTTGCCGGGACGGCCCGAATCCTGCCCGAGTCCGAACATGCGCACGCGGACAAGGTGATCGCGGCGAATTGGAGCCTGCCCATGAAGCTATTCGAACGCAGCCTGGACAAGGGCAGCGCGGCGTTCGGCATCCCGACCGCCTACATCGAGATCACCCCGGCGCAAGGGCCTTAGTCAGCTCAGGACCTGCGTTTCGTCGGCCCACGGAACACGGCACGCGTCACCGGAATTGAAGCCCTGCTCGGTGATGCCCAGGGCGGTGTTCACCCGCGCCCGCATGTTCTCCAGACCGACCTGATAGGTGAGCTCGAACACCCCGGCATCACCGAAACGGGCCCGCAGGTCGGCGACCTGCTCGTCGGTGACGGTGTGCGGGTCGGTCGTCATGGCGTCGGCGTAGGCGATGGCGGCGCGCTCGTCGTCGCTGAATGCCGGTGAGGTGGCGTAATTGTCGATGTCCTTGAGCCGCTCCATGTCCAGGCCGTCGAGGCGCTGCAGCATGGACCCGAAGTCGACGCACCACGAGCAGCCGATCTGGCGCGCGGTCCAGTACACCGCAAGCTCGCGCACGCTGGCCGGAAGCGTCTTGGACGCCCGGTCGACCATCGTCTCGTGCACGGCGCCGGCGATCAGCAGCTTGCGGTGATGCGCGGACACGGCGAATGGTTCGGGGACCTGGCCGTAGCGCCGCTTGGCGACCCGGTACATGACGCGGGTCAGCAGGCCGGCGCGGTTGGGGGGCAGGGGCTCGATGCGGGTTTTCTGTGTCATATCCCTCAGACGAGACGGGCACGCAAAGTGTGACGCGCCCCCACCCCTCTCCGCGAGCGTGCGTGTCTGTACGGCGCCACGCCGTAAATGGCGTACAACTGTGCACGCTCGCGGCACATAGCGCGGTCAGGGCGATGGGTGACTTCGATGGCTTCTGCCTCGTGGGCCGCGGGAGCGCCGTAGCATGCGGCTAGCCTTTCGACGTCGATGAGCGTCGATGAGCGGTGGTGGCGATTGGGAGTCAACGATGACCGCGCTGTTTAGCCGGCGGGCCGATCAGTACGACTGGCTCTCCGGCTACCTCGCGTCGCGGGGCATCAGCGGCGCCACCCGGGCCGTGATGGCGTTGATCTCGGCGTCGATGGTGTTGTGCCTGCTCGCGCTGCTGGGCGGCTCCGACGGTCCGCGCGGGGCGGTGCCGGTGGCGATGACGTGGGCGGCCGTCGCCGGCGGGGTGGCGGGCGTCGCGCTGTGGGCGTGGCGCTGGCCGACGCGCGGGCAGTCAATCGCATTCGCCATCACCTGCAACACCGCCGTCGCCTTGGCATGCCTGGCACACCCGAACCCGCTCGCCGCGCTGATCGGCTGCATTGCCTTCGCGACCTTCGGCGCCTACATGGCGTTCTTTCACACCACGGGACTTGTGCTGTACAACTTCGCGGTCGCCGCCGCGGTGGGATCCTGGGAGGCGTTGTCGCTGGCGAGGTCCGGGCACCCCAGCCTCGCCGGGGTGGATCTGTGGCTGGTGATCGAGGTCAACATCGCGCTGCCGCTGGCCATTCGCATTCTGGTGCGCGCCCTGACGGGAGACCTGCTGCAAGCCGACCGGGATCCGTTGACGGGCCTGCTGAACCGGCGCACCTTTCAGCACGAGGCGTTGGGGATGGTGTTGGCCCGCCGGGGCATCGACTCCCACCTGGTGGTCATGCTGATCGACCTCGACCACTTCAAAGCGATCAACGACCGGCTCGGTCACGCGGCGGGGGACCGCGCACTGGTTCAGGTCGCTCAGGCGCTGTTGTCCGCGTCGGACGACCAGGCGGTGGTGGCGCGCAGCGGCGGCGAGGAATTCCTGCTGGCCGGCACCTCCAAGACGTGCAACGCCGAATCGTTGGCCGCGCAGATGTGTCGCGCCATCGCGGCGTCGGCGGCGGGGGTGACCGCCAGCATCGGCACGGCCTGCGCCCATCTCGAAGACACCGCGTCCGAACCGCAATCGCTGCTGGGGGAGTTGATCACCGCCGCCGATGCCGCGATGTATGAGGCAAAACGGTTGGGGGGCAACCGAAGCAGCCATCACGAGCTGTGTGACCCGCGCAGATGACCAGCGGGCCGCCAAAGTGCCGAACTAACGCGAGAACATGATCGCGCGCTTGACCTCCTGGATCGCCTTCGTCACCTCGATCCCGCGCGGGCAGGATTCGGTGCAGTTGAACGTGGTCCGGCACCGCCACACGCCGTCGACCTCGTTGAGGATGTCGAGGCGCTCCGCGGCGGCCTCGTCGCGGCTGTCGAAGATGAAGCGGTGCGCGTTGACGATCGCGGCGGGACCGTAGTAGCTGCCCTCGTGCCAGAACACCGGGCAGCTGGTGGTGCACGCCGCGCACAGGATGCACTTGGTGGTGTCGTCGTAGCGGGCGCGGTCGGCCGGGCTCTGGATGCGTTCCCGCGTCGGCGGGTTGCCGGTGGTGATCAGGTACGGCTTCACCGCGCGGTATGCCTCGAAGAACGGCTCCATGTCGACGACGAGATCCTTCTCCACCGGCAGCCCCCGGATCGGTTCGACCGTGACGGTCAGCGACTTGCCCGGCTTCTTGGGCAGCAGGTGGCGCATCAGCACCTTGCACGCCAGCCGGTTGACGCCGTTGATGCGCATGGCGTCCGACCCGCACACCCCGTGCGCGCAGGAGCGCCGGAACGTCAGCGTGCCGTCGAGGTAGCTCTTGATGTAGATGAGCAGGTTGAGCACCCGGTCGCTGGGCAGGCAGGGCACCCGGAAGCTCTGCCAGCCACCGGAATCGGCGTACGCGTCCGGGTTTTCGGGGTTGAACCGGGCGATCTTGACGGTCACCATCACCGCGCCCTCCGGGACGGGCGGCAGGGGCGGCGCGGAGGTGTCGACGTCTGGTTCAAGAGCCATCAGTACTTCCGTTCCTTGGGTTGGTAGCGGGTCTGCACGACGGGCTTGAAGTCCAGCGCGATGTCGGACAGCAGATCGGCGCCCTGCTTATCGGCCCCAATTTCCTTATAGGCCATGGTGTGGCGCATGTAGTTGACGTCGTCGCGGTCCGGATAGTCCTCGCGGGCGTGCCCGCCGCGGGACTCCTTGCGATTCAGGGCGCCGACCACGGTGACCTCGGCCAGCTCCAGCAGGAAGCCCAGCTCGATGGCTTCCAGCAGGTCGCTGTTGAAGCGCTTTCCCTTGTCGTGCACGGAGATTCGGGAGTAGCGCTCCTTCAGGGCGTGGATGTCGGTCAGCGCCTGCTTCAGCGTGTCCTCGGTGCGGAATACCGCGGCGTTGTTGTCCATCGTCTGCTGCAGCGCACCCCGGATGTCGGCGACGCGCTCGTTGCCGTTCTCGGAGAGGATGTCGGCAACCCAGCCCACCACCATCGCAGCCGGCTCCGGCGGCATGTCGACGAAGTCGTGACCCCGCGCATACGAGGCCGCGGCGATGCCGGCGCGGCGGCCGAACACGTTGATGTCCAGCAGCGAGTTGGTGCCCAGCCGGTTGGCGCCGTGCACCGACACGCACGCGCACTCGCCGGCCGCGTACAGGCCCGGGACGACGGATGTGTTGTCCCGCAACACTTGTCCGGTGACGGTGGTCGGGATGCCGCCCATCAGGTAGTGGCACGTCGGGTAGACGGGCACCAGTTCGTGCACCGGGTCCACGCCCAGGTAGGTGCGGGCGAACTCGGTGATGTCGGGCAGCTTGGCCTCGAGCACGTCCTCGCCGAGATGGCGGACGTCGATGTAGACGTAGTCCTTGTTCGGTCCCGCGCCGCGGCCCTCCAGAACCTCCAAAACCATGGAGCGGGCGACGATGTCGCGGGGCGCCAGGTCGACGATCGTCGGGGCGTAGCGCTCCATGAACCGTTCGCCGTCGGCGTTGAGCAGCCGGCCGCCCTCGCCGCGGACGGCCTCGGAGATCAGGATGCCCAGCCCGGCCAGCCCCGTCGGATGGAACTGGTGAAACTCCATGTCCTCCAATGGAAGTCCCTTGCGGAACACGATGCCGATGCCGTCGCCGGTCAGCGTGTGCGCGTTGGAGGTGGTCTTGTACATGCGGCCCGCACCGCCGGTCGCGATCACGACGGCCTTGGCGTGGAAGACGTGAACATCGCCCGTCGCCAACTCGTAGGCGACCACCCCGGTGGCCATCGGTCCGCTCGGCGTCTGCGTCAAAACCAGGTCCAGCGCGTAGAACTCGTTGAAGAACTCCACGTCGTGCTTGATGCAGTTCTGGTAGAGCGTCTGCAGGATCATGTGGCCCGTGCGGTCGGCGGCGTAGCAGGCCCGGCGCACCGGGGCCTTGCCGTGGTCGCGGGTGTGCCCGCCGAAGCGGCGCTGGTCGATGCGGCCCTCGGGGGTGCGGTTGAACGGCATCCCCATCTTCTCCAGGTCGAGCACCGCGTCGATGGCCTCCTTGCACATGATCTCCACGGCGTCCTGGTCGGCGAGGTAGTCGCCGCCCTTGACGGTGTCGAAGGTGTGCCATTCCCAGTTGTCGTCCTCGACGTTGGCCAGCGCGGCGCACATGCCGCCCTGCGCGGCGCCGGTGTGGCTGCGGGTGGGGTAGAGCTTGGTCAGCACCGCGGTGCGCACGCGGGGGCCGGCCTCGACGGCCGCGCGCATGCCCGCGCCGCCCGCGCCGACGATCACCACGTCGTATCGGTGTTGGTGCAGCAACCGGGTCGCCTCCCTCGATCAGGAAATGTTCGGGTCGAAGGTCACCAGCACGTAGGTCCCCAGCGCCAGGGTGAATCCCATCGACAGCAGCAGCAGGCTGTTCAGCCAGAACCGGGTGCTGTCCTTGCGGCTGTAGTCGTCGATGATGGTGCGCAGGCCGTTGCCGCCGTGCAGCTGCGCCAGCCACAGCAGCGTCAGGTCCCAGAATTGCCAGAACGGCGACGCCCAGCGCTGCGCCACGTAGTTGAAGTCGATGCGGTATACGCCGTCGTCCCACATCAGCATCACCAACAGGTGCCCGACGACCAGGAAGATCAGCACCACGCCGGAGAACCGCATGAACAGCCACGCGAACTTCTCGAAGTTGGGTATGCCGGCGCGACGGCGGGGCGAGCGCGGGTTGTCCAGGCTGGCCGGACGGTAGCTCATCGGAACTGCTCCCACATGTGGATGCCCATCGCCACCGCGACCGGAACCATCAGCAGCAGGTAGACGACGCCGACGATCCACAGCATCAGCCGCTGGTGGCGCGGGCCCTGCGACCAGAAGTCGATCAGGATGACCCGGACCCCGTTCAGGGCATGAAACAGCACCGCGGCCACCAGGCCGAACTCCATCACGCCCACGATCGGCGTCTTGTAGGTCTGGACCACCTCGTTGTAGGTCTGCGGGCTCACCCGGACCAGGGTGGTGTCCAACACGTGGACGAACAGAAAGAAGAAGATCGTCGCCCCGGTGATGCGGTGCAGCACCCACGACCACATGCCGGGATCCCCCCGATACAGCGTCCGCGGTGGCCGCCGCTTGCGCGAGGGCGCCGGTGCGGCCGGATCCGCGGTTGTCGTTTGTGCACTCACTGAAGTTCCCACCGCCTTCGTGAACAAGCCGGGCAACCGAGCTTAGCCCGGCGGCGATGCGCCGTGGTAGGACGACGATCCGGCCTCAGGCCCGTGTCGTGCCGGAGTTAGGGTGGCTGCAAAAGCCGGCCCAGGAAGCCAGCCCATCGGTGAGCGGGGGTTGCGGTATGGACGATATCGACTGGAATGCGCTGCGGGACAGCGCGATTCAAGCGGCCACGGGAGCCTACGCGCCGTACTCGCGGTTTCCGGTGGGCGCGGCGGCGCTGGTCGACGACGGCCGCGTGGTCACCGGCTGCAATGTGGAGAACGTCTCATATGGCCTTGGTCTCTGCGCCGAGTGCGGCGTGGTGTGCGCCCTGCACTCGACCGGCGGGGGACGGCTGGTCGCGCTGGCGTGCGTGGACGGGCGGGGATCCCCGCTGATGCCGTGCGGGCGCTGCCGTCAGGTGTTGCTGGAACACGGCGGGCCCGGCTTGCTGATCGACCACCCGGCCGGGCCGCGCCGCCTCGACGAGTTGCTGCCCGACGCGTTCGGCGCCGACCTGCCGCGGGAACGCCCTTGACCGACTTGGCATTCGACGCGCCGACGGTGATCAGGACCAAGCGCGACGGCGGCAGGCTGTCCGATGGGGCCATCGCGTGGGTCGTCGACGCCTACACCGACGGCCGCGTCGGCGACGAACAGATGGCGGCGCTGCTGATGGCCATCGTACTGCGCGGCATGGACCGCGGCGAGATCGCCGCGTGGACGGCGGCCATGCTGGCGTCGGGTGAGCGGATGGACTTCGCCGACCTGCGCCGCGACGGACGGCCCCTGCCCACCGTGGACAAGCACTCCACCGGCGGGGTCGGGGACAAGATCACGCTGCCGTTGGTGCCCGTCGTCGCCGCCTGCGGTGCGGCGGTGCCCCAGGCGTCGGGCCGCGGGCTCGGGCACACCGGCGGCACCCTGGACAAGCTGGAATCCATCGCCGGGTTCAACGCCCGGCTGTCCAACCGGCGGGTCCGCGAACAGCTCGTCGACGTCGGGGCGGCGATCTTCGCCGCCGGCCAGCTGGCGCCCGCGGACGCCAAGCTGTACGCGCTGCGCGACATCACCGCGACCGTCGAGTCCCTGCCGCTGATCGCGAGCTCGGTGATGAGCAAGAAGCTGGCCGAGGGCGCGGCGGCGCTGGTGCTCGACGTGAAGGTGGGCTGCGGGGCGCTGCTGGCGTCGGAGGCCCAGTCCCGCGAGCTGGCGCACATCATGATCGAGCTGGGCGCCGCGCACGGGGTACCCACGCGCGCGCTGCTGACGGACATGAACGTCCCGCTGGGCGCGGCCGTCGGCAACGCGCTCGAGGTGGCCGAGTCCCTGGACGTGCTGGCCGGCGGCGGGCCGCCCGACGTGGTGGAGCTGACGCTGCGGCTGGCCGCCGAGATGCTCGAGCTCGCCGGGATCGACGGCGCCGATCCCGCGCCGACGCTGCGCGACGGCACCGCGATGGACCGGTTTCGGCAGCTCGTCGCGGCCCAGGGCGGCGACTTGTCGATACCGTTGCCTATCGGTGCGCACTCCGAGACCGTGACCGCGCCCCGGGGCGGCACAATGGGCGATATCGACGCGATGGCAGTGGGGCTGACGGCATGGCGGCTCGGTGCGGGCAGGTCCCGCCCGGGCGCACGGGTGCAGCCCGGGGCCGGCGTCAAGATCCACCGCCGTCCCGGCGAGCCGGTGGCGGCCGGCGAGCCGCTGTTCACCCTCTACACCGACACCCCGGAACGCTTCGCCACCGCGATGGCCGAGCTGGACGGCGGCTGGGCCGTCGGGGACACGCCACCGGTTTCACGGCCGCTGATCATCGATCGGGTCGCCCCGTGACCACACCCCTGGGCCTGCAGGAGATCAGGAAGGCGCCCAAGGCCCTGCTGCACGATCACCTCGACGGCGGGCTGCGCCCGTCCACCGTGCTGGACATCGCCGGCCAGATCGGCTACGACGGGCTGCCCGCCACCGATGCCGACGAGCTGGCCACCTGGTTTCGCACCCGCTCGCACAGCGGCTCGCTGGAGCGCTACCTGGAGCCGTTCTCGCACACCGTGGCGGTGATGCAGACGGCCGAATCGCTGCACCGGGTGGCCTACGAGTGTGTCGAGGACCTGGCCGCCGACTCGGTGGTCTACGCCGAGGTGCGGTTCGCCCCCGAGTTGCACATCGACCGCGGCCTGTGGTTCGACGAGATCGTCGAGGCGGTGCTGGCGGGTTTCGCCGAGGGGGAGAAGGCCTGCGCCGCCGCGGGCCGGCCGATCGTGGTGCGCCTGTTGGTCACCGCCATGCGCCACGCCGCGGTGTCCCGCGAGATCGCCGCGCTGGCGATCCGCTTCCGCGACAAGGGCGTGGTGGGATTCGACATCGCCGGCGCCGAGGCAGGCAACCCGCCGACGCGGCACCTGGACGCCTTCGAATACATGCGAGACCACAACGCGCGCTTCACGATTCACGCCGGTGAGGCGTTCGGGTTGCCGTCGATCCACGAGGCGATCGCGTTCTGCGGCGCCGACCGGCTGGGCCACGGGGTGCGGATCGTCGACGACATCGACGTGATCGAGGGCGGGGGCGTCCGGCTGGGCCGGCTGGCATCGATATTGCGGGACAAGCGAATTCCGCTGGAGCTGTGCCCTAGCTCGAATGTGCAGACCGGCGCGGTCAAGAGCATCGCGGACCACCCGTTCGATCTGCTGGCCCGCACCCGGTTCCGGGTGACCGTCAACACCGACAACCGGCTGATGAGCGACACCTCGATGAGCCTCGAAATGCACCGGCTGGTCGAGGCTTTCGGCTACGGGTGGAGCGACCTCGAGCGCTTCACCATCAATGCGATGAAGTCGGCGTTCATCCCGTTCGACGAGCGGCTGGCCATCATCGACGAGGTGATCAAGCCGCGGTATGCGGTGTTGATCGGCTAGGGGCCGGCTACAGTCCGGGCAGGCAGATCGGGGCGCCGTAGCACGGCGGCGGACCCAGCGGCTGCCGGGGAGCGTTGCCCTCCCACACGAACTGGCCGACGTTGCCCATGCCCCCGACGGGGACCCAGTACCAGTGGTGGCAGACGTTCATGTCCCAGCGGACATCCGGCATCGGCAACGGTTGGCCCGGGCACCAGTCGTGCGGGACGGTGAAGTTGTCCGCCTGGGCGGTGCCGGCGGCCAGCCACGAACCGCCCACCGCGAGGCCACCCGACAGCAGCGCGCCGACCAAGAGCTTCTTGACCTTGTGATTGTGTGACATTGTGTTGCGCCTTTCCTCGACGCTGTGATGCTGACGATCAGTATCCGCTCGCGGTGAGTGCATCAGGGTCGGTTCGCTACCGATCCCAAAAACGCTAGTCGGGGCAGCCTCGTTCAGGAAGCGCCGGCTTGACGCGCTGCCTCTTGGGCAAGCTGAACCCGCGACGTAAGGCCCAGCTTGGTGTAGACGTGGGTGAGGTGGGTCTCGACGGTGCGCGGTGAGATGAAAAGCCTGGTGGCGATGTCCTTGTTGCCCAGGCCCTCGCTGACGAGGCGGACGACGTCCAGTTCGGCGGGGGTGAGCGAGGCCCAGCCGCTGGACGGCCGTTTGCGTTCGCCGCGGCCGCGCTGCGCGTAGGCGATCGCTTCGTTGGTGGACAGCGCGGCGCCCTCGGCCCTGGCGGCGTCGAAGTCGTTCTGGCCCATGGCATCTCGGAGCGAGGCGACAAAATCCTCGTAGTCGGCTTGGTAAATCGCGTACCGCACCTCGCCGGTGCGCTGCCGGACGGCCTCCGCCGCGCCGACGAGCCGTGCCGCTTCGGGATAACTCTCGGCTTGCGCGGCCAGCCGAGCAAGGACGTCGAAGATGTCGGGTAAGCCCAGCTGCACTTCGCATTCGACCGCACCCGCGAGGGCGTCGTGGCAGTCACGCTCGGCGGCTGCCGCGTCGCTCTCGGCGAGCGCCACACGGGCACGGGTGATCAGTGCCAGCATCCGGAAATATCCCAGGTTGGTTGACACTGCCCGTTCGGCCCACAGCCGGGCCGCCTCCAGATCGCCTGTCGCAAGCTCGGTTTCGGCCCTCCACTTCAGGTTGGTCACCGTGAACTCGACGCCCGGTATGCGGCACCAACCCTGTTCGGTGGCCTCCTTGGCGGCCGCAACATGGCCGGCGGCCAGGTTTGCGATGCCCAACGCCAGATAGCCGAGTCCCTCCATTACCCAGCCGAGTTGGGCGGCGGACTCGATGGCCGCGTCGGCCGCCGCTCGCGCCTCGGTCGGCCTGCCCTGCCAGCCCAGGAATACGGCGTGCGCAATAAGGCCGTTGAATCTGCACAAGGAGTCGCCGGCCGCATCTGCGTCGGCGATTATCTCCCGTAATTCTGCGTCGGCGCCGGACAGGTCGCCGAACATCGCACGCGTCCCTGCGATACCCCACGTGCGGCACTGGCCGGCTGCGAACCGGTCACCAACCGCTTCGGCAAGCTCGCGCCCTTCTTCACCGGCCGCACGGGCAGCCTTCGCGTCGCCTGCCATGGTGGAGGCGTACGCCTGAAAGCCGAGCAGCTGGCTCAATCTCCATTTGTCGCCCAGGGTGCGCGCCAGCTCGATGGCCTCTGGAAAGTAGGTTGCCGCCTGCTGGGGGTGGGATGCGGCCGTACCAAAGCAGGCGGTGAGGGCGCGGACCAAGAGTGACGGGTCGTCTAGTTGGCGAGCGATGGCCAGCGCTTCCCTGGCCTGCTCCATCCGCTCGGGCACGCCGACCCAGCCGTCGAACAGGGCCGCGTCGGCCAGCGCCCGCGCCAGCACCGCCGGTGCCACCTCGCGGTCGACGGTGTCCAGGTCGGCCAGTGCCTCGTCGATCCAACTCATTCCCTCGCGCAGGCGGCCGCGGGTGAGCCACAGCGGCTGCAGCGACGACGCGAGCTGCAGTGCCAGCTCGACGTCGCGGTTCTCGAGGCTCCACGAGAACGCCGCGCGCAGGTTGTCGATCTCGGCCTCGATTTGCTCGACACGCCGCTGGTGTCCGGTGGCGGCCGGGGCGTCGAGCTGAGCGGCCATCGCGCTGTAGTAGTCGCGATGCCGCGCCCGCACGGCATCGGCCTCCCCGGACTCGCCGAGCTTTTCCAGGGCGTACTGGCGCACGGTCTCGAGTAGCCGGTACCGCATCCTGCCGCCCGTGTCGTCTGCGACCACGAGTGATTTGTCCACCAGCAGGGTCAGCTGGTCGAGGACCTGGTAGCGCTCGACCTCGGTGTCGCCGGCGACGGCGCGGGCGGCGGCCAGGTCGAATCCGCCCATGAACGGCGCAAGCCGGCGAAACAAGACCCGCTCGGGCTCCGTCAACAGCGCGTGCGACCAGTCCACCGAGGCGCGCAACGTTTGCTGTCGGCGCACCGCGGTGCGCCGCCCACCGATCAACAGCCGGAAGCGGTCGTTCAGGCTGTCGACGATCTCGTCGAGCGACAGCGCCCGCACCCGCGCCGCGGCGAGTTCGATGGCCAGCGGCATGCCGTCGAGGCGGCGGCAGATCTCCTTGACCGCGGGAAGGTCGTCATCGGTGACGGCGAAATCGGATCGCGCCCGGCGGGCCCGGTCCACGAACAGTTCGATGGCCTCGTCGTCCAACGACAGGGACGGCACCCGCCATGTCGCCTCGCCGGCCACCCCGATCGGCTCCCGACTCGTCGCCAGCAGCCTCAGCCCCGGACAGGCGCTCAGCAGCGCGGTGGTCAGCTCGGCGATCGCGTCCACGAGGTGCTCACAGTTGTCCAGCAGCACCAACATCCGACGGCCGCCCACAAACCGGATGAGCGTGTCCGTTGTGGACAGGCTCGACTGATCCGCCAGTCCGAGGGCGCCCGCCATCGTGACCGGTACGAGTTCGGGGTCGGCGATGGGCGCAAGGTCGACGTACCACACCCCGTCGTCGAAGTCGTCGGTCATTTGGCCCGCCACCTCGATGGCCAGCCGCGTCTTACCGACACCACCGGCGCCGGTCAGGGTGATCAGCCGGTCGGCGGCGAGGGTCTGCCGCACGTCGTCGATCTGCGTGCCGCGGCCGACGAAACTGGTGAGTTGCACCGGAAGATTTTGAGCGACAACGGTTTTCGACGTCCTCAGCGGCGGGAAGTCGTTGCGGATGTCCGGGTGGCAGAGCTGGACCACCCGTTCGGGACGGGCCACGCCGCGCAGCTCGTGCCTGCCGAGATCGGTCAGCCATGCGTCGGCCGGGAGCGCGTCGACGACCAGATCCTCGGTGGTGCCCGAGAGCACCGTCTGGCCGCCGTGCGCGAGATCGCGCAGCCGCGCGGTCCGGTTGATCGTCGGGCCGACGTAGTTGCCCTCGTCGCGCAGCTGCACCTCGCCGGTGTGCACACCGATGCGCAGCCGGATCGGGGCCAGCGGCGCCCGCTGCAACTGCAACGCGCACGCGATCGCCTCGGTCGCGCGGGCGAACGCGACCACGAAGCTGTCGCCCTCACCCTGCTCGACCGGCCGCACCCCGCCGTGGGCGGCGAGCAGGTCGGTCAGCGTCCGGTCCAAGCGCGCGAAGGCGGCCGTCATCTCCTCGGGCTGGGTCTCCCACAGCCGCGTCGAGCCCTCGACGTCGGCGAGCAGCAGCGTCACCGTCCCGGTTGGCAGCACGTCGCTCCAGTTCAACTCCGCGCGATCAGTTTCGGTCATGCTAGCCAGCATCTCGGGGCGGGACGCCGCAAACATCAGGGAAATCCCGTATGTCGACCGTCGAACGTCACGCTAGCGGGCCGTCCGGCGCCGATGGTGGCGCTGGCGTGACGCTCGGCGGCGAGGCATCGCGGCGCCATGCAGTTCCGTGCCGGCCCCGATGATCTGGCCCTGCCGAAATCCCATAGTCGAGTCATGACCACCCTTGCTGACAGCCGCCCAAGTGTTTTCGAAGCCGATCTACCCGCAATCGACTACGCAAACGCTCGACACCCCGACGAGGCGCACGCGATCATCAGGCGGGCCCGAGACAAGGCGCCGATCGCGATGGGGCCGTACGGGCCCGAGTTGCTGACGTATGAGCTCGTGCACACCGCGCTGCGCGACCCGCGGTTCCGGGTGCCGCAGGGTATGTTCCTTGCCGCGCAAGGTATTACCAGCGGCCCGTTGTGGGACCGCATCGCCACCAACATCCTCAGCCTCGACGGCGACGAACACCGCCGGCTGCGCCGGTTGGTCAGCAAGGCTTTCACCCCCAAGGCGACCGCACGGCTGCGCACCACAGCCGTCGGCATCATCAACGGACTGGTTGACAACGTCAGCGCGAACGGGCACTGCGACGTGGTTACCGACATCGCCCGTCAGTACCCGATCCCGGTCATCTGCGCACTACTCGGCGCGCCAGCCGAGGACTGGGAACTGTTCTCCGACTGGACCGACGACATCTTGGAGGCCTTCGGGTGGAACGCCGCCGACGCAACCCCGGCGATCCTGACCGCGTGGAAGGCGCTTGACGCCTATATCGACGACATGATTGCGGGCCGGCGACACAGTTTGACCGACGACCTGCTCTCCGAGCTGATCCGCGCCGAAGATGACGGCGATCGCCTCAGTCCCGGCGAACTCCGCATGCTCGTCGCCGCACTGCTGATGGCCGGTACCGACACCACCCGCCTGCAATTGGGTGCCGCGGTCCATGTGCTGTGCGATCATCCCGACCAGTGGGCCCTGCTCGGCCGGCACCCAGAGCTCGCGGCCAAGGCCGTCGACGAGCTGATCCGGCATTCGCCGATGATGTTCGTGACGTTGCGCGCGGCCGTGGAGGATGTCGAACTCGCCGGCGTCGTAATCCCTTCCGGCACAATCGTTGTCGTCAACACCGGCGCGGCCAACCGCGACCCCGCCGTCTGCGAAGACCCCGACCGCCTCGACATCACCCGCGAGGGCGCCCCGCCCGTGCAGACGTTCGGCGGCGGCATGCATTACTGCCTCGGCGCCAATCTCGCCCGCCTCGAGTTGGCCGAAGCGTTGGCGGTCCTGACGCGGCGCCTGCCCAATGCCCGACGCACCGGACCCGCACCGTGGAAGCCGGTGAACGCGCTCGGCGGACCCGTCACGCTGCCCATCGAATTCGACTCCACCCGCTCACCACTGACGTAACAGCCTGACGAAATCTATGTACGCAAGGGCGTGCCGGGAGTTCAATAAACGCATTCCGATTGGAATCGCTTAGGTGTCCGGTTGTCCGGACTGGGATGGAAGGAACGTCCCGATGAACTTCACTCGCGCGGTCACCCGAATGATGACCTCGGCGCTGCTGGCTGGCGGTATGGCGGTGGGACTGGCGGCAGCGGGTGCCGCCGACACCGACAAGGGCGGCGGCACGTGGTGCCCCGGGCAACCATTGCCGCAGGCGTACAACTTCAGAATCATTCCGGGTGGCGGCCTGTCCATGACCGGCCCGGTTCCAGATGCCGTCAACTGGGACATGTCGGTCTGCCACGACTGGTACCACAAGATGGTCGACAACGGCGACGGGACCAAGACCAACACAGTTGTCGAGGGCAGGCTGCTTCCGATGAATTGCGGCCTTTTCTGGTGTCCGGTGCCGCCCGGAACGCCGGCGCCTTAGGGCCCTGCCTTCAGGCCAGCTTCGTCAGCGTTAACTGCCGCCGATGATGGTCATAATGCAAACCGGCGTAGCGGTAGACATCCTCCAACGTCATGTAGTCGCGGAAGTACGGGTCCCAGTCGTCGGGATAGTGCATGCCACGCCTGAAGGCGTCCTCGGGTGCTCGATGTAGCGAGCGTTGCAGCGAACTGATCACGCGGTCTAGCTTGGCGGCCATTCGCTTTCGGTTGTAGACGCGGGCAGCGAAACGCGATCCGTAGAAGTTGATCCGTTCGAACGCGGGTGTGACCCCGTTGAGCAGTCGCGCATAGCCGCGACTAACAGAATCCGGGAGCCGGTCAAACAAGCGCACCAGCAACAGGAGGCGTTGCACAACCATGTATCCGAACACCATGTGGAACAACAACTCCTCGTTGTTCCACCTGGTGCCCTTGGTGGGTTTGGTCCAATCATCGTCATTGGCCGCCTCAATGAGGTGATGGAAGTCGGTGCGCGTTCGGTCGAGGTCCGCGGCGATAGCTGCGCGATCGATTGGTTGTGGCATTACCTTGCCTCGGTGCGAGGTGGAGCGATCACCTCCATCATCCGCCAGCGCAGCGGAAAGTTGTGGCGACAGCAACCAGTCGCTGATTACGGTGCTCCCGAACACATGAACGGAAACCCGCACCACGGCTTCTGCGTTGCCTGCGGCGGCGGTGGATCGGGTCCGTCCCAAGTAGTGGGCCCAACGTTTCCGTGCCCGTAGTAGACGCTCCACCACGTGTGGCAGACATTCGTGTCCCAGTTGACGTTCGCTCCCGAAAACGGGCAGCCCGTACCCGGGCCTTGGGGATGTCCTTGTTTGTCTCCCGGGCAGCATGTCCACGGCCCAAAGTACGGCTCGGCGTTGGCGGTAGCGGCTCCCACGCCCAAAAGGGCCACGGCGACGCCGCCCGACAGCAGCGTTGCGCCGAGCATCCGCTTGACGGTGCGATAGTGCGACACGGCTTGGCCTCGCTCCCTTTGCTTGAAGATGCCTCGGCTCACGGCGAATCCGCCGTGTGGGTAATTGTCTGATCGAGACCCATTACAGAGGGGCCGGTTTGCTACCGATCCCAACAAACCTCACCCCACGTCGATCCAGATAGTCAGGGCCGCGGTCATGACGGCGACAACCGCGAGCAGAGCCGCATCTGTCGTGCGGAGGCGCGGCGTGTCGGACGCACCCATACGCAACTCCCGGGCGATCAGGAACAGCGGAAACATCACACTTATGGCGATGAAGAATGACCCGACGACATAAAGCCAGACGAAGCGCACGCTGTGCTTCGTGGCTTCGATGACCATCAGAATGACGACGCTGATACCCAACATCAGGGCGTCTGCCGCCACGAAACGCGAGGCCGACGTGGCCTTGGCATCGCGCCAAAAGGCGCCTAAGAAGTCGGCGGCGCTGTGGACGTACGGGCCACCGTTACGCCATGTCGCAATCAGCGCGGCGAGAGCGATTGCGGCATAGACGGCGCAGAGGATCTTGCGGGACCTTGGAATGGACGGTGTTCCGTCGGCTTGGTTGGCTGTAGTCACGCCCTTACGCTAGAGCCGACTGAACCGCTCGCGCCGGAAGTCTTGCAAACGCGTTCGATCCGTTTTTCACCCGGACGAATTTCATAATGCCCCAGCCTGTTTGGGTTTAGTTGGTGGTGGGTGGTGGTTGGGGCTGGAAGGGGTCGTACCACCACCAGTCGGCGCGCTCGCCGAGCGGCCCGGGACATGGTGGCACCGCGGGTGGGGGTTGGGTTGGTGGGCGCGCCAGCGAACCCGGGCTCAGCGGTCGCCCGTCGCTGTCGGTCACGCGCAGCGCGTCGGCGGGCCCGGTGATGGTGATGATGCCGCGATGGTGCAGCCGGTGATGATACGGGCAGACCAGCACCAGGTTGGCCAGCTCGGTGGGCCCGCCGTCTTCCCAATGTTGGACGTGATGGGCGTGCAGACCGCGGGTGGCCCCGCAGCCGGGAACCGCGCAGGTGGGGTGGCGGTGCTCGAGCGCGCGGCGCAGTCGCCGGTTGATCAGCCGGGTGGTGCGCCCGGCGCCGATGGGCTGGCCGTCGCGTTCGAACCACACCTCGGCCGTGGCGTCACAGGTCAGGTAGCGGCGTTCGGCGTCGGTGAGCAGCGGGCCCAGATGCAGCGCGGCCAGGCGCTGGG
>NZ_JCALDU010000007.1:0-333355 GCF_059813025.1 Mycobacterium sp. NGS26
TTACCGGTCGCGGTGTTCCGCTGCGACATGCTCCTGGCCGGCACCACCTACACCGGCCAGCTCAACGTCTCCGACATGTTCACCCGCATGGCGCTGTCCATCCTGGCCACCGGCCTTGCGCCCGCCTCGTTCTACCAACTCGACGCCCACGGCCAGCGGCAACGCGCGCACTTCGACGCGCTGCCCGTCGAATTCGTCGCCGAGGCGATCGCCACCCTGGGAGCCCAAACGGTCGACGGGTTGCAGACCTACCACGTGATGAACCCCCACGACGACGGCATCGGGCTCGACGAATACGTCGACTGGCTCATCGAGGCCGGCTACCCCATCCAGCGCGTCGAGGACTTCACCGAATGGGCACAACGGTTCGCCGCCGCCCTGCACGAGCTGCCGGACCCACAGCGACAGCACTCGCCGCTGCGGCTCTTGCCGTTGGACAATCCCGACGCTCTACAGCCCATCGAGCCGACCCACGGGTCCCTAGCGCCGACCGACCGATTCCGGGCCGCGGTGCAAGAAGCCAAAATCGGCCCCGACAACGACATCCCACACATCTCGGCGCCGATCATCATCAAATACGCCACCGACCTGCAACAGCTCGGCCTGCTTTAGTGGCCGAGGTCCGCCAAGGCCGCATCGGCAACGGAGAACACTTCTTTGGGGTCGTAGAGGTCGCGGGCGAACGTGACGTTGACGCTGAGAATGCCGTTTACCACGGCGACGAGAAAGAAAATAGTCTGCGTCTTGGTGGTGCCATAACTGGACTCGATTCCCCAGTTCGCCGGAGTCGTGACGACACCGACGTTCGACACCACGCAGGAAATGTTCTGAAACGGGCCGCGGCGGTTGACGGGAAGCGACGCAATCCGGGCCATTGTGTTCAACAACCGCTGCTCGTTGGACGAAGCGGCGCCCTGCCGGGCCAGCCAGTAATCGACGCCGCGGCGAAGCCAGCCGAATTGACGCGCGATCTGTTCTTGCATCGGTGCTCTGCGCCGCAATTGCACAACCATGCTGCCCGTATAGTTACCGAGCGCCGCGCGCGGCAAATCGGGCAGAAAACGGGCCAGATCAGTGGGGATCCCGATCGTCACGCGCGACTTTTCGGGCTGGGCGGCCAGCATTGCTTCTGCGACCGTGAGACACATGTACTGCTGCAGCGATAGGTCCACTGCGCCGGCTTTGGCCAGGATTCGATCGGTCTCCTGCTCGGAGTAGAAATACGTCCGGGACGCATAGCCGTTGTCGTGTGGAACCGGCGTCTTGCCATGGGTGAGGTCGACCGTCGTGCGCGCTTGCTTCCGACCTGCCCGTGCCAGGTAGCCGAAGATGTACAACGGCAACAAAGCGAATCCGCTTCGCGGGGCGGTGGATTTCGAAGGCCCCGCAGTCTGATCAATATCGACAGATTCAACCGCGACGGGTTCACCATGAGCGGCGGCGAGCCAGTAAAGAATCCACTGGATGGCGGCGCGACCATTCGACAGAGCGTGGCTGATCTGGAAGCAAACTTCCCTGTCGTTCATCCGCGAAATCCGCAGGGGAAGCGGCGGCGTCAGGGTATTGGCGGGAGAAAGCAGCTCCTCGAAAGTGAATGTCCGGGAGAAGAAACGCTCGCGCTGACGGCCGAGAGCGGCGTCCCCCTCCGCCGAATCGAGCGGGATCCACGAAAAGGTTTCACCAGAGGAGCTGAGGACTACCTGTAACGACCGATTCTGTCGCACCAGGGATTCGTAGGCGGCCCACAAGCGATCGGGATCGTAGTTCTCGCGGAATTTCACAACCAATGCCATGTCATCGCCATGGAGCATCGGCTCCAGTGCGCGGATGAACAGGCTGCCGACACGGCTTACGTCCACTGTGGTCTCCAGATTGATCGGGCCACCCGATTGGTTCTGCGCGATGAAAACACCGGATTATGTTTGGGCAGTGAGTTTTTGAAGCCGCCGGCAACCATACAAGGCATACTGCACCATAACGCGACCGCGGCCGCGACGAGCTAAGACCGTGGAGCTAAGGGGACTCGAACCCCTGACCCCCACACTGCCAGTGTGGTGCGCTACCAGCTGCGCCATAGCCCCGAGAAGTTGCCCATCGAAGCTACACCACCGTCAACACACCTTCAAAGTCGCTGCTCAGGTGCCCTACCCGATGACCTGGCCAACCACCTCGCGGGCGGTCTTCTGGACCTCGGCCAGGTGCTCGGGCCCGTTGAACGATTCCGCGTAGATCTTGTAGACATCCTCGGTGCCCGACGGGCGAGCGGCAAACCATGCGTTGGCCGTCGTCACCTTGAGTCCACCCAGCGGCGCGCCATTGCCGGGCGCCGAGGTGAGCTTGGCGGTGATCGGCTCCCCCGCCAGCTCGGTGGCACTGACCTCATCGGCGGACAGCTTGGCCAGCTGGGCTTTCTGGTCGCGGTCGGCGGGCGCATCCACCCGCGCGTAACACGAGCTCCCGTACTCGTCGGCCAGCTCCCGGTAGCGCTGCGACGGGCTCGAACCGGTGACGGCCAGGATCTCCGACGCCAGCAGCGCCAGGATGATGCCGTCCTTGTCGGTGGTCCACACCGATCCGTCGCGCCGCAGGAACGAGGCCCCCGCCGACTCCTCGCCGCCGAAGCCGATGGTCCCGCCGAGCAGGCCGTCGACGAACCATTTGAATCCGACCGGCACCTCGACCAGCTTGCGGCCGAGGCCGGCGACCACGCGGTCGATGATCGACGAGCTGACGGCGGTCTTGCCGACGGCGATGCCGCCCGGCCACGACGGCCGATGGGTACAGAGGTAGTCGATCGCCACCGCCAGGTAATGATTCGGATTCAGCAGCCCCGCATCGGGTGTGACGATGCCGTGGCGGTCGGCGTCGGCGTCGTTGCCGGTGGCGATCTGATAGCGGTCCGAGGTGGCGATTATCGAAATGAGCCCAGCCATCGCGTCCGGCGAGCTGCAGTCCATCCGGATCTTGCCGTCGTGGTCGAGCGTCATGAACCGCCACGTCGCGTCGACCACCGGGTTGACCACGGTCAGGTCCAACCCATGCCGTTCCGCGATCGCGGCCCAGTAGTCCACGCTGGCCCCGCCGAGTGGGTCGGCGCCGATCCGCACCCCGGCCTTGCGGATGACGTCGACGTCGACCACGTTCGGCAGGTCGTCGACGTAGCTGTCCAGGTAATCGTGGCACCGGGCGGTCCGCAGCGCCCGGGCCAGCGGCACCCGCTTCACCCCCGAGCCACCGCGCAGGATCTCGTTGGCGCGCTTGGCGATTGCGTTCGTCGCGTCGGTGTCGGCCGGGCCGCCATTGGGCGGGTTGTATTTGAAGCCGCCGTCGGACGGCGGGTTGTGCGACGGCGTCACCACGATCCCGTCGGCGAGCGCGTCGGTGCGGCCGCGGTTGTAGCCGAGGATCGCGTGGCTGACCGCGGGCGTCGGCGTGTAGCGGTCGGCCGAGTCGACGACGGCCACCACCTCATTGCCGGCCAGCACCTCCAGCGCCGTCACCCAGGCCGGCTCCGAGAGGCCGTGTGTGTCGCGGCCGATGAACAACGGCCCGGTGATGCCGTGCGCGGCGCGGTACTCGACGATGGCCTGGGTGATCGCCAGGATGTGGGCCTCGTTGAACGCCCCGTTCAGGGCCGAGCCGCGGTGACCCGACGTGCCGAACGCCACCTGCTGCGCGACGTCGTCGGGATCGGGTTCGATCGCGTAGTACGACGTGACGAGGTGGGGCAGGTCGACGAGGTCTTCGGGTTGGGCCGGCTGGCCGGCGCGCGGGTTGGCCACCATGACGCCAATTCTGCCGACGTCCTGCCTAGGCTGCTTGGGTGCCCGGTCGTGACTACCGCGAGTTGGCCGCCGTGTTCGCCGGCGGCGCGCTGGGTGCCGTGGCGCGCACCGGCCTGAGCAGCCTCGCCGCCGCCGACCCCGGGAGCTGGCCGTGGGCGACGTTCACGGTCAACGTCGTCGGCGCCTTCCTGGTGGGTTACTTCACCACCCGGCTGCTGGAGCGGCTGCCGTTGTCGAGTTACCGCCGTCCCCTGCTCGGCACCGGATTGTGTGGTGGGCTGACGACTTTCTCGACGATGCAGGTCGAGACGCTGAGGATGATCGAGCACGGCCATTGGGGCCTGGCCGTCGGCTACACCGTCAGCAGCATCGGGCTGGGGTTGCTGGCGGTGCACCTGGCCACCGCGCTGGTTCGCCGGGTGCGGGTGCGCTCGTGACGAGCGCCGGGGCGACGACGGTCTTGGTGTGGGTCGGCGTCGTGCTCGTCGGCGGCGTCGGCTCGGTGCTGCGTTTCCTGGTCGATCGCGCGGTGGCCCGGCGGGTGGCGCGGCCGTTTCCGTTCGGCACGCTCGCGGTCAACGTCAGCGGTGCCGCGGCGCTCGGGCTGCTCGGCGGGCTGGCGTTGAGCAGGGAGGCGGCCCTGCTGGTCGACACGGCGTTCGTCGGCGCCTACACCACCTTCTCCACCTGGATGCTGGAAACCCAGCGGCTCGGCGAGGAGCGCCAGACGTGTGCGGCGGCCGCCAATCTCGTCGTCAGCGTTGTGCTGGGCATGGCCGCGGCGCTGCTCGGGCAATGGGTTGCGGACCGGATATGAGCCAGCCCTGCCTGAAGTTGACCGCGTACTTCGGCGAGCGGCAACGCACCGTCGCCGACAGCGCGCGGTTTCTTGCCGACGAGATGCTGGATCTGTTCGGCGCCAGCGACGTCGCGACCAGCGTGATGCTGCGCGGCATCGCGAGTTTCGGGCCGAGCCACACGCTGCGCAGTGACGTGTCGCTGAGTCTGTCCGAGGATCCGGCGGTGGCGATCGCCGCCGTCGATACCGAGCCGAAGATCCGTTCCCTGGTCGACGACGTCGCCGCGATGACCGGCCGCGGGCTGGTGACCCTGGAGCGGGCGCGACTGGTCACGGGGACCGGCGCGCTCGACGACCTCGACGGACACGACGGGGATGCCGCCAAACTCACCGTGTACGTGGGCCGTCAAGAGCGCATCGCCGGGAGACGCGCGCACTACGCGGTGTGCGAGCTGCTGCACACACACGGATTCGCCGGTGCCATAGTGCTTCTCGGTGTCGACGGGACGGCGCACGGCGAGCGCTACCGGGCTCGCTTCTTCGGCCGCAACGTCAACGTCCCGGTGATGATCATCGGCATCGGGTCGGCCACGCAAGTTTCAACCGCCGCAACCGAACTGGCGGCAGTGCTGCCGCACCCGCTGCTGACCGTCGAGCGGGTGCGACTGTGCAAACGCGACGGCGAGCTGTTCGCCCCTCCCCCGCGGCTGCCGGCCACCGATGACCGGGGACGAACCCTGTGGCAAAAGCTGATGGTGTACAGCGCCGAGGGCACCACCCACGACGGGCTGCCGATCCACCGCGCGCTGGTGCAGCGGCTGCTGCATGCCGAGGCGGTCCGCGGCGCGACGGTGCTGCGCGGCATCTGGGGATTTCACGGGGACCATAAGCCGCACGGGGACAAGCTATTCCAGCTCGCACGCAGCGTTCCCGTGGCCACGATCATCGTCGACACCCCGCAGTCGATCGCGCGCAGTTTCGATATCGTCGACGAGCTGACGACCCGGCACGGGCTGGTGACCAGCGAGATGGTTCCGGCGGCCCTGTCGCTCGACGAGACCCAGCGGCTGGGTGACATCACGCTGGCCCGGCACGACTACTGACTGTGGCAGATCGGGATCAGTGCCTTGTCCTCGTCGATTAGTTCGCCAATGATGGTGCGGTAGGCGGATTCCCGGTTGATGACCTCGTCAGCTGATCGGGTCGACGACGGGTTTCGCCGCGTGTCGCGCACCAACGTTGCCGCCTCCCCGGAGAGCTCGGCAATGCGACGCAGATGCGGCCCGAGCGCGGGCGAGGACACCTGCCGCGAATAGGACTGCAGTTGATTCGCCCAGTGCTGATATCTATTTAGGGCGGGGTCGTCGGCGGCGATCAACGTGGAATCGAGCATGTCCGGGTGGCTGTGGATGTAGTCGACGACCGAATCAGCGGTGCGGCAGTCCGGAGTGCGACGATCCCAGAGATAGAGCGCGGCGGTTCCCGCGGAAACGGCGACGACGACAACGACCGCAAGAGCTACACGCAACCGCACGCTCGGCGGCGGGGCGGCGGAATCCTTGGCCTCGGCGAGCAGCGAAAGCGCTTGCGGGCTCGAGTCAGTCGCCGAGCGCAGCAACTCGAGGCGACGCGACAACCGTCGGGACTTATGCGAAGTCCACCCGAAAAGGAAAGCCATCAGCAGCCCCAGCGCGACCAACGCCCAGCCCCTGCGGGTGCCGTTACCGACTAATCCTGCCACCCCGGCGACGATCAACAGGACTGGCGCCAGCCATCGAATCACCCTCTGGCTCCGCAGCGCCCGACGCTGGTACGCCATCGACAGGTTGCCGATCCGGACCGCAGCCGCCAACACCTGCGGATCGGAGGGAACCTCACCGCGTCGTAGCGCCCCGGCCGCCTGCGAACGCTGCGACGGACTCAACCCGGCGACCGCGGGCGCATAGCTCCGCTGCACGGGGAGCTGGGCAATGGTCCCCAACGCGGCGAAGAGCAAGCTGAACCCCGCCACCGACACCCAGGGCCACACCCATCCAGCGCCCGTGACGCGGGGAATACCCATTGACCAAAGGAAGGCAAGGACGATCGCGACCGTCGATGCATTTACCAGCCACAGCACCCACCAGGGCGCCACAACCAGCCGAGCCCACACGGCTGCTACGCCTGTCGGAGCCGAGGGACGTCGTCGGGCGTGCGGGCCAACGCATACAGCGCCATCCGCCGGTTCGACATGTCGTGTTCGCCCAGAAACACGCAACCCCCACGCTCACAGAACTTGCGCGCCAAAACATTGCGGTGATCGGGGTCGAACATGACACGACGGCATCGCGGGTCGAGGTCGAGCGCGCTGGCCACCAGGTGCGGCAGCAGGTAGCCGACGTGCCCCCGCTGCATGTAATCCAGATCGGCGACCGCGGCGTGCAAACCCAGATCGTAGAGGTCGTACTCGTATCGGGTGGCAATGGAATCCTTTGCCGCCCTGTACAATTCGACGTACCCGCGGTCCACTCCGTCGAGGCTGACGACGAACGGGCGGGAAAACGTGCTCTCGAGTTGCGCGCGCAGGTAACGACGCCAGCGAGCCACCGACCAGGCGTATTCCCACGACTCGGCCAGGTGGGGCCGGTTCATCCACTCGGCTATCGTCTCGGCGTCGGCGTCCGGGTCGGCCAGGCGCAAACCATACGGCGGCGGCAGCTCGGGTATCGGCGGCGGCGGAACGTCCCGCACCTCGTCGGGGACGTCCGTCAGTTCGCGCCGCAGGATGGGTTCGGCGTCAGTCATGTCAACGGGCGAGCCTACCCAGTCTCAGCGGCTTTTCAGGAGCCTTGCCAGGACGGCCGCCTGGCTGATGTCGACCTCGCGGGTGGCCGTGACAAGGGTTACCCCGCCGCGTTTGGCCAGTTTGCGCAGTTCCTCCAGCGCGGGATTGCCGCGCAGTTCCGCCTTGTAGCGCGAGGCGAATTCGTCGAACCGTTCCGGCTTGTGCTGGTACCACTCGCGCAGTTCCTTGGACGGGGCGACGTCCTTGCACCAGATGCCCACCCGTGGGTCGTCCTTGCGGACCCCTCGCGGCCAGACGCGATCGACCAGGACGCGCTGGCCGTCGTCGCTGCCGGCGTCGTCGTACACCCGGGCCACCCGGATACGGCTTCTGGCAGTCACACGGCCAGGGTAGCGCCGTCGTGGCGGTTGTCGGCCGATCCTGCTACTCTCGAACACATGTTCGAATGCCTCGCTCCGCTCGACCCGTCGGCCGACCAATCGGCGCTGATCGAGCGCATCGCCGAGCTGGAAAGGGTCAAATCCGCGGCGGCCGCGGGTCAGGCTCGCGCCGCCGCAGCTTTGGACGCGGCGCGCCGGGAGGCCGAGGCGGCCGCGGGTGTGCCCGCCGCGCGGCGCGGTCGGGGCGTGGCCGGCGAGGTCGCGCTGGCGCGACGGGATTCGCCCGCCCGGGGCAGCCGGCATCTGGGCTTTGCCAAGGCGCTGGTGCACGAGATGCCCCATACCCTGGCGGCGCTGGAATCCGGGACGCTGTCGGAGTGGCGGGCCACCCTGATCGTGCGCGAAAGCGCCTGCCTGGACGTCGACGACCGCCGCACCCTGGACGCCGAAATGTGCGGCGACCCTGCCCGCCTGAACGGAATGGGCGATGCGCGAGTGGCCGCGGCCGCCAAGGCGATCGCCTACCGGCTGGACCCACACGCCGTCGTCGACCGGGCGGCCAAGGCCGAGAACGAACGCACCGTGACCATTCGACCGGCACCCGACACCATGGCGTACCTGACCGCATTGTTGCCGGTGGCCCAGGGCGTTGCGGCGTATGCGGCGCTGCGTCGCGAGGCGGACACCCGTTGCGACGGGCGCTCGCGCGGGCAGGTGATGGCCGACACGCTGGTCGAACGCGTCACCGGCCGCGACGCGGCCGTGCCGGTTCCCGTCGCGGTCAACCTGGTCCTGTCGGATGAGACGCTGCTGGGCGGCAGCGACGCGCCCGCCGACCTCAGCGGCTATGGCCCCATCCCCGCGGCGGTCGCCCGCGCGATGGTCTCCAGCGGTGTCGCCGACCGACGCTCCCGGGCGACGCTGCGCAGGCTCTACGCGCACCCCCGCTCCGGGGCGCTCGTGACGATGGAGTCACGCGCCCGGCTTTTCCCGCGCGGCCTGGCCACCTTCATCGAGCTGCGTGACCAACGGTGCCGCACCCCCTACTGCGACGCGCCGATCCGGCACCGCGACCACGCCCAACCATGGACCGAGCACGGCCCCACCGCCGCGCGCAACGGTCTCGGCATGTGTGAGCGCTGCAACTACACGAAGCAAGGCGCTGGCTGGCGAGTCAGCACAGGCACCGACGAAACCCACACGCACACAGCCGAATTCACAACCCCGACGGGCAAAACATACCGGTCCGCGGCGCCCCCGCGGGCGCCGACGATCGTGTTCAGCGATGTCGAGTTCCGAATCGGGGTCGCGCTCTCGAAGCACGCCGCGTAGGAAGACTCATCCTTGGCCGGTGAGGTGTTCGACGTCGATGACCTCGCCGCGGTTGATGCTCACCCAATCGCGGCCATCGAGGTAGGGGCGCAGGCGGCGGCCGATGAGCTCGACGTCGGCCGGCGCCTTGGGCCGCTGAAGCTCGTAGACGTGCGGCAACTCGGCCATGCCGGTCACCACGCTCCACAGTCTCAGCGAGTCCGGGCCGGTCGGCGGGTCCACCAGCACCGGCCCGAACAGGCATTGCCCGGACAGGAACAGCGTCGGGACCCCGTATCCGCCGGCGTCGACGACCCGCTGATGGTCGGCGCGGACGTCGTCGTGGGTGGTCGGATCGTCCAGCGCCGCATCCAAAGTCGCCGCGTCGACACCGATGCGGCCCAGCAGACGACGCGCGACCGCCGGGTCGTGCGGTTTGCCGCCCGCGACGTGCAGCTCGTGCCCGATCGCGGCGTACCACCGATCCATCAACGCCATGTCGGTGCGGCGCAGCAGCGCCCCGATCCGCATCAGCGACCAGCCGTAGGACCACTCCCGCTCCCACGGATGCTTCTTGCCGTCGGCGCGGTTGATCTCCTCGAGGCTGAAGAACCGCCAGTCGATGCCTATGCCGAGTTGCTCACGGACGTCGCGGATCCACAACGAGGTCTGGTACGCGAACGGGCACATCGGGTCGAAGTGAAACTCCACGACGGTGTCCATCCTGACCCTCCGTCTCGCGTCAGTAGTGGTAGGTGTCCGACGGCGCCGGCATGTGCACCGGTTCGTCCTCGAAGTCGGACGCCTCGATGCCGTAGGAGCGAGCCAGCTCGAGGATCTTGGTGGCCCGGGCGATGCGCGGCAGGTCGGACCCGTTGCGGATCTCACCCCCGTCGCGTTCGAACTCGGCGAAAAACTCCTTCGCCCAGCCGATTTCGTCCTGCGAGGGCGACAGCCCCTCGTTCACCACCGCGCATTGCTCCGGCGACAGGCAGATCTTGCCGGTCATGCCGAACTCGACGGAGACGGCCGTGGCCTCGATGAGCTTGAGCGCGTTGGAGCCGATCGTCGGGCCGTCGATGGCGCTGGGCAGACCCGCCGCCCGCGCGGCGATGGTGAACCGCGACCGGGCGTAGGCCAGCGTGGTCGGGTCTTCACCCAAGCCGGTGTCGCGCCGGAAGTCGCCGATGCCGAAGGCGAGCCGGAAGGTGCCCTTGGCCGCCGCGATCTCGGTGACGCGCTCGAGGCCCCGGGCCGTTTCGACCAGCGCCACGATCGGCACGTCGGGCAGTCGTTTGGCGGTCTCGGTGATGTGGTCCACCGATTCGACCATCGCGAGCATCACCCCGCCGACCCCGGTGCCGGCCAGCGCGGCCAAATCGTCGGCCCACCAGGGGGTGCCGAAGCCGTTGATGCGGACCCAGTCGGTGTGGCCGTCGCGGAGCCAACGCACGACGTTGTCGCGGGCGGCGGCCTTGTCCTTCGGCGCGACCGCATCCTCGATGTCGAGGACGACGATGTCGGCACGCGAGCGCGAGGCGGCCTCGAACCGGTCGGCATGGGCGCCGTTGACCAGCAACCAGCTCCGGGCGAGAACCGGATCGATGCGGGAACCTACCTCGGCAGGATCCAGCGCGTCGGTGTTGACCTCTTCATACATTCCCTAAACCGTAGCGATATCCGAAACGGGTGGTCGAGGCTGGTCACGCGAGGGCCGTTTGCGCGTTGCCCCGCCGGGTACCTTCCGACAAGCGGCGCACAGCCCACGGCGCCTGCATCAACGCCCCCCAATCCATGGAGGTATCGGCGATGGCCGACATGATTGTCCAATCACCCGACGAGGTCGTCGCGTTCCTCAAGGCGCAGCACAACCTCATCGAGGACATGTTCGACGAGGTGCTGCACGCGTCGGATCCCCGAGCCCGCGAAAAGCCGTTCGTAAAGCTGCGCCAGCTGCTGGCCGTGCACGAGACGGCCGAGGAGATGGTGGTGCACCCCCGGGTGCGCCGCGAGGCCGACGCCGGCGACGCGATCGTCGACGCCCGGCTGACCGAAGAGCGCGAGGCCAAGGAACTGCTCTCGCAGATCGAGCAGCTCGACATCACCTCGCAGCGGTTCGTCGACGAGCTCAGCAAGCTGCGGGACGCCGTCCTCGACCACGCCGAGCACGAGGAGAACGAGGAATTCCCGGTCCTGCAGCGAGAGGTCGGCGCCGACGACCTCAAGCGGATGGCGACGGCGGTGCGGGCGGCCGAGGCCATCGCGCCGACCCGTCCCCACGCCGGCGTGGAATCGGCGAAGCTGAATTTCGCCGTCGGCCCGTTCGCGTCGATGCTCGACCGCGCCCGCGACCTGATCGAACAGGCCATCGGCTAGCCGCGGCCGACGGGACTTTCCGTAGTCTCGGTGTGGTGAGCGTTGCACCCGATGTGACCGTCGCCCTGAGCGACCGGTTCTCCCGCGAGTTGCCGGAGCTGGCGGTGCGCTGGCAGGCCGAGGCGCCCCCGGAGACCCGGCTGCTCACCCTCAACGAGCCGCTGGCCGCGGAGCTCGGCCTCGACGCCGCCTGGCTGCGCGGTCCCGACGGGCTGCGGTTTCTGGCGGGCAACCTGGTGCCCGACGGCGCGGTCCCGGTGGCGCAGGCGTACGCCGGGCACCAGTTCGGCGGCTACGTGCCGCGGTTGGGCGACGGGCGCGCGCTGCTGCTGGGCGAGCTCACCGACCGCAACGGGCGCATCCGCGACATCCACCTGAAGGGCTCCGGCCCGACGCCGTTCGCGCGCGGCGGCGACGGGCTGGCCGCGGTGGGCCCGATGTTGCGCGAATACATCGTCAGCGAGGCGATGCACGCGCTGGGCGTGCCGACCACGCGATCCCTCGCCGTGCTGGGCACCGGGCGCCCGGTGGAGCGCGAGTCGCTGCTGCCCGGCGCCCTGCTGGTCCGCGTGGCCAGCAGTCACCTGCGGGTGGGCAGCTTCCAGTACGCCGCGGCATCCGGCGACGCCGGCCTGCTGCGCCGGCTCGCCGACCATGCGATCGCCCGCCACCACCCCGGCGCCGCGCGCGCCGAACGGCCCTACCTCGCGCTGTTCGAGGCGGTGGTCGCCGTCCAGGCGGAGCTGATGGCCCACTGGATGCTGATCGGGTTCGTCCATGGCGTAATGAACACCGACAACATGACGATCTCCGGTGAAACCATCGACTACGGGCCGTGCGCCTTCATGGAGGCCTACGACCCGGAGACGGTTTTCAGCTCGATCGACTTCTGGGGCCGCTACGCCTACGGCAACCAGCCGTCGGTCGCCGGGTGGAACCTGGCGCGGTTGGCGGAGGCGCTGCTGCCGTTGCTCTCCGACGACCTCGAGGAGGCGGTCGCGCTCGCGGAGCAGTCGTTCGGGGTGTTCCGCGATCGCTACGACGCCGTGTGGCTGTCGGGCATGCGCGCCAAACTCGGGTTGCCGGCCGACGTCGCCGCCGAGGTCGTCGCGCCGCTGGTCGACGAGCTGCTCGCCCTGCTGCAACAGAGCAAGGTCGACTACACCTCGTTCTTCCGTCACCTCGCGCGCGCGGCCCGAGGCGGCGCCGACGACCAAGCCGACGGACTCGCCGGGTTCGACGACTGGATGTCACGTTGGCGGGCCCTGAATCCGGACGCGGACGCGATGGACCGCGCCAACCCGGTCTACATTCCGCGCAACCATCTGGTCGAGGAGGCCCTGGCCGCGGCGACGGCGGGCGATCTCGAACCGGTCGAGCGGCTTCTCGACGCCGTCACCGCCCCCTACGCCGAACGCCCCGGCCTCGAGCGCTACGCCAGCCCCGCACCCGAGGATTTCGGCCCCTACCAAACATTCTGCGGGACTTAGCTTTACGCGAGTTTCGCGAACTCCGCCTGCAATTCGTCCAGACGGCGAAGCGTCTGGTCGCGGGGCTCGGTCTCCAGCTCGACCAACACGTGCTCGACTCCGATGTCGCGGTAGCCCGCGACGTCCTCCGGCTTTCCCATGTGGATGTTGATGACGGGCACGTCGACGCCGGCGATCCCGCGCAGTTCGTCGAGCGGACCCGACAGCGCCTCGGCCGACGGGCTCATCGAGATCCAGCCGGCGCCCAGCCGCTCGATGCGCTTGAAGCTCGCCCGGCCGCCACCCACATACAGCGGCGGATACGGTTTCGTCACCGGCTTGGGCCAGCTGTAGATGGGATCGAAATTCACGAATTCGCCATGGAATTCGGCCTTCTCCTGCGTCCAGATCTCGATCATCGCCCACAGCCGCTCGTCGGACAGCCGCCCGCGCACGGCGGGGTCGACACCGTGGTTGGCGATCTCTTCGCGCAGCCAGCCCACGCCCACCCCGAAGCGAAACCGTCCCTGCGACACCAGATCCAGCGACGCCACCTCCTTGGCCGTCAGGATCGGGTCACGCTGCGGGATCAGGGCGATGCCGGTGCCCAACACGAGTTTCTCGGTGGCAACGGCCGCCGCCGCCAGCGCCACGAACGGGTCCAGCGTGCGGTGGTACTTCGGCGGGATCGGACCGCCCATGGGGTAGGGGGTCTGCGCGTCGACGGGGATGTGGGAATGCTCGGCGAGGAAAAGGGATTCGAAGCCCCGCTGCTCGAGCGCGCGGCCCAGCTCCACCGGGCCTATGCCGTCGTCGGTGACGAAAGTCAGCACCCCAAAACCCATGTCCCGCTCCCCTGTTCGACGAAGACCTACTGGTCGCCGTTGGACGCCGCGGTCGGTCTCCGCCGGGTGGCGCCCCACAGCCCGACGCCGATGCCGACAACAGCGCCGCCCAGGCCGACGAGTTGGGAGCCCTTGAGTTCGCGGTGAACGCTCATCCCGCCGAGCAGGTCGGCCGCGTCCGCGCCCCCGGACGCCAAAAACCAGCCGCGGGTGTTCTTGCCGCGCAGCGCCGCCGTCGCGAGCAGCCCGCCGATCAACGCGTCGCGGTAGCCCATCGATCGCAGCAGCAGACGCGCCGTCGGCGTCGGCTCTTCGAAATCGCCCCAGAGCCGGTTGGCGCCCAGCGGGTCGACGAGGAAATGGGTGCCCGAGGCGAGCCGGATGCTGCCCGCGACGAGTCCGGCACGGTCGATCGACATGGCCGCAGCATAGCGCCGCTGGCAAACCCATCGGCCCGGCGAGGCTGGGATCCGCTCGCGGCGAGGATTATTTTGGTCAGTGATGACGGATCAGGGGGACCCGCTCACTCGTCGGCATGACTACGCGAGCGATCCGGTCATGCGGCGGCGGACCAAGCTCGCGCCCGACCCCAACGTGCGTCGCGCCATCGTCGCCGCCGCCACGAAAACCATCTGCGAGCAGGGGGTCCAGGGGCTCAGCATCGCCGCGGTCCTGGATCGCGCCCGGCTCAGCACGCGCGCGTTCTACCGGCACTTCGAATCGAAGGATGAGCTGGTAGCGGCGGTCTTCCTGGAGGCGACGCGCAACGAAGTGCTGCGCCTCAAGGCAAGGATGGCGACGGCCGCCAACCCGACGGCGGCGGTGGCCGCGTGGATCGAGGGACGACTCGACCTGGCCTACGACGAAGACATATCCTCCTCCCCCGAGCTGGCTTCGCCCGTGCACAGCGCGATCCTGGGGCCACTCATCGAGCAGCTGCAGCGCGGCCTGGAACTCGGCGCGTTTCACGACATCGTGCCGGCGATAGCCGCGAAATCGATCCACGGCGTGGTTTGGAGCCACACCCAGCGGCAATGGGCAACGGGTCAATGGGAACGCTCCGACGTTCGCAACCGGGCGCTGCGTTTCTGCCTGCGGGGATTGGGCGTCGCGCCGGAAACGATCGCGCAATTCGTCGCGAGCAGCGGCTAGCATGGCCCCCATGGCCGAGCCAGGCCCGGCTGGCGACAACACCGTCGGACTCAACAATGACGAGACCGTCGCCGTACCCAATTCCGCAGCGTCAGAGGCAGCCGGCCTCGCGTGGTCGACCGACGACGACGGTGGCGACGACGACCGCGGCGGCCCGGCTGGCGGCCGCGACACCAACCGCCAATCATGGCGTGCGACTTGGCGTATCGCGGCCGCGCTCGTTGCGGCCGGCCTCGTCCTCGCCGGGGCGATCGTTCTCGGTCGTTCGCTGTTGACCGGCGATACCAAGTCGGCGCCGAAGCCCTCGGTCACGCCGAGCGACGGCGCGACGCCGGCCTCCACCGCGCCCGCGACGGCGTCAGCCCCGCCCGCCCCGTCGTCGATCGTGTCCACGCCGGATCAGGACAAGAAGTACGTCCAGGACCTCAACGACCGGGGCATCTCGTTCGCCAATCCCGACGCCGCCATCGCCAACGGCAAGATGGTGTGCGACGACATCCGTCGCGGGGTCTCGGTGCCGCAGATCACCGCCGCGTTTCGCGCGGCCAATCCCGCGCTCGCCGGCGACGCCGATGCCTACGTGTCCATCTCCGTCCACACCTACTGCCCGCAGAACAACAACCTGGTCGGCGGGGGCGCCTGAACCGGATCCCGCCACGGGTTGCTCGTGGCTACGATGACCTTATCTTGCAGACGGATTCGAGTTAGCCATGACGACCGCAGCGGCGTGCCGCACGTGTGGGACGCAGCCGCGGCCGGGCGCGCGATTCTGTGACGGTTGCGGCTCACCGGTCGACGACGGCGCCAGCCGCGCGGAGTACAAGCAGGTCACGGTCCTGTTCGCCGACGTGGTGCACTCGATGGCCATCGCCTCGACGGTGGGCGCGGAGCGACTGCGCGAGATCATGGCCGGCCTGGCCGGCGGCTGCGCCGCGGTGGTCGAGCGCTACGGCGGCACGGTGGACAAGTTCACCGGCGACGGGATCATGGCGGTGTTCGGGGCGCCGGTGGCGCTGGAGGACCACGCGGTCCGCGCCTGCCTCGCGGCGCTCGGCGTTCAGGACGAGGTCAAGCGGCTCGCCGCCGAGGTCCGAAAACGCGACGGCGTGGACCTGCAGCTGCGCGTCGGACTCAACTCCGGTCAGGTGATCGCCGGCGAAATCGGTTCGGGCCCTTTCGGTTACACCGCGATCGGAAGCCAGGTCGGCATGGCGCAGCGGATGGAATCGGCGGCGCCGCCGGGCGGGGTGATGCTCAGCGCGTCGACGGCCCGACTCGTCGAGGGCGCGGCGCGCCTCGGCGAACCCGAGCTGGTCCGGATCAAGGGTTCCGACGTGCCGGTGCCCGCCCGGCAGCTGGAGGGCATGGTCGAGGGGCACGCCGCCGCCGGGCGTGCCGAGTCGAATCTGGTCGGCCGGCGAGCGGAGCTGTCCGCCGTCGAGGGCCTGCTGGAGCGCGCGATCGACGGCCACGGCGCGGTCGTCGGCCTGGTGGGGTTGCCGGGCATCGGCAAGAGCCGCCTGGTGCGCGAAGTCTGCACGATGGCGGCCGCCCGGGGTGTCGACGTGTTCACGGCGTTCTGCGAATCGCACACCAGCCAGATCCCGTTCCACGCCGTGGCGCGGTTGCTGCGCACGGTCACCGGCATCGAGGGCCTCGACCCGCGCGCTGCCCGGGAACTGATGCGGGCCCAGGCCGCCGACGCGGAGCCCGAGGACGTTCTGCTCCTCAACGACTTGCTGGGCATCGCGGACCCCGACGTGGAGCTGCCCAAGATCGATCCGGATGCCCGGCGGCGGCGGTTGACCGCATTGATCAATGCCGCGTCGCTGGCCCGCGAAACCCCGGCGCTCTACGTCATCGAGGACGTCCATTGGATCGACGAGATCAGCGAGTCGCTGCTGACCGATTTCATCGCGGTGATCTCGAGGACACGCTCGCTGGTGCTCGTCACCTACCGCCCCGAATACCAGGGCGCGCTGACCGAGCTGGCCGGCGCGCAAACCATCGCCCTTTCCCCGCTGAGTGCTCCGGAGACCGCGGCGCTCGTCGCGCAGCTGCTCGGCCCGCACGTCAAAGAGTTGGCCGGCGTGATCATCGACAGGGCCGCCGGCAACCCGTTCTTCGCCGAGGAGATCGTCCGCGAACTCGCCGATCGCGGTGTGCTGCAAGGAAAGTCGGGTGGATACGTCTCGACGGCGGGGGGTGTCGCGGTGCGTGTGCCCGCCACCCTGCAGGCCACCATCGCGGCGCGCATCGACCGGCTCGACCCGAAGGCGAAGCGCACCCTGACCGCGGCGGCGGTGGTCGGCTCGAAGTTCAGCCGGGACCTCCTGGAAACGTTGGGCATCGAACCGGTGATCGAGGACCTGATGCGGGCCCAGCTCATCGACCAGGTCGGGTCCGGCCCGCAGCCCGAGTATGTGTTCTACCATCCGCTGATCAAGGCGGTGGCCTACGAATCGCAGCTCAAATCCGATCGCGCGGAGCTGCACCGGCGCATCGCGGCCGCGATCGAATCGCGCAATCCGGCCGCGGCCGACGAGAATGCCGCCCTGATCGCCGAGCACCTGCAGGCGGCCGGCGATTGGCACGCGGCCTACGGCTGGCACGTGCGCTCCGCGGCGTGGGCCACCAACCGCGACATCGCCGCGGCATGGCTGAGTTGGGAGCGCGCCCGGGTGATCGCCGATGCCCTGCCCGACGACGACCCCAACCGGACCGCCATGCGCATCACCCCGCGGACCATGCTGTGCGGCATCGCTTTTCGTGTCCACGAACACGTGGCCGGGGAACGCTTCGACGAGTTGCGGGAGCTGTGCGCCATCGCCGGGGACAAGGCCTCGCTGGCCATCGCCATGGCGGGGCTGGTGATGGATCACGCGCTGCAGGACCGGCTGCGGGAGGCCTCGCAGCTGGCATCGGAGGCAATGGCCCTCATCGAGTCGATCGACAATCCCGACTTGACGGTTGGGCTGTCCGTCGCCCCCATCTACGCCAAGGGCGAGAACCACGAGTACTCCGACGTGTTGCGGTGGTCACAGAGAGTCATCGACCTGGCCGACGGTGACCCGGCCAAGGGCAACTTCATCATCGGATCTCCCCTGGCGCTCGCGTTGACGAACCGGGCCATCGGCCGTTATGCCCTGGGGCTTGACGGATGGCGAGAAGGCCTGCAGGAGGGCCTGGCCACGGCCCGCAGCACCGACCCCATGTCCTACGTCACCGTCGTCGCATACGTCTACTTCGCCGGAATAGCCTATGGCGCACTGACATCCGACGATCGCGCGGTCACCGAGATCGAAAACGCGCTCCGGATCGCCGAACGATCCGGTGACGACCTGGCGCTGGCCGTCGCCCGGATGACGTTGGGCGTTGCGCTGGTGCACCGCCACACGGCCGAGGAACGTGACCGGGGACAGCAGCTGCTGGCCGAGCTCAGCGACGTGTACGTGCGCAGGAAGTTCCTTCTGTCCCAGTTATCGGTTGTCGAGGTGTACGTGGCGCGCGAGAGGGCACGACGCGGAGATCGCGACGACGCCATACCGCTCATGCTCGCCACCGTCGACCAGCTGTTCCACAAGGGACTGCAGCTGGGGTGGGGCATTCCTGCGACCGGTGTTCTGGTGGAAACACTGCTCGATCGCGGGACTGCCCGTGACGTGGCCGACGCCGAGGCGGCGATCGAGCGGTTGGCCGACGCGCCGGCCGAGGAGCGCCTGGCGACGCGTGAGATCTGGTTGCTGCGACTGCGGGCGCTGCTGGCGCGGGCGCGCGGCGACGACGCGCCGTACCGGGACCTCAGGAACCGTTATCGCGCAATGGCCGCAGAACTCGGCTTCGAGGGGCACATGAAGTGGGCCGCGGCGCTGCCATGACTGCGGCGGCAAGGGGTTTGCGTTATGCGGCCGGCAGCGCCGGCAGCGACAAGTCGGGGATGAACGCCGATGCCGGCGGGGGCGGCGGTGGCGGCGTCGTCGGATCCCCCAGGTGCTGGGGGCAATACGCGCTCGCCGCGATCGCGGTGAACTTGGTGGCGGCGTCCATCGCGAATCCGGGATTGCTCGCCGACACGCCGTTGATGACGTCGCTGTCGGGATAGCCCTGATCCATCAGTTGGCACGCCTTTTTGCCCGCGGCGACGGCGCCGGTTCGGCTCTGATACGTGATGCCGGCGTTGTCGAGTGCGGTCAGAAAGCCGGCGTCGGGGCCCGATTCAGTGCCGGGCGGATCGGCCTGTGCCGGCGCGGCCAGCCCGATCACCGCCGCGAAACTCGCGAGCAGCACAAGCATTCGCATCGGTTCGTCCTCGCACACATCGGCGTCGTTGTCCTGCCCAGCCTGTTCCTCGGGGTCGTTGCGCGTCAAGGCGCCGGGCCGCATGTGGTACCAAAGGACTATGCACGCGCCGGGTCGTCAACCTCGTTGAAAGCGTCCGCGTGCCCGACGATCGACTGCTGATCCCCGGCCAGACGTGCTGGCGCACGGCGCGCGCCGACAGGTTCGCCTGCATCATCGACGCGGCCGATTACTTCAGGCACGTCAAGGCGGCGATGTTGCGCGCGCGGCGCCGAATCATGCTGATCGGTTGGGATTTCGACACCAGGATGACATTCGAACGGGGCGCCACGACGCTGCCCGGCCCGAATCAGCTTGGCGCCTTCCTTTATTGGATGCTCTGGAAGCGGCCCGCTCTCGAGGTACACCTACTGAAATCCAATCTGCGCCTGCTCCCCGCCTTCGCCGGCATCTGGTACGGGGTCACGCCCGTGGCGGTTCTGAACCAGATCAGCAGTAAGCGAATGCACTTCGCCATCGACGGCGCCCATCCGACGGGCTCCGTGCATCATCAAAAGATCGTGGTGGTCGACGACGCGGCGGCGTTCTGCGGCGGCATCGACCTCACCGTCGGCCGCTGGGACACCCGCGAGCACCAGCACCGCAGCCGCGACCGTCGCACGCTGGGACGCGGCTACGGGCCCCGACACGACGTCGGATTGGCCGTCGACGGTGCGGCCGCCCGTGCACTGGGTGAGCTGGCTCTCGCTCGGTGGCACAGCGCGACCGGCCGATCGCTGGAGCCGGTTGACGCCAGGCACGCCACGTGGCCCAGCCGGCTGGAGCCGACACTGCGCAACGTGGAGGTCGGAATCGCGCGCACGCTGCCGGAGCTGGGCCAGCGCGCCGAGGTGCGGGAGGTGGAGGCGCTCAACCTTGCTTCCATTGCGGCCGCGCGCGACATCATCTACCTGGAGAACCAATACCTGGCGGCCCGACGCGTCGTCGACGCGCTGGCGGCCCGGCTGCGCGAAGACGACGGCCCCGAGGTCGTCATCGTCGTCGCGCGCCGGGGCAACAATCCGATTGAGCGGGGAACGATGGACAGCGCACGTCATCGGCTCATTCAAGTGCTGTGGGCGGCGGACGAGCACCATCGTCTGGGCGTCTACTGGCCGGAGACGGACGGCGGGGCGCCGATCTACGTCCACTCGAAGGTGGCTGCGGTCGACGATCGGCTGCTGCGCATCGGCTCGTCGAACCTCAACAACCGGTCGATGGGCTTCGACAGCGAGTGCGATGTCGCCATCGAAGCGGGTCCGAACGCGACGGACGACGACGGCGTGCGTCGCCAAATCACCCGCGTGCGAGACGAATTGGTCGCCGAACACCTGGGTGTGCCCGCCGGTGAGTTCGAGAACGCGATTCGCCGAAGCGGGTCGTTCCTGAACGCGATCGAGGCGCTGCGCGGACACGGCAGGACGTTGCGGCCGTTCACCGAACGGACCGTGTCCGGTGAGGCGGGCCCGCTGGCGGAGAGCGACCTTACCGATCCCGACCATGTCCCGCCGTCGCTGGCCCGAAGCGTGCAGCGGCTCATAGCGCGGCTGCGGGGCTGACCGAACTCGTTGTCCGACGGAATACCCTCGGACGAGAGACCATGACACACGCATTCGACCCCGTCGGCCCCGACGGCCACCCGCGCATCATCGCCGACTTGCTGCGACCCGAGGCGCACGAGCCGCCAACCGACGACCTGCAACTCCACGAGACGCACAGCTCCTGGGTGGTGCTCGCCGGTCCGAACGCCTACAAGCTGAAGAAACCGGTGGACCTCGGCTTCCTCGACTACACCAGCATCGAGCGCCGCCGCTCCGACTGCGACGAGGAGCTGCGCCTCAACCGGCGATTCAGCCCGCAGGTCTACCTGGGCGTCGTCGAGGTCACCGAGCAGGACGGCCACTATCGCATCGGGGGCGCATCCGGGTCGGGCGAGCCGGCCGTGTGGATGCGGCGTCTGCCCGAAGACGGCATGCTGCCGACGAAGCTCGCACGCGGCGAAGTCGACACGCGTCTGGCACGACGAATCGGCCGCACCCTGGCTAGGCTTCACCGCAGGGCCGAGACCGGCCCGGAAATCGATGCGTACGGCGGCCCGTCCAGCGTCATCGCGAACTGGCAGGAGAACTTCGACCAGATGGTCCCGTTCGTCGGTCGCACCATCTCGAGCGACATCAATGACGAAATCCGTTCCTACGTCGACCAATTCATACGGCAGCGGACGCCGCTGCTGGAGCGGCGCGTGGCCGAAGGGCACGTGCGCGATGGCCATGGCGACCTGCATGCCGCCAGCGTCTGCATCGACGACGGCCGGATTGTGCTTTTCGACAGCCTGCAGTTCGCGCCCCGATATCGGTGCGCCGACCTGGCCTCGGAGGTGGCGTTTCTCGCCATGGATCTCGAGTACCACGGTCGCGCCGACCTGGCGTGGGCGTTCGTGGACTCCTACGTACGCACCAGCGGCGACCGCGAGCTGCTCAGCCTGCTCGACTTCTATACCTGCTACCGGGCGTACGTTCGCGGCAAGGTCCGCAGCCTGCGCCTGGCGCAGACCGAACAGGCATCCGGTGGTGAGGGGGAACCGATCATCGCCGAGTCGCGGGCCTACTTCGATCTGGCGTGGGCGCACGCGGGTGGCCTGCCCCGTGCGCCGATGATCGTTACGATGGGCCTGCCGGCGAGCGGCAAGACCACGCTGGCACGAGCGCTCGCCGGGCGACTCGGGCTGGTCCACCTCTCGTCGGACGTGGCGCGCAAGCGGATGGCGGGCATCGAGCCCACCCGGCGCGGCGGCGATGAATTCGGTTCGGGGCTCTATGATCCCGCGATGACGCGGCGCACCTATGCCGCCCTGCGCCGCGACGCGGCGCGCTGGTTGCGGCGCGGCCGCGGCGTGGTCGTCGACGCGACGTTCGGCGATCCGGCCGAGCGGGCCCAGATCCAGCGGGTGGCGCGCCGGCTTGGGACCGACCTCCACATCGTGCTGTGCGACGCCGACGACGCCACCCTGATTGCGCGACTCGAGCACCGCGCCACGGAGCAAGGAGTCGTCTCGGATGCGCGGCTGGAGCTGTGGCCCGAGCTGCGGGCCGCGTTCACGCCGCCCGACGAGCAGCCGTCCGTGCTACGCGTCGACGCCGCGCGGACTACGGGGGAAACCACCGAGCAAGCGCTGGCGCTGCTGCGCGCTGCCACTCGCTGACGGCGTCGCGCCGTGAAGCCTAGCCCGTTTTGTCAGACCGCGCCCTTCACCTCCGTATGGTGAGGATGTGTGCGATCCAGGGTCCGGCCGGCCGGATGAGCGGCCAGTCAGCCGCCGTCGGCTGCTGGGGCTGGCGGGCAGCGTCGGCGCCGCGTCCGTGCTCGGCGCCTGCTCGAACACGACCGTGCCATCGACGGCCAGTGTCGAGCTGACCGCCGCCACTTCGGCACCACTGCTGTGCCGAGACGCCTGGGGCGCGCGCCCGGCCCGCCCCGGCGGTAAGCGCCACACCATCACCCGCATGACCCTCCACCACGAGGCCGTGGTCCTCGGCGAAAACCGCAACGCCCCAAGCCATCTCCGACAGGACCAGCGGTACCACCAAGATCAGCACGGATGGATCGACATCGCCTATCACGTCGGCGTCGACCGCAATGGCAACATCTATGAACTGCGGAGCACCGAGCTTGCGGGTGACACCGCGACGGACTACGACACGACGGGCCATTTCCTGGTTCTCTGCGAGGGCGACTTCGATCAAGAGACTGTGCCGGAGACCCAACTGCGCGGCGCCGCACTCGTGTTCGCATGGGCCGCCCGCACCTTCGGCATCGCGACCAATACATTGGCGGGCCATCGGGACCTGGCCCAGACCTCCTGCCCGGGTGCGAACCTGTATGCCCACCTCTCCTCGGGTGACCTCAAGCGCCGCATCGACGATCTGCTGGCCGCGGGCGGAGTGGACCTCCAGCACTACTGCGGGCCCGACGCGGCCGCACGGGTCGCGGCCATCGAGGCCGGCAACTAGACCGGCGCTCGGCGCGAGATCAGCTGTTCGGTCTCCGCGGACGCCGGTGCCGCGAGAAATCCGGTGAGTCCGTCCACCGCGCCGCTGACGAACAGGGGGAAAGCAACAACCGCGTCATTGCGGCGAAGCGCGCGCTCCCGCTCGGCGGCGAGATGGACCGCAAGGTCCTGAGCCTGTTGAATCCGCATCGACCGCGCTGGTTCGGGGATGTGCGACAGGAGCCGCTGCATCCCGGAGGTGAATTCCTCGTGGGATTTCATCGCGTCCGATTGCCGAATAAAAACGGCGACCTGGCCCGTGCGCTGCAGCTGATCGATGAACGACACGTATGAGCTGTCGGGCGACTCTGCCAGCTCGATCAACGGAAGGATGTGGGCCTCCACCTGTGCCCGAAGATCATCCGGATCGGCTCGGGCCCGCAGCAGGGCACGGCGTTGCATGAGGTCGCTGAGGCGGTACGCGAAGATCGCGCGCAGGAGATCGTCCTTGGATCCGAAGTGGTACCGGATCGCCGAGTTGTTCGACGAACCCGCCTCTATCGAGATCTGGCGCAACGAAACACCGGCAACCCCATGCTCGGCGAACAACCGCTCGGCGGCCAGCAACAGTTGCAGAGCGGTCGCCGGTGTCGGCCCGGGCTGAGTGCTCATCACCCTTGCGCCTCGATGCTTGCCCGCAGGTAACCCTCGATGTCGTTGGCGCGCTTCAGGAGCGCATCGCGCACCTCGGGCGCCGTCACGACGAGGAAGCGACCCGCCTCGACGGCGTCGGCAATCAGGTCCCCGACCTCTTCCGCGGTCACGATCTGGTGCGCCGGCGCTCGCGGCGTTGCGGCCGCCTCGCCGTAGACGGTTATTCCCTCAAGGATGTTGGTGACCACCCCGGATGGGCAAAGACATGTCACCCCAACACCTTTCGGGCCGAGATAGGTCGCCAGCGCCTCGGACAGTCCGACGATCGCGTGCTTGGACGCAACGTAGGGAAGCCGATCGAACCCGTAGCCCAGCAGCCCCGAGGCGGAGGCGGTGTTGATCACGTGGCCGCTGCCCTGAGCGATCAAGCCCGGGAGAAACACCCGGTTACTGCGCGCGATGCTCAACAGGTTGACGTCGATCGTGCGAAGCCATGCCTCGTCGGGCAACGTCTCGGGAGCGCCGATCGCAATGACGCCAACGTTGTTCATCACCAGGTCGATGCGACCGAACCGCTCGAGCGCAGCATCCCGCAGTTTCTCCAGGTCCGCTTCGACGGTCACGTCGACGGGGAGCCCGATCGCCGGCCGGCCGAGCGCGGTGATCTCTTCGACGACCTCGGTGACCCGATCCTTGGCCAGGTCGCTCACGACGACCGATGCGCCACGCCGGGCGAACGCGACCGCGGTGGCGCGGCCGATGCCACTGCCCGCACCGGTCAAGACGGCGATTGCGCCGTTGAGGCTGTGCGCCTTCGTCATCCGATGCCAACCGCCTTGGTGCGAAGGAATTCGAACAGCCCTTCCTCGCCGCCCTCTCGGCCGAACCCGGAGATGCCGACGCCGCCGAACGCGAGCTCGCAACCGGTCACCGGGCTGGCTCCGTTCACGTACACCCCGCCGGCCCGCAGCGCGGTCACCATTCGTTGCACCCGGTCGACGTCCCTGGTGTAGACGTACGAGGCGAGCCCGTATTCGGTCGAGTTGGCGATCGCGATCGCCTGCTCCTCGGTGTCGAACCGCATCAGCGAGAGCACGGGGCCAAACACCTCGATCTGGCCGAGTTCGGAAGCGGGATCGACATCTCCGAACACGGTTGGCTCCACGAAGAAGCCCTTCGGCAGGTGACCGGGAACGCCGCCGCCGGCCAGCAGCTTCGCCCCGTCGGCCTGTGCTCGCTCGATCATGGCCAGGATCCGCTCCTGGGCCTCGCGGGTCACCACGGGACTGATGATCGTCGCCGGGTCGAACGGATCGCCGCACTGCATCCCGGCGACAATCGCGAGCACGCGCGCGACCACGTCGTCGTAGATGTCGTTGTGGACGATCATGCGCGACGGTATTGCGCACCCCTGTCCGGCGAGGGTGCCGAGGACGCTGAAGGCGTTGACGGCGATCGCGGTGTCCAGGTCGGCATCCGCGAAGAGGACGTTGGCGGACTTGCCGCCGAGCTCGAGCACCGCGGGCTTGAGGGACTCGGCACACCTGGCGAGGATCTTGCGTGCCGTCGCCGGCCCACCGGTGAAGCTGACCTTTTGCACCAGCGGATGAGTCACCAGCGCGTCACCGGTCTCCGGCCCACCCAACACGAGATTCACGACTCCGTCAGGGATTCCGGCTTCTTTGACGAGACGCATCAAATGCTCGGTCGCGTACGGCGTCAGCTCGGATGGCTTCATCACGACCGTGTTCCCGGCCGCCAGCGCCGGTATCAGTTTCATGCCGATCGAGACGACCGGGCCGTTCCAGGTGAGGATGATGCCGACGACGCCGTACGGCTCGGGCATCGAGTAGGCGAGCTCACGCTGGTTCGCCGGGAACGATGTGACGCGCCCTTCGATCTTGTCGGCCCAACCGGCGTAGTAGGAGGTCCAATTCGCCATGATGTCGACGAGGGGCCGGCTCATACCGGCCGACATCCCGTTGTCCAGCACCGACAGCCGGGCGATCTCGGCGGCGTCGCGCTCCATCAGTTCGCCGAGGCGGCGCAAAACCCGTGCGCGCTCCGACGGCCTCCAGGCTCGCCACCCGGCATGCGCGGCGTGCGCAGCCCGCGCGGCGGCGTCGACGTCATCCGGTCCGGCCAGCGGGACCGGTCCCTGGACCTCCCCCGTCGCCGGGTACACGTGCTGGTGCACGCCACCCGAACCGCTGGTTCGCGCCTCGCCGCCGATGTGCAGGTGCACGACGGGAACGCTCAGGTCGACGGTCATCGCGCGTCTCCGATTTCCTGGCTTCCGCCATTAAGTAATATTTCTTATTTCTAAGCTACTTGACTTCACGCGTCAAGTGTTGCCTAATGCTCGGGTGGACGTCAGAGAACTCTTCGACCTCAGCGGCAAGGTCGCCATCGTCACCGGGGGCGCCGGGGGCATCGGCGAGGTGTACGCACAGGCGCTGTGCGAGGTCGGCGCCGCGGTCGTGATCGCGGACATCAACCTCGAAGCCACGCGCCGCACCGCAGATAAGTTGAAGGACAGGGGCTTTCGCGCCATCGCGGTGCATCTCGACGTCACCTCCGCCGAGTCCGCCGCGCAGATGGCGTCGGCGACGGTCGCGGCATTCGGCGGGATCGACATCCTCATCAACAACGCCGCCGTCATGACCGACCTGCCGCCCTATGGGCTGGCGAACATGCCGGTGCCGGACTGGGATCGGGTCCTCGACGTGAACCTGCGCGGGCCGTTGCTCTGCACGCAGGCGGTCATCGAGTCGATGACCGAGCGCGGCGGCGGGCGGATCGTGAACGGCTTGTCCGCGGGCGCGTTCATGCCCGGCGGGATCTACGGTGTGTCGAAATACGCGCTGCACGGCCTGACTTGCAACCTTGCGACCGAGCTCGGGCCGCGGGGTATCAACGTCAACGGCATCGCACCGGGACTGGTCGCCAGCGAAAGCGGCTACGCGAGCCTGCCGAAGGACTCGCCTTTTCGTGACGTCCTCGCCGGACAGATTCCGGGCAAGACGTCGGGCCCTCCGGATGACCTGGTGGGAACGATGCTGCTGCTGTGCGGCCCGGCCGGGGAATGGATCAACGGCCAGACGATCTCGGTCGACGGCGGCTGGATCATGCGGCTGTGACATAGCGGCCCGACGAAAGGACCCGCATGGCCGAATGGACAACTCGCGAGGAACGCCAGGCCGTCGCGAGAGCCGAGTACGAGCGCATCATGATGGCCGCGAGCCCCGAGCCGGCCGGGGCCTACCTCGAGTCCGGGGTGATCGGATACGTGTTCGGCGAGATGTGGCGACGGGGCGTGCTCACCGCCCGGGACCGGCGCTGGATCACCCTGACCTGCGTAGGTGCGGCGGGTTCGATCACCCCGATCGAGACCCACGTCTACGCAGCGCTCAAGAGCGGAGACATCAGCTACCCCGAGTTCGACGAGTTCGTGCTCCACTTCGCAACACAAGCCGGCTGGCCCAAGGCGTCCGTCATGCAGGTGTACGGAATGATGAGCATGTTCAAGATCGCCGAGGAAGCCGGCGAGGCGCCGAAGGCCCACGACTTCGAGCCGTGGGCGGAACCCACCGACGACGCCACCCGCCGGGAACGTGGCACCGCGGCCTACGAGCAGATCCACGGCGCGGCGCCGCAGGAAGCCATGACCGCGTTTCAAGGACGCGCCCGGCTCGACTACCTGTATGGCGAAATATGGAGCCGCCAGCGGTATCTCACTCGCCGCGACCGACGGATCATCGGCATCTGCAGCGCCGCCTCCACCGCGATCGACGAGGAAGTGGCCGAACATCTCCGCGCGGCCCTCGCGCTGGGTGATATGACCCGGCCCGAGCTCGAGGAGCTCGTGGTTCACTTCGCCGTCTACCTGGGCTGGAACCTGGCGCGCCGGCTCGACGACCTGCTGATCGAGGTGTGTTCAACGCGCTGACCCCGATTGAGCGCAGCCGTGGCGCGTCATCGGTGCCTTTGGTCCTTCGGCTTTGCATCTCTTCGGCCCTGACGATCACCGCCGCGCTCAGTGATGCTGCCGGTGGGCAACGATCAGAAACGAATCGAAATGATGCAACCAGCGCGTCGCGGGATCTTGGTAGGTGTCGACGGATCGACAGCGGCACTGGCCGCCGTCCGGTGGGCGGCCCACGACGCCGCGCTGCGGGACGTGCCGCTGACCGTGGTCCATGTCGTCAACGACCCGGTATCGGGGTGGTTCCAGGTCCCGGCGCCGGCCGGCTTCAGGCAGTGGCAGGAGAAGCGGGCACGCGAATCCATCGAGACGGCAATCAAGGTCGCCGAAGATAGCACCGGTGAACGCGGCCCCGTGCAAATCGACGCCAAGGTGCTTCATGCGGCCATCGTGCCGACGCTCGTCGACCTGTCCAAAGGGGTCGAGATGGTCGTGGTGGGCTATCGGGGCCACGGCGGGGTGTTGGTCCGCAACTTTCTCGGCTCGGTGAGTTCGGGGTTGGTGTACCAGGCGCATTGCCCGGTCGCCGTGATCCACGACGACCAACCGATGGTCAGCAACGTGGCACGGGCCCCGGTGCTGGTGGGCATCGACGGCTCACCGGCGTCGGAAGCCGCGACGGCGATCGCATTCGAGGAAGCATCCCGACGGGGCGTCGGCGTCGTTGCCCTGCACGCCTGGACGGATCCCCGCGTTGCCAACCTCAAGGACAAGTACCAGAACGCCGCTTGGGATGCTCAGTTATCCCACGAGGAGGAGACGCTTGCGGAACGACTGGCGGGTTGGCAGGAACGCTATCGCGATGTGGGAATCCGCCGCAGAATCGAGATCGGTGACGCGGCCAGTCCGCTGATCGAGGCGTCCGAACGGGCGCAACTGCTCGTGGTCGGCAGCCACGGCCGTGGCGGGTTCGCCGGCATGGTGCTCGGCTCGGTCGGGGCGGCGGTGGTCAACAGGGCCAAGATCCCCGTGATCGTGGCGCGGCAGTCCTGACGACGGCCGGGAGATCCTCGAAAAGCTCTCCCGCGTGCGGCGTGGCGCGCGCCGCCGGGGTCGTCGCTGTTACTACGCTCTGGGCACAAATTGTGGGGGGACACCGCGACCGCAGAAAGGATTCGCAAAGGTGAACCTCGGCAGCCAGATCAAGAAGCGCGTCTTCCCGGCCGTGGGCGTCGCCGCGTCGGCCCTCTTGTGCTTCGGCGCAGGAACAGCCAGGGCCGACACCGCGAGTGTCCAGTTCCAGCCGGCAACGATGAACAACATTCCAAGTCTGCAGGTCACCGTCACAGACACCAGCGGAAACGGAAACCCCGGCACATACGGCTTCTGTGTTTTCAACGCCAACCCGACGCTGGGCACCATGAACGTGCTCCAGGGGATCGGCACCCCCATGGCCCCGCTCAACCAGACGTTTCAGCTGAACCAGGGCGGTCAGCAACAGTTGAACTTCGCGCCCGAGCTCCCGACGGGCACGCTGTTCAACGTCAACATCACGTGCACCGACCCCGTCCAAAACCAAACCGGAACCATCTACAACCAGCCGATGCCGTTCTGACCGTCGGGAAACGCCAGGTTTCGGTGACCCCAAAAGCGCGAGTTTCGACGAAGAGGCGAGTACAGTGCAACCACCCAAGCGTGTCGGTGTGGCACGCATCACGTGACGGTTGAACGTCAGGGGGTGTGGTACTTGCCTACTCCGGCCTTGTCCCTCGTCGTGACGTCTCGGGTATAGGAATCGATTTCATGCCATACGAAATTGTCGACCGCCACGGAACGCGTTCCTACGTGACGAGTGAGGTCGCTCGGGAACACATCGTCCCGCGCGACGGCACACCGCCGTATTACAGGGAGCGGCTGGCGGCAAAGATCAATGGCAAGACGATCAGGGAAATATTCCTGTACGAGCCCGATACCAGGGAAGTTCCACTCGTCTCCGAAATTCCCACGGTGAAGTTCGGCGGGCTGTGGACGACGGGCAACCTCTACCTCGGAGAAGCGGCCGCCACCGCCCAATCGGGGCGCCGGTTTGTCACCTTCATGACGCACCGCCACCTGCCGTTGCGGGTGCAGCTACTCGACGCGCGGCACCGCAAAAGCCCTTACCTGCGCACCGCGCAGAATGGCCGTGCCGTCATCAAGGCGGTCATCAGGCACACCGGGGTGGATCGGGTCAGGGCCAGCGGCCACTCGTACGGCGGAATGACGCTGCCTGAAATGGCGGCCTTCTCCGGCGAATACATCGAGAGCATGGTGCTGCAGGACCCGTCCGGAATAGGGCCACACGATGTGAGGCTCGGCGATCTGTTGCGCAAGGAGCTGATGCCCGCGTCGCTGCACTTCCTGAAACTCGAACACATGCCCCCCGACACGATGAAGAACGTCCTGCGCCATATCACCGACAATCCCGTGCTTTCAATTCGGGAGGTCCTCGGCCTCAAGAATCCGGACATTCGACCGCATCTGAATGCGGCAAAGGCCAAGGGCGTAAAGGTCGGCTTGCTGGTGCTGGGGCGGTCCGCGATCTTCAATGCCACGGAGAACAGGCGCATCGCCGAATCGGAGGGGCTGTTCCACCTGATCGACGAGGTTCCGGGCGCCTACCACATCGATCCGAACCTGAGGCCCGGCCCAATCGTCGAGGCCCAGAACAGGATGTTCGACGAACTGATGAGGCTTGGAAAAGCCGCCTAAGCCGCCTAGGGCCCAAGGCCCGCCTGGCCGGTTCCGGCGAGTCGCGCCCTCAACTCGCCACGGATGATCTTGCCGATGGCGTTGCGCGGGAGCTCGTCGAGGAGGACGACCTCCCGGGGCACCTTGTAGCTCGCGAGGTTCTCCCGGACATGCTGTTTGAGCATCTCCGGCGTGGCCGACGCCCCCGGCGCCAGCACCACGAAAGCGGCGAGCCGCTGCCCGAACTGTTCGTCGTCGACGCCGATGGCCGATACCTCCGCCACCGCGGGGTGGGTGGCGAGCGCCTTTTCCACCTCGATCGGGTAGACGTTCTCCCCGCCGGACACGATCATCTCGTCGTCGCGGCCCACCACGAAGAGCCGGCCGGCGGCGTCGAAATAACCCAGATCACCGGACGCCATGAAGCCGTCCTGGACGTCCTTGGTCTGCCCGGAGGTGTAGCCCTCGAACCCGGTCTCGGTGCGGGCGAAGATCTGGCCGACCTGGCCGCGCGGCACCTCGCGGCGATTCTCGTCGAGGATGCGGACCTGGGTACCGGGCATCGGCCTGCCGGCGGTGTCGGGTGCGGCGCGCAGGTCCTCCGGCGCGGCGAGCGCGATCACACCGACCTCGGTCGCGTTGTAGTTGTTGTAGACGACGTCACCGAACTGGTCCATGAACCTGGTCACCACATCCGGGCGCATCCGGGAACCGGCGGCGCTGACGAACCGCAGCGACCGTCCGCTGAACCGGTTGCGGATGTCGTCGGGCAGGTCCATGATCCGGTCCAGCATCGCCGGCACCACGGACAGGCCGGCCGCGCGATATCGGTCGACGAGCGCCATCGTGGCAGCGGCGTCGAAGAAGCGCCGCAGCACCAGCGTGCAGGAAAACATCGACCCGATGATCAACTGCCCGAAGCCCCAGGCGTGGAACAGCGGCGCGGCCGCGACGACGGTTTCCTCGGCGCGCCACGGCATTCGCGCCAGCAGCGCCACGCCCTGGCCGCCCCCGCCGCCCGGCGCACGCCGCGCGCCCTTGGGTGTGCCGGTGGTCCCGGAGGTCAGCAGGATCACTTTGCCCCTGCGGCCGGGGCGAGCCGGTCGCTGCCCGGCGTGCCGGGCGATCAGCGTCTCGATCGTGAGCGGTTGGTCCGCCGGGTCGTCGGTCCAGGCGACGATGCGTTGCGTGTCCGTCTTCGCCCCGAGCGCGTGGTCGACGGCGCCGGCGAATTCCTGGTCGTACACGAGGACATCCGGGCGTTCACGCTCCAGCACCTGCGCGATGGCGGGAGCCGCGAAGGATGTGTTGAGCAGCAACACATCCGCGCCGATGCGGTCGGCGGCCGCCAGCGCGTCGACGAAGCCGCGGTGGTTGCGGCACATGATGGCCACCATCCGTGGCGTCCCGGCGGGCAGCCGCTGCAGCGCCGCGGCGAACGCATTGGCCCGCGTGTCCAACTCTCGATAGGTGAGCACGCCCAGTTCGTCGATCAGGGCGGGACGATCCGGGCACCGGCGAGCCGACACCGCGATGCCGACGGTGTTGGTGAAGCCTTCGCGCCGTGCGGCGGCGGCCATCCGCACGTACTTGTCGGGCCTCAGCCCGGCCAGTATCCGGGTGCTGGTCAGCGTGCGAAACGATTCGCGTGCTTCTCGGACCCGTTGGGGCAGGGAGGAATTCGGCACGGCAGTCACCCCAGGATCGGCAAACGGCGCTCGGCGGCCAATCCGTCCAACGCTTTCTGCATCACCGCGCGAACGTGCGCGTCGACCTCGCCGACATCGGGTTTCTTCCCGAACTGTGCGGTGAGATCGATCGGCGGTAGCACCTGGGTGACGATCTTGGCGGGAAGCGGCAGATTGAGCGCCCCTATGCTCAGCCCGAACGGGAAGCCGACGGAGACCACGAATTGTTCGGCGCGGGTCAGGCGTTTCAGCCCCAGCCTTTTCGCCAGCCACTTGCCGCGGGTCAAAAACAGCTGGGTTTCCTGCGCCCCGATCGACACCACGGGCACGATCGGAACACCGGCCTGCAGCGCGGTGCTCACATAGCCGGTCCGGCCGCTGAAATCGATGACGCCCTGCTTCCAGGTGGGCCGCAGCGCGTCGTCGTCTCCGCCCGGGAAGACGATGACGACCGCGCCGGAACGCAATGCCTTGGCGGCGTTGTCGCGGGTGGCGCGGATCATGCCCATGCGCCGCAGCGCGCCGGTCGCCGGCCCGCGGAAGACCAGGTCGTGGGCGAGGGTGTAGATCGGGCGGTCATACCCGAACTTCTCGAAGAAGCCGACCCACAAGATGGGAACGTCGGGGGGATTGGGACCGCCGGAGTGGTTCGACACGATCAGCGCCCCACCGGCTGGAAACTCGTCGAAGCCACGCACTTCGGCACGGAACCAGAATTTGTAGACGGGACGCGCGATCGTGACCATCCGGCGCATCATTACCGGGTCCCAGGTGCCGTCGAAGTCCCCCGGCCGAGGCGAGGTGTCATCGGTCATTGCCCACCTCCGCGTGCCCGAAGTCTGCCCTGAAGCACGGCGAGCGTATCGACCATCGGCCCTGGCCGGACACTGTCAAAAGTCCCTAGTGGCGGGTTACCACGGTCCGTTAGTTTGATGTGAGCCGGGTCACACCGGCCGCCTCAATCGGAGAGGACGGGAACATGCCTCCGGATCAGCAGCGCGACCTGACGATCCGGTTGTCGGGCAGCGACGCCACTTTCATCCTCGACGAGCCGGTCGAACCTCAGCACACGCTCAAGATCGCCGTGTTCGACGAGCAGTCCAGCAAGGCGTTCCGCTTTGAGCGCGTCGGCGATGCGCTCGACAAAGCCGTTGCGCTGCTCCCACAAATGCAGTGGAGGGTGCAGTTCGTCCCGCTCGGACTCGGCCACCCGGTGTGGACCACCGATCCCGGGTTCAACGCGCGAAACCACCTGCGGCACACACGATTACCCAGCCCCGGAACCAAAGCGCAGTTGTGCACGAAGATCAGCGAGATCGCCAGCGAACCACTTCCGGCCGGCCAACCCCCATGGGAGCTGTGGTTCCTGGAGGGCTTCGAGGGCACCAAGGTCGTCGCGGTGCTCAAGCTGAATCACGCGCTGGCCGATGGCGGCACCTTCGCGGACTTGCTCGACTTGGTGACGCGTCCCGAACCGGATTCGCCGCCCATCCTGCCACCGATCCCAAGGGCCGCGGCGCCGGCGAGGAGCGGCGCCGCACTGCGGGACGGCGCCCGCGACCTGTGGCAGGCGGTTCGACGCGAGTTGCCCCAACGGACACGGGTCGTGCTGCGCTCATACACGCGCGGCAGAAAGACGCTCGCTCAACGGCCACCCTCGAGGTTCGGGGCGCCCGCAATACCCTGGCGGGGCACGCTTACGCCGGGGCGAACTTTTTCGTGGGTTTCGGTACCGCTCGACGAGGTTAAGCAGATCGCGCAGGTCATTTCCGGAACCGTGAACGACGTGGTGTACGCCATTGTCGCGCGGGCGATCCGGCAATACCTCGCCGAGGAGGGCATGCTGACCGACCGCCCCGTGATCGCCAACACCGCGGTCCGAACCCGCAAGGAGGGTGACACCCGTCTGTGGGGAACGGCCGTCACCGCCCTACCTTTCCAACTGCCGACGCACCTGTCCGATCCGCTCGAGTGTCTTCGCGAGGCCCACGCGCAGAACGCGATGGTGAAGGCGGCGACGGCCAACCGGCCCGTCCACGCGGAGGATTGGTTCGATTTCGCCCCGCCGCTCCTGTTGCGGCCGGCGCTGAGGTTGACTCGGCTCATCGCCCGTCGGGTCAACGGGGCGTTGATCGTGTCCAACGTCAGGGGGCCCGGGGAGAAGCGCTACATCGGCGGCATGGGCATCGAGAACTTCATCTCATGCGGCCACTTGAAGTACGCAGCGGGCGTCAACACCACCGTCTGGGGCTATGACAAGCTGCTCAACTTCGCCGTGTACGGGTGTTCGCGAACGCTGCCCGACGCGGAGTTGTTCACGCAGCGGATTCGGGCCGCATTCGACGAATTGCGTTCGGCGACGAGCGATCTTGCCGATAACCGGACCGACCCGCCCGCAGTCGTCAGTTCTGCACCAGGTCGGGGATGGGCTCCGCGCCCGTCAGCCAGTGGCGTCCGGTCCGGCGGGCCGCCTCCCACTTCGGGACGCTGACCGCGTCGTCCTGGCCGAGGTCCTCGGGCGTCGGGCCGATGCGCTCGGCCAGCCCACCGAGTGCACCGAGGTCGAAGTTGTATATCTCGGCCGCCGCCAGGCCCAGCATCTGTCGGGTCTCCTCGACGGGAACATCCCAGAAGGAGCGGCGCAGCCAGTCCCGGGTGTGCGGCCAGGTTCCCTCTGGATGGGGAAAGTCGTTGCCCCACAGCAGGTTCGACACGCCGATCTCGTAACGCCGCGCCAGCTCCCTGCGCTCCGTGGTGGTGGCCCCGATGAAACAGTTCCGGTCGAAGTAGGCCGACGGCGGCATCGTCAGGTCGCCCTCCATCTGATGGCTCATCTTCTTGGCCGAGTGCTCACGCAGATACCGCGTGTCCATCAGCCAAAGCAGGTCGTTGGCCCAGAACGCGCCGCACTCGGTGACCCCCCAGCGCAGCCGCGGGAAGCGCTCGAACACGCCCGACCACAACGCGAACCACAGCGGCCGGGCACCCCACCAACGCACCTCGGTGACATAGATGCCGAGGTGCCCGCCGTACTCCTCCTGCGGGGCGGGACCGGAGTGGGTGTGTATCGGCATCTGCAGGTCCTGGCAGGCGGCCCAGACCTTGTCGTAGCGACGGTCGTGGTACGGCGGGTAGCCGACCCAGCGCGCGGGGATCAGAATCCCGCCCCGCAGTCCGGATTCCGCCGCGCGGGTGATCTCGGCGACCGCCGCGTCGACGTCCGCGAGTATCGGCACCACCGCGACGCCGGCCCGCCGCTCGGGGCTGTGGCTGCACAGCTCGGCCAGCCAGCGGTTGTGGGCCCGCGCCCCGGCCATGGCACGCCCGGGGTCGAGGTCGCCGGACTGGCCCAGCCCGGCCCCGAACGGGGCGCCGGCGACCCCGGTCACGGCGTCGGCGTCGGGAAAGATGACCTCGCCGACAACGCCGTCGCCGTCTAATTCCTTGTCCCGCAGGCCCACATCCCATCCGCCGGCGATGCCCTCGCCGTGCTCGGAGAACCACGCTTGCGCGAACTCCTCGTCGATGAATCCGCCGGCCTGCGCCGCGGCGGTCTTCTCCGCCAGGTAGACCTCGAAGTCCTCCCGGTATTCCGGGTCGACGTATTCGCGGTACCGCTCGGTCGGCAGCTCGGCGTGGCAGTCGGCCGAGATGATGGTGTAGGGGTCCACTTTGGTCCTTTCGCTACCAGGTGCGGATGGGGTCGGGCTCGAAGACGGTGCTGCTCGCGTCGGCGGGCACGGCCGCCAGCGGCTCGGCGACCTCGGCCACGGTCGGGCCGATGCGGTCGACCAACGGCGCCAGCGCGTCGAGGTCGAAGCCGTAGACGGCCGCCGCGTTCCCGCCGATCATGGCCGCCACCTCGTCGGCCGGGACGCGGGAGAAGGTGTGGCGCAACGCCTCCCGGGTGTAGGGGGCAGTGCCCTCCAGGTGGGGGTAGTCGCTTCCCCACATGATCTTCTCGACGCCGATGCGGTGGCGCTCGGCACACTCGACCGGTCGCATGAAGCTGGCGCCGACGTAACACTGGCGGGCCCAGAACTCGCTGGGCCGCAGCGAAAGCGAGCCGGCGGTGGGCCCGGCGAAGCGGGCGATCGCCGAGTTCGCCCGCCCGTAACGGGCGGCCGCCACGTCGAGCGAGTCGAGCGTCGCCGGTATCCACCCGGCGCCCTGCTCGGTGAAGACCACCGTGAGGTCGGGATGGCGATCGAGTGCGCCGCTGAAGATCAGGTGCCACAACGCCCGGTGCGCAAACCAGTGCGTCTCGTACACCCATACCGCAAACGAGCTGCCCCACCCGTCCGTCGGGCTCGGGCCGGCGTTGCCGCCGTGGTGGTTGACCACGACGCCCGCGTCGTCGCACGCCGCCCACAGCGGCTCCCAGTGCTCGGCGTAGAGCTGGGGGACGCCGGCCCCGGGCGGGATTCCGGGCAGCAGCACGCCGCCGCGCAGGCCCAGCTTGGCGATCTGCGCTACCTCGGCGGTGGCTTGGTCGAGGTCCGGCAGCAGGATCTGACCCACCCCGGCGCGCCGCTCGGGCGAGGCGGAGCAGAAGTCGGCGAGCCAGCGGTTGTGCGCGCGCAGGCCGGCCCAGCGCAGCTCGAGCTCGCGCGCGGTCTCCGGTTGGGGGGCGGCCAGGCTCGCCTGAGGGAAGAACGGCGGCACGGTGTTCGGGAAGATGACCTCCCCCGCGATGCCTTCCCGGTCCAGGTCCGAGTTGCGTCGCTCGCTGTTCCAGTTGCGCTCGGCGTCGGCCTCGGTGAGATCGCCGAACGGGTTGACGTATTCCCTTGCCCAGCCGTCGAATTCGTCGCGATACTGCGGATCGAGGTACTCGCGGTAGTCGAGCAGGTCCGCGCCGGCGTGACAGTCGGCCGAGATGACGGTGTAGCGGTCCATGAGTTACGCGCGCGCCGGCTCGGGCCGGGGGGCGGCCAGCAGAGCCACGTCGTCGTAGCGCTGGTGCACGTACGGCAGCAGCCATTCCTGCGGCACCCGCGCCGCGATCCGCCCCACCTGCACGGTGCGCCGGCGGCACCAGGTGATCGCCCTGATCTGGCGAATCACGATGTCGGCCACCGGATCCAGCGGCGACTCCCCCAACTCGAGGGTGCCGTCGATGTTCTCCAGCAGCTCGTAGTGCCGGTGGTACTCGCCGTAGACCAGGTGGGGGTCGGTGATGCCGCTGCCGTCGGGGGCACGCAGGAACTTGAAGTAGAACTCGGTGTTCACCTGGTCTGGCGGCAGCTCAGCCGGGCCGGTGACCCGGCCGCTCATCCGGATGAGCTGATAGCCCAGCCGGTCCACGGTTGCGGTGACGCGGTCGCCGTCGCGCTGCAGGTCGATGTGGGCCAATTTCTTTGGCTCACCGAACGTTTCGCGCCCGCCCGTGACCGATTGTTCGGTGGACTGGGGCATGAAAAGCGGATAGTCGCCCTCGACTTCGCCATGCCGGGCGGTCACCGAGAACACCGCCGACCCGAACGGCGCCATGCCCTCGATTTGGACCCGCTGAAGCTGGACGCGCACCAGCGGTTCGGCCGCCGGCTCGAGCGGCTTGGGCAACACGGCCGCGACGATCGCCGGATCCGTGAGGTAGGCGACGGTCACCGCCTCGGTGGCGATGGGCGCCTTGGTAGCGTCGATCTCGTGGTCGACCTGCTCCTCGGGTGGGCGGGGGCCGTAGCGAATCATGTTGCTGCTCCTTTGGTTTGCGGCTTCTTCTCGGCACTCTGGCCGAGAACGTCGACCAGGTAGTCGGGCTCGCCGCGCGCCAGGATCGATGCCGCCTTGCGGCTCACCACCTGATCGGCCGAGGTGGGCGGGCCCATCATCCAGAAGCGGTCCGCCCGGATTCCGTCCACCACCTGATCGGCGACCGTGTCGAGCGGGGTGAACTCGACGCGCGATCCGGCGGCCTCGAAGCGGGCCACGACGCTCGCCAGGGTCTGCTCGGGCGTGCGGCGTTCTTGGGTCGCGGCGTAGCGCTGCGGTCGGTGCCGCCACGACTCCCAGATGCCGGTGTTCAGGAAGCCGCCGGGAAACAGGACGTGCGCGCGAACCCGCGTCCCCGTCATCTCCAGGTGGGTGTAGAGGCTCTCGGTCAGGCACAGCACCGCGGCCTTGGTCATCGGGTAGACCGCCGTGGCCGGTCCGCCCATGGCGCCGCGCGCGATCGGCGCGAACCCGCCGTTGCCCGAGCAGGTGTTGACCACGTGTCCCTCGCCCTGCTCCAGCAGGATGGGCACGAAAGCCTTGATGCCGTGGATGACGCCCAGCACGTTGACGTCGATCCCCCAGCGCCAATCGGCGAGGTCGTGCTCCCACATGTAGCCCTCGGAGACGCCGCCGGTGCCGGCGTTGTTGCACACCACGTGCACCGCGCCGAAGCGATCGAGTGCGTCGGCGGCCAGCGCCTCGACCGACGCGTAGTCGGTGACGTCGGTGATGACTCCGACCGCCTCGATGCCCTCGCCCGCGAGTTCCCGGGCCGCCTCGTCCAGCGGTTCGGCGAGGACGTCGGCCAGCACCACCCTCATGCCCTCGCGGCCGAAACGCCTGCCCATGGCCCGGCCGATGCCCCCGGCTCCGCCGGTTACGACCGCCGTCTTGCCTCGAAGGTCCGTCATTGTGGCCATGGTCACATGGTCGCTTATATCACCGCAAGCAGTCGCATTATGCGACCATCGGGTCCATGGCCCCGCGTCCCTCCCCACAGACCGAGCGGGTGGTGAACCTGTTCGAGCACCTGGCGGGCGACGGGAGCCGGGGGATGAGCCTGGCCGAGGTGTCGCGGCACTTGAACGTGCACAAGGCCAGCTGCCACTCGATGCTGTCCGAACTGCTCCGGGCCGGTTGGCTGCTGCGCGACCCGGTCCGCAAGACCTACCACCTCGGTCCCGCCCTGGTCCGCCTCGGCCACGAGGCGGCGGGCCGCTACCCGGCGCTCGTGCTGGCCCGCTCCGCGATGGCCGAGCTGTCGGCCGCGACGGGCGCGCACTGCGTCGCGTTCTCGGTGAGCGACGACCACTCCACCGTCGTCGATCAGGTCCGAAGCCCGCGCGGCGGCGGTCACCCGATGCCCGTCGGCACCCAGTTCCCGCACCGCCCGCCGTATGGGGCGTCGATCGTCGCCTGGGCCGGGCCGGAGGCTCGGGAGCGCTGGCTGGCCGCCCTGCCCGGGGACGCGCGCGATCGCTACCGCCGCGCCATCGCCGCGGCCAAGCGGCGCGGCTACGCGGTCGGCCTGCACATCCTGCCGGACCTGCGCCTGCGGGAACTGGCGCAGGTCGTGCGCAGCGCCGAGGTGCGTTCCAGCCGGCTGAGCCGGCTTGCGCAGGAGTTGACCGACGAGCTGATCCACACCGAGGAGTGGTTCCCGATCAGCCTGGCCCCCGACCGCAGCTACGAGGTGAGCCACATCGACTCCCCGATCCTGGAGCCGGGGTCGGGCATCGCCCTGATGCTCAGCCTGGTTCCCAGCGCCGAGCCGATGAGCGGCGCGGCGGTCACCCGGCTGGGTACGCAGCTCGCTGCTGCGACCCGCCGGCTCGGCGCCGCCCTGGCCGAGGAGTCCGGTTAGCGCCGTTCGGGAGCCAGCCGCTTGAGGGCCAGGCCCCCCTCGAACGGCCGGTAGCCGAAAGCCGCCGGGGAGCGATAGCCGGTGTCCTCGACGGGAGTGGCCACCTCCGCGACGGTGGGCCCGATCTTGGCGGCCACCGGCACCAGCGCGTCGAGGTCGAATCGGTAGAGACGACCGGCGTTGCCGCCCAGGATCTTTCGGCAGGTGTCCTCCGGCCGGTCGTGCAGGGCCCAGCGAATGGCCAGCTTGGAGTGAGGCGCAAATCCCTCCTCGTGGGGGTAGTCGCTGCCCCACATGATGTGGTCGGCCCCCATGAAGTCGATCATCGCCGACTCGTAGGGCATCAATTCGCTTGCCAGATAACAGTTCCGCTTGGCGTACTCGCTCGGGCTGAGGGTCAGCGCGTCGACCGACGATCCACCGAACATGCCGTAGGTGCGGTTGTGGGCCTCGGATTTCATGGTGGGCACCATGGCGTCGAGCACCGCCAGTTGCTCCTGCACCCACATCGTGCCCTGCTCGGTCGGCACGAACCGCAGCGTCGGATACCGCTCGAACACGCCGGCCAGGATCAGGTGCCCGAGCGTGCGCTGGGCCCACAGCGCCATCTCGGTGATCAGCACCGCGTTGGACGCCGGCTGGTCCATCGGCATCTCGGGGCTGCCGGCGCCCGCGTGCTGCACCACCGTGAGGTCCAGCTCGGCGCACAGCGCCCAGATCGGTTCATAGCGGGTGTGAAAGAGCGGGGCCACGTGCGGGTCGCCGGGCGAGACCGCCGGAATGAGCACGCCACCAAAGCAGTCCTGCTGCGCGCCCCAGCGGATTTCCTCCAGCGCCAGCTCGACGTCGTTGGGAAAGATCTGGATCAGCCCGCGCCGCCGGGCCGGCGCCAGCGAACAGAAGTCGATCTGCCACCGGTTGTGGGCCTGCACACCGGCCCAACGCTTTTCGAAGTCCTCGCGGGTGCGGGGCAGGCTGATGGTGATGTTCGGGGTGGTCGGGAAGAACGGCGGCACCGTGTTGGGCAGCAGCACCTCGGCGGCCACGCCGTCGGCGTCCATCTCGGCGATGCGAAGCTCGTGGTCCCAGTTCCGGTTGGCGGTGGCGACGATCAGGTCGTCGAACGGGCTGGCGTAGGCCTTGGCCCACGCATCGAACTCGTCGTGCAGCCGCGCCGGCAGATACGGTTTGTACCCGTAGAGATCCGCCCCGGCGTGCGTATCCGTCGAGATGACGACATAGCGATCCAACGTGTCCCAGGTTGTGGTCATCGCACCCTCCAATGAGTAGGTCGAGTATAGGAGCAAGGGACCGGCGTCAAACCCTCGACGGCGAACAGCCTGTCGGAATCCGGTGGGACCATGGTTCGCATGGAGGAGGTTTTTGATTTACCCGACGGCCGGAAGGTGGTGATCACCCAGCGGGCGCTAGAGAACTTCGAAGATCACGATGACTGCCCGTTCTGCCTGGGCCGCGCCGCCGCGCATCGAGGTGACGGGGAGAATTCCAACCCGTTCCCCGAGGTCGACTTCCCACCCGGCTCGATGGAGCGGTACGAAGACGACCACTGGCTGTGGATGATGGGCCACTCCCTCGGTTCCACGGAGCCGGGCGGACTTCTGTGGTTCGAGCAGCCGAACCGTGGTCATGACACATAGGGCGCGAGTGCTTACCCGGGGAGGGACGCGAAGACGGTCGGCCGGCTGGCGATTTCGATTTGCTGTGGCTGATACCTTGGCAGGGTGAGCACGGTATATCGCAGGGCCCGGGACTCGGTGGAGACACCGCAGCCCCTGTCCGTCCTCACCCGGGGGTAGCGGGCAGGGGCCTTAGTCCCCGGAGGCTCTGCCTTGTCCCGCACCGATGCTCATAGTCCCTTTTGGGTTCAACTCGCCCGCGGCGATCTTGCCGCTGAAGCGCAACACGCATCCGATCACTCCATCTGCGATCTTCCTGAGCGGCCTCCCGCCAAATGGGGCGGTTGGCTGCCAAAGACCAAGTGCCACTGGACACTCCATTACACCGGCACCAATGTCTGCTCCTGCTCGATGTGCCATGCCGGACCGCAGCACCGTCAGGAAAACCGCAATCAGCGACATCGCGACCGCATGGCCCTGCACGCCGCACTTGGTCGCTGGCGCAGCGGCGACGACGCAGCTTTCGATGAACTCGCTCCACCGTCGCGCGTGTACTACTGGTAGCGCCGGCCCCCTGACCTGGCGCGATCTTTCGCGCACCTGGCGCACGAAGTAGCGTACCGACATGAGGGTTCTCCTCGTCGAGGACGAGGCACGATTGTCGGCGACGCTGTCTTTGGGACTGAAGGCCGAGGGCTTCGTCGTGACCGCCGTCCACACGGGCGTAGACGCCCTACGCGAGGCGGTCGAGAACAGCTTCGACGTAGTGGTTCTCGACATCATGCTCCCCGGGCACAGCGGATATGAGGTGCTGCGCCGGATGCGGGAACGGGAGGTGTGGACACCGGTGCTCATGCTCACGGCCAAGGATGGTGAGTACGACGAGACCGACGCGTTCGATCTCGGAGCCGATGACTATCTGACGAAACCGTTTTCGTTTCGCGTACTGGTGGCGCGTCTGCGTGCGTTGGTGCGTCGCGGCGCGCCCGAGCGGCCGGTGGTGCTGACCGCCGGATCGCTATCCCTGGACCCCTCTCGGCACCTGGTGCAACGCGGGCCGACGCAGATCTCGCTGACGCCGCGCGAGTTCGGGCTGCTGGAGTTTCTCATGCGCAACAAGGAGGCCGTGCTGACGAAGGCCGAGATATTGCGCAACGTGTGGGACGCCCACTACCAGGGACCGGACAATGTCGTCGAGGTGTACGTGGGATATCTGCGCCGCAAGATCGATGTTCCCTTCGGTACCAACACTATTGAGACGGTTCGAGGTGTCGGCTACCGGTTGGTTTGTTGAGGCAACATCACGATCACGGCGGTTCCACCGCCCGGGCGATCGTCAATGGTGACGGTGCCACCGTGCGCGGCGACGATCTCGGCGACGATCGCCAAGCCCAGGCCGGTTCCCCCGCCGCTGCGCGCGCGGTCGGAGTCCAGGCGCACGAACCGTTCGAAGACCCAAGCCCGGTCGGCCGGCGCGATGCCTGGCCCGTCGTCGCTGACGGTGAGGATGACGTTGCCGTCTCGGCTGCCGACGTCGACGTCGACACGCGATTTCGCGTGATACACAGCGTTATCCACGAGATTGCGAATCACCCGCGAGACCGCCGCCGGATCGCCGACCAAACTCGTCGGCGAGATTGCGGTGTGAATTGCGCAGCCATCGCGCCGTACCCGTGCAGCCTCCGCTTCGACGAGGTCGCCGAGCGGCACCTGCTCTTTGCGCATCGCCAGGCTTTGCTCGTCGGCGCGGGCCAGCAGGAGTAGATCCTCGATCAGTGCCCGCATGCGGTGCGCCTCCGGAAGCAGGGTGTCGATCGCCAATTCCGAATCGAGCAATTCGGGATGCGCCTCGGCGACTTCCAAACCGGAGATGATGGTGGCCAGCGGGCTGCGCAGTTCGTGAGAGGCGTCGCCGAGGAACCGCTGTTGCGCGCGGTGGCCCGATTCCAGGCGCGCCAGCATTTCGTTCATGGTGACCGCCAGGGCCGAAATCTCGTCACGACTGGCGGGCACGGGCACCCGATCGGCCAGGTCGGAGGTCGAGATCTCGGCCACCCTGCTGCGGATGGCGTCGACCGATTGCAGCGACCGGCGAACCAGCCTGTAGGTGGCGGTTGCGGCCACCCCGACGACGATCGGGGCGCCGCCGGCCAGCAGCAGCGCAACGATCCGCGCGGTCGCCTCGGCCGCCTCGCTTCCTCCGCCGACGAGCACCGTGTACTCGCCGAATGCCGTGTTGACCCGCTGACCGGCGACACGCATGTCGTCGTTGGGCACCGCATCGTCCGATATGCCGCGGCGCAGGCTGAAGCCGAACTCCGTGGTGGGTAGCAGCGGCGTCGCGGGCGCGGTCCCGGACCGCTGCACCACTTTGCCGTCGGCGCCGATCACCTGGATGGCGACCACGCGCTGGTTGGTGGTCAACAGCGTGCTGTCGAGCTTGTCGGGCGGATCCGAGTGCAGGGCGTCGACAATGAAATGAACTCTGCCGGCGGCGGCGTCGTCGACGCCCGCCAACAACGACCGGTACAAGATCAGGTCCAAGCCCGCTCCCGCGATCGCAAGCGCAACCAGGACGACCACCGCCGAGACCGCGGCCGAGCGGGCCGGGATACCCCAGGTGGGCAGGCGCGCGACACGGGCAAACACCCCCATAGTCTGATTCTGCCGGGCTGAGAGTCAGCTGAGAACAGCGAAGCTCTCCGTCCCGCCCGCGGGAGGTCACCCCGCCGTTCTCAGCGGCCTCTCAGCGACCCGCCCATACCCTGGCGCTCCCAGGGATTGCCTGGCGCAGAGCCACTCAACGGCAATCCGGGTCGCGAGCAAGGGAGGGATGTTGAGCTCTCAGGTCGATACACGCCCCGAAAACACCGGGCGGATCGCCGAGCCGGGGGCCGGTGTTCTGAGCAAGCCACGGCTGCGCGGATGGATCCATCACTATTGCGCCTACGCGGCGCTCGCGGCCGGTTCGGTGTTGGTCGCGGTGTCGTGGGCTGTCGTGTCGACGCGGGCCGGGCAAGCAACGTTGGCCTACGCGCTGGCGATCGTCGCGATGTTCGCGGTCAGCGCGACCTATCACCGCGTCCACTGGGGTTCGGCGACCGCACGGACCTGGATGAGGCGGCTGGACCACTCGATGATCTTCGTCTTCATCGCCGGCACCTATACGCCGTTCGCCAGGCTGAGCATGCCGCCCCCGACAGGTCGCATGGTGCTGGCGATCGTGTGGGGCGGGGCGCTGGCCGGGATTGCGCTGACATTGTTCTGGCCCGGCGCCCCGCGCTGGCTGGGCGTGGCGCTCTATCTGCTGCTGGGTTGGGTAGCGGTTTGGTACGCGGAGACGATCGTGCACAACGTCGGTGCGGCCGCGGCGATATTGCTCGCGGTCGGCGGCGCACTCTACAGCCTCGGTGCGGTGTTCTACGGACTGCGCCGGCCCGATCCGTGGCCGGTGACGTTCGGTTATCACGAGATATTTCACGCGTGCACGGCGGTCGCGGCGATCTGCCAGTTCGTGGCGGTCTGCATCGCGGTGTTCTAACACAAGCCACCTTGATGCGGATCGCGTCCGTCGTCGCCCGCCAACTGCTGGATTGCAAGGCGCGTCCGATGGTAGAGGTCGAAATCACCACCGACACCGGCCATGTCGGCCGCGGCGCGTCGCCGACCGGTACGTCGGTCGGTGTGCACGAGGCGTTCGTGCTGCGTGACGGAGACCGGGCTGAATACGACGGGCTGAGCGTGCACCGCGCGGTCTCCGCCGTGGCCGACGAAATCGGTCCCGTTCTAATCGGCGCCGAACTCGACGACCCGCGGTCTCTGGACCGGGTCCTGATCGAATTCGACGGCACACCGGACAAGCACCGGCTCGGCGGAAACACGATTTACGCCACCTCTGTCGCGCTGCTGCGCGCGGCGTCCGCGGCGGCGGGCGTGCCCACGCACACCTATGTCCGCGCACTGCTGGGACGCGAGCCGCCGACCACCGTGCCGGTGCCGAGCTTCAACATGATCAACGGTGGCCGTTACGGAGACGTCTTCCAGACGTTCAACGAGTTCCTCGTGTTGCCCTATCGCGCCGACTCCATCGAGTCAGCGGTCGAGAAGGGGGTGCGTTTGTTCGGCGTGCTGGGCGAGGTGCTCACCAAACGGCTCGGCCGCGCGCCGCTGGTGGCGCCGTCGTACGGGTATGTCGCGCCGTCCGGCGACCCGCGTGTGGTCATGGCGGTGCTGGCCGAGGCCGTCGATCGCGCCGGCTGCGCCGACGTCATGGCGTTCGCCCTGGACTGTGCGTCCAGCGAGGTCTACGACAAGAGTTCTCGGACATACGCATTCGACGGCGGGCGAGTGAGCGCGGAGGCTCTGATCGACTATGCCCGCGGGCTGTCGGAGGAGTTCCCGCTGGTGTTCATCGAAGACCTGCTCGACGGGGATGACTGGGATGGGTTCACCAAGGCGGCGCACACCATCGGCCGTTCGATCATCCTCGGTGACGACCTGATCGTCACCAGCCGCGAACGCCTGGAACGTGCCGTCAGGTCCTCCGCGGTCGACGGGTTCATCATGAAGCCCAACCAGGTCGGCACCATCGCCGAGGCGCTGGACTGCTTCGAATACGCCGCAGCGAACGACATTTTGGCGATCCCGTCGGGGCGGTCCGGCGGTGTCCTCGACGACATCGTGATGGATCTGGCGGTGGGGTTGGGGGCACCGTTTCAGAAGAACGGCGCGCCGCGGTCCGGTGAGCGAATCGAGAAGCTCAACTTCCTGCTGCGCGCGGCCGAAGGCATCCCCAACTGCGCATTGGCGGACGTGCCGGCGTTGGTTCGGTTCTGAGCAAGAGCCAGCCGCTAGGCGCCCAGCACCAACGCGGCCAGGCAGACCGCCGACACGATCGAAAGTGCCACCCAGTCAACCAGTTTCGGCCGCGACGGGGCCGCCGAGATTTGACCGGCGCCGCCGCGGGCGGTGATCGCATCACCCATCTCGTCCGCGCGTCGCAGAGTCACGGTGATGACCGCGACAATCAGGTCGATCACGTCCGCCGCCAACCCCCTGAAGCGGGCCGTGCGGGTCCCCGCTCGTTGTTTGGGCCGCAACCGGCGAGCGGCGTGGAGCACCCGGAATTCGTCGATCAGCATCGGGAATGTGCGCAGCGCCAGCGCCAACGCGACCGACCACTCGTCGACGGGAATCCGCAGCCGCCGCAGGCGTCGTCCCAAAGTGGCCACCGCGGGTGCGATTTCGGCAATGTTGGTGGTCCAGGACACCAGTGCGCCCAGGCCGAGCAACACGATCGACAACGCTGTGAAGCGCAGGAAATCCAACAGTCCGCCGAGTCCGAGCGAGACCGTGCCCACCTGGATGTGCGGACCGCCGCCGGCCAGAGCCGCCGTGACGCCCACGATGGCCAGCAGGATCGGAAGCCAACGCGGTACGGACGGCAGCACGCCTCGGGGAATGTGTGCGACCCATGCCGTCGCCAGCATCAGCGCGGCCATCAGTCCGATCGGCACCCAGCCCGGGTTGAGCGTCAACAACAGCGAAATGCCGAAAACCGCAGTCAGTTTGGTGCCGGCCCACAGGTCGTGGATGGCGGAACGCCCGGGCACCGGGCGCAGCAGAACGACGGGGCGAGGTGGGCGGCGGGCCGGGCGCTTCGTCGGCGACGCCGTTTCCACGCTGTTTTTCCCGGCCGCGACCGGTGCCGGTGCCAGCATGCCCTCTCGCAAGTGCAGCGTGCGGGGGCAAAGCTCCTCCAGGCCGGCGAAGTCGTGGGAAATGACCACCACGGTCAGACCGGTGTCGCGGCGCCGATCCGCGAGCAGCCGCACCAGGCCGCGCTGGCTGGCCGCGTCCAGTCCCGCCAGCGGCTCGTCGAGGATCAACACGCGCGGCGACCGCGCCAGCAATCCGGCCAGGACCACTCGGCGCATCTGGCCGCCGCTGAGCTGGTCGATGCGCCGCTTCGCCAGTGCGGCGTCGAGTCCGACAGCCGCCAGTGCCGCGGTCACCCTGTCGTGATCGTCAGGCGAAAAGCCCGCCGCCGCAGCCACTTCCAGATCGACTCGACTGCGCATCAACTGCAGCCGGGCGGCCTGGAATTGGAGCGCGACCGCGCCGACCTGCTCGGCGGCGGGGCGGTCGTTGAGCAGACAGGTGCCGGTGGTGGGTGTCGTCAAGCCGGCCATGATCCAGGCCAGCGTCGACTTACCGGAGCCGTTGCCGCCGTGGATCAGCAGGCCGTCGCCCTCATGCACCACGAAACTGACGTCGCGGAGCGCGGCCTGCGCCCACGGGGTGCCACTGCCGTATTCGTGGCCGACACCTCTGAGTTCGAGCACCGGGGTGTCAGACCGAGTTACCATCGCGGCCGTCGGCGCGGGCGCGGCGGCGGTCTCGACCGTCGCGGTGTTGTCCAGCGAATCGCTGAGGTCGATCGTGCGGTCGGCGTATTCGGCCTCGTTGTCGTAGTGGGTGATGTGCACCAACGCGGTTTCGTGACGGTCGGTCAGACGCGACAGCACGGCGAGCAGTGCGTCCCGGCCCTGCTGGTCGACCATGCTGGTGACCTCGTCGGCGATGAGCAGCGCCGGCTCTCGCGCCAGCGCCGCGGCCACCGCCAGGCGCTGCAGTTCACCGCCGGACAGGCCGCCGGTGTCGCGCCCGCCGAGGCCGGCCAGCCCGACCTCACCGAGCAACCCGTCGACGTCGGTGGTCTTGCCGGGCGGCAATCCCCAGACCACATCGTCGGCGACCCGCGTGCCCAGCACCTGGCTTTCCGGGTGCTGCATGACGACGGCAGTCCCACCGGGCTGACCGAGACCCACCGCGCCGGGGCGTTCGACGGTGCCCGAGGTCGGTCCGCGGCCGGCCAGGATCAGCATCAAAGTGGTTTTCCCCGAGCCATTGGCACCGGTGACCGCCACGTGGTCGCCCGCCCGCAGGTCCAGGCTGACCGGGCGCAGCGCGTCGCGATCGCGGTGCGGGTAACGGAGGCGCACCTCATCGAGCCGCACCGGGACCGGCGCGATCGGCCCGGTGCCGACCGGCGCATCCAATTTGTGCACGTCGGGAACGCCGCGCAGCCGGACCAGCACCCGCGACAAGACCAACCAACCGACCACCGAGGCGCCCATGATCCCGACGACGGCGGATCCGAGGACGAGCCACTGCCAGTAATGCAGCGCGGCGGCGAACAAACGCTTGATCTCCGCCGCGACCACCTGGAGGTGCGGCACGCGCGCCACGGCCATCGCGACTCCGTCCACCGTGGCGGTGATCGTGTGGAATGCCAGCTCCCGAAGCCGGACCAGGACGGTCAGCGCGATGACGACCGCGACACCGACGACAAGACCGGCGCCAATCGAAAACGCGATGACGGTCGGCGTGCCACGGCGGCGGCGTTTCACGATTCCGGCCAGGCCGCCGACGTAGGCACAGAGGGCGACCGCCCCGAACCCGCTCAGACCGACCACCAGGAAGCCGATCACACTCGCGGCGACGGTCGCGGTGATCAGAACGCGAATCCGGTAGCGATAGGCCACCAGCCCCATCGGCGCGGTGCCCAGCAGTCCGAGCCCACCCGCGTGGGGAAGGATCACCGCGACGATCGCTATCGCCGCGCACAGGGCACCCATCACCGAGGCGTGCGCCAGTTCGCCGGGCAGGAGCGCCCGGCTGCGTCCGCTCATCGTTCGCGTGTCGCAGTCGTCGGCGTCATTCCGAACATGCGCCGAAACCGATTGCCCCGTCATCTAATCAAGACCTCGGCGCGGGCCACCCGGTGGGCGAAATGATTTGCTGTAAACATGGCAGCGCCAGCGTATGGACGGGCCGCTGAGAAGCCGCTGAGAAGGCCTATTGAACGATTTGTACCGTGGGGCAGCACTATGTTGATATCGCGATGCTGCGAAGGTGCTCGTCCTCTCCGCCCAGCGCGTACCTGAATCCGCTGCCTCTGAGGCTACATTCGGCACCTAGTTGAGTGGAGCCGCCGGGAATCGAAACCAAGGCTCTACCGCGGTTTGCCAGTTCGTTCCGCGCACCGTCCAGGCGCGTTACCGTCCAAACAAAATGCCTGCTGAACTGTCGATTCGTTCCGCCTCAGCCCCGATTCAGGTCCCTCCCGTTTGGCGCGGTTTGTTTATGGCGTCGACGACGCGGTCAACGAGTCGAACAAAGCCTGCCCTAACATTTCACCCGCTTGGGTTCCAGTACTCTGGTCCGTGCACTTCGAGGATGCCATCGTGGGCAATACGGAAATACTTTTCGATCCGGTCTCTCACCCACTCAAGTCTTTGAGTAGTGGTCGGAAATTCGGCTGGGATCTTGTCCTTCATAATCTCTTCGCGTGGAATGCCTTTTCTTATGGCAAACATAACAATATATTGCCACTTGCCATAGCGATCGGAAGGACCAAACACGTTTGGGGCGTCAAGCGGGGCGATCATACAATTGATCGAAGCTTCCCGAGGTGAGTCATATATTTGGATCTTGCAATCCCTCGAACGGAAGTATACGACAGAGCTTTTCGGCCCGCCTTCAGTCACATCACTGTCGTACGCATCCATCTGAAAGCCAAGACTCGTCAGGAGAGGCTCGACAATTGACCGAACTTCAATCAGGAATTCCTCTGTCATTTCCCCCCATCCGCAATACGCACCCACGAGTTCCCAACTTGCTGATAGCCATACAATGCCGCATTGCTCTTTAAGAACGCTATCTCTCTAGCCGAGAAAGAATCCGGATCCACGACTAAGACGTCGTCCACGGAAGAAAATTTGCCGAGTAGTTCGTAGTCGATCCGAGGTATTCCGCTCTCCATTCGACTTCGGAGGAACTGTTCGTTGACTTGCCACGCAAGTCCTTCGGATTGAGGATGGCTTAGCCCATGGGTCATGGCCTCCCAGGCTGGGTCGCCGGTATCGAAGTAGATGCCGCCGTGCCCTCTGCCTTCGCCGATATAGCCGCCGTCCTGGCCACCGAACTTGCCCAACACAACTCGGTCTGGGTTTTCGCCGACGTAGTGGGTCGACATGTCAGCGAGTTGTCGCGTGAGTCCTGACGTGGGCCCTCCGGGCGCGAACGCGTAATTGAGATCCGCCGCCGCCCCATCTGCCCACGGGTTGTAGGTCGGAGGGTGATCGAAGCCAATCGGTACATGGGGTGAAACCGCCGGACCTGTGTCGAGCACACCGGGGCCGATGTCGCCCAGGCCTGCCTTAACGGCAGCTCCCTCCCCGCCGAACAGCAGCCCGGGCAGAGTCGTGGCAGCGTCGGAGGCTTTGCCGCCGAGATAGTAGGCCGCGCTCGGTGAGTCCCACGCGTTCTTGACTTCCCCGGCCACCGCGCCGATCGGGTTTTGGGTCGTCTCGACGGTGCCCTGGAGCAACTTCGACCACGACTCGAGGACGCCGGGCGCTCCAGGTCCTCCTTGTCCGAGAAGGTTCTTGATCCCCTGTTCGGTCGCCAACCAACGGTCGCCGAAACCTTCGCCAAATCCCGGTGGCGGCGGGGGCGGAGGTTCAGGGGGAATGTAATGGGGCCCGCCGGTAGCGACCCATTGCTGGGCTTGCTGCAAGTAATCGTTTAGTTGTGCCTCGATCTGATCGGGCGGCAGACCGTCCCTACTCAGCATTCCGCGGATGATCGCCTTGGCGTTCTCCAATTCCGCGGGCTTAGGCGGAGGCGGCAGTGCGCCAGGAACAACCGGCTGTTGAAGCCGTCTCAGCAGGTCGAGCGGACCGCCGGGTGGAGGTTGATCCCCAGCGCCGGGGAGATCATTCTTGCCGGTCGGCAGCAAGAGGTCCTCAAGCGACGGCGGCTTGCCCCCGGCCGCGGGAGCCCGCGGGCCCTTCGGCGGAGCGCCACCGGGCTCAGAATCTGCGGCGCCACCGGGCAGCATCATGTCCTGCCACGTCTTCGGCTTGCCCTCCGGCGCGGGCTTCGGTGGGCCTTGCGGCGGCGCGGCATCGCCTGGCTGGGCACCCGCGGCATCGAGCGGCACGTCAGCAACGGACGCGCCGACCGCGGTGGCGAGCTCGTGGTCGGCGTTGTGGGCATGCACCTTGCAGGCATTGAGTTCGCCCTGCAATATCTGCAATTCGTTGGCGAGGTCGATTCGATTCGTGCCAATCCCCTTGGGGCCGACGTCGATTCGCCAGTCCGGCGTGATGGACCAGCCGTTAGCCTGAGCGGCCCGTTCGATGTCATCCAGCTCGCGCTTGCACGCGCTCACGTCCGCCTCGGCGTGCGACACCGCCGCGGCCACCCGCTGGGATTCCGCACCGTCCGCAGCAATGTCGCGGCGAATCTTGCCCACGTCGGCGCGAAAAGCATCCCCTGCTTCCCCTTGCCATTCGGCGAGGACGTTGTGGGCCTGCTGCAGGCTGTCCCCCAAGCGCTGCAATGTGTTAGCGCGTCCGCTGGCGGTCTCGAACACCGAGTGGATCGCGTTGAGATCCCAGCGCTTGACGTCAGCAGGAGTCAGGAGTCCCACCCGCTACGCCCCTATTCCCGCACCGACCTGAGCGCCTGGGCCGATGTGTCCTCGTTCGAGACGAAGTTGACCATCGCGTCGGCCACGTGGATGCCCAAACCGCCCACCTGGAGCTTGTGTCGGTCGTGCCGGGCCTCCCACCGCGCCGCGAGCTCGGTCAACGCGAGTTGAGAGGAACCGACCCATGTCGGCGCAGCCTCAGCCAGCCCGTCCTCATGGCTGACGAACTCCGCCGCGGCCTCGCCGACGCCGTTGAGGATGTGGTTGCTCCCGACGTGCAGCGCGATGGGATCTACCTGCAACTCATCGGCCACGACGGCGCCCTTATCTGTCGGCGATACTGCGCAGTGAAGCTTAGCCCGTTCGGTAAGGCCACGCCCCTCACCTCACCTAGGCGCACGGCCGGCGTCATCGGTTTCTTTGGTCCTCCGGCTTGCATCTATGCATCACCGGATCCGAGAGGCCGGCGCCCCGCTTATCGATGGCGATCACGCGCCGGAAGGAGCCGAGCCGCGAGTAGAAGTGGGCGACGACGACTCCTCCCACATGAGATCGAGGTGCGAGAAGAAGCCGGGGGCGACGAGGTCGGGCCCCGCTCCGGTCACCGAGAACGCGAGGTTCAGCCCGCCGCTCTTGAAATAGCGGATTTCCGGCGCCCTGCTCCCGACGTCCATGGTCGAACCTTACGCACTGGCTGCCGCGCGGAGCGTCAAGAGTCCTGCGTGGTGGGTGGGTCTACCGCTCGGCGGCGGAATTCGCTCCCCGGTCTTGCCGGTTTGTAGGCTTCGGGACATGCCGTTCGATAACGGTGACGTCTTCGCTGGCTACACCATTCAGCGCCTGCTCGGCACCGGTGGTATGGGTGAGGTCTACCTCGCCCAGCATCCTCGGCTGCCTCGTCAGGACGCGCTGAAGATCCTGTCGGTTGCCGCGACGGCCGATGAGGAGTTCCGGGCGAGATTCAACCGCGAAGCCGAATTGGCAGCGACGCTATGGCACCCACACATCGTCGGCGTTCTGGACCGCGGTGAGTTCAACGGCCGGCTGTGGATCTCGATGAACTACGTTGACGGCACCGATGCGGGTCGACTGGTTCGGGAGCGTTATCCGCGCGGCATGCCGGAGGAAGATGTCGCGGAAATCGTGACGGCGGTGGCCGATGCGCTGGACTTCGGCCATGATCGCCGTCTGCTTCATCGGGACGTCAAGCCCGAGAACATCCTCGTGACCGCGGCCGACGGCCACCGGCGCAGGGTGCTGCTAACCGACTTCGGCATCGCTCGCAGAATCGACGACGTCAGCAACCTGACCGAAGCCAACGTCGCCATAGGGACCATCAACTACGTGGCCCCCGAGCAACTCCTGGGCAAGCCGCTCGACGGCCGAGCGGATCAGTATGCGCTGGCCGCCACGACCTTTTACCTATTGACCGGCGCCCCACCTTTTCACGACTCAAATCGTGCTGTCGTACTCAGCCGTCATCTCAGTGCGCCGCCACCGCGGATATCGGAGCGCCGACCCGATCTCGCGCACCTGGACGCCGTGCTGGCAAGGGCGCTGGCCAAGGACCCGAACGAGCGATACCCGAGTTGCGCCGACTTTGCTCGAGCCCTCACGCAGCAGGATGCCCGCCGGGACGCCGCCGCACCGCATCCGGATGAACGCCCGCCCACGCAGCGTCTCGAGCGTCTGGTCCTCAACGGGACGGTACGCGGCGTCGAGCAAAGGGCGGTCGGTGCGCAAAACCAGGTCGGGATCCTGTCGTTCCAGGTGGTCCCATATGAGCCACTGGATGACCGGCATACTCTTGTTCCGGTCGAAATGCCAACCGATCTCGTAGGGCCGGGTCAGCTCGCGGACGGCGACGAGGTCGAAGTCAGCGGCGCCTGGGACGGCGACACCCTCGACGCCGACAAGATCATCAACTTTTCAGTCGAACCTCCCCCGAAACGACGCCGGCCCCGACTCCGCGCCGAATCGCCGCGAGACAAGGAACGGAAAGGCAGAAAGGTCCGGATCGCCGCGGTCGCCGCCGCCGTCGCCGCGATCCTGTTGACCGCGGCGGCGGTTCTGTACCTCACCGACGGCTTCGGTCGCTGGACTCGCCCCGGACCAATGGTCAAGCCGGTGAGCGCGACGGTCTTTTCACCCGACGGTGCCCCCGACAACCCGCAGAACGCCAATTTGGCCATCGACGGCAACCCGAACACCGCGTGGTCCACCGTCACGTACAAGGATGCCGATCCGTTCCCGAAATTCATCCAAGGGATGGGACTGCTGCTGCACCTATCCCAACCGACCGCGCTGAGCAACGTGACGATCGACGTATCCAGCACGGGAACCCGGGTGCAGATCCGCTCGTCGCCCACCGACACCCCAACCAAGTTGGCCGACACCACCGAGCTGACCCCGAACACGCCGCTGCAGCCGGGGCACAACCGCATAGAAGTGCACAACCGGACCAAGACTTCCAATGTCCTGGTGTGGATCTCTACCTTGGGCACGACGGACGGCGAGAGCCGGACGGCAATCTCCGAAATCACCCTGCAGGCGGCCGCGTAAGGTTCGCCTTCCGACAGGCGATGTTGTCAGCCAGCGCTCTTCAGACCCGGCGCGCTCGTCGGAGTCGTCGAGGCAGTCGGACTCGTTGGGGTCGTCGGACTCGTTGGGGTCGTCGGACTCGTCGGGGTCGCGGAACTCGTCGGGGTCGCGGGGCTTGTAGGCCGCACAGGGCTCGTAGGACTTGTCGGGCTCGGAGGACTCGCGGGCGCGGGACTCGCAAGGCCGGGACCTTCGCCACACCAGTCCGCCACATCTTTCGGGTACTGCTCGAGCGGTGGAGGACAACGCTGCCCCGGCGGGAAGTTGGCGCCGGCGTTGAGCAGATCGCAGGGCACGTAGACCTGCTTGCCCGTGGGAGTGTTGGTCAGACACTTCGTCAGCGGCTCGCCATGGGCCTGGACGGGGATGACGGCCGCCACCACCACCGCGCCCAGCGCCCAGGCAAGACGGCGATAGGTCACGAGACCTCCTCTAACTGCGAAAGTTCTGCCTCCGCTACGAATTAAAGCCGGTCACCCCAGGCAGAATCCAACTCGCGTCTCTCGACGTAGTTGCGGCGCGTACCCAATTTATCGCTTTGAACAGCACTTTCTTGGTGGAGCTGCCGGGAATCGAACCCGGGTCCAACGGCATTCCCTCAAGGCTTCTCCGTGCGCAGTTCGCTATGCCTCTGCTCGGATCTCCCGGTCACGCGAACTAGCCGGGATGACGATCCCAGTCGCTGTGTATGTCCCGATGAGTCCCGCGACCGGACTCACCGGTGGATCCCTCTAGCTGACGCCAGGCTCCGGGCCGAGGGCGTTCCCGGGCTGACGGACTAGCTGTCGCTTAGGCAGCGAGAGCGTAGTCGCGCTGATGTGAATCGGCGCTTATATATTTGCAGCGACGCTTACGGTGGTCTCTTGCCTGCACCGGCACGCTTCCCTTGATTCGATGCGCGATGTCGAAACCTTTCAGCCCCATGTCTATCGCTCATCCCCGCCGACCTTCGGCAGGACTATCAATGGTACGCCGCTGTCAACCAGCGGCAACGCAATTATGTTCCCCGCCGGGCTGCGGTCAGATCACGAAGTTCAGGTGCTCGACGACCCGGGCGGCCAGGTCCTCGTCGCCGCCGAGCTCGATGTCCTGGCTGCGCGCGGGGCTCATCGGGCGCCCGCCGGAAAGCCTGGTGAACTGCAGCCCGTCCATCCGGATGGTCGCGGTGGGCTCTTGGCCGCCGAAGTCGTCGACCACCTGCGCGCGACCGTCGACGCTGACGCGGATGTCGCGGGTCACCGAGCCGGTCAGCTCGAACAGGATGCGCGACCCGTCGGGCGCCTTGGCGAGTTTGCCCACCACGTAGCCCATGCTGGCCGCGACCTCGTCGAGGGACAGTTGCGACGGGGCCCCGCCGAGCTCGTCGTCGGACGACGGCCGCGACAGGGCCTGGCGCATGTCCTGCTCGTGCATCCAGCAGTCGAACACCCGCACCCGCATGAACCGGCCGTAACTCTCCGGGCCCACGGGCGTCGCCGTGACCGCGTTCCACTCGTCGTCGGACAGCCCGGTCAGGGCGGCGCGGCGATCCCGGGTGATCGCGCGGAACCGCTCCAGGACGGCGGCCCCGGGTTCACCGCTGAGGTGACGCACCCAGCACTCGTTCATGGCTCCGATGCCGTTGCGCACGTGGTCGAGCGCGGAGACGTCGACGTCGGGTTCCGGGGGCGCGATGCCGGCCAGGAACGACTCGGTGCCGACGATGTGCGACACCAGGGCCTTGACGTCCCAGCCCGGCAGCGGGCTGGCCGCCCGCCAGTCCGTCTCGGACAGCCCGTCGAGCAGCCCGTCGATGTCGTCCCATACGGCGAAAAGGCCGGACAGGACGTCGGATTTGTCAAGCTGGGTGATGGGGCGGTCGGCCATGGACGGATCGTAGGCCGACTACCTGCCGATGAAGGAGCCAACCCGGAAAAGCACGATGCCGCTGATCGCCAGCATCCCGCCGACGGCAATAAACGCACCGGGCCACGGAAAGATGGTGACCCACGTGCCCGCGACGACCGCCATCACCGCATGAACGAGTCGCAGCGTGACAAAGAACTGCTGCCGCAGCACCGATGCCAGGACTTGACGAGGAATAACCCGTCCCAATCGTACGAGCACGGCGATCAGCGCCGCGGTTACGAGCGCGGCTAGCACTCGAATAGTGGCAGTCGAGCGCCCTTCGTCGTACAGCACGGCGGCGAAGGCGACGAGAACACTGAGAATCGTCGCCGCCACCGTCACGAATCTGAGGACCCTTCGCAGGACGACCCCGATATTCCTGCGAGCGAGCTCCCCCAGAGTCGGGTCGATGCCCGCCGCAGCGAGAAAGCCCCGCAGGGCGTGCTGGAACCTGCCGCGTCGCATCCGGTTGACGGCCATATTGTTGAGCGCCTCGGCATTCCCCGGGTCCAAGGCCAACGCCTGCCGATACGCCGCATCCGATTCCCCTATCCTGCCCAGGTCGTTCAGGATGGAGCCGCGCAGGATCAGTGTGTCGACACTCGTTGGATCAAGCCGAAGCGCCTTATCCACTGCAAGTAGGGCCGAGGCGTATTGGCGTGACTTCTGCAGCAGTTGCGCGTAAAGGCGGTGTGCCAGCGGCGCATTCGGATGCGCGAGCACAGTCCGCCATGCCATCCACAAGCCTTCGTAACCGCGACCCAGGCCATCGAGCGATAGCGCATACATGCGCATGGCCATCTCGTACTGCGGAGCCACCGACAAGGCGGCACATGCACTCGCCGCGGCGCTGGGATAGTTCTCGAGCATGTATTCGGCGCGGGCGTGGTGCGTCAACAGAGTCGGATCGTTTGGGTGCTGCGACAACGCTTGCCGCAGCACATCGCGGGCGCGCCCGTAGTTGTTGGTGTCGATATACGCGTCGGCGACGTGAACGGCTTGGTCCCTGCGGTCGAGGCCGGGGTCCGGCATCACCGAATTTTCCGGCGCCGCAGGTACTTCGCCAGTTCGTCGTACGTGCCATCGTTGTTGGCGAATTCGACAATGTTGCGGGCGGTGTCGAACCATGGCCCCGTGCTAGGCCGTATCTGTGAGGCGGCGGCGTTGACGTCGGCCATGGTCACCGGGCGAACCTGCCCGGCGCGCATGGAGTCGGCCATCGCCAATTGCGTTGCGCTGTCGCAGATGTGGGCAAGGTCGGCGCCGGAAAAGCCCTCGGTTCGGCTCGCGATCGTCGCAAGGTCGATTCCCGCCACCGGTCGATCCCTCAAGTGAAAGCGGGCAATGCCGACCCTGGCTTCCGCGTCGGGCAGAGGGACAAAAACCATCCGGTCAAATCGTCCCGGCCGCCGCAACGCGGGATCGACGTCCCACGGGGCGTTGGTCGCGCCGAGCACATAAACGCCGTCGTTGGTGGAAGTGGCCGAGTCCATTTCCTCCAGCAGGGTATTGACTACCGTGCGCAGACCCGAGACACCGGACAACCCGGACCGCCGGTGCCCTAGCGCATCGACCTCGTCGAAGAACAGCACGCAGGGGGCGTTGCGCCGGGCTGTCTCGAAGATCGAGTGGACGCTGCGCTCGGACTCGCCGAGCCAACTGTGCAGCACTTCGGCGATTCCCACCTGGTAAAAATTTGCGCCCATCTCGCCGGAGATGGCCTTCGCGATGTATGTCTTGCCGCAGCCGGGTGGCCCATAGAGCAGCAGCCCCCCGCGCGCCGAGATCTTATAGGCCTTCATCAGCTCGGGATTGCGGATCGGACCGAGCAGCGAGAGTTCGATCTGTTGCTTGACGTCGGCCATGCCCGCAACGTCGGCCAGCCGCACCCGGCTGCGCTCGAGCACGTCGAAGTCGCCCTCGTCGACGGCATCGGCGGGCGCGTCAACAAAGGCGGGCTCGATAATGTCCGCGACTTCCCTCTCTGCGCTGCGCCAGTCGAAGCTGTCTTTGGGAGCGGCCGTCTCAGCAGGTGCCCCCGCCAACGCCGCGCTGCACCGCTGCAAAAGGCTCAGCGCGGTCGCGTTGCCAGCATCGCGGGTCAGCGCCGCGCTGCAGTGGCCCAGCGCCTCCGCATGGCGCCCTCTGTCCGCCAGCAGGCCGGCCAGGTGCAGCCGCAGCTCCACCACGTCGGGGCTGCGTTCCACCGCGTCGGACAACTCCCGGATCACCGGGTCCTCGGTGTCAAACGCCCCCAATGCCATCTCCCGTCACGACGTCCGTTGCTGTCGGGATCATGGTAAAGCGGTACAGCGCGGACCGGGATTCAGCTCGCGGCGATCATCGCCACGGAGCCCATGGCCATCACCATGCCAACCCCCTGGCAGCGATTCACCCGCTCGCGCAGCACCACCATCGCCAGCACCACCGTCGCCGCCGGATACAGCGAGATCAAGATGCTGGCCAGCGAGAGCAGCCAGGTGTGCAGCGCGAGCAGCATGGTGACGTTGGCGCAGATGTCCAGCAGGGCCACGCCGAGTGCCAGCTTCAGCGGCCTCCCGCGCGGCAGCGCCAGGTTGTTGCTGAGCGCAGACATCACGAATATCACCGCGGTCGCGGACACCCGGGCGAACAGCAGGGGCCAGAGCTTGCAGGCGTGCGGCGCCTGATGCAGGAACACCAGGTTCAGCCCCATCGCCGAGCCCGCGACGATCGTGAGCCAGGCCACCTTCGGGGTGAACCGATACGGCGTGCCGCCCTTGACGACGGTCTCGCGGCTGACCAGCATGACCGCGACCAGGGCCAGCGCGACGCCGAGCGAGGCCGCCTGGCCGGGCCGCTCCCCCAGTGCCACGCCGACCGCGACGGGCACCGCGGCGTTGAGCACGGCCGCCAGCGGAGAGACCACCGAGATCGGCCCGGCCCCCAGCGCGGCGAAGAACGCCCACATGCCGAACGCCATGCCGATCCCGTACAGGCCGCCCCACAGCAGCGCGCCGGACTGGATCGGGCCGCCGACGGCGATGGCGAGCACACCCAGGATCACTGTCTCGATCGGATAGGCCACGAGCATCACTCGCAGCGCGGCCACCCGTCGAGCGGCTACGCCGCCCACAAAATCGCTGACGCCGTACGTGACGGCCGACAGCTGGGCGTAAGCCGCCCCGATCAGTTCATGCCCTTGGCTCGCCGCCCCAGTACGCGATGCACTTCACGTTGCGCATCGCGGCGGGCCATGTCCTGCCGTTTGTCGTAGGCGCGCTTGCCGCGGGCAAGCGCCAGCTCAACCTTGACCTTTCCTTCGGAGAAATACAGAGACAGAGGCACGAGGGCGAGGTTACCATCCCGTATCTTGCCGACCAGTCTGTCGATTTGTTGCCTATGTAACAACAACTTTCGATTGCGGCGCGGGTCATGGTTGGTCCAGCTACCGTGCTGATACTCCGGAATGTGCAAGTTGCGCAACCAAACTTCGCCGTCGTCGACAGTTGCGAACGCGTCGGCCAAGGAGGCGTGGCCCTCCCGCAGGCTCTTCACCTCGGTGCCCTGCAAAGCCACTCCGGCCTCGAAAAGTTCGACAATCGAATAATTGTGCCGCGCTTTGCGATTGGTGGCCACGATTCGTTTGCTGTCGCGCTTGCCGCCCGCGGCCCGGTCCCGGCCCGAATTTTTGGCCACAGCTACTACCGCCGCACGTAGAGCCGCAATGTCGCATAGGCGGTCAGACCGGCCATCGACACGCCGAGCAATAACAGAATCGGCGAGATGTAAAGGATGTCGGCGTAGTCGACGCGCGCGATCAAATTGGCTTGGTAGAACTGGTTTAGCGCGTTGTCCAGGAAGAACGCCCGCACCACGATCAAGCCGAGGATCGCGATGCCCACGCCGACGGCCGCGGCGACCATCGCCTCCACCAGGAAGGGCAGCTGGGTATACCAGCGGCTGGCCCCGACCAGTCGCATGATCCCGATCTCGGTGCGCCGCGTGTACGCCGCGACCTGAACCATGTTGGCAATCAACAAAATTGCGCCGACGGCCTGGACCAGCGCCACGGCGAAGGCGGCGTTGCTCAAGCCGTCCAGCACCGCGAACAGCCGGTCGATCAGATCCTTCTGGTTGAGCACCGAGAGCACACCGGGCTGGCCCTGCATCGCGGAGTCGAAATCCTTGTGCTGCTCGGGGTTTTCCAGCTTGACGATGAACGACGCCGGGAAGGAATCCTTTCCGGCGACGTCCTTGTACTGCGGGAACTTCCGGATGGCGTCGTCGTAGGCGTCCTGGCGGTTGAGGAATCGCACCGACTTGACGTCCTGTCGCTTCTCGATCAGCGCGCGCAGCGCCTTGCACGGGTCGGTGCCGCACGCCGGATCGTTGGCGGAGACGTCCTCGGTGAGGAAGACCTGGGTTTCGACGCGGTCGAGGTAGATGGCGCGCGAGTGGTCGGCCAGCAGGACCACCAGCAGGCCGCCGCCGAACAGGCCGATCGAGATCGCGGTCGTCAGGATCATCGCGACCGTCATGGTGACGTTGCGACGAAGGCCGGTCAGGACCTCGTTGAGCAGGAAACCGAAGCGCACTTAGCGATCCATCCCGTAGATGCCGCGCTGTTCGTCGCGAACCAGCCTGCCTAAAGACAGCTCCACGACCCGCTGCCGCATCGAGTCGACGATGTGGTGGTCGTGCGTCGCCATCAGCACCGTCGTGCCGGTGCGGTTGATCCGCTCCAACAAATCCATGATGTCCTTGCTGGTGTCCGGGTCGAGGTTGCCGGTGGGCTCGTCGGCCAGCAGCACCAGCGGGCGGTTGACGAACGCGCGGGCGATCGCGACCCGCTGCTGCTCGCCGCCGGACAGCTCGTGCGGCAGCCGGTTGGCCTTGCCGGACAGGCCGACCGTCTCGAGCACGTCGGGCACCACCCGATTGATCGCGTCCCTGCGTTTGCCGATGACTTCCAGCGCGAAGGCGACGTTCTCGAACACCGTCTTTTGCTGGAGCAGCCGGAAATCCTGGAACACGCAGCCGAGCACCTGCCGCAGCTTCGGCACGTGCCGGCCCGGCAGCTTGTTGACGTGGAACTTCGACACCCGGATGTCGCCGGTGTTCGGCGTCTCCTCGGCCAGCAGCAGCCGCATGAACGTCGATTTGCCCGAGCCGGAGGGGCCGATCAGGAAGACGAATTCACCCTTGTCGATCTTGACGTTGATGTCATCCAGCGCCGGACGGGCCGACGCTTTGTACTTCTTGCTGACATGGTCCAGGGTGATCATCACGGCACGCCAGTGTAGCGGTGAATTTCGCTGGCCCGGACGATCAGCTGGCGGGTGGCGTCGTCGCGGGCGCCGGGCCGGGCCCCGGCTGAGGTTGCTGCGGCGTGGGCGACGCGGTAGTGCTCGGCGGGCAGAACGGCGGCGGCAGCAAACACGGCGGCGGCAGCACGAACGGCGGCGGCGTGGTCGTGGTCACCGGTGGCGGTGGCGGGGGTGGCGGGGTGGTCGTGGTCGGCGTGACCGTGACGGTTGCCGGCGGCTGCTGCACCCTGCTGCGCGGCACCCAGGTGTAGTTGGGGTCGGGCACGAAGCCCGGCGGCACCACCTGCGGCGCCGCCGGCTTGGGCGGCGGTTCGGGGCGGTAGGTGTCGTAGAGCCACCACATGGCGAGGAACGCCACGATCAACACCACGGTCGAGGTGCGGACCCGGCCCCCGAACAGGTGGCTCAGCGGACGACGCTGCTTCTCGTCGTCGTCGCCCTTCTCGAAGATATTGAAGGTCAGCTTCACCGCTGGCGCACCCGATCCGGGTCCTCGTCGTCGGCCTCGGCGACCTCGGCGGGCGGCATGGCGGCGTCGTCGACGACACCGACCGTCGCGTCGGCCGAGGTGACGATCCCGACGCGGGCGAGCGCCCGGATGACCAGCACCCGCAACTGCCGGCCCGCCTCGAACTGCTTGCCGGGCAGCGTGCGGGCCACCAGTCGCAACGTGACGGTGTCGAGCTGGATGCTCTCCACACCCATCACCGTGGGCTCATCCAGCAGCAACGCGCCCAACACCGGGTTGTCCATCGCCCGCTCGCATTCCTGGTGCAAGACCTCGTTCACCCGGTTGAGGTCGGCGTTGGTCGACACGGGGATGTCCACGACCGCGCGCGCCCAGTCCTTGGACAGGTTCACGGCCTTGACGATCTGGCCGTTGGGAATGGTCAGCACCTCGCCGTCCGGCGAGCGCAGCCGGGTCACCCGCAATGTCACGTTCTCGACGGTGCCGCTGGCCTCGGTCGCGGAGACGATGGTGAGGGTGACCAGGTCACCGAAGCCGTACTGCTTCTCGACGATGATGAAGAACCCGGCGAGCAGGTCCCTGACCACCTGCTGAGCCCCGAAACCCAGCGCCGCGCCCAGCACCGTGGCCGGCGCGATCAGCCCGCCCACCGAGAACTGCAGCACGCTGGCGATCTGCAGGATGACCCAGATCGCGATGATCACCACCGAAACCCACTGGATCACCGACGCGACGGCCTGGCGGTGCTTGGTCGCCTCCGAGCGCACCAGCGCGTCGCTTTCGGCGAAGCCCACGTCGAGCTGGCGGGTCACCTGTTGGGCCACCCAGCTGACGAAGCGGGCGGCCAGCACCGCCGCGATCAGCAGCATGGCAATCCGCAGACCGCGGGTGATGATCCAGTCGCCGATGTCGCCGCGCCAAAAGTCGTGCCAGCGCTGCCCCATCGATGCGGCAAGAACAGTGGTGTTAGTCGTCATCTTTTCGGTTGCGCCACCGGATCCCCGCTTCCAGGAACCCGTCGATGTCTCCGTCCAGGACGGCCGCCGGATTGCCCACCTCGTACTCGGTTCGCAGATCCTTGACCATCTGATACGGGTGCAGCACGTAGGAGCGCATCTGGTTGCCCCACGAACTGCCGCCCTCGCCCTTCAACGCGTCAAGCTCGGCGCGTTCTTCTGATCGCTTGCGCTCCAACAACTTTGCTTGGAGTACCCGCATTGCCGAGACTTTGTTCTGCAATTGCGACTTTTCGTTCTGACAAGTCACGACGATACCCGTTGGGATGTGGGTTAAACGAACCGCGGAGTCGGTGGTGTTCACCGATTGGCCGCCGGGCCCGCTGGAGCGGTAAACATCAACGCGCACATCGCCTTCCGGAATGTCGATGTGATCGGTGGTTTCGACCACCGGAAGCACCTCGACTTCGGCGAACGACGTCTGACGGCGGCTCTGGTTGTCGAACGGGCTGATCCGCACCAGCCGGTGGGTGCCCTGCTCGCTTGCCAGGGTGCCGTAGGCGAACGGCGCGTGCACCGCGAACGTCGCGCTCTTGATCCCGGCCTCTTCGGCGTAGGAGGTGTCGAACACCTCGACGGGATACTTGTGCTGCTCGGCCCAGCGGACGTACATCCGCATCAGCATCTCGGCCCAGTCGGCGGCGTCCACCCCGCCGGCGCCGGAACGGATGGTGACCAGCGCCTCGCGCTCGTCGTACTCGCCCGAAAGCAGGGTGCGCACCTCGGTGGCCTCGATGTCGGCGCGCAGCGCCTTGAGCTCGGCGTCGGCCTCGGCCAGCGTCTCGGCCCCGTCTTCTTCCTCGGCCGCGAGCTCGTAGAGCACCGGCAGGTCGTCGAGGCGGCGCCGCAGCTCCTCGATCCGGCGCAGCTCCCCCTGCGTGTGGGAAAGCTCACTCGTCACCCGCTGGGCGCGGGCCTGGTCGTCCCACAGCTTCGGGTCGGACGCCTCGTGCTCGAGCTTCTCGATGCGGCCGCGCAGACCGTCGATATCGAGCACCCGCTCCACCGTGGTCAGCGTGGAGTCGAGGGCCGCGATGTCGGCTTGACGGTCGGGTTCCACAACCGCCCACGTTACCGGCGCGGGCCCAGCGTTTAGCATCCGAGTATGCGCCCCTACCACGTCGCCATCGTCGGTTCCGGACCGTCGGGGTTCTTCGCCGCCGCATCGTTGCTGAAGGCCGCCGACACCTCCGACGACATCGACGTGGCCGTCGACATGCTCGAGATGCTGCCGACGCCGTGGGGGCTGGTGCGCTCCGGCGTCGCGCCGGATCACCCCAAGATCAAGTCGATCAGCAAACAATTCGAGAAGACCGCCGAGGACCCCCGCTTCCGCTTCTTCGGCAACGTCGTCGTGGGCGAGCACCTCGAGGCCGCCGAGCTCGCCGAGCGCTACGACGCCGTGATCTACGCCGTCGGGGCGCAGTCCGACCGCACGCTCAACATCCCCGGTGAGGACCTGCCGGGCAGTGTCGCCGCCGTCGACTTCGTGGGCTGGTACAACGCGCACCCCAACTTCGAGCAGATATCGCCCGACCTGTCGGGCGCCCGCGCGGTGGTCATCGGCAACGGCAACGTGGCGCTCGATGTGGCGCGCATCCTGGTCACCGACCCGGGCGAGCTGGCCCGGACCGACATCGCCGACCACGCGCTGGAGTCGCTGCGCCCGTGCGGCGTGCAGGAGGTGGTGATCATCGGCCGGCGCGGACCGCTGCAGACCGCCTTCACCACGCTCGAGCTGCGCGAGCTGGCGGACCTCGAGGGCGTCGACGTCATCGTCGACCCCGCGGATCTGGAGGGCATCACCGACGAGGACGCCGCCGCGGTGGGCAAGGTCTGCAAGCAGAACATCAAGGTGCTGCGCGACTACGCGGGGCGCGAGCCGCGGCCGGGACACCGCCGCATGGTGTTCCGCTTTTTGACCTCCCCGATCGAGATCAAGGGCGACGGCAGGGTGGAGCGGATCGTGCTCGGCCGCAACGAGCTCGTCACCGACCAGAACGGGCGGGTGACGGCCAAGGACACCGGCGAGCGCGAGGAACTCCCCGCTCAGCTGGTCGTCCGGTCCGTCGGGTACCGCGGCGTGCCCACCCCCGGGCTGCCGTTCGACGACAAGAGCGCGACCATCCCCAACACCAACGGCCGGGTCGAGGGCAGCCGCAACGAATACGTCGTCGGCTGGATCAAGCGCGGGCCGACCGGCGTGATCGGCACCAACAAGAAGGACTCCCAGGACACCGTCGACACCCTGCTGGCCGATCTGCAAGGCGCTGACGGACTGGCGGACTTCGGCGAGGACCACGCCGAGAAGTTGGCCGGCTGGCTGGCCTCGCGGCAGCCGAAGCTGGTCACCTCCGCGCACTGGGAGATCATCGATCGCCACGAGCGCGCCGCCGGGGAGCCGCGCGGGCGGCCCCGGGTCAAGCTGCCCAGCCTGGCCGAGCTGTTGCGCGTCGGCCACGACGGCTGATCACGGGTCGACGAGCACCCCGGGGTTGAGGATCCCGGCCGGATCGAGCGCGGACTTCGCCGCGCGCAGCGCCGCCGCGAACGGGTCCGGGCGCTGCGCGTCGTACCACGGGCGGTGATCGCGGCCGACGGCGTGGTGGTGCGTGATGGTCCCGCCGGCGGCGATGATCGCCTCGGACACGGCGGCCTTGATCTCGTCCCACTGCGCGTCCAGGGAGTCCCACCTCCCGCCGGCGTAGATGCCGTAGTAGGGGGCTGGCCCGTCGGGATAGACGTGGGTGAACCGGCAGGTGACGACGCCGGCCCCGCAGACCCGTTCGATCGACCCCCGCGCCGCCGCGGTCACCGCGTCGTGCAGGGCCTCGAATCGGTCCCAGGTGCACGCCGTCTCGAACGTCTCGGCGATGACGCTGCGCCGCGCCAGCGCGTCGCGCTGGTAGGGCATGCGCAGGAAGGCCGAGCGCCAGTTCCCGGAGGCGTCGGATGTCGTTGCCCCGCCGCCGTTTTCGCGGGCGCGTCGCGCGGTCACGGTGCCGCCGTGCCCGGCGGCGATCTCCACGGCCCGATCCAGCCACGGGTCCACCGGGTGGTCGGCGGACTCGAAGGCCAGCACCAGCATCCCTCCCCCGACCGCGGCGCCCGCGTTCAGGAACGCCTCGGCGGGGTCCAGCAGCCGGCAATTCGACGGGTACAGGCCGGCCTGCGCGATGGTGCGGGTCGCGGCCAGCGCGGCGGACCAGTCGTCGAACGCCACCGACGCGGTGACCTGCCACCTGGGCCGGTCCTGCAGCCGCATCCACGCCTCGGTGATGATGCCGAGCGTGCCCTCGGAGCCGAGGAACAGCCGGTCCGGCGACGGCCCGGCACCGGATCCCGGCAGCCGCCGCGACTCGCTCACCCCGCCCGGGGTGACGACCCGCAGCGATTCGGTCAGGTCGTCGATGTGGGTGTACAGCGTGGCGAAGTGCCCGCCGGAGCGGGTGGCCAGCCAGCCGCCGAGGGTGGAGAACCCGAACGACTGTGGATAGTGCCGCAGCGTCAAATCGTGTGGCCGCAACTGGTTTTCGAGCGCCGGGCCCAGCGCGCCGGCCTGGATCCGGGCGCATCGGCCGGTCCGGTCGAGCTCGAGCACCGCGCCCATGGCGGTGGTGTCCACCGTCACCGCCGCCCCGTCGAACCGCGGTTCCACGCCGCCGACCACCGAGCTGCCGCCGCCGTAGGGGATCACCGAAATCGCTTGGCGCACACACCAATCGAGCACGTCGACCACGTCCTGCTCGCGGCGCGGCCGCACGACTAGGTCGGGAACGTGGTCCAGGCGGCCGCGCAGGTTGCGCACGACGTCGCGAAAGGCCTTGCCGTGCGCGTGCGCCGCCCGATCGACGGGATCGGCCGAGCACAGGCCGGCCAGCGACGGCGGCGGGGTCACCCGCGGCGCGGCCAACCCGAGCGCGTTGGGGTCCGGCGGCTGGTGATCGGTCAGGTCGTGACCGGCCAACAGCGTCGCGGTGCGCGCGACCAGATCACGTGTCTCGTGCTCGGAGAGCGCGTCCTCGACGGTGCCCCAGCCCCACCACGAACGCATGTCGGCGGGTCAGCGCTTCAAGACGACGGCGGCCGTGCCCGCGATCAGCAGCAGGATGGCCGCGGCGATGGCCCAGCCGGCGCCGGCGAGCCACCAGATGACGGCCAGCGCCACCAGCGCCGGCGACACCGCGAAGGCGACGATGCCGGGATTCTGCCTGATCACCGCGAGAGCACTCCGTGCCCGGATCGGATCGATTTCGCCGCGCGCCATGCCATCAGGATGCCAGACAAGTGCCTTCTGCGGACCGGTAAGGGGACGAAGGCCCCTACTGGCCCCCGACGGCTCACCGTAGCGTCGGCGGCGTGGACGTAGAGCGACTCAAGGCGGCGGTCCAGCTGGCCTGCCGGGCTCCGTCCGTGCACAACAGCCAGCCCTGGCGGTGGGTGCTGCGCGACGGCGCGGTCCAGCTCTTCGTCGATCGCCACCGGACGGTGCCCGCCACCGACCGATCCGGCCGCGACACGATCTTGAGTTGCGGCGCCGCGCTCGACCACTTTCGCATCGCGATGACCGCGGCCGGCTGGCTGCCGACCATCACCCGGCTGCCCGACCCGGGCGATCCCGATCGCCTGGCCTCGATCGAGTTGAGCCCGATGGATCACGTGACCGAGGCGCAGCGGGAACGGGCGCGGGCGATCGCGCTGCGTCGGACCGATCGGCTCGCGTTCGGCCGGCCCACGTACTGGGACCGGTTCGAACCCGTGCTGCGCGCCGCGTTGGACGACGACATGGTGACGCTTGACGTCCTGTCCGACGACCAGCGGCCGCAGCTGGCGCAGGCCTCCCGGATCAGCGAATCGCTGCGGCGCGAGGACCTGTCGTATCACCTCGAACTGCAATGGTGGACTTCGTCATTCGCGTTGGTGGAAGGCATACCGCCGAGCGCGCTGGCGTCGGATGTCGAGCGCTACCGGGTCGACGTGGGCCGGGATTTCCCGGTCCGAAGCCACCAGGACCGGCGCCCCGAGATCGGCGCGGACTGGTCGCAAGTCCTCGTGCTGTCGACGCCCGGGGACACCCGGGCCGACGTATTGCGGTGCGGCGAAGCGCTGTCCACCGTTTTGGTCGAATGCACCGCGGCCGGCATGGCCACCTGCACGCTGACGCATCTGATCGAATCGGAGGAGAGCCGCGACATCGTCCGCGACCTCGTCGGGCACGCCGAACCCCAGGTCTTGATCCGCGTCGGGATAGCGCCGCCGCTGGAGGCGCTTCCGGCGCCGACACCGCGGCGGCCGTTGCACCACGTCCTCGAGATTCGCTAGCTGTCGTGCGCGGCGGCTTGAATGCCGGTCGCGCGCAAGGAAAGGTTGGGGCCATGACCGATGACCCGGTAACCATCCTGTCGGTAGACGAGAGCTGGCGCCGGCTGGGCGGCGTCGCCCTGGGCCGGCTGGTCACCAGCTTTGCCGGTGAGCCCGAGATCTTCCCGGTGAACTTCGTCGTCCAGGACCGGACCGTGTTGTTTCGCACCTCCGAGGGCACCAAACTGTTTTCCGCCGTGGCCAACAACACCGTGCTGTTCGAGGCCGACGACCACAACGCCGCCGAGGGGTGGAGCGTCATCGTCCGGGGCCGGGCAAGGCGGCTGCGCACCGAGTCCGAGATCGCGGAAGCCGAAAGGGCCCAACTCATACCGTGGACTGCGACACCGAAAGTCCACTACGTCCGCGTGACCCCATCCGAGATCACCGGCCGCCACTTCAGGTTCGGGCCGGAGCCGGATCACTGATCAAGCGTCACACGACCAGGGACAGCGGTCCGCGGGTGCGAGGAGCCTTGCGCCGCTTGCTGATCGCCACCAGCCGGGCCACCGCGGCCTCGATGCCCCGGGCCAGCTGCTCGACGTCGGGCACACCGTCGTAGTCGGCGAGGATCCCGAAGAACAGCTCGTCGGCGTAGCTGAGCATCGCGACGCCGGTACGCAGTTGCATCGCGATCGGCGGAACCGGGAAGAACTCCAGCACCCGCCTGCCCATCACCCGCAGCGGCCGGCGCGGGCCCGGCACGTTGGTGGCGACGGTCACGACTCCACGCTGGGGCAGTCGCGTCAGCAGCCCGAAGGCCCACGAGGTCAGCGCGAACGGCAGCTGATTTGCCATGGCCACGAAGGCATTTCCCGCTTGCCGCTGGCCGCTCGCCTTCGTCCGGTCCAGTCGCGCGTGCACGGTGCGCAACCGCTCCACCGGGTTCTCCTCGTCGACCGGCAACCGCGGCAGCATCACCGACACGCGGTTGTCGGTCTCGTGGAGCGCGTCGGCCGACCGCATCGACACCGGGACCAACGTGCACAGCGATTCCGGCAGGGGGCGCTCGCCGCGGTCGATCAGCATGGCGCGGTAGCTTTCGGTAATCGCCGCCAGCGCAACGTCATTGACGGTGACGCCAAACGTCCGGCACACCCGCTCGATGTCGGCCAGCCGGACCCGGGCCCCGCTGTAGCGGCGCAGGTCGCCGATCGGTCCGTTCAGCGGCGAGGGGGCCGGGCGCAACAGGCCGACCGCGATCTCGGCGGCGCCGCGGGCCGCCCGGGCCGCGCCCACCGTGATCGCCGTCGACAGGTTCCACAGCCCGTCCAGCACGCCCGGCGGATTGGCAGTTGCCGCAGCGCTTTTCGAGTCCCTGGCCGTGTCCCTGGCGGCGCGAATGTGGTGCGCGAAGCTGTCGCCCATTCCCGTGCCGTCGGGGTCGCAGAGCCCGGCGAACATGTGGGTGACCGCGATTCCGTCGGCCATGCAGTGGTGAACCTTGGTCAGCATCGCCCACCGGTCGCCGGCGAGGCCCTCGATGACCCAGATCTCCCACAGCGGACGGTCGCGATTCAGCCGTCGCGCCATCACGTCGGCGACCACCCGGAACAGCTCCTGGTCGTCGCCGGGCTGCGGCAGCGCGACGCGACGCACGTGCCGGCGGACGTCGAAGGTGGGATCGTTCACCCATTGGGGGGCGCCGAGGTCGAACCGCCGCAATCGCAGTCGCTGCCCCAACCGGGGGCACGCGCTCATCCGCGGGACGAGCTCCGCGAGCAGCGCCTCCTGGTTCGGCGGCGGCCCCTCGATGACCGCCAGGCCGCCGATGGCCAGGCTGATGCGCCGATCCGCGTCTTCCACCTTGAGAAACCCGGCATCCAGCGTCGTTAGGTGGTTCATGGTCCGCGCCTCCCGACCGATCGGAGTTATCTGCAACCCGTAGTACCACTATCCGCCGCGAACGGCGTCCGTGGCAGGGCCGAAGGTCCTTCGATCCCGATGGCTTCCTGCTCTGACCAGGCCGGTCGCACCGCGCGATCCTGGAAAGCGTGACCACAGTCGCCGACGGCAAGGCTTGTCGGACCGGGGAGGCAGACATGAACGCCGTTTTCCCAGACGCCGACACGCTGCACGACGTCCTTGCCCTGGCAACAAGGGCGCCGTCCATTCACAACACCCAGCCGTGGCGCTGGCGGGTCGGCACGACGAGCCTGGACCTGTACTGCGAGCCCGAGATGCGGCTGCCCAACACCGATCCCGACGGGCGGGAAATGATGCTCAGCTGCGGGGCCGCGTTGCACCACTGCGTCGTCGCCCTGGACGCGATGGGGTGGAAGGCCAAGGTGCACCGATTTCCGGACCCCGACGACCCCAGCCACCTGGCCACGATCGAGGTCGAGCCGCACGCCCCCGACCAGGCCGACATCGCGCTGGCGGCCGCCATCCCGCGGCGCCGTACCGACCGGCGGGCCTACAGCTCGTGGCCGGTGGCCAAGGGCGACATCGCGTTGATGGCCGCGCGGGCGGCACGAAACGGCGTGATGCTGCGTCAGGTCGACAGCGTGGAAAGAATGAATCAGATTGTCGCCCAGGCGGTCCGGGAGCACGCGACCAACCCCGACTACATGCGGGAGCTCACCACGTGGACGGGACGGTACGGTTCGGTCGCCGGGGTGCCGGCCAGGAGCACACCCCCATCCGAGCGGACCGCCCCGATCCCGGGTCGCCTCTTCGCCGGGCCGGGCCTGACCCCGTCGGCCGCCCCAGCCGCCCAAGACGGCGCCGCGATCGTGGCGCTGGGCACCGAAGGGGACGACCGCTTGTCGCGGCTGCGCGCCGGGGAAGCCACCAGCGTGGTGTTGCTGACGGCGACGGCGCTGGGGCTGGCCTGCTGCCCGATCAGCGAACCGCTGGAGATCGGCGAAACCCGCGAGGCGGTGCGCGCTGACGTGTTCGGCTCCAGCGGTTACCCGCAGATGCTGCTCCGGGTGGGGTGGGCCCCCGTCAACGCCGACCCGTTGCCGCCGACGCCGCGGCGCGAGCTTTCGGACGTCGTCCAGTGGCCAGGGCTACTGGAGCAGCGGAGCTGACCACCGCAACACCGTTCCACCTGTGCCCGGCGCGCTCTCGATCGTGAACTCCCCGCCCGCCTGTTCGGCCCGGCGGCGCAGGTTGGTCAGGCCGCTCGCGGTGTACTCGTCGGGCATCCCCCGCCCGTTGTCGCTCACCTCGATGCACAAATCGTCGTCGACGCTGACCCTGACCGTCAGCGTGGTCGCCTCCGCGTGACGAACCGCGTTGCTGACCGCCTCGCGCACCACCGCCTCGGCGTGATCGGCCAGCGCGCCGTCGACCACCGACAGCGGCCCGACGAATTGGACGGTGGTGCGCAGCCCGGAGCCGGCGAACTGGTTGACCGCGTCGTCGATCCGCTGCCGCAGCCGGGTGATGCCCTGCGCGGCGCCGTGCAGGTCGAAGATGGTCGTCCGGATCTCCTGGATGACGCCCTGCAGGTCGTCGACGGCTTCCGAAAGCCGTTGCTGCACTTCGGAATCCCGCGTCCTCGGGACGGTGCCCTGCAGCGCCAGCCCGACGGCGAAGAGCCGCTGTATCACGTGGTCGTGCAGGTCGCGCGCGATGCGGTCGCGATCGGTGAGCACGTCGAGTTCGCGCATCCGGCGCTGCGAGGTGGCCAGCTGCCAGGCCAGCGCGGCCTGATCGGCGAACGCGGCCATCATCTCGAGCTGTTCGTCGGTGAAGGAACCCTGGCGCAGCAGGACGACGACGCCGGCGACGGTGTCGGTGGTACGCAGCGGCAGCAGCAGCGCCGGCCCGAGGTCGTCGACGCCGTCCAGGTCGATGCCCTCGACCCGCCGCGGCGTGCTGTTGACGAACACGTCCCCCAGTGAGCTGCCCGCCACCGGTATGGTGCGCCCGACGGTCGAAGCCACTGCGCTGCCGACGGTTTCGATCACCAGCAGCTCGCGCACGTCGGCCGCGGACTGGCTCTCGTCGACGGGAATCGCCACCAGCGCGGCGTCGGCGCCGGTGAGCTTGAGCGTCTCCTCGGCGACGAGCCGGAACACCGCCGCGGGCTCGGTCCCCGACAGCAGCTCGGTGGCGATGTCGCGGGTCGCCTCGATCCACGACTGGCGCTCCTTGGCCTGCTGGTAGAGGCGGGCATTGGTGATCGCGATCCCGGCGGCCGCGGCCAGCGCCTGCACCAGCACCTCGTCGTCCTCGCTGAACGGCTGCCCGTTGGTCTTGTCGGTCAGGTACAGGGTGCCCAGCGAACTGTCGTGCACCCGCACCGGGACCCCCAGGAAGGTTTGCATCGGCGGGTGGTGCGGCGGAAAGCCCACCGACGCCGGGTGCGGCGAAATGTTGTCCAGCCGAAGGGGTTTGGGGTCTTCGATGAGCAGGCCGATGACGCCCAGGCCCTCGGGCAGGTGTCCGATGCGCCGGACGGTTTCCTCGTCGATGCCTTCATAGACGAAGTGCAGAACGCGGTTGTCCTGGTCATGCACCTCCAGGGCGCCGTAGCGGGCATCGACGAGGCTGGTCGCCGACTGCACGATCGCGCGCAGGGTGGCGTCGAGCTCCAGCCCCGAGGTGACCACCAGCATGGCCTCCACCAGGCCGTCGAGGCGGTCGCGGCCCTCGACGATCTGCTCGACCCGGTCCTGCACCTCGACCAGGAGCTCACGCAGCCGCAGCTGGGAAAGGGTGTGGCGCAGCGGCCGCATGCCGGCATCGCCCGGCTCGTCGCGGGGGTCGCGTCCCGTCATGGCCCTTCACCGGGCGGCCGGGACCGCTTCAACTCCGCCGCGAACACCGCGGCCTGTGTGCGCCGCTCCATGCCCAGCTTGGCCAGCAGCCGGGAAACGTAGTTCTTCACCGTCTTTTCGGCCAGGAACATCCGGTCGGCGATCTGCTTGTTGGTCAGCCCCTCGCTGAGCAGGCTCAGCAGCGTCCGCTCCTGGTCGGTGAGACCCGACAGCGGGTCGGACTTCTCGGTCGCGCCCCGCAGCTTGGCCATCAGCGCGGCCGCGGCCCGGTTGTCGAGCAGCGAGCGCCCGGCGCCGACCTCCTTGACGGCCTGCGCCAGCTCCATGCCCTTGATGTCCTTGACGACGTAGCCGCTGGCGCCGGCCAGGATCGCGTCCAGCATCGCCTCGTCCGAGGTGTAGGACGTCAGGATCAGGCAGCGCAGATCCGGCATGCGCGACAACAGATCCCGGCACAGTTCGATGCCGTTGCCGTCGGGCAGCCGGACGTCGAGCACCGCGACGTCCGGTTTCGCCGCCGGGATCCTGGCCATCGCTTCGGCGACCGAGCCCGCCTCACCGACGACGTCGAGTTCGGGGTCCGCCCCCAGGAGGCCGATCAGCCCCCGCCGCACCACTTCGTGATCGTCGACCAAGAAGACCTTTACCAAGGCGCCACTCCCTACAAGTTGCCGCACCGCACGGTGAGCACCGAGCATCCCACGCTGTAGGCCCCGCACACGTCGTTGGCGGCGTGGGTATCGGTGACGAACAACTGCCCGGCGTCCGCGTTGGCCCTCAGGTAGTGGGCAACGCTGCCGCGGATGACCGCCGGCTCGACCCGCACGTCGGGGTACAGCGGCATGAACCGGGCCAGCCGGCGGCTCAATTGCGCTTGCGCCAAACGGTTTCCGACGCCGGACGCATCGCGGGTCGCGGCGGTGTGTGCCGAGAGCACCCGCAGCTGGACTGCGCGCAGCCTGGCCTCGTCGAACGCGTGTCGCAGCACCGAACCATTGTCCCCCTGCACGACGACCTCGCTGACCTCGGGGGTTGCCGGCCCGCCCGACGGGCGGTGAACCACGGCCACCGGGCACAACGCCGATTCGGCCAGGCTCGCGGCGACGGTACCGCCGACGCGGCGGGCGTGGTTGAGCCCGATCGAGCCGACACAGACCAAGACCGCCGACCTCGATTCCTGCATCAGCTTGGTCAGCGGCCGCCCCCACAGGATCTCGGTTTCGACCTTGACCGGCTTGCCGGTGGCGTCGACGGCCCGGTAGGCGGCGTACAGCGCCGCGCGGGCGGCGCCGTGCGGGTTTCCGTTCGGGCCGGCGCCCCGCGGATCGATGACATACACCAGCCGCAGCGGGATGTCCCGGGCGACCGCCTCGTCGACGGCCCACAGGGCCGCATAGGTTGCCGCCCTTGACCCGTCGATACCGACGACGACCGACGGGGCGGGATAGATGTCGCTCATCGGAATCTCCTTAGCAAAGGTAATTATCTACCTCATACGCTAGGAGCCGGGCTCGCCGCTGCACAGGGGCGATGGTCACCACTTGGATGCCGTTGGTCCCTTTTCATCTGCAGTGAGGCAATTTACGGTTGTGACGCGACACACAGTTTGAGGTTTACCCGACCGCGCGCGCACACCACGCCCCACAGCCCAGGAGGGAATCTCTTCAATGGCGACCCAAGAAACCCAGGAACAGACATCGTCGTCGCAACCACTCGTGGGGAAAGGCTGGATCCAGGGTGTCGCCCTGGTGATGATCTTCGGCTTCCTGGTGATGGGAATCCTGGCGTATCGCACCTACTCGGCTTCCATGCCGATGCCGGACAAGGTCGTCACCGAGTCGGGCCAGATGCTGTTCAGCGGGGAGGACATCACCCGCGGCCAGGAGCTCTACCAGTCCCGCGGGCTGATGGAGTACGGATCGGTGCTGGGCCACGGCGCCTACCTTGGACCCGACTACACCGCCGAATACCTGCGGATGGCCACGCAGGACGTCGCCGACCAGCTGCGGGCGCAGGGCGTCGCCGACCCGCACGATCGGGTGGTCGCCGAATTCCGGACCAACCGCTACAACCCGGCCACCAAGACGGTGGTGTTCACCGACCGGCAGGCCGCGGCGTTCGACCACATCGAGAGCCACTACGCGGCCTACTTCGGTGAGAACTCAACGAAATACGGCCTGCGGCCGCAAATGATCACCGACAGGGCGCAGATCCACGACCTGACGGCGTTCTTCGCCTGGACGGCCTGGGCGGCCGCCGCCGAACGCCCCGGCCACAAGTACACCTACACCAACAACTGGCCGTCGGAGTCCCGGGTCGACAACGGCCCGACCGCGCCGGTGATCGTCTGGTCGGCCCTGTCGCTGATCGCGTTGCTGGGCGGCATCGGGGTCATGTTCGCGATATATGGGCGGTGGAGCCAGAAGGTCGGCTGGCACAGCGCCGAGACGTCGACGCTGTCCTTCCGCCAACCCGGGGAGGTCAGCCTCACGCCGGCGCAGCGGGCCACCATCTGGTTCTTCGCGATCGTGTCGGTGCTGTTCCTGGCGCAGACGCTGCTGGGTGCCGCCGCCGAGCACTACCGGGCCGACCTGTCGAACTTCTTCGGCCTCGACCTGGCCCGGCTGCTGCCGTACAACCTGGCCCGGACGTGGCACGTGCAGCTGGCGCTGTTCTGGACCGCCGCGGCGTTCCTCGCGGGCGGCATCTTCCTGGTGCCGTTCATCGCCCGCCGGGAGCCGCGCCGTCAGGGCCTGCTGGCCTACGTGCTGCTGGGCGCGGTCGCGGTGGTGGTGTTCGGCTCGCTGATCTCCGAGGCGCTGTCCATCTACGGGGTGATCCCGCGCGGCACGCTGCTGTCCCAGCAGTGGGAGTATCTCGACCTGCCGCGGTTGTGGCAGATCCTGCTGATCGTCGGCATGTTCGTGTGGATCGCGATCATCTACCGCGGCATGCGGGCCCGGCTCAAGGGCGAGTCGAAGATGAACATGCCGTGGCTGTTCTTCTTCTCCGGGCTGGCGATCCCGACCTTCTACACCGTCGGGCTGCTGGCCAGCAGCGGCACCCACTACACGGTCGCCGAGTTCTGGCGATTCTGGGTGGTGCACCTGTGGGTCGAGGACTTCCTCGAACTGTTCACCACCGTGATGGTGGCCTACATGTTCGTCCTGCTGGGCGTGGTGCGCGAACGAATCGCGCTGGGCGTGATCTTCCTCGACGTCATCCTGTATTCCGCGGGAGGCGTCATCGGCACCATGCACCACCTGTACTTCTCCGGCACCCCGGTGGAGCACATGGCGCTGGGCGCGTTCTTCTCCGCGGCCGAGGTGATCCCGCTGACCTTCCTGACCGTCGAGGCGTGGGCGTTCCTGCAGCTGGGTTCGCGCCAGCAGTCCGGCGACGCCAACCCGTTCCCGCATCGCTGGGCGGTGATGTTCCTGGTCGCGGTCGGATTCTGGAACTTCCTGGGCGCCGGCATCTTTGGCTTCCTGATCAACCTGCCGATTGTGTCCTACTACCAGATCGGGACCGCGCTGACGGCCAACCACGCGCACGCGGCGATGATGGGCGTCTACGGCATGCTGGCCGTGGGCCTGGCCATGTTCGCGTTCCGGTACGCGATCCCCGCCGACAAGTGGCCGGAGAAGCTGGCACGAATCTCGTTCTGGTCCATGAACATCGGGCTGGCCTGGATGGTGTTCGTCACCCTGCTGCCGCTGGGTGTGCTGCAGCTCTACCACTCGGTCAACAACGGCTACTTCGACGCGCGGTCGCTGGGCTACATCACCAAACCCGGCAACGCGGTGATCGAATGGCTGCGGATGCCCGGTGACATCATCATGATCGTCGGCGGTGTGCTGCCGTTCATCTGGATCGCCTGGACGGCGTTGCGCAACTTCCGGTCCGGTTCCACCGTTCAGGAGCTGCCGGAGCATCCGCTCTACACCGAGTCGGAAGCCGGCGCCGTCGCGCAGGCCAAGGACTGAGCGATGGCGGCGCCGGCAACAACGGTATGGCTGTTCGCCGGGTACTCGCTGGCGCTGCTCGCCATCGGGTGGAGTTTCGACGCGATGGCGCGGCGGGCCTCGGCGCGCGCCGCGCAATGGCGCACGGGTCAATTCGTCTATCGGCCCGACCACGACGCCTGGGTCTGCCCACAGGACCACTGGCTGTGGCCGACTTCGTTCGACCCGCGGCACCGGGTCATGCGGTACCGGGCGCTGCCGCTGGTGTGCAACAGCTGCCCCGCCAAATCGGGTTGCACGACGTCGGATCACGGCCGGGAGATCAGTCGCGACGTCGACCCCTGGCCGCACTCGGATGCGGGCCGGTTCCATCGCGGGATCGCTTGCGCCGTGGCTGCATTCGGGGTCGTGCTGCCGCTGGCGACGCTGATCGCCAACCATTCCGTCGGTGATGTGCTGGTGCTGACGGGCACCGTGGTGGTCGTCGTCGTGCTGGGGCTGCCGCTCGCCCGCCACCTGTGGAACACCCCGTCCAACGCGCCCGACTATCTCCCGCACCGCAGCGCGCAGGAGGACCAGGTCGCCGCGGCGATCGACCGCTACTCCACTCGCTGGGGCGGCTGGGAAGGCAAGGAGGACAAGACATCGTGACTGGGCTTGTGATCGGCGTCGTCGCCGCGGTGATCGTGGTGGCGGTTGCGCTGTCGGTGGTGTCGCTGGCGGTGCTGCGCGAGTACGAACGCGGCGTGGTGTTCCGGATGGGCCACGTCCGCCCGCTGTACCGTCCGGGGCTGCGGTTCCTGATTCCCTTGGTGGACAAGATGGTTCGCGTCGACCAGCGGCTGGTGACGCTGACCATTCCCCCGCAAGAGGTGATCACCCGCGACAACGTTCCCGCCCGGGTCAACGCCGTCGTGATGTTCTCGGTGACGGACCCGATGAAAGCGATTCTGGCGGTGGAGAACTACGCCGTCGCGACCTCGCAGATCGCGCAGACCACGCTGCGATCGCTCTTGGGCCGCGCCGACCTGGACACCCTGCTGGCACACCGGGAAGATCTCAACAGCGACCTGCGCACGATCATCGAAAAGCAGACCGAACCGTGGGGTGTCCAGGTTCGGGTGGTCGAGATCAAGGACGTGGAGATACCGGAGTCGATGCAGCGCGCGATGGCCCGCGAGGCCGAGGCCGAACGCGAGCGGCGCGCGAAGGTGATCAACGCCCGGGGCGAGCTGCAGGCGTCGGAAGAGCTGCGGCAGGCCGCGGAGACCCTGTCGAAGAACCCGGCCTCGCTGCAGCTGCGCTACCTGCAGACGCTGTTGGAGCTGGGGGCGGATCAAAACTCGACCGTGGTGTTCCCGCTGCCGGTCGACATCATCACGCCCTTCCTGCAACACCCGGAGATATTGTCGGGGATCGCCGGCAACTTCAACCACACGGGCTGAGCCGGCCGCAGAGGAGACCATGACCGAGCCGCGCGGGGCTTACCGCGCAAGCGCCCTCGAGGCGGTGCGCACACTGAATCCCGGCTACTTCGCGCTGGTGATGGCCACCGGCATCCTCTCCATCGCGATGTATCACCAACGCGCCCACGCGCTCTCGGTCGTGCTGCTGTGGCTGGCCGGCGTCGAGTTCACCGTGCTGGTGGCGGTGACCGCCACCCGGCTGGTCCTCTTCCGCAAGGAGTTCGCCCGCGACCTGGCCGACCCCGGCCGCGCCTTCGGGGTGTTCACCTTCGTCGCCGCCGCCGACGTGCTGGGCACCCGCTTGGCCGTCGACGACCACTACGCGCCCGCGTTCGCGTTGCTGACAATCGCCTGGCTGGCCTGGGTGACGCTCGGTTACCTCGTGCCCTGGATGGCCGTCCTGCAGACCCCGCTGCGGCCGGTGCTGCAACGGGCGAACGGGACGTGGTTCATCTGGGTGGTCGCCAGCCAGTCGGTCGCCGTGCTGGCCGCGACGCTGGAACCCGCACTCGGGCAGGGCCGTCGGGAACTGGCCCTGCTGGCGGTGTTCTCCTGGTCGGTCGGCGTGTTCCTGTATGGGGCCGTCGGCGTGTTCGTCGCCGCCCGGATGCTTCTCTACCCGTTGCGCCCCGAGGATCTCACCCCGCCGTACTGGGTGGCCATGGGCGCCACCGCGATCACGGTGGTGGCCGGTGCCCGCATCGTCGAGATGGCGAACGCGCCGATGGTCTCCGCCACCCGCGGCCTGGTCGCCGGGACCTCGGTCGTGTTCTGGGCCTTCGGCAGCTGGCTGCTGGCGCCGCTCGTCGCCGCCGGGATCTGGCGCCATGTGGTGCACCGCGTCCCGCTGCGCTACGAGGCCGCGCTGTGGAGTGTGGTGTTCCCGCTCGGCATGTACGGGGTGGGCGGCGACTACCTCGGGCAGGCCGACCGGCTGCCGATCGTCGAGCGCATCGGCGACGTCGAAAGCTGGATCGCCCTGGCGGTGTGGGCGGTCACCTTCGTGGGCATGCTGCATCACCTGGCGAGCACCATCGGATCGCGCGGCCGGATTCCGCGGGTCGCGCCGGCGCAAAGCCAGTGATTTAGGGCGCGGGCGGCGCGGGCGGCTCGGGCGGCGCGAACTTCCAATTGTCGGGATTCTTGGTCGAATACAGCACCGGCATCAGCTGGCCCACCGTCGGCCACGCGTCGACGTCGACCGCCATGCGCTGATACACCGAGTGCTCGTTGAGGGTCGGTCCGTTGATCACCCCGGCGATCGTGACGAATTGCTCGCCGACCGCGTCCGGTCGCGGGCTGACGCCGGTCACCAGCAGCGTGCCGCTGGCCAGCTCGCCGCGCGGGCCCCGCGGGATGAACCGCTGGGCAAGGAAGACGGCAAGCACCGCCACCAGTAGAAGCAGCACCCCGAATTCCCACACGCCTTCAAGGTTAGGGCTTTGCGAAAGTCGCTTCCGAAAGTCGTGGTAGGACTGCTGGCATGAGCCGGGACGATCTGGCGCTGGCGCTGACGCTGGCCGACCGCGCGGACGGGCTGACCCGCGCCCGGTTCGGCGCGCTCGACCTGCGCATCGACACCAAACCGGATCTGACACCGGTGACCGACGCCGACCGGGCGGTCGAGGCCGACCTGCGCGAGGCGCTCGGGCGCGAGCGTCCCGACGACAGCGTCGTCGGCGAGGAGTTCGGCGGGACCACCGCCTTCACCGGGCGGCAATGGATCATCGACCCGATCGACGGCACCAAGAACTTCGTGCGCGGGGTCCCGGTGTGGGCCAGCCTGATCGCGCTGCTCGACGACGGCGTCCCCTCGGTCGGCGTCGTGAGCGCGCCCGCGCTGCAGCGCCGGTGGTGGGCGGCGCGCGGCCGGGGCGCGTTCGTCGCGGTCGACGGCGCAGCCCCGCGCCGGCTGTCGGTTTCGGCTGTGGCACAGCTGGATTCGGCCAGCCTGTCGTTCTCCAGCCTGTCGGGATGGGCGCGGCGCGGGATTCGCGATCGGTTCATCGAGCTGACCGACGCGGTGTGGCGGGTGCGCGCCTTCGGCGACTTCCTGTCCTACTGCCTGGTCGCCGAGGGGGCGGTCGACATCGCCGCCGAGCCCGAGGTGTCGGTGTGGGACCTGGCGGCCCTCGACGTCCTGGTGCGGGAGGCGGGCGGGACGTTCACCGGCCTGGACGGCGCGGCGGGCCCGCACCGCGGCAGCGCCGTCGCGACCAACGGCCTGCTGCACGACCGGGTGCTGGGCCGCCTCGGCGACGAAAACGTGTGAATTAGTTAACAGGGCATCCCCAGCTATCTTACTCCGGAGTAAGATCGGGGCATCCGCATGCGAACGCCCCAACGACCGAGGCTGCTGATATGACCGACACCGTTTCCGGTTCCAAACAGACTTCACAATCGTCAAAGTCGTCCCGCTCCCGCTTCAGGCGGCGCGGCCGCAAGACCGGCGTCGGGCTGCAACCGCACCGGCGGACCGGGATCGACATCGCCATGGCGCTGCTCACGCCGATCGTCGGCCAGGAGTTTCTGGACAAATACCATCTGCGCGACCCGCTCAACCGCGCCCTGCGCTACGGCACCAAGACGGTCTTCTCCACGGCCGGCGCCGCCACCCGGCAGTTCAAGCGGGTCCAGAACCTGCGCGGCGGACCGACCCGGCTCAAGTCCAGCGGCAAGGACTACTACGACCTGACGCCCGACGACGAGCAGAAGATGATCGTCGAGACCCTCGAGGAGTTCGCCGCCGAGGTGCTGCGGCCCGCGGCGCACGACGCCGACGAGGCCGCGACCTACCCGCGGGACCTGATCGCCAAGGCCGCCGAGTTGGGCATCACCGCGATCAACATCCCCGAGGACTTCGAGGGCATCGCCGCGCACCGCTCCAGCGTTACCAACGTGCTGGCGGCCGAGGCGCTGGCCTACGGCGACATGGGCCTGGCGCTGCCGATCCTGGCGCCGGGGGGCGTGGCGGCCGCGCTGACCCACTGGGGCAGCGCGGACCAGCAGGCCACCTACCTGCCCGAGTTCGCGGGCGAGAACGTGCCGCAGGCCTGCGTGGCCATCGCCGAGCCACAGCCGCTGTTCGACCCCACCCGGCTGAAGACCACCGCCGTGCGCACGCCGAGCGGCTACCGGCTCGACGGCGTGAAGTCGTTGGTCCCCGCCGCGGCCGACGCCGAGCTGTTCATCGTCGGCGCGCAACTGAACGGCAAGCCGGCCCTGTTCATCGTCGAATCGTCCACGAAAGGCCTTACCGTCAAGGCGGATCCGAGCATGGGGATTCGCGCCGCGGCGCTGGGCCGGGTCGAGCTCAACGGCGTGTCGGTGCCGCTGAGCGCGCGGCTGGGCGAGGACGACGCGACCGAACACGACTACTCCGAGGCGCTCGCGCTGTCGCGGCTGGGCTGGGCGGCGCTGGCGGTGGGGACGTCGCACGCGGTGCTCGACTACGTCGTGCCCTACGTGAAGGAACGCGAAGCGTTCGGCGAGCCGATCGCGCACCGCCAGGCCGTCGCGTTCATGTGCGCCAACATCGCCATCGAGCTGGACGGGCTGCGGCTGATCACCTGGCGCGGCGCGGCCCGCGCCGAACAGGGCCTCCCGTTCGTGCGGGAGGCGGCGCTGGCCAAGCGGCTCGGCGCCGACAAGGGCATGCAGATCGGCCTCGACGGCGTGCAACTGCTCGGCGGCCACGGTTACACGAAGGAACATCCGGTCGAGCGGTGGTACCGCGACCTGCGGGCCATCGGCGTGGCCGAGGGCGTCGTCGTCATCTGAAGTCTTAATTTCAAGCGAAAGATCAATCATGGCAATCAATTTGGAACTGCCCCGCAAGATGCAGGCGGTGATCGACAAGGCGCATCAGGCCGGCGCGGAGATGATGCGACCGATCGCCCGCAAATACGACCTCAGGGAGCACGAGTATCCCGTCGAGCTGGACACGCTGGCCAGCCTGTTCCAGGGCGCCACCGAGTCCAACGCCCTGGGGCTGGCCGGGGCCGAGGCATTCCGCAGCGGCGAAAGCAAGGAAGAGAACCACAACGGCGCCAACATGGCCGCGGTGCTGCAGACCATGGAGGCCTGCTGGGGCGACGCGGCGATGATGCTGTCGATCCCCTATCAGGGCCTGGGCAACGCGGCCATCTCCGGTGTGGCCACCGACGAGCAACTGCAGCGGTTGGGCAGGGTGTGGGCGGCGATGGCGATCACCGAGCCGGGCTTCGGATCCGACTCGGCGGCGGTGTCCACCACCGCGACGCTCGACGGCGACGAGTACGTGATCAACGGCGAAAAGATCTTCGTCACAGCGGGTTCGCGCGCCACCCACATCGTGGTGTGGGCGACGCTGGACAAGTCGAAGGGCCGCCCCGCGATCAAGTCGTTCATTGTGCCGCGGGAACACCCGGGCGTCACGGTGGAGCGGCTGGAGGACAAGCTCGGCATCAAGGGCTCCGACACCGCCGTCATCCGGTTCGACAACGCGCGGATACCGAAGGACAACCTGCTGGGCAACCCGGAGATCGAGCCGGGCAAGGGGTTCGCCGGCGTCATGGAGACCTTCGACAACACCCGGCCCGTGGTGGCGGCGATGGCCATCGGGATCGCCCGGGCGGCGCTGGAAGAACTGCGCAAGATCCTGACCGAGTCCGGCGTGGAGATCTCCTACGACAAGCCGTCACACGTCCAAAGCGCTGCCGCGGCCGAGTTTTTGCGGATGGAGGCCGACTGGGAGGCCAGCTACCAGCTGGCCCTGCGCGCGGCGTGGCAGGCCGACAACTCGATCCCCAACTCCAAGGAAGCGTCGATAGCCAAGGCCAAGGCGGGCCGGGTGGGCAGCGACATCACCCTGAAGGCCGTCGAATTGGTCGGCACCACAGGCTATTCCGAGCAGACGCTGCTGGAGAAGTGGGCGCGCGACTCGAAGATCATGGACATCTTCGAGGGCACGCAGCAGATCCAGCAGCTGGTGGTCGCCCGCCGCCTGCTCGGCCTGTCGTCGTCGGAGCTCAAGTAGAAACCGGCAGTTAGCCGGCGAGCGCGGTCAGCTGCTCGCGGCTTTCCTCGTCGAGCTCGATCGAGGCCACCTCCAAGTTCTCCTCCAGGTGCCGCACCGACGAGGTACCGGGGATGAGCAGAACGTTGGGTGCCACGCTCAGCGTCCACGCCAGCGCGACCTGGGCCGGGGTGCGCCCGAGCCGCTCGGCGATCCGCTGCACCGACGGGTTGCCCAGCACCGGATTCGGCTGCAGGAACGCGGCCCCGAGCGGGAAGAACGGAACGAACGCAATTCCCCGCGCCGTGCATTCGTCCAGCACCGGGGCCGAGTCACGGTCAACGAGGTTGAAAGCGTTTTGCACACAGGCGATCTCGGTGCGCTCCAGCGCGCGCAGCAGGTGCTCGCGGTTGATGTTGCTCAGCCCTATTCCGCCGATCAACCCCTCGTCGCGGGCCTGGATCACGACCGAGAGCTGATCGTCGAACAGCCGGTCGGGCCCGTTGCTCTCGAACAGCCGCAGGTTCACCGCGGCCAGCCGGTCGACGCCGAGGGTGAGCAGATTCAATTCGATGTCATGGCGCAGGTCGGCGGGCTCGGTGACCGGGAGCCAGCCGCCGGTGTCGTCGCGGCGCCCGCCGACCTTGCTCACCAGGGCCAGGTTCTCCGGATAGGGGTGCAGCGCCTCGCGGATGAGCTCGTTGGCGACGTCGGGGCCGTAGAACTGGGCGGTGTCGATGTGGTCGACGCCGAGCTCGACGGCGCGGCGCAGCACCGCCAGTGCCTGGTCGCGATCCCGCGGCGGCCCGAACACACCGGGGCCGGGCAGTTGCATCGCCCCGAACCCGATACGGGCGACCGCACGGCCGCCGAGCGGAAAGGAATCCATCACGGTGAGGTTAGTAGGCTGATCGGGCGACATCGACGACGGAGGTGGCATGCGGGCTGCACGGGTGACTCGGCTGGATGGTCCCGACGCGATCGAGGTGACGGAGGTCGACGAACCCTCGGGTGACGGCGTCGTCGTCGACGTGCACGCCGCCGGCGCGGCGTTCCCCGACGCGCTGCTGACCCGTGGGCTCTATCAATACCGCCCGGAGCCGCCGTTCGTGCTCGGAGCCGAGATCGCCGGCGTGGTGCGCTCGGCGCCGGACGACGCTCACGTGCGGGCCGGCGACAGGGTCGTCGGGCTGACGATGCTGTCCGGCGGCATGGCCGAGGTCGCGATCCTGCAGCCCGACCGGGTGTTCAAGCTCCCCGACAACGTCAGCTTCGAGGCGGGCGCCGGCCTGCTGTTCAACGACCTGACGGTGTACTTCGCGCTTACCGTGCGCGGCCGGCTGGCCGACGGCGAGACGGTGCTGGTGCACGGCGCCGCGGGCGGGATCGGGACGTCGACGCTGCGGCTGGCCCCGCTGCTCGGCGCGGCCCGCACCATCGCGGTGGTCAGCACCGAGGACAAGGCCGACGTCGCGACGGCCGCGGGCGCCACCGACGTGGTGTTGGCCGAGGGTTTCAAGGACGCGGTCAAGGAGCTCACCGGCGGCCGGGGGGTCGACATGGTCGTCGACCCGGTCGGCGGCGACCGGTTCACCGATTCGCTGCGCTCGCTCGCCCCGGGCGGACGGCTGCTGGTCGTCGGGTTCACCGGCGGAGAGATTCCGACCGTGAAGGTGAACCGGTTGCTGCTCAACAACATTGACGTCGTCGGCGTCGGCTGGGGCGCCTGGACGGCGACACACCCAAACGCGCTCGCCGAGCAGTGGGCCGGGCTCGAGGGCCTGCTGAGCTCCGGCCGGCTGGCTCCCCCGAACCCGGAGGTGTATCCCCTCGCGGAGGCCGCCGCGGCGGTCGCGTCGCTGGAGAATCGCACGGCCAAGGGGAAAGTGGTCGTCCGCGTTCGCTGACGCGCCGCGCGGCGGCAGCACCGCCGTTGACCGGCGACACTTAATCGTCTGCGAAGACACGCCGGAGCAAGGCGCACTGGATTATGTCTCGCGGATACACCCCCCTTGTGCGGCCCGAAAACAAAAAGTAATGTCACTTTCAGTTTTATCGGCAACCGGAGCCGGGAGTCATCCATGGAATCCTTCGTTCACCTGCGAAAAGGTAGGACGCCGCGGCGGCTGCACGCCGACCTCGACGGCCTCAAGGACGACGAGCTGGGCCGGGGCGGCTTCACCGGCCGGACCGCCAACATCTACCGCCGCCACGACCCCACCGCCTACCGCTCGGTGGGCCCGCTGCGCCCCCTCGACGTGCTGTCCGGCCAGCTCAAGCCCAGCGACGCCACCGACGCCAACGGCGGGCCGCTGCTGATGTTCAGCAACGCCGACTGCCGCATCCTGCTGAGCCGCCGCCACGAGCCGATGCCGTTCTACACCCGCCACGTCGACGGCGACCTGCTGTGCTTCGTCCACGACGGCGCCGGACTGCTCGAAACCGAGTTCGGGCCGCTGCGCTACCGCGAGGGCGACTGGGTCTACATCCCCAAGGCGTGCACCTGGCGCCAGGTGCCCGATCGCGAGACCACGCTGCTGATGATCGAGGCCAGCGACGAGTTCCGGATGCCGCCGCCCGGCTCGCTGGGCCGGCACTTCCCGTTCGACCCGTCGCAGGCCACCATCCCCGAGCCCGAACCGATCGAGGATGACGGCCGCGACGAATACGAGGTCCGGCTCGTCCACCGGCCGATTGAGGGCGCCGGCCCGACAACCCTTTACTACCAACACAATCCGCTCGACGTCGAGGGATGGCGCGGCGACAACTTCGCGTTCACCTTCAACATCGCCGACTACAACGTGATCACCTCCGACAGCGTCCACCTGCCGCCGACCGTGCACCTGTTCATGCAGGCAACCGGCGTCTACGTGATGAACTTTCTGCCCAGGCCCGCCGAGGGCATCCCGGGCACCGAGCGCACGCCCTGGTATCACCGCAACGTCGACTACGACGAGATCGCGTTCTTCCACGGCGGCTCGCTCTACGGCATCCCGATGCCGCCGGGCCTGATTTCCCATGCGCCGCAAGGGGTTCACCATGGCGCTCCGGAAAAGGCGCGGGAACGCGCGCGCCGCAAGTTCGACGAGCACACGCGCGTCGACTGGCAGGTCATCGCCGTCGACACCCGGCGGCGGCTGACACCGTCGGCCGAGGTGCTGGCGCACGACCTCGGGCAGCACTCATGAGACAAGCTGTGAAACACGAATACGATCGCATCCCGTATCTCGTTGCGTTCCAGAACAATTCCGCTGTGCGCGACGTGTACGGCGGCCTGGCCGAGATCACCGTGCTGGAGAGCTACCTGCTCAGGCCGAACGACAAGCCGTCGGACACCGTCCTGGTGTTCATGCACCCGATCGGCGGCGGCGCGTACCTGCCGATGATCAACGGCCTGGCCCGGGCCGGCCACCACGTCATCTACTGCAACAGCCGGTTCCGCGGAACCGATTCGGCGCTGCTGATGGAGAAGGTGGTCGAGGACCTCGGCGAGTGCATCAAGGACGCCAAAAAACGGCTGGGCTACAGCAGGGTCGTGCTGGCCGGGTGGAGCGGCGGCGGCTCGCTGTCGGTGTTCTACCAGCAGCAGGCCCAGCACGCGACCATCACGTCGAGCCCGTCGGGCGACGGCCCCGACCTCACCAAGCTGGAGCTGCCCGCCGCCGACGGCATCATGCTGCTGGCCGCGCACATCAGCCGGCACGGCACGCTGACCGAATGGCTCGACGCGTCCATCCTCGACGAATCCGACCCCACCAAGCGCGATCCCGAGCTCGACCTGTACAACCCCGACAACCCCAACCAGCCGCCCTACAGCCAGGAGTTCCTCGCCCGCTACCGGCAGGCCCAGATCGACCGCAACCGCCGGATCACCGCGTGGGTCAAGGACAAGCTCGCCGAACTGAGGGCCGGCGGCCGCCCCGACGACGAGTTCTGCTTCGTCGTGCACGGCACCATGGCCGACCCGCGCTGGCTGGATCCCACGGTCGACCCGAACGAACGCACCCCGGGAACCTGCTACCTGGGCGACCCTCGGGTGGTGAACATGAGCCCGGTCGGGCTGGCCCGCTTCTCGACGCTACGCGGCTGGCTGTCGCAGTGGAGCTACGACGAGGCCCGCGGCGACGGGGTGGATTGCGGGCGCGACATCGCGGTCCCGGCGCTGGTGATCGGTAACCTGGCCGATGACGCCTGCACGCCCAGCCACACCCGGCGGCTGTTCGAGGCGATCGGGCACCCAGATAAGGAGATGCACGAAATCCCTGGCGCCACACACTATTACGCCGGGCCCGACCAGCGCGACAAGCTGCGGCGGGCCGTCGAGATCATCACCGACTGGCTGATCCGCCACGGCTTCGCGGAGACCGGATGACCGCGCAAAGTATTGCCGGCGCGCTCGACGGCATCCGGGTGCTCGAGCTGGGCACCCTGATCGCCGGACCGTTCGCGGGCCGGCTGCTCGGCGACATGGGCGCCGACGTCATCAAGGTGGAGCCGCCCGGCGCCCCGGACCCGCTGCGCACCTGGGGCCAGGCCGAGCTCGACGGGCACCACGTCTTCTGGACGGTGCACGCCCGCAACAAGCGCGCGATCACCCTCGACCTGCGCCGGCCCCGCGGCCGCGAGCTGTTCCTCGAGCTCGTCGAGAAGTCCGACATCGTGGTGGAGAACTTCCGGCCGGGCACGCTGGAGAAGTGGAACCTGGGCTACGACGTGCTGTCCGAACGGAATCCGGGCATCATCCTGGTCCGGGTCTCCGGCTACGGGCAGACCGGGCCCGAGGCGCACAAGGCGGGCTACGCCTCGGTGGCCGAGGCGGCCAGCGGGCTGCGGCACCTCAACGGCTTCCCGGGCGGCCCGCCGCCCCGGCTGGCGCTCTCCCTCGGCGACAGCCTGGCCGGGATGTTCGGCGCCCAGGGCGCGCTGGCCGCCCTGTACCGCCGCGGCGTGACCGGCCGCGGCCAGGTGGTCGACGTCGCGCTCACCGAATCATGTTTGGCCGTCCAGGAATCCACGATCCCCGACTACGACGTGGGCGGCGTGGTGCGCGGGCCGTCGGGCACCCGGCTGGAGGGCATCGCGCCGTCCAACATCTACCGCAGCGCCGACGGCTCCTGGGTGGTCATCGCCGCGAACCAGGACACCGTGTTCGCCCGGCTGTGCAAGGCGATGGGCCGGCCCGAGCTGGCCACCGACGACCGGTTCGCCACGCACCGGGCGCGCGGGCGCAATCAGGACGAACTCGACGAGCTCATCGGCGCCTGGGCCGCCGAGCGGCAACCCGGCGAGATCATCGAAACGCTCGGCGCCGCGGGCGTGATCTCGGGGCCGATCAACACGGTCGCCGAGGTGGTCGAAGACCCACAGCTGAAGGCCCGCGGCATGCTGGTCGAGCACTACGACGAGCGCGTCGGGCGTAACGTCTTGGGGCCGGGGATCGTGCCGGTGCTGTCCGAGTCGCCGGGCGCCGTCCGCAACGCCGGCCCCGCGCGTCCCGGACAGCACAACGACGACGTCTACATCGGGCTGCTGGGCAAGACCGCCGAGCAACTCGACGAGTTGCGCGCCGAGGAGGTCGTATGAACTCCCACGTCGACATCCGCGAGGTGTCGCTGCGCGACGGCCTGCAGATAGAAAAGCCAATCCCGTTGTCGGCCAAGCTGGAACTGCTGGCGGCCGTGGCCGCCACCGGGGTGCGGGAGGTGGAGGCCACGGCCTTCGTCTCCCCCACCAAGGTGCCGTCGATGGCCGACGCCGCCGAACTCGCCGCGCACCTGCACGAGTATCCCGGCATCGAGTTCTCCGCCCTGGTCGCCAGCCCCGGCGGGGCCAACCGCGCCGTCGCCGCCGGCCTGCGATCGATCGAGTACGTGGTGGCCGCCGACGACGCCTTCAGCCGGGCCAACGTCGGGCGCACCAGCGCCGAGGCCACCGAACAGATCGGCGAGATCGTGGCCATCGCGCACGACGGCCCCACCGACGTCCCTGTCACCGTCGAGGTCATCGTCGCCACCGCGTGGGACTCGCCGTTCGAGGGCCCCACCCCGCCCCGGCGGGTGCTCGACATCGCCGCCGCCGCCCGCGAGCGGGGCGTGGACCGCTTCTGCATCGCCGACACCATCGGCACGACCACCCCGGGCAGGGTGAGTTCGCTTGTCGCCCAACTGCGTCCGGTCATCGGCGACATGCCGCTGGGCGCGCACTTCCACAACACCCGCGGCGCCGGGCTGGCCTGCGCCTATGCGGCGGTCGGCTCCGGCGTCACCCGCCTGGACGCCTCGGTCGGCGGGCTGGGTGGCTGCCCGTTCGCGCCGGGCGCCACCGGCAACATCGCCACCGAGGACCTGGTGTACCTGCTGCGCGACAGCGGCATCGACGTCGACGTCGACCTGCAGGCCGCCATCGCGGCGGCGGAGGTCGCGCGGTCGGTCGTCGGCCATGACCTGCCGAGTGCCCTGCTGCGCGCCGGCGACCGAATGCAGGCCTGATGCCCACCCGCGAACTGACCTCCAAGGGCCGCCAGACCAGGCAGGCCATCGAGCAGGCCGCGCGAAAGCTGTTCGCGGAGCGCGGCTTTCACGGCACCACGCTGGCCGACATCACGTCGGCCGCGGGCAAGTCGCCGGCGGTGTTCTACCGGTATTTCGCCGACAAGGAAGACCTGCTGGCCGCGCTCGCCGAGTCCTTTCTGCGCGACGTCGTGACGCCGTCCGGGCTGAGCGTGCACCTGCCGGACTCGCCCGACGACGAGGCGTTCTTCACCTCGGTGGTCACCGGGTACTGGAACATCTTCAAGCAGAACATCGGCATCATGATCGCCGTCGCCCAGCTGGGCGCCACCCAGCAGCGGTTCGCGGCCGTGCAGAACGAGTTTCGGCGTTTCGGCATGGACATCGTGGCCGCCTCGGTCCGCCGCGCGCAGGAACAGGGCTACGGCAAAGAGCTCAACCCGCAGCACACGGCGGCGGCCATCGCGCTGCTGTTCGAGAACTTCACCACCGTCTTCGTCGGCCCGTCGGGTCCGGGCGGGCTGGGCGTGAGGATCAGCGACGAGGACGCCATCGCCACCCTGTCCACAATCTGGAAGAAAACCCTGTACGGCGCGTAACGAGATCGTGAGGAGATCAGCGTGGATTTCACTCTGCCAGAACACCTTCCGGGGCTGCTTGCCGAGATGGACGCGTTCATCGAGCGCGAGATCGCGCCGCTGCAGGCCGACAACATGCAGTACTTCGACCAGCGCCGCGAGCATGCCCGCACCGACTGGGACAACGACGGCATCCCGACGCGGGAGTGGGAGGACCTGCTCGCCGAGATGCGCCGGCGGGCCGACCGGGCCGGCTGGCTGCGCTACGGGCTGCCCGCCTCGCTGGGCGGTCGCGACGGTTCCAACGTCGACATGGCCGTCATCCGGGAGCACCTGGCGCACAAGGGCCTTGGCCTGCACAACGACCTGCAGAACGAATCCTCGATCGTCGGGAACTTCCCGCAAGTGATCATGATGGAGCGGTTCGGCACCGACGAGCAACGACGGGTCTGGTCGGAGGCGCTGATCACCGGGGAGCGCTCGATGGCGTTCGGCCTCACCGAGCCGCGGCACGGCTCCGACGCGACCTGGCTGGAAACCCACGCCAAGCCCGACGGCGAGGACTGGGTGATCAACGGCTCCAAGCGGTTCAACACCGGCGTGCACCGCGCCACCCACGATCTGGTGTTCGCCCGCACGTCCGGCGAGCCCGGACAGGCCCGGGGCATCACCGCGTTCATGGTCCCGACCGACGCGCCGGGGTTCAACGTGCCCTACTACTGGTGGACGTTCAACATGCCCACCGACCACGGCGAGGTCGAGCTGACCGATGTGCGGGTGCCCGCCGACGCGGTGCTCGGCGAGGTGGACCGCGGCCTCGAGGTCGCCCAGACGTTCTTGCACGAGAACCGGATTCGCCAGGCCGCCAGCAGCCTGGGCGCCGCGCAATACTGCATCGACCGGGCCGCGGAGTACGCCGGCAGGCGCACGGTGTTCGGCAGGCCGCTGTCGGTCAACCAGGCCGTCCAATGGCCGCTGGCGGAGTTGCAGACCGAGGCCCAGATGGTACGGCTGCTGGTCCAATACGCGGCGTGGCACCTGGACCGCGACCACCACATGGAGGTCTCCGACAAGGTGTCGATGGCCAACTACCGCGCCAACCGGCTGGTCTGCGACGCCGCCGACCGCGCCATGCAGGTCTTCGGCGGCCTCGGGTACAGCCGCCACGAGCCCTTCGAGCACATCTACCGTCACCACCGCCGCTACCGGATCACCGAGGGCGCCGAGGAGATCCAGATCCGCCGAGTGGCCCAGCGGCTGTTCAAGTTCGGCAGCAAGTGAATTTGCACGACCGATTGCCCGCAGTGTTGGGCCCGGTGCTGGGCGCCGACGTGACGATCGGCAACCTGCGCGCGCTGACCGGCGGCGCCAGCAGAACCACGTGGGCGTTCGAGGCAGTCACCGATGGGCGGCGCCGTCCGCTCATCCTGCGCGCCGGCCCACCCGACGACGTGCACGCCGGCATGGAACTGGAGGCCCGGTCGCAGGCCGCCGCCGCCGCGGCCGGCGCGCCGGTCCCGCACATCCTGGTCGCCGACGATTCGCCTGCCGCACTGGGCAATCCGTTTCTCATCTGCGACGAGATCAAGGGCGAGACCATCGTCCGTCGCATCCAGCGCCGCCTCGACGAGACGGGCCGCGCCAACCTGCTGCGCCAATGCGCCCGGGCGCTGGCCGCCATCCACCGGGCCGACGCGGACCTGCCCGGGCTGACCGAAGCGGACGAGCTCGACGAGTGGCGCGCGCGGCTCGACGCGATGGGCGACACCACGGCCACCTTCGAGTGGGGGTTTCGCTGGCTGGCCGCCCGCAGGCCCGAGCCCTCGCCCACCGTGCTGGTGCACGGCGACTTCCGGATGGGAAACCTCATCGTCGACGGTTGCGACCTTGCCGCCGTTCTGGATTGGGAGCTGGTGCACCGCGGGCAGGCCTACGAGGACCTGGCCTGGTTCTGCATCCGGGCCTGGCGGTTCGGCGCGCCGGCCGGCCTGGGGGCCGGCGGCCTCGGCAGCATCGAGAGCTTCTTGGTTGCCTACGAGGAGGCCGGCGGGACTACCGTCGATCGGGTGGCGTTTCACTGGTGGCTGGTGCTGGCCACGCTGCGCTGGGGTGTCATCTGCCGGCACCAGGCCGAGCGCCACCTGAGCGGGCAGGTCCGCTCGGTGGAATTGGCGGCGATCGGGCGCCGCGTCTGCGAGACCGAGTGGGATCTGCTCGACCTGCTCGAGGCACGCCGCGAAGAGGGGGCCCGCCCGTGACGTCCGGTGACCCGCTGCACGGCCGGCCGACGGCGGCCGAGCTGGTGGCGGCGGTGGCCGAATTCATCGAAGGCGATGTGCGCGAGGCGACCGGCGGACAGGTCAACTTCCACGCCCGGGTGGCCGCCAACGTCCTACGCATCGTCGAGCGCGAGCTGCTCGACGACGGTGCCGGGCAGGCGCGCGCGGCGCTGGCCGGCCTGGGGTTCGCCGACGAGACCGGCCTTGCCGCCGCGATCCGGGCCGGTGAGCTGGACGGGCGCACCGAGGACGTCACGGCCTGCCTGCGGACCCTGGTCCGGCACCGGCTGGCGGTTGCCCATCCCGGATACGACAGCGAATAGGAGCCAGTGCCATGCCCACCACCGCGGAAACCGTCGTCGACGTAGCCGACCGCCTGTTCACGGCGATCGAGAAGGGCGACAAGGACGCGGTCGCCCGAATGTGGAGCGACGACATCGCCGTCTGGCGCGTCGGTGCGCGCCGCGATGACGACAAGGCCCGCGCGCTGCGGGTCATCGACTGGTTCATCGACGTCACCACCGAGCGCCGCTACGAGATCCTGGATCGCCGGCTGTTCAGTGACGGACCGGCAGGCGGCTTCGTCCAGCAGCACATCCTGCGCGCCACCGGCCATGCCGGCCAATCGATCTCGCTGCGCGTCTGCATCGTGATCGAGGTGGGCGCCGACGGGCTGATCGATCGGATCGACGAATACTTCGACCCCGCGGGGATAGCCCCCCTGATGGGGTGACGAACGAGAGAGGCGACGATGACGACGTTGGAGACACTGCTCAACGATCCCGAGATGGCCGGCGTGTGGAAGATCGTCCCGGATCGCTCGGCGATCACCTTCGAGGTCAAGAACATGTGGGGCCTGCTGACCGTCAAGGGACGCTTCACCGACTTCGGCGGCGACGGGCAACTCACCGGCAAGGGCGCGGTCTTCGGCCGCCTCGACATCCGCGCCGCGTCGCTGGACACCGGCATCGGTCGCCGCGACAAGCACCTGCGCTCGGCCGACTTCTTCGACGCCGAACGCTTCGATCAGATCAGCGTCGTCGTCACCGCGGTGCGCCCCACCGAGGGCCCCCCGAAGGGCAAGGCCGCCGAGCTCGGCGCGAACCTCACCATCAAGGGCGTCACCGCGCCGCTGCCCCTGCCGGTGACCATCACCGAGCTCGAGGACGGCTGCGTCCGGATCTGCGGCCAAACCGAGATCGATCGCTCCCGGTTCGACTTGGGCTGGAACAAGTTCGGCATGATCGGCGCCACGGCGACGGCGGCCGGAGACGTCATCTTCGAGCGGGCGCCCCGGTAGGGCCGCCGCGGCACCAGTACGATCTGCACCGTGCCCGCCTCGAGCCCCGAGTCCAGCCTCGAAACCAGCGTTGCCCTGCGGATCCTCGTCTACAGCAACAACGCCCACACGCGCCAACAAGTGATTCGGGCACTGGGCCGACGCCTGCACCCGGACCTGCCGGAGCTGAACTACGTCGAGGTGGCGACCGGTCCGATGGTGATACGCACGATGGACGAGGGCGGCATCGACTTGGCCATCCTCGACGGCGAGGCCACCCCGACCGGCGGCATGGGCATCGCCAAGCAGCTCAAGGACGAACTCGCGACCTGCCCGCCGATCGTGGTGCTCACCGGGCGCCCGGACGACGCCTGGCTGGCCAGTTGGTCGCGCGCCGAGGCCGCGGTGCCGCACCCCGTCGACCCCATCGTGTTGGGCCGCACGGTGCTCGGCCTGCTGCGCACCCCCGCCCGCTAGCCCGATCACGCCCGCGATCGCCGTCCTCACCTGCGGTGACGGACACGCACCCGGGGCTGCCCCGCGGCGCCCGCGCCGGCCGTCCCGGAAACCTCCCGAAAGCACCACCCCGGGCAACGGCGCCGGGCGTCGCGACGCTATGTTGAAGGTCACTGTGGCGCACTACAGACCCCGTTCGTCACAGCAGCCCGGTTACCGCCCGGCCGCCGCTCAAGCCTTGGGAGACGGCCCCACGACGGATCATGGAGCGAATTGAACGTCTACATACCCATCCTGGTGCTAGGCGCGATTGCCGCCGCCTTTGCCGTCGGCTCGGTGGCGCTGGCAAGCCTGGTCGGCCCGTCGCGCTACAACAAGTCGAAGCAGGCCGCCTACGAGTGCGGGATCGAACCCACCGAGACGTCGGTGAGCGGCCCGCAAGCCAGGCCGGGCCAGCGGTTCCCGGTGAAGTACTACCTGACCGCAATGCTGTTCATCGTCTTCGACATCGAGATCGTGTTCCTGTATCCCTGGGCGGTGAGCTACGACGCCCTGGGGACGTTCGCGTTGGTCGAGATGGTGGTGTTCATGCTGACGGTCTTCGTGGCCTACGCGTACGTGTGGCGCCGCGGCGGCCTGACGTGGGATTGAGGTAAGACGTGGGCCTGGAAGAACAGCTGCCCGGCGGCATCCTGCTGTCGACGGTCGAGAAGGTCGCCGGTTACGTCCGCAAGAACTCGTTGTGGCCGGCAACGTTCGGGCTGGCCTGCTGCGCGATCGAGATGATGGCGACGGCGGGGCCGAGGTTCGACATCGCGCGCTTCGGCATGGAGCGTTTCTCGGCGACGCCGCGGCAGGCCGACCTGATGATCGTGGCCGGACGGGTCAGCCAGAAGATGGCGCCGGTGCTGCGCCAGATCTACGACCAGATGGGCGAGCCGAAGTGGGTGCTGGCCATGGGCGTGTGCGCGTCGTCGGGCGGAATGTTCAACAACTACGCGATCGTGCAGGGTGTGGACCACGTCGTCCCGGTGGACATCTACCTGCCCGGCTGCCCACCGCGCCCGGAGATGCTGCTGCACGCAATCCTCAAGCTGCACGAGAAGATTCAGGAAATGCCGCTGGGCGTCAACCGGGAAGAGGCCATCGCCGAGGCCGAGCAGGCGGCGCTGGCGACCAAGCCGACGATCGAGATGCGTGGGCTGCTTCGATGAGCTCGCCCGATCACGACCCGAAGGTGGCCGCCAGCGAGGTGGGCGGCTCCGTCCCTTCCCCCGGCGAGGAGGTCATCAACGTCCGCCACGGCATGTTCGGGGCGTCCGGCACCGGTGACACGTCCGGATACGGACGGCTGGTGCGGGCGGTCACGCTGCCGGGCAGCAGCCCCCGGCCGTACGGCGGCTACTTCGACGAGGTGGTCGACCGGCTGGCCGACGCGCTCGAGGCCGGCGGCATCCAATTCGCCGACGCCATCGAGAAAGTCGTCGTCTACCGCGACGAGCTGACCCTGCACGTGCGCCGGGAGCTGCTGCCGCAGGTGGCCCAGCGCCTGCGCGACGAACCGCCCCTGCGCTTCGAGCTCTGCCTCGGCGTCAGCGGGGTGCACTACCCGCACGAGACCGGCCGCGAGCTGCACGCCGTCTACCCGCTGCAGTCGATCACCCACAATCGGCGCGTCCGGCTGGAAGTGTGTGCGCCCGATGGTGATCCACACATCCCGTCGCTGTTCTCGATCTACCCGACCAACGACTGGCACGAGCGCGAGACCTACGACTTCTTCGGCATCATCTTCGACGGGCACCCGTCGCTGACCCGCATCGAGATGCCCGACGACTGGCACGGGCATCCGCAACGCAAGGACTACCCGCTCGGCGGGATCCCGGTGGAATACAAAGGCGCCCAGATACCCCCGCCCGACGAGCGGAGAGCCTACAACTGATGAGCACAGTCACCGATTCGACACACGACGGCGGCGGCCCCGAGACGGTCGTCGTGGCCGGCGGCCAGGACTGGGAACAGGTCGTCGAAGCCGCCCGCGCCGCCGACCCCGGGGAACGCATCGTCGTCAACATGGGGCCCCAGCACCCGTCCACGCACGGGGTGTTGCGGCTGATCCTGGAGATCGAGGGCGAAACGGTCACCGAGGCCCGCTGCGGGATCGGCTACCTGCACACCGGAATCGAGAAGAACCTCGAATACCGTTACTGGACACAGGGTGTCACCTTCGTGACCCGAATGGATTACCTGTCACCGTTTTTCAACGAGACCGCCTTCTGCCTGGGTGTGGAGAAGCTGCTCGGCATCACCGACGAGATACCGGAGCGGGTCAACGTCATCCGCGTCATGATGATGGAGCTCAACCGGATCTCGTCGCATCTGGTCGCGCTGGCGACCGGCGGCATGGAGTTGGGCGCGATGACCGCGATGTTCCTCGGCTTCCGGGACCGCGAACTCATCCTGAACCTGTTCGAGTCGATCACCGGTTTGCGGATGAACCACAACTACATCCGGCCCGGTGGACTGGCGCAGGATCTACCCCCCAACGCGGCCGACGAGGTCCGGGAGACCATCGGCCTGCTCAGCCGCCGGCTGAACGACCTGGAGAATCTGCTCAACGAGAACGCGATCTGGAAGGCCCGCACCCAGGGCGTGGGCTACCTGGATCTGACCGGCTGCATGGCGCTGGGCATCACCGGACCCATCCTGCGATCCACCGGGCTGCCCCACGACCTGCGCAAGAGCGAACCCTACTGCGGGTACGAGAACTACGAATTCGACGTGATCACCGACGACAGCTGTGATGCGTACGGGCGCTACATGATTCGCGTCAAGGAGATGCGGGAGTCGCTGAAGATCCTCGAGCAGTGCCTGGACAAGTTGCGACCGGGACCGACCATGGTCGACGACCGCAAGATCGCCTGGCCGGCCGACCTGAAGGTCGGGCCCGACGGCCTGGGCAACTCACCGGAGCACATCGCGAAGATCATGGGCAGCTCGATGGAGGCGCTGATCCACCATTTCAAACTGGTCACCGAGGGCATTCGCGTTCCGGCGGGCCAGGTTTACGTCGCGGTGGAGTCGCCGCGCGGTGAGCTGGGCGTGCACATGGTCAGCGACGGCGGCACCCGCCCCTACCGCGTGCATTACCGGGACCCCTCGTTCACCAACCTGCAGTCGGTCGCCGCGATGTGCGAGGGCGGACTGGTCGCCGACCTGATCACCGCGGTCGCGAGCATCGACCCGGTGATGGGCGGGGTCGACCGATGACGGCACCGGGGGTAGGCAACAACGGCGAGCGCGTCTTCATCAGGCTCGGACCACCACCGGAGGAACCCAACCAGTTCGTCGTCGAGGGTGCGCCGCAGTCGTATTCGGCCGAGGTGCGCGCGCGGCTGGAGGTCGACGCCAAGGACATCATCGGCCGCTACCCCGACAAGCGCTCGGCGCTGCTGCCGCTGCTGCACCTGGTGCAATCCGAGGACTCCTACCTGACACCCGCGGGCCTGGAGTTCTGCGGCGAGCAGCTCGGGCTGACCGGTGCCGAGGTGGCCGCGGTGGCCAGCTTCTACACCATGTACCGCCGCGGTCCCACCGGCGACTACCTGGTCGGAGTCTGCACCAACACGCTGTGCGCGATCATGGGCGGCGACGCCATATTCGAGACGCTGGTCAACCATCTCGGCGTCCGCAACGACCAGACCACCCCCGACGGCAAGATCACCCTGCAACACATCGAGTGCAACGCCGCCTGCGATTTCGCGCCGGTGGTCATGGTCAACTGGGAGTTCTTCGACAACCAGACGCCGGAGTCGGCCCGCGAACTCGTCGACTCGCTGCGCGACGGCAAGCCCGCGCCGCCCACCCGCGGCGCCCCGCTGTGCCCCTTCCGCGAGACCTCGCGCATCCTGGCGGGCCTGCCCGACGAGCGCCCCGACCAGGGCCAGGGCGGCGCGGGTGCGGCCACCCTGGCCGGCCTGAAGATCGCGAAGGAGCTCGGCATGCAGGCACCGCCGGCGCCGGGCGCTCCCGGGGAGGAGCAGTAATGGCCGCCGCCGTCCAGGCGACACCGTTGACGCCGGTGATCAGCCGCTACTGGGACGACCCCGAATCGTGGACCTTGGCGACCTATCGACGCCACGACGGCTATCAGGCGATGCAGAAGGCGCTGAGCATGGAGCCCGACGAGGTGATGGGGATCGTCAAGGACTCCGGCCTGCGCGGCCGCGGCGGCGCGGGTTTTTCCACCGGGACGAAGTGGTCGTTCATCCCGCAGGGTGACACCGGCCCGGCCGCCAAGCCGCACTACCTGGTGGTCAACGCCGACGAGTCGGAACCCGGTACGTGCAAAGACATTCCGCTGATGCTGGCGACCCCGCACATGCTCGTCGAGGGCGTCATCATCGCCTGCTACGCGATCCGGGCCCACCACGCGTTCATCTACGTGCGCGGAGAGGTGCTGCCGGTGTTGCGCCGGCTGCAGAACGCGGTCGCCGAGGCCTACGAGGCGGGTTACCTGGGTCGCGACATCAACGGTTCCGGCTTCGATCTCGAGCTGGTGGTGCACGCCGGTGCGGGCGCCTACATCTGCGGCGAGGAGACCGCGCTGCTCGACTCGCTGGAGGGCCGCCGCGGCCAGCCGCGGCTGCGGCCGCCGTTCCCCGCGGTGTCCGGTCTTTACGGCTGCCCCACGGTGATCAACAATGTCGAGTCGATCGCCAGCGTCCCGCCGATCATCCTCAACGGCGTCGACTGGTTCCGGTCGATGGGCAGCGAGAAATCGCCCGGCTTCACGCTGTATTCGCTGTCCGGTCACGTCACCCGGCCGGGCCAGTACGAGGCCCCGCTGGGTATCACGTTGCGCGAGTTGCTCGAATACGCCGGCGGGGTGCGGGCCGGGCATCGGCTCAAGTTCTGGACGCCCGGCGGGTCGTCGACACCGATCCTCACCGAGGAGCACCTCGACGTGCCGCTGGACTACGAGGGCGTGGGCGGGGCCGGTTCGATGCTGGGCACCAAGGCGCTGCAGATTTTCGACGAGACGACGTGCGTGGTGCGCGCGGCCCGGCGCTGGTCGGAGTTCTACAAGCACGAGTCGTGCGGGAAATGCACGCCCTGCCGGGAGGGCACCTACTGGCTGGCGCCGATCTACGAGCGACTGGAGACGGGCCGCGGCACCCACGAGGACGTGGACACGCTGCTCGACATCGCCGACATCCTGTTCGGAAAGTCGTTCTGCGCGTTGGGCGATGGCGCGGCGATGCCGGTGCAATCGTCGATCCGGTACTTCCGCGACGAGTACGTCGCCCACGTCGAGGGCGGCGGCTGCCCGTTCGACCCCCGAGACTCGATGCTGATGCCCAACGGAGGTAACGCGTGACCCGCGCCGGCGACGATGCAGAGCGGAGCGATGAGGAGGAGCGGCGCTCATGACCCAGGCGGCCAAACCCGCGACCGGCGACGAGGTGCGTCCGCCGGACATGGTGACGTTGACCATCGACGACGTCGAAATCAGCGTTCCCAAGGGCACTTTGGTGATCCGCGCGGCCGAGCTGATGGGCATCCAGATCCCGCGGTTCTGCGAGCATCCGCTGCTCGACCCGGTGGGCGCGTGCCGGCAATGCATCGTGGAGATCGAGGGTCAGCGCAAGCCGATGACCGCGTGCACGGTGGTGGCCACCGACGAGATGGTGGTGCGCACCCAGCTGACGTCGGAGGTCGCCGACAAGGCCCAGCACGGCGTGATGGAGTTGCTGCTGATCAACCATCCGCTGGACTGCCCGATGTGCGACAAGGGCGGCGAATGCCCGCTGCAGAACCAGGCGATGTCCAACGGCCGGCCCGAGAGCCGCTTCCATGACAACAAACGGCACTTCGCCAAGCCCATCAACATCTCGTCGCAGGTGCTGCTGGATCGGGAGCGGTGCATCTCGTGCGTGCGCTGCACCCGGTTCTCCGAGCAGATCGCCGGCGACAAGTTCATCGACGTGCTGGAGCGCGGCGCGCAGCAGCAGATCGGCATCTACGCCAATGAGCCGTTCAACTCCTACTTTTCGGGCAACACGGTGCAGATCTGCCCGGTGGGCGCGCTGACGGGGACCGCGTACCGCTTCCGCGCCCGCCCGTTCGACCTGGTGTCCAGCCCCAGCGTGTGCGAGCACTGCGCCTCGGGGTGCGCCCAGCGCACCGACCACCGCCGCGGAAAGGTGCTGCGCCGGATGGCCGGCGACGACCCCGAGGTCAACGAGGAGTGGAACTGCGACAAGGGCCGGTGGGCCTTCACCTACGCGACCCAGCCGGACGTGATCACCACTCCCCTGATCCGGGATGCGAACGGCGGGCTGCAGCCGGCGTCGTGGTCGCACGCGATCGTGGCGGCGGCCCAGGGCCTCGAGGCGGCCCGCGGGCGCACCGGCGTCCTGGTCGGCGGCCGGGCAACCTGGGAGGACGCCTACGCGTACAGCAAGTTCGCGCGAATAGTGTTGGACACCAACGACATCGACTTCCGCGCCCGCCCGCATTCGGCCGAGGAGGCCGACTTTCTGGCCGCCCGGGTGGCGGGCCGGCCGGTGACCGTGAGCTATTCCGACCTGGAGTCGGCGCCGGTCGTGTTGCTGGTCGGGTTCGAGCCCGAAGACGAGTCGCCCATCGTGTTCCTGCGGCTGCGCAAGGCGGCCCGCAACCACGGGGTGCCCGTGTACGCGGTCGCGCCGTTCGCCACCCGCGCGCTGACGAAGATGTTCGGCCGGTTGCTCCAAACCCCGCCCGGCGCCGAGGCTGCCACGCTGGACGGGCTGGCCACCGGTGAGGTCGGGGACCTGCTGTCGCGGCCGGGTGCGGTCATCATGGTCGGGGAACGCCTGGCCACGGTTTCCGGCGGGCTGTCCGCCGCGGCCCGGCTCGCCGACGCCACCGGCGCCCGGCTGGCGTGGGTTCCGCGCCGCGCCGGCGAGCGCGGCGCGCTGGAGGCCGGGGCGCTGCCCACGCTGCTGCCCGGCGGTCGGCCCGTCGCCGACGACGCCGCTCGGGCGCAGGTCGCCGACGCGTGGCACGTCGACGAATTGCCCGCTGCCGCCGGGCGTGACGCCGAGGCGATCCTGGCCGCCGCCACCGACGGCTCCCTGGCCGCGCTGCTGGTCGGCGGCGTCGACCCCGGCGACTTCGCCGATCCGGACGCGGTGCTGGCCGCCCTGGACGCCGTCGGCTTCCTGGTCAGCCTGGAGTTGCGGCACAGCGCCGTCACCGAACGTGCCGACGTCGTCTTCCCGGTCGCGTCGACGGCGCAGAAGGCCGGCGCGTTCGTCAACTGGGAGGGCCGCTACCGCGGGTTCTCCCCCGCCCTGCACGGCACCGCACAGCAGGCGAGCCAATCGGATCACCGCGTGCTCGACACGCTGGCCGACGAGATGGGCGTCTACCTGAACGCGGCGACCGTCGAGGCGGCCCGCGAGGAGATGTCCGGGCTGGGCGGCTGGGGCGGCAAGCACGTCGCCGGCCCGCGGGTCGAAAGCCCGAAGCCGGCCCAGCCGGGTCAGGGCGAGGCCGTGTTGACCGGCTGGCGGATGCTGCTGGACAACGGCCGGATGCAGGACGGCGAGCCGCACCTGGCCGGCACCGCGCGCACCCCCGTCGTGCGGCTTTCGGCCGACACGGCGGCCTCGATCGGCGCCGCCGAGGGCGACGCTGTCACAGTCAGCACGTCGCGCGGGTCAATCACGCTGCCGCTCAACGTCACCGACATGCCCGACCGGGTGGTGTGGCTTCCGCTGAACTCACCGGGCTCGGCGGTGCACCAGCAGTTGGGTGTGACCATCGGCAGCATCGTGAAAATCGGAGTGGGCGCATGAACACGACCGCGTTGACCGCCTTCGGGCACGACCCCTGGTGGCTGGTGCTGGGCAAGGCGCTGGCCATCTTCGTGTTCCTGATGCTCAACGTGCTGGTCGCGATCCTGCTCGAACGCAAGATTCTCGGCTGGATGCAGCTGCGGCCCGGCCCCAACCGGGTGGGGCCGTGGGGCGCCCTGCAGAGCCTGGCCGACGGAATCAAATTGGCGCTCAAGGAAACCATCACCCCGGGCGGCGTCGACAAGTTCGTCTACTTCGCGGCGCCGGTCATCTCCACGATCCCCGCATTCACCGCGTTCGCGTTCATTCCGTTCGGCCCGGTGGTGTCGGTGTTCGGCCACCGCACACCGCTGCAGCTGACCGACCTCCCGGTCGCGGTGCTGTTCATCCTGGGACTGTCGGCGATCGGGGTGTACGGGATCGTGCTGGGCGGTTGGGCGTCGGGGTCCACCTACCCGCTGCTGGGCGGGGTGCGCTCCACCGCCCAGGTCATCTCGTACGAGGTGGCGATGGGGCTATCGTTCGCGGCGGTGTTCCTCTACGCCGGCACCATGTCGACGTCGCAGATCGTGGCCTCCCAGGACCGGGTCTGGTACGTGTTCCTGCTGCTGCCGTCGTTCCTGATCTACCTGATCTCGATGGTCGGTGAAACCAACCGCGCCCCATTCGATTTGCCCGAGGCCGAGGGCGAGCTGGTCGCGGGATTCCACACCGAGTACTCGTCGCTGAAGTTCGCCATGTTCATGCTGGCCGAATACGTCAACATGATGACGGTTTCCTCCCTTGCCACGGTCTTGTTCTTCGGCGGCTGGCATGCGCCGTGGCCGCTGAACATGTGGGCGGGCGCCAACACCGGGTGGTGGCCGGTGCTCTGGTTCACCGCCAAGATGTGGACCTTCCTGTTCGTGTACTTCTGGCTGCGGGCCTCGCTGCCCCGGCTGCGCTACGACCAGTTCATGGGGCTTGGCTGGAAGCTGCTGATCCCGGCCTCGCTGGTGTGGGTGTTGATCGCGGGGGTGATTCGCACGCTGCGCAACCAGGGGTATGAGCATTGGACCCCGGCGCTGGCGATCAGCAGCGTGGTGTTCGGTGTGGTGCTGGTGCTGGTGCTGCGAAAGCCCTTCACCGCCCCCGATATTCGCGCGATGGAACGACAGCTGCGCCGCCGGGCCAAACAGCTCGCCGGCCCCGAAAGCACCGCAGCTCTATTCCCGACACCGCCGCTGCCGGCGAAATCCCTGGCGGCGGCGAGCAAGGAGAAGGCCCGTGGCTAAATTCCTGGACGCCGTGGCCGGATTCGGCGTGACATTCGGATCGATGTTCAAAAAGCACGTCACCGAGGAGTATCCGGAAAAACCCGGTCCGGTCGCGCCGCGCTACCACGGCCGGCACCAACTCAACCGCTACCCCGACGGCCTGGAGAAATGCATCGGGTGCGAGCTGTGCGCGTGGGCCTGCCCGGCCGACGCGATCTACGTCGAGGGCGCCGACAACACCGAAGAGGCGAGGTATTCGCCCGGGGAACGCTACGGCCGGGTGTATCAGATCAACTATCTGCGGTGCATCGGCTGCGGCCTGTGCGTCGAGGCCTGCCCGACCCGGGCGCTGACGATGACCAATGACTACGAGATGGCCGACGACAACCGCGCCGACCTGATCTACGAGAAGGACCGACTGCTGGCCCCGCTGCTGCCCGGGATGACGGCACCACCGCACCCCAGGGCCCCGGGCGCCACCGACAAGGACTACTACCAGGGCAACGTGACCGCGAACGGGGTGCTCGAGAACCAGGACGGCGGGGCGGCCCGGTGATCGCGGTGCTGGCCTCGGGTCTGGCCTCAAACCTCGCGCAGGACACCATCACTCGCACCTCCACGGGTGAGGCGGTGACGTTCTGGGTGCTGGGCGCGCTGGCGGTGATCGGCGCGCTGGGGGTGGTCATGGCGGTCAACGCCGTGTACTCGGCGATGTTCCTGGCGATGACGATGATCAGCCTGGCGGTGTTCTACATGGTCCAGGACGCGCTGTTCCTGGGCGTCGTGCAGGTCGTCGTCTACACCGGCGCGGTGATGATGCTGTTCCTGTTCGTGCTGATGCTGATCGGCGTCGACTCCGCGGAATCGCTGAAGGAGACGCTGCGCGGTCAGCGGGTCGCCGCGGTGGTCACCGGTGTCGGGTTCGGCGTGCTGCTGATCGCCGCCATGGGCAACGTGGCCGTCGGCGGTTTCACCGGGCTGACCACCGCCAACGCCAACGGCAACGTCGAAGGCCTGGCGGCACTGATCTTTTCGCGCTATCTGTGGGCCTTCGAGCTGACCAGCGCGCTGCTGATCACCGCCGCCATCGGGGCGATGGTGCTGGCCCACCGCGAGCGCTTCACGCGGCGCAAGACGCAACGGGAGCTGTCCGAGGAGCGCTTCCGGAGCGGCGCATATCCCACCCCGCTGCCCAATCCCGGTGTGTACGCGCGCCGAAACGCCGTCGACGTGGCCGCGATGCTGCCGGACGGCTCGTACTCGCGGTTGTCGGTGTCGCGGATACTGCGCAGCCGCGGCGCGGACGGCAGGGAGCTCACCCAGCACAGGACCGCGTCCCCCGAAGCCGGCTCCGAGGTCGGCTCCGAGATTGTCAGGGGCGGCAGCTCGTGAATCCCGCCAACTACCTTTATCTTTCGGCGCTGCTGTTCACCATCGGCGCCGCCGGCGTGCTGCTGCGGCGCAACGCCATCGTGATGTTCATGTGCGTCGAGCTGATGCTCAACGCCGTCAACCTCGCGTTCGTCACCTTCGCGCGGATGCACGGCCACCTGGACGGGCAGATGATCGCGTTCTTCACGATGGTGGTGGCCGCCTGCGAAGTCGTCGTCGGTCTGGCCATCATCATGACGATTTTCCGTACCCGTAAATCGGCGTCGGTCGACGACGCGAACCTACTCAAAGGCTAAGAACGCCAAGATGACTCAATACACCTGGCTGCTCGTGGCATTACCGCTTGCGGGCGCCGCGATCCTGCTGTTCGGGGGCAGGCGCACCGACGGGTGGGGGCACCTGCTGGGCTGCGCCGCCGCGCTCGCGGCGTTTGGCGTGGGCGCGACGCTGCTCGCCGACATGATCGGCCGGGGCGAGGCGGACCGCGTCATCCATCAGCGGGTGTTCAGCTGGATTCCGGTCGGCGGACTCTCACTCGACTTCGGGCTGCAGATCGACCAGCTGTCCATGTGTTTCGTGCTGCTGATCTCCGGGGTCGGGTCGCTGATCCACATCTATTCGGTCGGCTACATGGCCGAGGACCCGGACCGCCGCCGGTTTTTCGGCTATCTCAACCTGTTTCTGGCCTCGATGCTGCTGCTGGTCGTCGCGGACAACTACGCCGTCCTGTATGTCGGCTGGGAGGGCGTCGGCCTGGCGTCCTACCTGTTGATCGGGTTCTGGTACCACAAGCCGTCGGCCGCCACGGCGGCCAAGAAGGCGTTCGTCATGAACCGGGTCGGTGACGCCGGGCTGGCGTTGGGAATGTTCTTGATGTTCAGCACTTTCGGCACCCTGTCCTACGCCGGGGTGTTCGCCGGCGCGCCCGGCGCCGGCCGCGGCGCGCTCACGGCGATGGGCCTGCTGCTGCTGCTGGGCGCCTGCGCCAAGTCCGCGCAGGTTCCGCTGCAGGCCTGGCTCGGGGACGCCATGGAGGGCCCCACCCCGGTGTCGGCGCTGATCCACGCGGCCACCATGGTGACCGCCGGGGTGTACCTGATCGTGCGGTCCAACCCGCTGTACAACCTGGCGCCCGACGCGCAGCTGGCGGTGGTGATCGTCGGCGCCGTGACGCTGCTGTTCGGGGCGATCATCGGCTGCGCCAAGGACGACATCAAGCGTGCGCTGGCGGCGTCGACGATCAGCCAGATCGGCTACATGGTGCTGGCCGCCGGCCTGGGCCCGGCCGGCTACGCGTTTGCGATCATGCATCTGCTCACCCACGGCTTCTTCAAGGCCGGGCTGTTCCTGGGCTCCGGCGCGGTGATCCATGCGATGCACGAGGAGCAGGACATGCGCCGCTACGGCGGCCTGCGCGCCGCGCTGCCCATCACGTTCGCCACGTTCGGGCTGGGATATCTGGCGATCATCGGCGTGCCGCCGTTCGCGGGATTCTTCTCCAAGGACGCCATCATCGAGGCGGCCCTGGGCGCCGGCGGCGCCCGGGGCTATCTGCTGGGCGGGGCCGCGCTGCTCGGCGCGGGCATCACCGCGTTCTACATGACGCGCGTGATGCTGATGACGTTCTTCGGCGAAAAGCGTTGGGCGCCGGGCGCTCACCCGCACGAGGCGCCCGCCGTGATGACGTGGCCGATGATCCTGCTCGCGGTGGGGTCGGTGTTCTCCGGCGGGCTGCTGGCGTGGCGCGGCACCATGCAGCACTGGCTGCAACCGGTGGTCGGGGCCCACGAAGAGGTGACCCACGCCGTCCCGGCCTGGCTCAGCACCACACTGGCGCTGGGCGTCGTCGCCGTCGGCATCGCGGTGGCCTACCGCATGTATGCCACGGTGTCCATTCCGCGGGTGGCCCCCGCCCGGGTCTCGGCGCTCACCGCCGCCGCACGCGCCGACCTCTACGGCGATGCCTTCAACGAGGAGGTGTTCATGCGCCCTGGCGCGCAACTGACTTCGGCGCTGGTCGAAGTCGACAACGCGGCCGTGGACGGCTCGGTCAACGCGCTGGCGGCACTGGTCAGCGCGACCTCGAATCGCCTGCGCGGGCTGCAAACCGGGTTCGCCCGCAACTACGCGTTGTCGATGCTGGCGGGTGCCGTCCTGGTGGCCGCGCTCATCCTGGCGGTGCGGCTGTGGTGAACTCGCCTGTCCTGAACAACGTTCCGTGGCTCACGGTGCTGTGGCTGGTGCCGCTGGCGGGCTCGGTGCTGATCATCCTGATGCCCCCCGGGCTGCGGCGGCTCGCCAGGTGGACCGGCCTGGTCGTCAGCGTCCTCACGCTGGCGGTGTCGGCCGTCGTCGCGGCCGGCTTCAAGCCCGGTGGCGCCGCGTACCAATTCGTCGAAAGCCACCGCTGGATACCGGCCTTCGGCGCCGGTTACAGCCTCGGCGTGGACGGCATCGCCGTGGTGCTGGTGCTGCTGACCACGGTGCTGATCCCGCTGCTGCTGGTGGCCGGCTGGCACGACGGCGGCGAGCGCACCCGCGGCGTGCACGCCTACGTCGCGCTGACGCTGGCCATCGAGTCGATGGTGCTGATCTCGGTGATCGCGCTGGACGTGTTGCTGTTCTACGTGTTCTTCGAGGCCATGCTGGTCCCGATGTACTTCCTGATCGGCGGTTTCGGTCAGGGGTCCGGACGGTCGCGGGCCGCGGTGAAGTTCTTGCTGTACAACCTGTTCGGCGGCCTGATCATGCTGGCGGCGGTGATCGGGCTGTACGTGGTGACCGCGCAGGGCGGCTCGGGCTCGTTCGACTTCCGCGACATCGTGGCCGGCTTCGCGTCCGGCCGCTACGCCGCGGACCCCGCGGTGATCAAGCTGCTGTTCCTGGGCTTCATGTTCGCGTTCGCGATCAAGGCCCCGCTGTGGCCGTTCCACCGCTGGCTGCCCGACGCCGCCGTCGAGGCCACCCCGGCGACCGCGGTGCTGATGATGGCGGTGATGGACAAGGTCGGCACCTTCGGCATGCTGCGCTACTGCCTGCAGCTGTTCCCCAGCGCCTCAACGTACTTCCGCCCGCTGATCGTCGTCCTGGCCGTCATCGGCGTGATCTACGGCGCGATCGTGGCGATCGGCCAGGCCGACATCATGCGCCTGATCGCCTACACGTCGATCTCGCACTTCGGGTTCATCATCCTGGGCATCTTCGTGATGACCAGCCAGGGCCAGAGCGGCTCGACGCTGTACATGCTCAACCACGGCCTGTCCACCGCGGCGGTGTTCCTGATCGCGGGCTTCCTGATAAAGCGGCACGGCAGCCGGGCGATCGCCGACTACGGCGGCGTGCAGAAGGTTGCCCCGATCATGGCCGGCACGTTCCTGGTGGCGGCCATGGCCACCCTGTCGCTGCCAGGCCTGGCCCCGTTCGTCAGCGAATTCCTGGTCCTGCTGGGCACTTTCAACCGGTACTGGCTGGCCGCGGCGTTCGGGGTCACGGCGCTGGTCCTCGCGGCCATCTACATGCTCTGGCTGTACCAGCGCGTGATGACCGGGCCGGTGGCCCCGGGCAACGACCGCATCGGCGACCTGAAGGCGCGCGAAATGGTCGTGGTGGCACCGCTGATCGCGCTGCTGATCGGTATCGGGATCTACCCGAAGCCGGTCCTGGACGTCATCAATCCCGCGGTGCAGAACACCATGACCACCATCGGCCAGCACGATCCCGCGCCGACCGTGCCACCCGGCACCGCGCCCCGGACAGCCGAAGGACCGCACCGATGACCCTCCCCACCCCCAGCGTCGAGTACTTCCTGCTGTGCCCGATGCTGATCGTTTTCGGCATCGCGGTGGCCGGCGTGCTGGCGGAAGCGTTCGTGCCCAGGCGAATTCGCTACGTCGCGCAGGTGACGCTCGGCCTGGGCGGTTTGCTCGCGGCGTTCATCGCGATCGTCGTCGTCAGCCGCAGCGTTGCGCCGTCCGGTCGCAGCGCGGTCCTGGGCGCGATGGCCATCGACCGGCCGACGCTGTACCTGCAGGGCACCATCGTGCTGGTCGCGATGATGGCGGTGATCTTCATCGCCGAGCGCAGCGCCGTTGCGCAAAGTTCGGAGCGCAAGGTGGCGGTGGCGGCCGCCGGACACGGTGCCGGACTGGATTCCTTTGCCCCGCAGGCGTCCGCGGTGCCGGACAGCGAGGCCGAGCGCGAGGCCGAGCGGGCCGGCGTCGCGCAGACTGAGCTCTTCCCGCTGCTGATGCTCTCCGTCGGCGGCATGATGGTGTTCCCCGCGTCCAACGACCTGCTGACGATGTTCGTCGCGCTCGAGGTGCTATCGCTGCCGCTGTACCTGATGTGCGGGCTGGCCCGTCATCGCCGGCTGCTGTCCCAGGAAGCGTCCATGAAGTACTTTCTGCTGGGCGCATTCTCGTCGGCGTTCTTCCTCTACGGCGTGGCGTTGCTCTACGGCGCCACCGGCACGCTGACGTTGCCCGGCATCCGCAATGCGCTTGCAACGCACGGCGATAGCTCGATGGCGCTGGTCGGTGTCGCGCTGCTGTCGGTCGGGTTGCTGTTCAAGGTCGGCGCGGTCCCGTTCCACTCCTGGATTCCCGACGTCTACCAGGGTGCGCCCACCCCGATCACCGGGTTCATGGCCGCAGCGACCAAGGTCGCGGCGTTCGGCGCGCTGCTGCGGGTGGTCTACGTCGCGTTGCCGCCGCTGCACGATCAGTGGCGGCCGGTGCTGTGGGCCATCTCGATCCTGACCATGGCCGTCGGCACGATCACCGCGGTGAACCAGACCGACGTCAAACGGATGCTGGCCTATTCGTCGGTGGCCCACGTCGGTTTCATCCTCACCGGCGTGATCGCCGACAACCCCGCGGGCCTTTCCTCCACACTCTTCTATCTGGTCGCCTACAGCTTCAGCACGGTCGGCGCGTTCGCGATCGTCGGCCTGGTCCGCGACGCCGACGGTGTGGAGGACGCCAACCTGTCCCACTGGGCCGGGCTCGGGCAGCGCTCACCCATTGTGGGCGTGATGCTTTCGATGTTCCTGCTGGCCTTCGCGGGCATTCCCCTGACGAGTGGGTTCGTCAGCAAGCTGGCGGTGTTCAAGGCCGCCGCCCAGGGCGGTGCCGTGCCGCTGGTGGTCATCGGTGTGATCGCGAGCGGGATCGCGGCCTACTTCTACGTGCGGGTGATCGTGTCGATGTTCTTCACCGAGCCCACCGGCGACACACCGCACGTGGTGGCGCCCGGCATCCTGAGCAAGGCCGCGATCGCGGTATGTGCGGCGGTCACAGTGGCTTTGGGGATCTTCCCGCAGCCGCTGCTGGATCTGGCCGACCACGCCGCGGCGCTGCTGCACCTGGTCGCAAGCGCCGGTTAGTCAGTCCGAACCCAGGAACGGGCGGGTGGCCAGCACGTAGATCGCCAACACCGCGACCGGCGCCGCGAGCGGCAACCAGGGCAACCGCAGCGGGAACGCCGTCGCGACGATCCCGGCGAGGGTAAACCCCACGGCGGCAACGACTGTCGGCCAGCCCTCCAGCACGACCCGGGTGACCCTGCCGGCCGCATGCCGGCACACCAGGTAGCCGGCGGCGCACAGGCCGGACAGCGCGGCGGGCACGGGCCGCGGATCGGACAACGCGATCGCGGCCACCACCAACAGCACGGCAACCATGGCGGCCGGCCGGAAGACCATCCCCACACCCACCGCGATCACCGAGACCGCGCACGCAACCGCCGCGGGCCCGTGGGAGCCGACCGCGGCCACGCCCACCATCAGGAGGCCGAAAACGGTTGCGGCGACACGGATCACTGCTAGCCCCGCAGCCGTCCCCGAACCCGGCGGCGCCGGTCCGGCAACACGGCCATCGACTGGTCCAGGCTGCGATCCCCCTGCCAGGAAACGATGTCGACGCCCAGGGTGGCCATGTCGCGATACATGGCGGAGCGCTGCAGCGCCCACATCCGGTCCACCAGGGGGTCCTGCTCGTCCTGAAACGGGGACCTGTCGAGGATGTCGACGGCAAGGACGACGTGGCCGCGCCGGCGCAGGTCGATCAGCGCCAGCGCGAATTCGGTGTCCAGCAGCGTGGAGAACGCGATGACGATCGCCCCGGCGGGAACGGCGGCGCGCGGCGCCAGTGTGCCCGTTGTGTTTTCGAACCCCGCGCCCGCCCCCAGCACGGTGTCGAGCACCCGATAGAACTGGCGCTGCCCGATGTCGGCGCCGAGCCAGCGCGGGCGGTTGCCCCCGAGCGCGACGATCCCGGCACGGTCGCCGTGCCGCAACGCGGTCTGCACCACCTGGGCCGCGCCCCGGGCCATCCGCTCGGTGGCCGCGGTCGCCGGGCCCGCCGGCTGCCGGTACGTGTCGATCAGCACCACCACGTCGGCGGCGCGGTCGGTCAACCGCTCGGTCACGTGCAACTGGCGCCGGCGCGCGCTCACCGCCCAGTTCACCGCCCGCAGCTGATCGCCCGGCACATAGGCCCGGATGTCGGCGTATTCGACGCCCGGCCCGACGTGCCGGGTGAGATGCGCGCCCAGCCGGTCGAGCAACTCGGTTCGCGGGATCGGCGTCGCCTGCGGCGGCGTCAGCGGAAACACCAGGACGCTGGCGGCCTCCACGGTGGCCGTCCCCGCGAGCAGCCCGCCGCGCGCGACCACGTCGACGCGGGCCCGAATCGGATATCGCCCCCAGCGCGCCGCGGTCACCGCCACGGTTTGGCGACGGGAATCCTTATCCAGAACGTCCAGCTGCATCCCGTCGACGGCCGTCACCGTCAGCTCGGCCGCAGGGGCGCCGGTGGCGTCCGCCTGCTCCGATAGCCACACGGTCACCCGCGCCTGCTCGTTTTCGAAACATCGCTGCGCGTCGGGCTCGCCGTGCACGCGGACCGTCGGCACCGGGCGCTGCCAGCTGATCGAGCACAGCACGCCGAGCAGCGGCGCCGCGAACGCGATCAGCTGCCAGCGCGCCCCGATCACGGCGGCCGCCAGCGCAACCAGGGCGCAGGTCGCGACGGCCAGCGTCAGTTGCGATGCGCGCCAGCGGAACTCGACTTCGCGGGTTTGAGTCACAGCAAGCTCACACCGGACTCATGCCGTCCCCCCGCGCGTCCGGGGCACCGGCAGGCGCCGCAGGAGTTCCTCGACGACGTCGGCGCCCTGCACCTTGCGCACCCACATCTCCGGCCGCAGCGTGATGCGGTGCGCGATCGCCGGGGTGGCCAGCGCCTTGACGTCTTCGGGGATCACATAATCCCGGCCCAGCAGCAGCGCGCGGGCCCGGGCGAGCTGGACCAGGTCGAGTTCGGCGCGCGGGCTGGCGCCGACGGCGACCTGCGGATGATGCCGGGTGGCGTTGGCCAGGGACACCACGTAATGCAGGACGTCCTCGTGCACCGTCACCTGCTCGACCGATTCCCGCATCGCCAGCAGGTCGTGCGCGTCCACCACCTCGTCGACGGTCGGCTCGGCCGAACCGCGTTCGAGGCGCCGGCGCAGCATCGAGGTCTCGTCGCGCTCGGAGAGGTAGCGCAGCTCCAGCCGGATCGCGAACCGATCCAGCTGCGCCTCCGGCAGTGGATAGGTGCCCTCGTACTCGATCGGGTTGTCGGTCGCCAGCACGATGAATGGTGTTGGCAGCTTATGGGTTTCGCCGTCGATGCTCACCTGGCCTTCGGCCATCGCCTCCAGCAGCGCCGCCTGGGTCTTGGGCGGAGTGCGGTTGATCTCGTCGGCGAGCAGCAGGTTGGTGAAGATGGGCCCGGCGCGGAACTCGAAGCGGCCGGACTGCATGTCGTAGATCGTCGATCCCAACAGGTCCGCGGGCAGCAGGTCCGGGGTGAACTGCACCCGGGTGAATCGCAGTCCCAGCGCCGCGGCGAAGGATCGGGCGATCAGCGTCTTGCCGAGGCCGGGCAGGTCCTCGATGAGCACGTGGCCGCGCGCCAGGACCGCGGTGAGGATCAGGGTGAGCGCGGAGCGCTTCCCCACCACCACCCGTTCGATTTCGTCGAGCACCGCCTCACAGTGCGCGGTGGTCGTGGCGGCCGGCATCGTTGTCATACTTGTTCCAACCTCTGCAGGATCTCTTCGAACGCCGCACGGCCGGGACCGGGCCGGTGGTCACCGCCGCGCGCGACGTTGTTGGGGTTCACCCATTCCCACAGTTGGTCGCCGAACAGCATTTGTCCGGTCGAGTGAAACGCCACGGGGTCCTTGGATTGCTTTTGGCCCGTTGCCATTTCGTATCGCCGCGCAAGCATCGGGCGCAGGTGCCGGTCCCAGTCGGATCGGGTGGACTCCGACCAGCGGATCGTGGTCTCGGTGGTGGCGAGCCAGCGGCGCAACGAATCCCCCAGATCGTCGGGGTCCGGCTCGCCGGTGGATCCCATCCCGTGTCCGAGGACGCGACGGACGCTGAGCAGGACCAGCGCCAGCGCGACACCCGATGCCACCAGCACGAACTTGCGATCGTGCACGATCAGCGTCAGCAGCTCGATCCCGACGATGAGGCAAACACCCAGGGAGATAAGCTTTTTCATACCGGGCTCCGCAGATCCGCGAGGACCAGCCGCAGCACCCGCACCGCCGTCTCGCGATGCCCCTCGTTCATCACGTGCGGACTGAATCGTGCCTCCTCGAACAGGTTCACCAGCTGCACCGCGTTATCGACCTGCAGCGCATGGTTTTCGACGGCCCGGCCCACCACCTCGGTCGGGGTGTCGAACTCCTGGGGGGCGGCGCCCGGAACGTGGGCGAGCTCCCGTTCCATCGCGGCATAGCACGCGATGATCGCCTCGCGAGGTTCGCGGTCGAGGTCACCGATCTCGGCCAGCCCGAGTTCGGCCGCCCGCGCAAGCGATTCCGAGGGTTTGGGCGGAGGCGCAGGCTCGACGTGGTCGTCGACGACGGTGACAGGTTTGGACGCCTTCCACCGCCGCAGCGCCATGGTTGCCGACCCCGCGACGATGATCAACAACAACGGAACCGTGGCGGCGAGCAGGATTCCGAGCATGTCCCCGTTGTCGTCTTGCGGGTGCGGCTGTTGCGGCGGCTGCGGGTTGACGCGCGCCGAGGGCGGCGCGCCGGCGGCCGGGTTCTGCGGCGGCGGGGTGACCTGGTGCGGGGCGAACACCCGGGACAGCAGCATCGCGACCAGCAGCCAGGCCACGATCACGCCGAGCCCGATCAGCAGCACCCGCCAATTCGGCCGTCCCCTGCCGGTGCCGAGCATTTCGGACAGGTCCCGGTTGTAGGGCGCAAGCGCACGCGGGTCGCGCAATCGGGCGATGACCGCGAAGCCCACCAGCGCGACCGCCACGCCGAGGGCCGCGGCGACGAACACCAGGGCCGCCCGGTTGGCGCCCGCCTCGGAGCGCGCCGCGTGTTCGTGAGCCGGAAGGTATCCCCGCAGCGCGGCCGCGACGACGATCAGCAGCACGATCAGCGCGACAACGCGCCCCGTGGGCTTGTCAATACCGGGCATCGGCACACCACTCGACCGGTTCGCCTGCCGCCGTTGCGGTACAGGCCTTTCCTCATACTTGCACGTCAGGCACGTGCAACGCCAGAAACGGCGCCGACGCGCCTGGGTTATCCACAGTCGCTGTTTCATCCACAGTGCGCGGTCGTATGCCGGGCGAACGTTGCGCAGTTCGTACACACGTTCGATAGATTTGGGGCATGGGTCTCCCGATCGGTGGTGAGCAGGCACGTGAGCGGATCCGCGCCGCTCTCGATGCGATCGACGCTGCCCAGCTGGTGCTGCGCGAGACCCCCTCGGATGTCGTCGGCAACGATTTCCGCGTCGGGGTCGCCGAGCGGTTGGAAACCCAGGATCGCACCAATCGCGGGCTGATGTATCGGTTCTTCGGCGAGATCGCCGACCCGCCCGACGGGACCGGATTCGTGCCCGCGGTGCGCGACCTGCTTTGGGCGCGGCTGCGCATCACTCCACAAGAGATCACGCGCCGGTTCAAACTGGCCGCCCGGATTCGGCCGCGGCGTTCGCTGACCGGCCCGCCGCTGCCACCCGACTTGCCCGAGTTGGCGGCCGCGGCGGAGGCCGGCGCGGTCGGCGAGGACCACATCCGCGTCGTGTGCCGCGCGGTCGATGTCCTGCCGGGCAGTGTATCGCCCACCGACGTGGCCGAGGCCGAGCGCACGCTCGTCGAGCATGCCAGAAAGCTCGACGCCCGCGTCGTGACCAGGCTGGGCCAGCGCATCGCCGACTACCTCAATCCCGACGGGCTGTTCACCGACGAGGACCGGGCGCGGCGGCGCGGGCTACAGCTGGGCCCGCAGGGGCCGGATGGGATGTCGCGGCTGTCGGGATTGCTGGACCCCGAGGCCCGCGCCTACTTCGAAGCGATCGAGGCCGCGGTGCGGCCCGGGCGCCACCAGCCCGAGGCCGCCGGGCCCGAGCAGCGCGATCAGCGCAGCGCCGCCCAACGCTGCCACGACGCGCTCAAACTCGCCCTGCAGACCGCCATCGGCTCGGGTGAGCTCGGAACCCACCGCGGTCACCCGGTCACCGTCGTCGCCACCACCACCCTGGCCGAACTCGACCGCGCCGCCCACGCCGCGCTCGACCCGTCGATCCCGACGCCCGCACCGGCGAGCACCGGCGGCGGGTCCAGGCTGCCGATGCCGGACCTGATCCGCATGGCCGCCAAGGCCATTCACTACCTCGCGGTGTTCGACGACCACACCGGCCGGCCGCTGTATCTGGGTCGCCAAAAACGCATCGCCACCGCCGACCAGAGGCTGATCTGCTACGCCCGCGACCGCGGCTGCACCCGCCCCAACTGCCTGCAACCCGGCTACCGCTGCGAGGTGCACCACGCCCCCGACTGGATAGCGGGCGGCCGCACCGATGCGGACAAGCTGTTTTTCGCCTGCGGCTGCGACCACGGCGCGGCCAGCCGCGGCGAATATCACACCGAGGTCACCGAGAACGGGCGCCTCGGGTGGACCGACGGCAGTGGGCCACCACAAATCAACCACGCCCACCACCCCGAGGAACTTCTCCGCGGCGACCCCGACCCACCGGATCCGCACGAAGGTTGAGCACCGGGTTGCTTCCACGATCGCAGCTGCCGAGACTTGATTCGTGCCGCCCTACCGTGACCTGGCGGCGTTCGATGATCGAGCGCCCCAATACGACCGCGGCTGGCGTGGCCGGCTGCACCATGAGATTTCGGATCGAACCGCCGCTCTCGCCGTTGCGACCGCCTCCTCTCCCAGACACGTGCTGGACGTGGGGTGCGGCACGGGTTACCTGCTGCGCACCCTCGCTGGCCGTTATCCGGACGCGAGACAGCTCTGCGGAATCGATGCCGCGCCTCAAATGATCGCGACAGCAAGTGCTTTCACTCCCGATGATCGATTGACCTTCACCGTCGGGGTGGCCGAAGAGATTCCCTACCCCGACGCCACTTTCGACCTCATCGTCAGCACCACATCGTTCGACCACTGGACCGATCAGCAGGCGGGACTCGTGGAATGCGCGCGAGTCCTGCGCCCCGGAGGCCGATTGGTGCTCGTCGACCAGTTCTCGCGGTGGCTGCTGCCGACCTTGGCTACCAGCCGTCGCGGCAAGGCCCGCACCAAGGCCCGCGCCGGCAACCTCGTCCTGCACGCGGGGTTCCGTTCCCTGCAATGGCACACGGTGTACGCCACGATCATCAGAGCAGTGACCGCGACCAAGCCGAGCCCTAACCGAGCGTGAAGGGCCGGAAGCTGCCGTCGAGGACGTCGAGATGGCCGATCGTGCGACCGGTGACCACGCCCGGGTCCACCAGTGCCAATTGCACTGCGGCACGGGCGAATTCATCCGCGGGGGCGGTGTCGACGAACTCGCGGGCGTAGTACGCCAGCCCCGGGGTGAGGATCGGTTTCGACGGCGACAGCGCGTTGACCGCGATGTTGTGGTCGGCCAGGTCGTACGCCGCGCACTGGGTGAGATGCTCGAGTGCCGCCTTGGACCCGCCGTACCCGGGCAGGACCCCGCCGCTGCGGTCGGGGTAGGGCCCGTTGCCGGGCATCCGGGACGCGACCGAGGTGATGTTGACGATCGAGCCGCCGCCCGCCTCGATCATGTCCGGGCACACCAGTTGCATCAGCTCGTAGGCGGCGAAGACCGCGATGTCGAAGTGCCGCCGATACGCGTGCAGCGGGGTGCTGACGAAACCCGGCCAGCCGGGCTTGGCACCCGAGACGGACTCGGGCTTGGCTTGCTTGGGGCGCGGCTGCGCGCCGGGCGCCGGCGGGCGGCCGGGCGCCGTGAAGGCGGCGTTGTTGACCAGAATGGTGATGGGGCCCAACGCTTCTCGCGCCTCGTTCACCAAGCGCGCGACGTCCTCGCGGTCGGTCAGGTCGGCGCGGACCGGCACCGCGCGCCCGCCGGCCGCCTCGATGTCGGCGACCGTCTCCCCGATGGTTCCCGGCAACCGGTCGTCCCACACCCGCTCGGTGCGCCCCGCGACGGCCACCGCCGCGCCGTCGGCCGCCAGCGCCAGCGCGATCGCCCGGCCCAGGCCGCGGCTGCCGCCGGTGACGATCGCGGTCCGGCCCGCGAGCCGCCCGGTCATCCCGTCACCCCGTGCACCACGATCGCGGTGGTTTGATCCACCCACGCATCGTCCAGCTTTTCGTCCGGGCGCAGCAGCATCCGAAGCATCGTCGCTCCCCCGATCAACTCGATCAACCGGTCCGGATCCACCTCGGGATGGGCCTCACCGCGGTCGATGGCCTCGCGCAGCCGCACCCGCACCGCCAGGAACACGTCGGCGAAGCGCGACATCACCCGGGCGTTCAGGGCGGGATCGGCCGTCATGTCCGCCAACAGCCCGGGCAATGCGGCCCGCACCACCGGGGTGGTGAACACGTCGCGGGTGGCCTCGATCATCATCCGGACGTCGGCCGCGATGTCGCCGGCCGGGGCCTCCAGCGCGGTGGGCGCCGTCGGGAACGCCGCCTCGTGCACCAATTCGGCCTTGCTCGACCACCGCCGGTACAGCGCCGATTTCGTGGTCCCGGCGCGCTCGGCCACCGCGGCCAGGCTGAGGTTCGAATAGCCGATCTCCACAAGCAGTTCCGCGGTCGCCGCTAGGATGGCCGCGTCGATGCGCGGATCCCGGGGCCGCCCGGCGCCCGGGGCCTTGTCAAGGTAGGACGGGTCTGCTTTCATAACGCTACCTACCGTATCGTAATTGCCGCGAGAACGTGTCGAAGAATGGAGGCACCAGTGGCAAGTGAACCGGCGCTCGACAACGTCGACCGACTTCAGCGCTCCAGCCGCGACGTCACCACCCTGCCCGCCGTCATGTCGCAATGGCTGTCCACGGTCCTGCCCGGCGGCGCCAAGCCCGAGGTCATCGTGGAAAGCGGCGTGGACTCGACGGGCATGTCGTCGGAAACCATCATCCTGACCGCCCGCTGGCGGCATGACGGGCAACCGGTCGAGCAGAAACTCGTGGCCCGGGTCGCGCCCAGCGCCGAGGACGTCCAGGTCTTCCCGACCTATCGCCTGGACCACCAATTCGAGGTCATCCGCAAGGTCGGCGAGCTCACCGACGTGCCCGTCCCCCGGGTGCGCTGGCTGGAGAACACCGGCGAGGTGCTGGGGACGCCCTTCTTCCTCATGGACTACGTCGACGGCGTGGTTCCCCCCGATGTCATGCCCTACACCTTCGGCGGCAACTGGTTCGCCGACGCACCCGCCGAGCGCCAGCGTCAACTGCAGGATGCCACCGTGGCGGTGCTGGCGAAGCTGCACTCGATTCCCAACGCGGCGAACACGTTTGGCTTCCTCACGCAGGGGCAGACCGGCGACACCGCGCTGCGCCGGCACTTCAACTGGGTGCGCTCCTGGTACGACTTCGCGGTGCCCGACATCGGCCCCTCGCCACTGCTGGAGCGGACCTTCGGCTGGCTGGAAGACAATTGGCCGCACGAGGTGGCCGCGCAAGAGCCCGTGCTGCTGTGGGGCGACGCCCGGGTGGGCAACGTGCTGTACCGCGACTTCGCCCCGGTGGCGGTGCTGGACTGGGAGATGGTGACACTGGGGCCGCGTGAGCTCGATGTCGCGTGGATGATCTTCGCGCACATGGTGTTTCAAGAGCTCGCCGGTTTGGCGACGCTGCCGGGCCTGCCCGAGGTGATGCGTGAGGACGACGTCCGCGCCACCTACCGACGGCTCACCGGCGTCGAGGTGGGCGACCTGCACTGGTTCTACGTCTACTCGGGTGTGATGTGGGCTTGCGTCTTCATGCGCACGGGTGCGCGGCGGGTGCACTTCGGCGAGGTGGAGAAACCCGACGACGTCGAATCGCTGTTCTACCACGCCGGATTGATGAGGCGTCTCATCGGAGAGGAACGCTGATGCTTGGCCCGCTCGACGAGTTCCCGGTCCATCAAATCCCCCAGCCGATCGCGTGGCCGGGCTCCTCGGACCGCAACTTCTACGACCGCTCCTACTTCAACGCCCACGACCGCACCGGGGACATCTTCGTGATCAGCGGCATCGGCTACTACCCCAACCTCGGGGTCAAGGACGCGTTCCTGCTGGTGCGGCGCGGGGACACGCAGACCGCGGTGCACCTGTCCGACGCCATCGATCAGGACCGGCTGAACCAGAACGTCAACGGCTATCGGATCGAGGTGATCGATCCGCTGCGCAAACTCCGGCTGGTCCTCGACGAAACCGAAGGCATCGCAGCCGATCTCACCTGGGAAGGCCTGTTCGACGTGGTGCAGGAGCAGCCGCACATCCTGCGGTCCGGCAACCGGGTGACGCTGGACGCGCAGCGGTTCGCCCAGCTCGGCAGCTGGAGCGGCCGCATCGCCATCGACGGCGAGGAGATCGCCGTCGACCCCGCGACCTGGCTGGGCAGCCGCGACCGGTCCTGGGGCATCCGGCCGATCGGTGAGCCCGAGCCGGCGGGCCGGCCCGCCGACCCGCCGTTCGAGGGCATGTGGTGGCTGTATGTGCCGATGGCGTTCGATGAGTTCGCGATCGTGCTGATCATCCAGGAGGAGCCCAACGGGTTCCGCTCGCTCAACGACTGCACCCGGATCTGGCGCGACGGCCGCGTCGAGCAACTGGGCTGGCCGCGCGTCAAGATCCACTACCGCTCCGGCACCCGCATCCCGACCGGCGCCACGATCGACGCGACCGCCCCCGACGGCACCCCGGTCCGCTTCGACGTGGAGTCCAAGCTGCCGGTTCCCATCCACGTCGGCGGTGGCTACGGCGGCGACTCGGACTGGCTGCACGGCATGTGGAAGGGCGAGAAGTTCGTCGAGCGCCTGACCTACGACATGACCGACCCGGCGATCGTCGCGCGATCCGGTTTCGGCGTGATCGACCATGTGGGCCGCGCGGTGTGCCGCGACGGCGATGCAGATCCGGTAGAGGGCTGGGGCCTGTACGAGCACGGCGCGCTGGGCCGCCACGACCCGTCCGGGTTCAAAGACTGGTTGACGGTGGCGCCGTAGCTAATTCAGCTCGTCGACGATCGCGGCCAGGGTCTCCAGTCCGATGGGCGTGGGCTGATACAGGAACACGGTGTCGCCGACGCCGTCGACCCGGTCCCGGATGTGCGCGGCGATCTGCGCGGGGGTACCGCAGCCGGCCAGCGTGTGCAGGATCTCGTCGTCGATCAGGCTGGCCATCTCCTGCCAGCGGCCCTGTTTGGACATCGCGTTGAGCTCGGGCTGCAGGTCCTGCCAGCCGTGGGCGGCCAACACCGGCCGATACGCCGGCGTGGACCCGTAGAACGCCAACAGCTTTCGCGTGCTCGCGTGCCCGTCCTCCTCGCTCGCCGACACGATGATTTCGGGAATGACGGCGAACTCGTCGGGCCGCCGGCCACCGGCCCGCAGCCCGTCGCGCACCGCGGGCATCGTGCTGTCGTGCAGAAAACGCTTGGACCCGAACGGCATCACCAGCAGGCCGTCGGCGTGCTCGGCGGTGGCCCGGGTCAGCTTCGGCCCGAGGGCGCCGACGTAGATGGGCGGCGGACCGTACGGGTTCGGGCCGGGATCGAACGTCGGCGTCATCAGCGTGTGCCGGTAGTACTCGCCCCGAAAGTCCAGGCGGGCACCGGAATTCCACGCGTCGAAAATCGCGCGCAGGGCGGCGATCATCTCCGTCATGCGGACCACCGGATGGTCGAACTGCGCCCCGAACCGCTTCTCGATCTGCGGGCGCACCTGCGTGCCGAGACCGAGGATGAATCGGCCGCCGCTGAGCAGCTGGTGATCGTTGGCCTGATGCGCCAGGTGGATCGGGTTCCGCGGAAACGCGATCGCCACGTTCGTCATCAGGTCCAGTCCGCCCACCGCCGCGGCCAGCGTCAGCGGGGCGAACACGTCGTGCGGTCCCTCGAAGGTGGCGACACCGCTGGCTCCGGCGTCCCGCAGGGCCCGCGCGCGCTCGGCCGCGTCGGTGAGTCCGTAGAGCGCGGTGAAGACTTTCAAAACACCTGCCTGAGCACTGCTGACGACCGCCCGGGGAGGCCGGGCAACGGAATTTACCCTACGAGTCGGTGAAATGCGGTTGACTAGGGGACGTGACAGACCCGCCGCGGATTGTCGACGTCGTCGTGGTGGGCGCTGGCTTTGCCGGGTTGACCGCGGCCCGCGAGCTCACGCGACAGGGCCATGACGTGGTGGTCTTCGAGGGCCGCGACCGCGTCGGCGGGCGCTCGTTCACCGGGAGCGTCGCCGGACTGCCCGCAGACCTGGGCGGCACGTTCGTCGGCCCGACCCAGGACGCGGTCCTGGCGCTGGCGTCCGAGCTCGACGTCGCGACCACCCCGACCCACCACGACGGCAAGAACGTCATCCACTGGCGCGGCTGGGCAAAGTCCTACCGCGGCACCATCCCCAAGCTTTCGCTGACCGGGCTGGTCGACATCGGCCGGTTGCGTTGGCAATTCGACCGAATCGCCCGCAGCATCCCGCTGGCGGCCCCCTGGGACGCGCGCCGCGCCCGCGAACTCGACGGCCTGTCGCTCGGCGACTGGTTGCGCTCGGTGCGCGCCACCGCCTCGTCCCGCGACCTGCTGGCCATCGTGTCCCGGGTGACCTGGGGGTGCGAGCCCGACGACGTGTCGATGCTGCACGCGGCGCGCTACACGCACGCGGCCGGCGGCCTGGACCGGCTGCTCGACGTCGAAAACGGCGCCCAGCAGGATCGTTTCCCCGGCGGCACCCAGCAGATCGCCGAGGCGGCGGCCGCCGAACTGGGCACCCGGGTGGTGCTCAACGCGCCGGTGTGGCGGATCGATCGGCACGGTGGGGGCGTGACCGTCTTCTCCGATCGCGGCCAGACCGAGGCCGGGTTCGTCATCGTCGCCATCCCCCCGGCCCATCGCGCTTCCATCGAATTCGCTCCCCCGCTGCCGGCCGAGTACACCGAACTCGCCAAGCATTGGCCCCAGGGCCGGCTCAGCAAGGCCTACGCGGCCTACTCCACGCCGTTCTGGCGCAACGACGGGTTCTCGGGTCAGGCGCTGTCCGACGAGGGCCCGGTGTTCATCACCTTCGACGTCAGCCCGGACGCCGACGGGCCGGGCATCCTGATGGGTTTCGTCGACGCCCGCGCGTTCGACTCGCTGCCCACCGACCAGCGCCGCCGCGACGCGTTGCGCTGCTTCGCCCAGCTGTTTGGTGACGACGCGCTCAAGCCCCTCGACTATGTCGACCACCGTTGGGGCACAGAGGATTTCGCTCCGGGAGGCCCGACGGCCGCGGTGCCGCCGGGGTCGTGGACGCGATACGGGCCGTGGTTGCGCGAGCCGGTCGGGCCGATTCACTGGGCCGGCACCGAGACCGCGGACGAGTGGACCGGGTTTCTCGACGGCGCGGTGCGGTCCGGCCAGCGGGCGGCCGCCGAGATCGCCGCCCGGTTGCTGTGAGCTGAACTGCTAGGAGCTGATCCGCCGGATCCCGACGTCGGCCGCCGATTCGGCAAGTGCCCGCAGCCGGCCGTTGACCTCTTGGGGATGTTCCAGCATCGAGCAGTGGCCGCCGGGCAGTTCGACGAGGCCGACGACGTTGGGCGCCGTGCGAGCGATCCTGCGGGACTGGCCGATCGGCGTCAGCCGATCGCGTTCGCTGCCGATGACCAGGGTGGGCACGGTCAAACCGTCCAGATCGAGGTACCGCGACCCCAGCGCGTCGACGAGCATCTTCGCGCAGCCGCCGCGCCCGGCCGGCGCCGTCTGGGCGAACAGCTCGTGGATCAGCCGCGCGGCGCTCGGGTCGGCGTCCCTGCCGACCGCCAGCATCGCGATGATGTAGCGGCTGGGCATCCGGGTCACCTTCGGCAGCGGAAACCCGCCGAACGCGCCGATCAGTCCCCGCGCGGCCAGGACCCGGGCCTCGGAGAACCGGCGCAACTCGCTCGGCACCGACAGCAGCTTCACCTCGCGCACCAGGTCGCCGGTGGTGGTGTTGATCAGCGCGACCGCGTCGGCGCGCCGATGGACCTTGTGCCGGTAGCGCGCCGACCACGCGGCGATGGTGATGCCGCCCATCGAGTGCCCGGCCAACACCGCCCGTTCGTGCGGCGCCAACGTCGCCTCCAGCACCGAATCCAGGTCGGACGCAAGGTGTTTGAGGCTATAGCCGCCACGCCGCGGGACGCCGCTTCGGCCGTGACCGCGATGGTCGAACGCGATCACCCGATAGTCGGTGGACAGGTCCGCGATCTGGTACGACCACGCGCGAATGGCGCAGGTGATGCCGTGCGTCAAAACGATGGGATAGCCGTCGGGCGGCCCGAACACCTCCGCGTGCAGCGGGGTGCCGTCGGCCGCGCGGACGGTCAGCGTGCGGCTCGGGGGCAGTGCGTCGGGCAGCCGCTGGGCCATGCGGGTCGATCGCCGAGCGCTCATCGCTGCACCCCCCTCGAACACGGCACCGTCGCCGCACGCTGGATGTGGCGAGTTTACCCGCGGTCAACGACGAAGCGGGCCGAATCGGCCCAATACACGCCGCTAATTTCCGGACGGCCGTCCAACAATCGCGGCGCCAAAGCGGGCCCCGCCCGACGGGGTGTGAGACGCTGGCCATCGTGGCCCCGATGTCGCGTCGGGAGTTTTTCGCGGCCACGACGGGCGTGGTCGGCGCGGGGCTGGCGGCCGCCTGCGCGCCGGACACGGGACCACCATCGTCGGCGCCGGCGGACACCAAATCGGTCCTCGTCGTCGGCGCGGGGATGGCCGGCCTGGCCGCCGCGCGCAGCCTCGCCGACGCGGGGTGGCCGGTGCGCGTGATCGAGGCCCGCGCCCGCATCGGCGGCAGGGTGGCCACCAACCGCGATTGGGGCACCCCGCTCGAGATGGGCGCGTCCTGGATCCACGGCACCACCGACAACCCGCTGATGGATCTGGCGCAACGGGCGCGGGCACAGCTTGTCCCGACCGACTATCACGGGTGGGCGAAGCTCGCGGTCGACCCGCGACTGCCGCCCCTGGACTATCGCCCGGGGCGCTGGAGCGAGTTCGTCGAACGGGCCCGCGACCGCGCCGACGGCGGGAGTCTGCGCGCCGCCGTCGACGCCGCGGCCGCCGGCCTTTCGGATTCCGACCGCGCCCAGCTGAACTTCTACATCGCCAGCGAGATCGAGGACGAGTACGCCGCGGGCGCGGATCAACTGTCCGCCAAGACATTTGACATGGGCGAGTACGCCGGCGGCGACCAGGACGTGATCACCAGCGGCTACGATGCGCTGCCGCGGTTGCTGGCCGACGGGCTCCAGATCGTGCTGAACGCCCCGGTGACCGCGATCGCGCGACGGGACGGCTCCGTCGTCGTGCGGACGAAGGACCGCTCCTTCGAGGGGCCCGCGGCGATCGTCACCGTTTCGCTCGGCGTGCTGAAATCCGGTGCCATCGCGTTCGACCCGCCGCTTCCCGACGGACACACCCGCGCGGTGAACGCGCTCGGATTCGGCGTGCTGTCCAAGAGCTATTTCCGCTTCGCCCGGCGCAGCTGGGACGCGGAGAACGCCTTCTACCTGTTCCTCGGGACCGACGCCGGCGCGTGGTCGCAGTGGTTCACCCTGCCGCGCGCCGCGGGCCCGATTGCGTTGGCGTTCAACGCCGGTGACCGCGGCCGCTGGGTGGAGTCGTCCTCGCCGAGGGACGTGATGGTCAGCGCGCTGCCCGTCGCGCGACAACTGTTCGGCGACGACGCCGCGCCGGTCGAGGTCGCGACGTCGGCCTGGGCCGCCGACCCCTACGCCCGTGGCGCCTACTCGTTCCACGCGCCCGGCTCCGGCCTCGAGGACCGGCGGCGGCTGCAGGAGCCGGTCGGCGACCGGCTGTACCTGGCGGGTGAGGCCGTCGGCGTCAGCAATCCGGCCACCGTGACCGGCGCCGTGCTCAGCGGCCGTCACGCCGCGGCCCAATTGATGCGCCGGCTGGGCGGTTAGCGCTCCAGCGCCCTCGCGCAGCCGTCGAGGACCGCGAGGAAGCTGGAACGCAGCACCCGATAGCTGATCGCCTCCAGCACCCTGCCCCCGGCCCGGGCCGGATGGGTGTAGTGGCTCAGCCAGTCGACGTGGGTGCCGCCGTCGGCGGCGGTGAACGTCAGCGTCCCGCCCTCGTGGTTGAACGGGGGGAACGACCGGACGATGAGGTAGGAGTAGCTGTGCGGCCGATCGTAGGCGGTGATCTCCTCGCGAAACCACGTGCCGGCGCCGACCACCTCGCGCACCGCGCCCGCGCCGGGCGGAGGCGAGTCCTTCGCCCAACCGGCCCGCAGCGCCAGGGGGGCGGCGGTCAGGTTGACCGGATCGGCCAGCCAATCGAAGACCCGGTCCACGGGCGCCGCGATCGTCCGTTCCAAGTGAATCTCGACCATCAACACATGGTAGCCGGGCGCTCGCCGAGGAGCCAACTCGCCTGTGCCCCAGGGGATTTCCGGCGGTTTAGGGGCGGGCGCCGACCGCGTCCTCGACGAGCTGCAAAGCCTCCGGAATCGAATCGACGATCGGCAGTCCGTGGTCGGCCACCACCCGAGTGAGCCGGCGCAGCGTCGGGCCGCCGACCACCTCGCAGAGCCGCTCGGCTTCCTGGTTCTCGCGGTTGACGGCGATCAGTGCCCGAAGACCCGTCACATCGAGGAAGTCCAGGTGACACAGGTCGAGGATCAGCGGGGCCTGCTGCCGCGAGATGCGCCGGATCGCCCGGGCCACCAGGGCGGCGTTGGCAGCGTCGATTTCACCTTCGATGCGCACGACGGTGGCCAGGCTGCGCGCGTGAATGCACAGTTGCGCACCGGCGCAATCGATCGGACAGCGCAAGCGCGCTGGTAAGGCTGCCATGGGCCGCGCCCCATCAACTCAACGTGAGGTACAGCGTACGCCGGGCGGGCACGGCGAGCGGCCCAACCGGGGCCGCGCACGCCATCGGATGGTCGCAAATGACCAGTCGCACAGGCGATTTCGGGGCGTGCCGCGGCGACCGGGCTGCGATGGGGGATTTCGTTTCGCGGCTCAACCGCTTCGCTTGTCGCCGGTATTGTCCCGGGGGCGAAGCGATCTGCGCGGAAGCTCACTGTTTGAGCGTGGTGTGCGGGCTCTGGCCGTAGGCCTGCCGGTACAGCACCGCGAACCGGCCCGTGTGGGCGAAGCCCCAGCGCTGCGCGACCTCGGTGACGGTGGTCGCGGTCCGGTCGCCGTTCGTCAGCTCCTGATGCGCGCGGTGCAGCCGGACCCGCCGCAGGTACTCCGTCGGAGTCGTATCGAGCCGCTGGCGGAACAGGTATTGCACGGCCCTGGGCGTGAGATGCACCGCGGCCGCGACATCGGCGACACCGACGTCGGCGGCGGCATTGCGGTGGATGAACTTCACCGCGTCCTTGAGTGTGTCCGGCACCGCGGGATCGCTCAGCAGGTCCTGCTGCGCGGTCACGTTCGACGGGTAGCACTCGAGCAGCGCCGTGGCCAGCAGGGGGGCCGCCGCGGCGGCGAGCAGCGGTTGCTGGGCGGTGTCCGCGGACGCGAAGGTGGCGGTCACGTAGTCCAGCGCCCGGTGCCAGGCGCGCACCGCGGCGCGCGAGCGCGGGCGCCAGCTGAGGAACTGAATGTGCTGCGGCAACGGGGTGAGGCGGTCCGCGGCGACCTTGTGCAGCACGTCCGCCCCGATGCCGACGACGTCGAACCGGGCCGCGTTCACCTGCATCACGCAGGACATGCCGTGGGCCACCAGCAGCGGGCAGTCGGCAATCGGCAACGGCCCTCCCGTCACGGTCAGCGATCCCGCGCGCGGCTGGATCACCAGGACGGAGTCCGCGGGCGGGACCTCGCACACCATTCGGCCCTGGATCATCACCTCGTCGAAGGTCATCGAGCCCGTTTCGCACCGGCGGTGCACGACGGCCGAGCCCCTCGCGAGACCGGTGACCTGCCAACCCGGCCGGTAGGCGTCGGCGAAGAAACGACGCGCGGCGTCCGGCTCGCTGGTGCGGAATTGCTCGTAGCGGATCGCGGCGGGGCCATGCATCCCGCCGGGATCGCGGGCGCGAGCATGGTTCACGGCGTGGAGGTCGACGTGGATCGCGTTGAGGTCACCGGCGGGGCTCATGGCGGGGCCGGGGGCTGGGGTTTCGGTGATGCTCGTCATCGTGGGGGTCGGCATCGGGGCCTAGTAAAGCCTACAACGCCAAAGGCTACGCCGCTGATGCTCGCCCCGCCCACGCGGCTACCGTGCACCTTGCAGCGACGGCGCCGGCGAGCGTTGCGAATCGACCTGCCGGTAGATGTTCACCGCGTCAAGGGCGATCCGGTCCCAGGTGAAGCGTGACAGCGCCCGGCTGCGCCCCGCCGAGCCCATGCTCTGGCACTGAAATTGTTGCGCCAGAAGGCTTCTCAATGACGTCGCGAATTCGTGCGGGTTACCCGCCAGGACTCCGGTCACCGAATCTATGACGACGTCGGCCAGGACGCCCACGGGCAGCGCGACCACCGCCACGCCACTGGCCATGGCCGCCAGCGCCGGGGCGGGGCGCGGTGGGCGGCGCGGCGTGCACGCGAGGATGTCGGCGGATCGCAACAGCATCGACAATTCGTCGCCGCCGAGGGTGCCGGCGAAGCGCACCCGGTCGGCCACGCCCAATTCCGCGGCGAGGCGTTTGAGGCCGTTGCGCGCCTTGCTGCGGTTGCGATCGGTCGCGTCGGTTTCCGCGATGACGAGCTCCGCGTCCGGGACCTTGGGCATCACCCGGATCGCGATGTCGAAGCCGTTGCCCGGCAAGGGATTCGGCGCCAGGCACAGCACGCGGTGGCGGTCGGTGCGCTCGAGCGCCGGCCCCACGGAAGTGAATTGCTCGACGTCGACCCCGCTCGCCAGGACGGACACCCGCGCGCGGCCGTGACGCAACCTGGCCAGCGGGTCCACGTCGGCACTGCTCTCGACGGTCACCCAGTCCGCGTTGCGGGCCAACAGCGGCTCGAGGCGCTCGCGTTCGGTGACTTTGCGCCGGCGGGCGGCGTTTCGGGGCGGCGACGCCAGGGCCAGGTCCTGGAACGTCTGGACCGTCGGTAGCTGCTGCCGCCGCGCGGCCAGCTGGGCCGCCAGGCCGCCCAGCCACCCGTACGCGTGCACGATGTCCGGCCGGTCCGACGACCAGAGGCGCTCGAGGGTGGCCGCCCACTCGCCGACGAACGGCAACAGCTCGGCATCCTTGCGGGCGCCGGGGGGACCGACCCGGATCCCGACGGCCCGGCAGTCCCCGTGGGGAGCGCCTTCCGGGGGCGGCTGATCGGTTTGCCGGACGTAGGCGGTGACGTCCTGCCCTTGGGCGGCGAGCGCGGCGCCCAGCCGGATCGGGTCCTCACGGACGACGTCGTCGCCGCTGACGAGCGCGAGCTTCATCTCAGCTCCCCTCGGATCTCTTGGAAGCCCCCTTCGGGTATTGCGTTATCGCATGGAGAGTTTATCCATGCAAACTCGTATATACCCGGGCTCGTGCCGGCCAAAACGGCGACGCTTCCGCGTTTCGTCAGGCGTCCCCGGCGCTTCGCATGGTGGACATCCGCGCGGCCCGCGCGGGAGCGGTTCGCTGCCGGGACTGCGGCACAGCCGCCGCCGGGTGGACACTGAAGGAATGGCGGCCCAAGCGCGGCGCCCACGAGTTGAGCTGGTGGTCCTGCTCGCGTCGGCGGGCGGCCTGGACGCGCTGTCGATCGTCCTGCACGACCTGCCGAGGGAGTTTCCCGCCGCCGTCGTCGTGCAGCAACACCTGGGCGGCCATTCCAGCGTGCTGCCCACGATCCTGGGCAGGTGCACCAACCATCGGGTCGCATGGGCCCTCGACGGGCAGGTCGTCGAGCCCGGCCAGGTGATCGTATGTCCGCCGGAAATGCACCTGGAACTGGGGCCGGACGGTTCCTGCCACCTGCACAAGGTGTCGGAGCGCGTCGATCGCCCGTTCGACGCGCTGCTGAAATCGGTGGCCGGCTCGTATGGACCGCGGGCGGTGGCCGTGGTGTTGTCGGGGTCGGGCCGGGACGGGGCCAAGGGCACGGCGGCGATGAGCCGGGCCGGCGCGATCGTGATCGCGCAGAGCGCCGACACCGCCGACTATCCCTCGATGCCGCTCGCGGCGGCGGAGGCCGGCGCCGATATGGTGCTGCCGATTTACGAGATCGGCCGCACCCTGGGCGAAATCGTCGCGGGTCGGCCCGCGGTTGGGCCCGAGCCGCAAACGCATCGCGAGGAACGGGCCGCGGGCGTCGTGTCGGGCACACCGACGGCGCCGACGGGAGGGGGGCCGATGGAGCAGGGCGACGTAGCCGAAGAGCAGCTCGACGGCCGGACCCGGCTGTCGGCCAACCGCACCCCGAACGACCCGGCCGGCCGCGCCGAAATCGCCCGGCTGCGCGCGGCCGAACTGCGGCGCAGGCGCCAGGACCTGGCAGCGGGAATCGGCGCCAGCGAGCAAACCGTGGCGATCGCGCGACGCAGGGCCCAGGAGTCGTTGCGCCGCGCGCAGCTGGCCCACCAGGCGGCCTCGCGCGCGGCCGCGGAATGGGGACACTGACCTTCAGGCCCGGGCGGCGCCTTAGGCCAAAACCTCCATCAGCAGCAACGCCCCGCCGATGGTTCCGTCGCCCGAACGAAACGATGTGCACGTCACCCGCACCCGGGCGGAGCGGCCACGCCGGTTGACCGCCTCCACCACGGCTTCCCCGGAGCCGTCCGCATCGACGAACGCGTTGCCGATCAACGGCCGCACGTCGTCCAGCGGCAGCCCGATGTCCAGGTCGGTCAGCCTGGTGCCCGCCGTCTCGTCGGCCCGCAGCCCCCAGAGGTCTTCGCACCCCCGGTTCCACACCACCACCCGCATTTCCCGGTCCACCACGACCATCCCCAGCCGCACCGAGTTGATCAGCGAATCAAGAAAGTTCTTGGCGTCGTCGAGTTCCACGCTGCGCTCGCGCAGCGTCTCGTTGATGGTGTGCAGCTCGTCGTTGGTGGACTGCAGCTCCTCGTTCATCGTCTCGAGTTCTTCGTTGGTGGACTGCAATTCCTCGTTGGTGGTCTCGAGTTCCTCGACCGTGGACTGCAATTCCTCGTTGGTGGTCTCGAGTTCCTCGTTGGTGGACTGCAGCTCCTCGTAGGCCGCCTCGAGCTGCCGGTTGGTCTGCACCACCTTGTCCAGCAGGGCGCGCGTCGCGGTGACGTCGAAGAACACGATCGACACGCCGAGCAGGCCGTTTTCGGCGTCGATCAGAGGATTTATGTGGATCTCGAACCACACCGTCTCGGCACCGGGCCGCTGCCACTTGACGTCCGGGATCCGCGCCGAACGCCGCTCCACCTTGGCCTGTTCCAGGTAGGCGCGCAGTTCGACCGGGCGATAGGACACCTCCAGGTCGCGCAGCAGCCGGCCGATGTCGCGCGCCGAGAGACCGAAGATGCTCTCGGCCTGCTGGTTGATCATCGCGACGGTGTCCTCGCCGGTGACCACGATCTGGGCCACCGGGCTGGCGCGAAAAGCCAACTCGCGCACCGTCGTCAGGCCCGGCATCTCACCGTGCCGATCGTAGAACGCCGCGGCCGGGTCGTAACGCTGCACGCCGCCGTGGCTTCCGACCGCCTTGCGGAAAATCCGGTTCTTCAGGCTCAGCGGTGTGAACCGGTCCCCGTGGCTGAGCAGCATCTCGGCGTGGCCGAGGAACAGCGTGCCCTGCGGTCCGAGCGCGAAATGCAAGCGGCCCAACACGTTTCGCTGAGTCTCCGCGTTCAGGTACATCAGGGTATTGCGGCACACCAGCAGGTCGACGCGGGATATCGGCGCATCCTTGACCAGGTCGTTGCGGCCGAAGATGACCGCACGACGCAGGTCCTTGTGAAAGACATAGCGGCCGTTGACGTGTTCGAAATAGCGCTGCAACAGCTCCTGCGGCACCGACTCGACGGCCTTGGCGTCGTAGGAGGCGGTGCGCGCCTCGGCGAGCGCATCCTCGTCGATGTCGGTGGCGTAGATCTTGACTCGCTGCCGGAAAGCGTCCGGTCCCAGCGCCTCGGCCAGCAGCATGGCCAGCGTGTAGGCCTCCTGCCCGGACGCGCATCCCGCGCTCCACACCCGGATCGGGTCGTCGGGGCCGCGCTCGGCGAGCATCCGCGGAATGACCTCCGCGCTGATGAATTCCCACGCTTCGGGGTCGCGGAAGAACGAGGTGACGTTGATGAGAATGGTGTTGAACAGGGCCGTGAATTCGTCGGAGCTGGCCTGCAGGTGGTCGAGATATTCGTCGAATGAGGTGTATCCGGCCTGATCCATCCGGTGCCGGACGCGGCGCATCAGCGACGTGCGTTTGTAGCCGGTGAAGTCGAAGCCGCGGGAATCCCGCATATAGCGCAGGAGAGCCTCGAAGGACTCCTCGGTGGTGTCGTCCATGCAGGTCCGCTCGTGCCTCGAATAGTGCTTTGCCGAACGACTTGCACACTACCCGCGCTGCTAAAGCCGGTTTTCGCGACCGACCAACGCCCACACCGTCTTACCCGACGACGTCGGGGTGCTCCCCCACACCCGGCACAGCGCGGCCACGATGGCCAGGCCCGACACGATGTCGGCGCCACGGTCGGGATCTTCGTGCAGGGCCGGCTGCCGGTCGCTGTCGTCCTCGACCGCGACGGTGACGGTGTCGTCGTAGTTCTCGACGATCAGCACGGGCGCGCTGTCGGTGTGCTCGAGGACGTTTTCGACGAAGACGGTCGCCACCGTGGTTGCCGTCGGAATCAACTCGCCCTTGTCCCACTTGGTGAGCCAGTCGGTGACCATGGCGCGGGCGAGGCCGACGCTGACCCGGGTGTCCGAAAGCTGCGCGCGCGCCCGCCGCCGGAGCGGCAGCGACCGGTCGGCGGCGGCGTCGAGCGCCGCTCCGCGGGTGGCATACACCGGCACGTACCGGGAGACCCCGCGGGCGGTGATGGCCCGCAACGAGCGCCCCGGCTCGCACACCAGCAGGATCGGCACGTCCGGCCAGGTGCTGACGTGCCAGCGGGCGCTGGTGAACACCGACCATGCCGAATCGGACGGCACCCGCAGCCGGTTGACGTCGACGATCACGGCGCGTGGCTCGTCCAGCGCGGCCTTGATGACGGTGTCGCGCAGGCCGCGATACGTGCCCGCGTCGAGTTCGCCGGTGACCGTCAGGAACGTGATGTCATGGCGGCGCTCCACGGCGATATGGATGGAGCGGCCGGCTTCAGTCATCGGTCTTACCCCGGCGGGGGGGGCCGACGCCCGACAACCTGTCGCTGAGCACCGCCAACGCCTGTTCGGTTTCCTCGGCCAGGGCGTTGTAGCGGCGATGCATCAGGCCGGGGCCCGTTCTGTCGGCCAGGCGACGGGCCAGCTTGGCCTTCTCCTGGAGGCTGCGCAGGGCGACCCACAGCGCGCCCTCCACCTCCTCGTCCCTCGCGGCGAGCAGGGCATCGGCCGTCCAGGCGTGACCGACGTGGCAACGAAAGTGGCCCTCGCCGATCGACACCAGCGACCCGTTGCAGTCCGGGCACGTGTAGCCGGATGCGGCGCCGAGTTGATCGGTTTCGAAGTCGGTGGAGAAACGCGACTTCATGGCGATACGGTTTTCGAACTCCATCGCGGCGTCCGGCTCCATGTCCAGCTCCTCGATCTCGCGGTGCGACAGCTCCTTGAGGGCCGCGCCGATGTTGGCCGCCGGGACCTCCCGATCCAGCAGGCCGGCGCTGCGCGCGTTGCCCGGCAGCACCGGGAACATTGCGTCCTCGGCCGACTGCCCGATGGTGGCGCCGCCGCGCGCGCGGATCGCGGCCAGGCCCAGGACGCCGTCGTCGAGCACGCCCGAGAGCAGCACCCCGATCGCGTGCGGCCCGAAAGCCAGGGCCACCGAACGAAACAACGCGTTGATCGCGGGCCGGTGTCCGTTCTCGGTGGGCCCCTGCGAGAGCACCACGTGATGGTCGGCGACGAGCAGATGGCGGTCGGGTCGACAGACGTAGATGTGTGCCGGATGCAGTCGCGCGCCGTGTTGGGCGGTGACGGCGGGCAGCGGGCCGCTGCGATCGATGATGCGCGCCAGCAGGCTTGGTGCGCCGGGAGGGATGTGCAGCGTCACCACGTAGGCGTAGGGCACGTCCGGCGACAACCCGCCGGCCAGCTTCGACAGTGCCTCGACGCCCCCCGCCGATGCACCGATCGCCACCACGCCCCGAAGGTCGCCGTCTTTGTCGGTCGCCTCGATCACCACTTTCGACTACCCCTCTCAAGGGTAGGTAACCGCTCAGCCGCTGGATAGGGCGCGCAGCAGTTTGCGCCGGTTTGTCCGGTGGTACCCCACCCGACCGGACGACCCGCGCCGCGATGCCGGGCCAGTGATGCAGGAGGGAACCCATGGGAAGCGACCACACGTCGGATCGCAAGCAGCGGAGCCTGGAGCCGTCCCGGGTTCGTCGCGACACCGGATACCTGACCACCCAACAGGGGGTCCGCGTCGATCACACCGACGATTCGCTGACGGCCGGTGAGCGGGGGCCGACGCTGCTGGAAGATTTCCATGCCCGCGAGAAGATCACCCATTTCGACCACGAGCGCATCCCGGAGCGGGTGGTTCACGCGCGCGGTGCCGGCGCCTACGGCTTCTTCGAACCGTACGACGACTGGCTGGCCGAGTACACCGCGGCGAAGTTCCTGACCACCCCCGGTACCCGAACCCCGGTGTTCGTCCGCTTCTCCACGGTGGCCGGGTCGCGCGGGTCGGCCGACACGGTGCGCGACGTGCGCGGCTTCGCCACCAAATTCTATACGGCACAAGGCAATTACGATCTGGTGGGAAACAATTTCCCGGTGTTCTTCATCCAGGACGGGATCAAGTTTCCCGACTTCGTGCACGCCGTCAAGCCCGAGCCGCACAACGAGATCCCGCAGGCGGCATCGGCGCACGACACGCTGTGGGATTTCGTCTCGCTGCAGCCCGAGACGCTGCACGCGATCATGTGGCTGATGTCGGACCGCGCGTTGCCGCGCAGCTACCGGATGATGCAGGGGTTCGGCGTGCACACGTTCCGGCTGGTGAACGAGCGCGGTGAGGGCACTTTCGTGAAGTTCCACTGGAAGCCGCGCCTCGGGGTGCACTCGCTGATCTGGGACGAATGCCAGAAGATCGCCGGCAAGGACCCCGACTACAACCGCCGCGACCTGTGGGAGGCGATCGAGTCGGGCCAGTACCCGGAATGGGAGCTCGGGGTCCAGCTCGTCGCCGAGGCCGACGAGTTCAAGTTCGACTTCGACCTGCTGGACGCCACGAAAATCATTCCCGAGGAACAGGTTCCGGTCCGGCCCGTGGGCAAGATGGTGCTGAACCGCAACCCGGACAACTTCTTCGCCGAGACCGAGCAGGTGGCGTTTCACACCGCGAACGTGGTTCCGGGGATCGACTTCACCAACGACCCGCTCTTGCAGTTCCGCAACTTCTCCTACCTGGACACCCAGCTGATCCGCCTCGGCGGTCCCAACTTCGCGCAGCTGCCGGTCAACCGTCCGGTCGCCGAGGTGCGCAACAACCAGCAGGACGGCTACGGCCAGCACGCGATCCCGCAGGGGCGGTCCAGCTACTACAAGAACAGCCTCGGCGGCGGGTGTCCGGCGCTGGCGGGCGAGGACGTTTTCCGTCACTACACCCAGCGGATCGACGGCGCCGCGATGCGCAAGCGCGCCAAGTCTTTTGAAAACCACTACAGCCAGGCGCGGATGTTCTGGAAGAGCATGTCGGCGGTCGAGGCCGAACACATCGTCGCCGCGTTCGCCTTCGAGCTCGGCAAGGTCGAGGTGCCCGACATCCGTTCGGCGGTGGTGGGCCAGCTCGCCCGCGTCGACCACGACCTGGCCGGGCAGGTGGCGGCAAAGCTGGGGCTGCCCGAGCCGCCCAGTCAGCCGCTCGACGACGTGCCGGAGTCGCCGGCGCTCTCCCAACTGGCCGACGTCCCCGACACGATCGCGTCCCGCAAGGTGGCGGTGCTGGCCGCCGACGGCGTGGATGTCGCAGGGACGCAGCGCTTCACCGAGCTCATGCGGCGGCGCGGAGCGCTGGTCGAGGTCCTGGCCCCGGTCGCCGGTGGCACCCTGCGCGGCGGATCCGGCGGCGAACTGCCCGTCGACCGCGCGTTCACCACCATGGCCTCGGTGCTCTACGACGCGGTGGTGGTGGCCTGCGGGCCGGATTCCGTGTCGACGCTTTCCGGCGACGGCTACGCGGTGCATTTCGTGGTCGAGGCCTACAAGCACCTCAAACCGATCGGCGCGTACGGCGCCGGCATCGACCTACTGCGCGCGGCGCACATCGACGCGCGCCTTGCCGATGACACCGGCGTCGTCAGCGACCGATCCGTCGTCACCACGACGGCGGCCGCCGACGAGCTTCCGGAGGAGTTCGTCGACGAATTCGCCGCCGCCCTGGCCCAACACCGTTGCTGGCAGCGCCAGACCGACCCGGTTCCGGCCTGACGCTTGCGGGTTTGACCGTCGTCGTGCGGGGCATTCTGCCAACGGCATCCGTCCATGCACAGGAGGTTTATCGTGCCCAGGTCGTCGATCAAGAACGAGAAGATGTACCAGGATCTGCGCAAGAAGGGTGAGTCCAAGGAGAAGGCCGCGCGGATCTCCAACGCGGCCGCCGGCAGGGGCAAGTCCTCGGTGGGCCGCAAGGGCGGCAAGTCCGGGTCCTACGCCGACTGGACGGTCCCGGAATTGAAGAAGAGGGCCAAAGAGCTTGGCATCTCCGGGTATTCGGGCCTGACGAAGGACAAGCTGGTCGCCAAGCTGCGTAACCACTGACCGATCGAGGACTGAGGCGACCTCAGTCGGTGAGCCCCAGCCGCTCGGCCAACACCAGGAACGCGACCGCGTAGTCGTTGTCGGCGGTCTGCGCCCGGATCTCGTCCCAGTCCAGTCGCTCGCGAATCGCCCGCACGGCCGGCAGCAGTTTCGCAAAATCGCAATGATGCTCGCCCAGCGCGCGCAGCTTCTGGACGACCACCATGGTCGGCGGCAGCACCGGCATCGCTATCGCCAGCACGTCGCGCTGCTCGGCGCGGTCCAGGACGGCCGGCCCCACGGGCGCGCCGTTCAGCCGGTGCAGAATGTCCACGACCGTGTCCCCGACGCGGGCCTTGAACAGCCAGTCCTCCGGCGGATGTTCGACGGCGAACCCGGCGTCCCGCAGCGTGGCGGCCGCCGCCGCCGCGTCCTCCTCGGTCACCACCAGGTCCACATCGTGGCTGGGTTCGGGCGCGCCGTAGGCCCACAGGGCGTAGCTGCCCGCCAACGCGAAACGCGGCCCCTTCTCCTTGAGCGCCGAGGCCGCCTCGCGTAGCGCCTCCCGCAACCGCGCGTTTGCGTCCGCGGCCACGTTCGCGTCCGTCTCAGAGGGTTTCATCGTGGACAGGCTGAATACCCGGTGGACGGGATTGCAACCTCCGTTCAGCTCCGTTTAGGGGTCGGCGAAACGGGCAATCGACGAGGTATGTTCTCGCCCGCGCTGCGCGCCTACGACCGGGTCGTCGTGGTCGTTCCCGCGCACAACGAAATAGCCAATCTCCCGGCATGCCTGCGCGCGGTGTTGACCGCGGCGCTGTGCGTGCCGATCTCGGTCTCGATAGTGGTGGTTCTCGATGACAGCGACGACGACAGCGCCAAGTTGGCGGGCGAATACGGGCCCGACGTCCACTTCGTCACCGTCGACGCGCACAACGTCGGTGCCGCGCGGGCGGCGGGTTTCGCTTACGCCCGTTCGTTGTTTGCCGACGACACCAGGTGCTGGTACGCGACCACCGATGCGGACAGCCGAGTCGATCCCGGGTGGTTGATCCATCAGCTCGAGATCGGCACCGACATGGTCCTGGGCAAGGTGCGGGTTGCCAACTGGCGGAACCATTCCGACGATTTTTCCGACGATGTGGACGATGCGGCGGCCCGTCACGTCCACGGGGCGAACATGGGGTTCAGCGCGCGGGCGTACTGGCGCGTTGGCGGGTTTCATGCGCTGGAGTCCGGCGAGGACGCCGATCTGGTGGAGCGCTTCGAGGCCGCCGGCTATTGCGTTCAGCAGGACGCCGAATTGTCGGTCGCCACATCGGCGCGGACCAGTGGCCGCGCGCCGCACGGATTCGCCTCTTACCTCGGGCAACTGGGGAGATCGGCGGCGGGTGACTGCGCGTGACGGCGGGCTTGGTTGCGCACTGGCTGGAGTCGGGACGGCTCGAGTTGCCGTTGCCGGCGTCGGGCCGCACCGCCGAGCGCTGGCAGGGCCTGGCGCGCCTGGCGGAGGAGGACATCGTGGCGGCGCGGATCGCCGAGGCGCACGTCGACGCCGTCGCGATAATGCACGAATTGGGCGGCAAGCCACCGGAATCCGGCCAGCTGTGGGGCGTCTGGGCGGCCGAATCCTCCGACTCGGTGCTGACGGCCACCGACGTCAACGGCGCGTTCACGCTGAACGGCACCAAGGTGTGGTGCTCGGGCGCCGGGTTCTGCACCAATGCGCTCGTCACCGCGCGGCTCGAAGACGGAAGCCGGGGCCTGTTCGCGGTGGCGGTCGTCGACCCCGCGGTCAAACCGTTGCCGACCACGTGGTGGAACGCCGGGATGGCCGGCAGCGACACCCGGCCGGTGCAGTTCACCAACGCCCACGCCATCGCGGTGGGCGAGCCCGGTGACTACCTGAGCCGCCCCGGGTTCTGGCACGGCGCGATCGGCGTGGCCGCGTGCTGGCTCGGCGGCGCGCGCCGGGTCGCCGAGCCGTTATACCGTTGCGCCCGCAGCAAATCGGCGGACGCGTACGCCCTGGCCCATCTCGGCGCGGTGGACGCCGCGCTGGCCGCCGGCGATGCGATGCTGGCCACCGCGGCGGCCGCGATCGACGCCGATCCGTTCGACCGGGCCGACGCCGCCCAGCTGCAGGCGCGCCGGGTCCGCAGCGTCGTGGAGCACGCGGCCGACGAGGCCATCACCCGCACCGGGCGCGCCCTGGGGCCGGGCCCGCTGTGCCAGGACGGCCGGCACGCGCAGCGGGTGGCGGACTTGAGCATCTACATACGGCAGAGCCACGCCGAGCGGGACCTGGCCGAGCTCGGGCGGCTCGCGGGCGATCAGCGCTGAGGACGACCCGTGCGGACCATAACGACAAGCAATTGCGCCAGGTTTGCGGCCAAGCCGCTGACCCGCGGCGGCACCCCGGTCCCGATCTGGCTGGCCGCCCTCGACCGGGGCGCCCCGCCGCCCCTGGACCTGAGCGGCTGCCCGGGCCTGGTCGTCGTCGCGCCCCATCCCGAAGACGAGACCCTCGGCCTGGGCGCGACGATCGCGCAACTGGTCGCCGCGGGCACCGACGTCCGGGTGGTGTCGGTCAGCGACGGCGGGGCCGCCCGGCCCGGCGCCTCGCCGTCCGAACGGCTTCGCCTGGAGGCCACCCGGAGGCACGAAATACGCAGGGCGACAGGGATTTTGGGCATCCCACCGCCGATGTCGCTTGGCCTGCCCGACGGCCGCCTGGCCGACCACGAGGGTGAGCTCGCCGACGCGCTGACCCGCATCCTGGACGGCGCGCCGCCCGGGACCTGGTGCGCGGCGACCTGGCGGGGCGACGGGCATCCCGACCACGAGGCCGTCGGCCGTGCGGCGGCCGACGCGTGCGCGCGCACGGGTGCCGCGCTGCTGGAGTATCCGGTCTGGATGTGGCACTGGGCCCGCCCGGCCGACTCGGAGGTGCCGTGGCAGCGGGCGCATTCGGCGCCGCTGCCCGCGTGGGCGCTGAGCCGCAAACGGCTTGCGGCGCAGTGCTTTCGCAGCCAGCTCGAGCCCGGGCCCGCCGACTCGGCACCCGTGTTGCCGGCGTTCGTGCTGCAGCGACTGCTGGCGGTCGGGGAGCTGGTTTTCCGGTGAGGACGCGGAGCCTGACCCCGCGGAATGGGTAACCGGGAACCCATGCGCGTGGCGACCTTCAACATCCTGCACGGTCGCATCGTCGGCGACGGCGTGGACCCGCAGCGGCTGCGCGAGTGCGTGCGCCGCCTCGACCCCGACGTGCTGGCCCTGCAGGAGGTCGACTTCGAGCAGCCACGCTCGGATCGGGCCGACCTCACCGCGGCGGCGGCCGAGGCCATGGGCGCCGTGGAGCACCGGTTCGTGGCCGCGATCTCGGGCACCCCGGGCGCGACTTGGATGGCCGCCACCGGCCGCGAACAGCCCGGGACCGCCGCGTACGGAATCGCGCTGCTGTCAAGGTATCCCGTGGCCAGTTGGCAGGTAGTGCGACTACCCCGGATCCCGATGCGGTTTCCGATGTACCTGCCGGGACCCAACCGGGTGATGGTCGTCGACGAGGAGCCGCGGGCGGCGGTCATCGCGCAGCTGCACACCCCGCAGGGCGCGATGACGGTTGCCAACACCCACCTGTCCTTCGTGCCCGGCTGGAACCGGCGCCAGCTGCGTCGGCTGATCAACGACCTGCGCGGATTCCCGGGCCCGCGGCTGCTGATGGGAGACCTGAACATGACCCCCAAGGCGGTGCGCCGCTGGTCGGGGATGCGGACCCTGGCCGTGGCCGCGACGTTCCCCGCGGACGCCCCCGGCCGCCAGCTCGACCACATCCTGACCGACGACGCTCACCTGCGCGGCGGCGACACCCAGGCCGAGCTGATGCCGATCTCCGATCACCGCCCGCTCGTGGTCGAGCTCGAACGCGTGTAGCTCCACGGCGGGCGTCAACGAAAATGGTCCGGTCCGACAGCCGGACCGGACCACCTCGGGCTACTGATTTTCCTTTTGCCGTTCTTCGGCGGCCTTCGCGCCGGCGCGGGCGGATTCGGCTTCGGCCTCCTTCTTGCCGGCGTCACGCTGGGCGTCGGCCTTGTCCTGCTGCGCCTGGCCCTCTTCGACGATGTCGTCGCGGCCGGCCAGGGTTCCGCCAACCTCTTTGGCCTTGCCCTTGATGCCTTCGACGACGCCCTGGACCGCTTCTTGTGGTCCGCTCTTCTGATCGCTCATGAGTCGACCTCCCTAGTGGTTGCGAGCTTGCGCTCATCTGGATGCGGATCGGCCGGGCCCGTTGGCTGACCGGGCTAATCAACGCGTCCGCATCTACCGGCTTCCCGCGGCGCGACGTGCCAAACGGGCCCACACCGTCGCGGCTGCTTTCGCCTGGTGGAGCGGCGCGTGTGCTTGATCACGTCGAATCAGGTTGGGTTGCTTCCCAGTCCGGCCGGCGCATGTTTGGACACCGTTTCGGTGGGTATAGCAGCGTTCCCGAGGGCCCAGGACACACAGACCGAAGGCAACCAGCGAAGGGAGCGCGAGACGACCGTCGTCGCTGTCGTCGGGGCAACCGGCACCGCCGGGTCCCGCGTCATTGCCAGGCTGAAGGGCCGCGGTGTCTCCGTGGTCGGGGTGGCCCGCGCGCACGGCGTCGATCTGGTCTCCGGACGCGGCCTGACCGAGGCGCTGGACGGGGTCGACGTCGTCATCGACGCGTCCAACCCGATGCCGCCCGACGGCCGCGCCGACATCGCCGACACCGTCGCGACCGCGACCCACAACCTGGTGGGCGCGTGCGCCGCGCACGAGGTGCAGCAGCTGGTGGTGTTGACGCCGTCCGGCGCGGAGGACCCGACGCTCGACGGACTTCCCTACTACGCGGCCAAACGCGCGGCGAAGGAGATCGTGCTGGACGGCCCGGTGCCGGCGACCATCGTAAAGTCCACGCAGTGGCACGAATTCGCCACCAACCCGGCCGCGGTGACCTGTGACGGCGACGAGGTGGTGGCCGAGGACTGGCTGATTCAACCCATCGCCGCCGACACCGTCGCCGACGTGCTGGTCGAGGCGGCCCTGTGCCAGACTCGCGCCCCGCGCACCATCGCCGGCCCGCAGGACATCCGGCTGCCCGAGCTCACGTCGAAACTGCTCGCATCGCAGGGCGATGGCCGCCGCGTGCGCGCGGTGCAACCGGCCGTGACCGCACTCGCCGGGGGCGCGCTGCTGGCCCCGACCAACGCCACGGTCCTCGGCCCGGATGTCGACACGTGGCTGGAAACGGTGGCAACGGACGGCGCAAACGAGCTGTCGGCCGAGGAAACCAAATGCTGACCGACCGAAATTCGGGTCACGGCTTTATTACGATCGCGATCACGATTTCCTAAGAGGAAGTCGGATTGTCTGAGAGTTCTCAGTATTGCCGCGTTTGTTTGGCCGTTCGCTCAGCACACCAGCCTCACTTTGCGCATCTGATCACGGGGCCGACTGCACGGGTTATTCGCGTTCGTTTTGCGCGCGCGTCGGCGCTGTTCGCCTCGGCTACTTTGGATTTCGGGCCTCGGGAGCCTCGGCGAATCACTTGATCGAAGGACAATCACTGAAATGAAAATCAGCAGTATCGCCGCGCGTCGGCGAATGGCCGGTATCGGCGCCGGCTGCCTGCTCGGGGGAATGGCCGTGGGCATCGTCGCCGCTCCGTCGGCGGCCGCGGCACCCGACTGCAGCCCCGCCGGCGTCAACGCCACCGTTTCCTCGGTGACCGGCTCGGCCCAGCAGTACCTGGCCGGGCATCCGGATGCCAACCAGGTGGTCACGGCGGCCTACGGGCAGCCGCGCGCGCAGGCCGCATCCAACCTGCGCGACTATTTCACCGCGCACCCGCAGGAGTACTACGACCTGCGCGGCATCCTGGCACCCATCGGCGACACCGAGCGTCAGTGCAACGTGACGGCGCTGCCGCCGAACCTGGAGTCGGCCTACCAGGAGTTCATGGCCGGCTGACACCCGGCTGACACCGACGAGAAGCGACCCGCCACACCGCCGTGGCGGGTCGTTTCCGTGTGAACGGCTCGCCGGGCGGGTAGATGTCCAGCCAGACAACGGGACTGGGAAGGGCTGGGAGGCGAGGATGCGGCTGCGTCGCAGCGTGCTCGGCGCGCCGGGGATCACCCGCAAGCGCCGGGGCAAGGGTTTCGCCTACTACGGCCCCGACGGCGAGCGACTGGACGACGAGCGCACGCTGCAGCGGATCAAGGAGCTGGTGATCCCGCCGGCGTGGAAGAAAGTATGGATCTCACCGCATCCCGCGGGCCACATTCAGGCCGTGGGCACCGACGCGGCCGGCCGGCGCCAGTATCTCTACCACGAGGCCTGGCACCAGGAGCGCGCCGAGGAGAAGTTCGACCGCGTGCTGGAACTGTCCACGCGACTGCCGGCGTGGCGCGACCGCATCGCCGCGGACCTCGCGGGGCGGGGCCTGACGCGCGAGCGCGTGCTGGCGCTGGCGCTGCGCCTGCTCGATCGAGGTTACTTTCGCGCGGGCGGCGAGCAGTACGCCGAGGAAAACGAGTCCTATGGCATCGCCACCCTGCTGTGTGAGCACGTGACGGTGCGCCGGGACGCGGTCGAATTCGACTATCCGGCCAAGAGCGGGGTGCGGCGAACCCTTGAGGTCGAGGATCCCGCGGTGGTGCGCGCGGTGCGCGCACTGATGCGGCGAACCGGGCGCACCGAACGATTGCTGGTGTGCCGCACCGCATCCGGTTGGGTCGACATCCGGGCGGACGATCTCAATGCCCGGTTCAAGGAGCTCGTGGGCGACGAGTACACCGTCAAGGACCTGCGGACCTGGCACGGGACGGTGCTGGCCGCCGCGGCGTTCGCCGATGCGGACCCCGCCGTCTCGCAGCGGGTGGCGAAGCGCGTCGAGGCGGCGGTCATGCGCGAGGTCGCCGAGGAGCTGGGCAACACCCCGGCCGTCGCCCGCGGCTCCTACGTGGATCCGCGGGTCGTCACCGGCTACCGGCAGGGGCAGACGATCGCCGCGGCGGCACGTCGCGCCGGGCGCACCCGCCGGCCCGAGACCGCTCAGGAAATCCTGGAGAAGGCCACCCGCCTGCTGATCCGACGCGTGGCCAAGGACGACAGCGCATCCGGCTTGGCCACGCTGGCCAAGAGCGCGTGACCCATCTCGGCTTGGCGATTCCACAACGACGGTCGTAAGAAATCGTCCCGGTGACGAATAGCCGCCGAAAATGCGGGTATCACGTCAGCTTGTGGGGAGCGGAGAGGGCGCGCGCGCGAGTCAGACGGTGGTGGTCACCGGTGCCAGCGGCGGCATCGGGCGCGCGACGGCCACCGCGTTCGGGGCGCGGGGCGCCCACGTCGGCCTGCTGGCCCGCGGCGAGGAGGGGCTGCGCGCCGCGGCCCGCGACGTCGAGGCCGCCGGGGGCAAGGCCTGCGTGATACCCACCGACGTGGCCGACGCCGACCAGTGCGAGGCCGCCGCCGAGGAGGTCGAACGGACCTTCGGGCCCATAGACGTGTGGGTGAACGTCGCGTTCACTTCGGTTTTCGCCCCGTTCTGGGAAATCACGCCCGCGGAGTTCCGACGCGTCACCGAGGTCAGCTACCTCGGCTTCGTGTACGGCACCATGGCGGCGCTGCGCCGGATGAGGCCCCGCAACGCCGGCACCGTCGTGCAGGTCGGGTCCGCGCTCGCCTACCGGGGCATCCCGCTGCAAAGCGCCTACTGCGGTGCCAAGCACGCGATCCAGGGTTTCAACGAGGCCCTGCGCTGCGAGCTGCTGCACGAACGCAGCAAGGTCCGCGTCACCATGGTGCAGCTGCCGGCGGTCAACACCCCGCAGTTCTCCTGGGTGCTGTCGCGCCTGCCCAGGCAGGCCCAGCCGGTCCCGCCGATCTACCAGCCCGAGGTCTGTGCGCGGGCGGTGCTGCACGCCGCGGATCACCCACGGCGACGCGAGTATTGGGTGGGCGGCTCCACCGTGGGAACCCTGGCCGCCAACGCGATAGCGCCCGGCGTGCTGGATCGCTATCTCGCCCGCACCGGCTTCGACTCACAGCAGACCGACGACCCCCGCCCGCCCGACCAGCCGGTGAACCTGTGGGAACCCGCCGACGCGAGCCGGGATTACGGCGCCCACGGCATCTTCGACGACCGGTCCACGAGCAGCAGCATCCAACTCTGGGGCTCCCAGCACCACGGCGTGCTGGGCGGCGCGGCGACGGCGGCCCTGGCCACCGCGGCCGGGGCGGCGGCGCGGCGGCTACGACGATGGCGCCGGTAACCGGGCGCACGCGACTTCCGAATCTTTCGAACCCTGTTGTCTAGGAGGGAAATTAATGTCCAAACAAGAGGTCGGCGACTACCTGCTGGAGCGGTTGCGGGCATGGGACGTCAAGCACGTCTTCGCCTATCCCGGCGACGGGATCAACGGCATCCTCGCGGCCTGGGGCCGGGCGGACAACCAGCCGAAGTTCATCCAGTCGCGCCACGAGGAGATGAGCGCGTTCGAAGCGGTCGGTTATGCGAAATTCACCGGGCGCGTCGGGGTCTGCATGGCCACGTCGGGGCCCGGAGCGATTCACCTGCTCAACGGCCTGTACGACGCCAAACTCGACCACGTGCCGGTGGTGGCGATCGTCGGGCAGACCAACCGCAGCGCCATGGGCGGGTCCTACCAACAGGAGGTCGACCTGCTCAGCCTGTACAAGGACGTCGCCAGTGACTACGTCCAAATGGTCACCGTCCCAGAGCAATTGCCCAACTGCCTGGACCGCGCCATCCGGGTGGCGGTGAGCCAGCGCGCCCCGACCGCGCTGATCATCCCGTCCGATGTGCAGGAACTGGAGTACTCGCCGCCCACCCACGCCTTCAAGATGGTGCCCTCCAGTCTGGGCATCGAATGGCCGGCCGTCTCCCCCGACGACGAGGCGATCGCGCGCGCGGCGCAGATCCTCAACGAGGGCACCAGGGTCGCGATGCTGGTGGGCCAGGGCGCGCGGGAGGCGCGCGACGAGCTCATCGAGGTTGCCGACCTACTCGGCGCCGGCGCCGCCAAAGCGCTGCTGGGTAAGGACGTGCTGCCCGACGAATTGCCTTGGGTCACAGGCGCTATCGGGCTGCTGGGCACGCGGCCGAGTTACGAGCTGATGCGCGACTGCGACACCCTGCTCACGGTGGGGTCCAGCTTCCCCTACACCCAATTCATGCCCGAATTCGGGCAAGCCAAGGCCGTGCAGATCGACATCGACGGCCGGATGATCGGGATGCGCTACCCCTACGCGATTAACGTGGTCGCCGACGCGAAATCCGCACTGCGGGCGCTGATCCCGCACCTGCGCCGCAAGGAGGACCGGTCCTGGCGCGAGGGCATCGAGGCCAACGTGGCCCGGTGGTGGGAAACCATGGAGATGGAGGCGCACGTCGCCGCCCACCCGATCAACCCGCTGCGGCTGTTCTCCGAGCTGTCCCCGCAGCTGCCCGACGACGCGATCGTCACCGCCGATTCCGGCTCGTCCGCCAACTGGTACGCCCGAAACCTGCGGTTTCGCGGAAACATCCGCGGTTCGCTGTCGGGCAACCTCGCCACGATGGGCCCCGGCGTCCCGTACGCCATCGGGGCGAAATTCGCCCACCCGGGGCGGCCGGTCATCGCGTTCGCCGGCGACGGCGCCATGCAGATGAACGGCATGGCCGAACTGATCACGATCAAACGGTACTGGCAGGAGTGGGACGATCCCCGACTGATCGTCGCGGTCCTGCACAACCACGACCTCAACCAGGTCACCTGGGAAATGCGCGCCATGGCTGGTGCACCCAAATTCGTTGAGTCCCAAGCGCTTCCCGACGTCGACTTCGCGGCGTTCGCGGCCAGCCTTGGCCTCAACGCGTTGTCCATCAAGGACCCGGAGGAACTCGGAGACGCCTGGCGGGAGGCGCTATCGGCCGACCGCCCGACCGTGATGGACGTCTTCACCGACCCGGATATGCCCCCGATCCCGCCGCACGCCGAATGGGACCAGTTCAAGTCCCTCACCGCGGCCGTGCTGGGCGGCGACGAAAACCGCACCGGCTTCGCCAAGGTCGGCCTCAAGACCAAGATGCAAGAGTTCCTGCCCCACAAGAAGAGCTGACATGACCGCGACGCGGGACCGAACGCCCAAATTGTTCGAAGCGGCGGCCGATGAGCTGCGCGCCAGCGTCGACGGGGAGATCCGATTCGATCCCGGCTCGCGGGCGACCTACTCCACCGACGCCTCCAACTACCGGCAGGTGCCCATCGGCGTGGTCGTGCCGCGCACCCCGGACGCCGGGGCCAGGGCCATCGACGTGTGCCGCCGGCACGACCTGCCCGTGCTGTCCCGGGGCGGCGGCACCAGCCTGGCCGGGCAGTGCTGCAACGCGGCGGTGGTGATCGACTGGAGCAAGTACTGCACCCGGATCGGCTCCGTCGACACCGACGCGGGAATCGCGGTGGTGGAGACGGGAATCAAGCTCGACGCGCTCAACGACCAGCTGAAGTCGTCGGGCTGGATGGTGGGCCCCAAGCCGTCCACCCACGTCAGCTGCGCGATCGGCGGCATGATCGGCAACAACTCCTGCGGTTCCACCGCGCAGGCGTACGGCAAGATGGTCGACTCGGTGCGCCGCCTCGAGGTGGTGACCTACGACGGGCTGCGCATGTGGGTCGGCCAAACCGACGACGACGAATTCCAGCGGATCGTCGACGAGGGCGGCCGGCGCGCCGAGATCTACCGCGGCCTGAAGGCGCTGATCGAAAGATACGCCGACGACATCCGGTCGCGATACCCGAGCATCCCGCGGCGGGTCTCCGGCTACAACCTCGATTCGTTGTTGCCGGAGAACGGTTTTCACGTCGCCAAGGCGCTGGTCGGCTCGGAGAGCACCCTGGTCACGGTGCTGCGGGCGGAGCTGCAGCTGGTTCGCATACCGCCGGCCAACGCGCTGGTGGTCATGGGATTCGACGACGTCGCCTCCGCGGCCGACGCCGTGCCGGCCGTGCTCGAGCACGACCCCGCGGCGCTGGAGGGCCTGGATCACCGGCTGGTCGAACTCGAGCATTCGCAGCGGCTGGCCGAGCAGGCGCTGCGCCAGCTGCCCGACGGCAACGCCTGGCTGATGGTGCAGATCAACGGGGACAACCAGGACGACGCCGACCGCAAGGCCAAGTCGATGATCGACGCGCTGCACAAGCTGTCGAACGGCGTCACCGTGCTGGACGACCCGACCCGCAAGGAGGAGGTCTGGTCGGCCCGCGAGGCCGGGCTGGGCGCCACCGCGTATCCGCCCAACGAGCCCGAGACCCACGAGGGGTGGGAGGACGCCGCCGTGCCGCCGGACCGGCTGGGCGACTACCTGCGCGATTTCCGCGAGCTGCTGGAGCGCTACGACTACGGAACCGCCTCGCTGTACGGGCATTTCGGCCAGGGCTGCGTGCACACGCGCATCCCCTTCGTGTTGCGCACCGCCGAGGGTGTGGCCAATTACCGTTCCTTCGTGGAGGAGTCGGCGCGGCTGGTGGTGAAGTACGGCGGCTCGCTGTCCGGCGAGCACGGCGACGGCCAATCCCGCGGCGAGCTGCTGCCGATCATGTTCGGCGAGCGCGTGGTGAAGGCGTTCGAGGAGACCAAGGCGCTGTTCGATCCCGACAACCGGATGAATCCCGGCAAGGTCGTGCACCCGTACAAACTCGACGAGAACCTGCGTTTCGGGGTCGACTACCGCCCCGCCGAGCCGGACGTCATGTTCGCCTATCCCGACGACGATCACCGCTTCTCGCGCGCGGCCGCGCGCTGCGTCGGGGTGGGCAAGTGCCGCGGCCACGAGTCGGGCGTGATGTGCCCCAGCTACCGCGCGACCCAGGAGGAGGAGCACTCCACCCGCGGGCGGGCCCGGCTGCTGTTCGAGATGGTGCAGGGGATGTCGGGAAGGGGGGTGATCACCGACGGCTGGCGGTCCACGGCCGTGCACGACGCGCTGGATCTCTGCCTGGCCTGCAAGGGTTGTCGCAGCGACTGCCCGGTGGACGTCGACATGGCCACCTACAAGGCGGAGTTCCTGTTCCATCACTATCGGCGCCGGCTGCGACCGATGGCGCACTACTCGATGGGCTGGATCCCGCTGTGGGCCCGGCTGGCCGCGACCGCGCCGCACCTGCTGAACTCCGCCACGCATGCGCGCGGTTTGTCGAAGGTGGTCAAGAAGGTCGGCGGGATCGACCCGCGCCGCGAGCTGCCCCGCTTCGCCGACGACAGGTTCACCAGCTGGTTCTCCCACCGCCCGTCCGCCGCGGACGCGGCACCGCGCGGGCGCGTTGTGCTCTGGCCGGACAGCTTCGTCAACAACTTCGAGCCCGAGGTGGGGCGGGCCGCCGTCGCGGTGCTGGAATCGGCGGGCTTCGACGTCGAGGTGCCGCGGCGCACCGTGTGCTGCGGGCTGACCTGGATCTCCACCGGACAGTTGAAGGTCGCGAAACGCGTTCTGCGGCGCACCCTTACGGCGCTGCGCCCAGCGCTGCGGGCGAGCACCCCGGTGGTGGTGCTGGAACCCAGCTGCGCCGCGGTGTTTCGCTCCGATCTGCCCGAGCTCCTTTTCGGCGACGAGGACGCGCACCGGCTGGCCAAGCAGACCTTCACGCTCGGCGAGCTGTTGGCGCGCAAGGCGCCGGACTGGGAGCCCCCGCAGATCGGCGCCCGCGCCGTCATCCAGCCGCACTGCCACCAGCACGCGATCATGGGCTACGGCGACGACAAGCGGCTGCTCGTCGACGCCGGCGTGGACACCGACGTCCTCGACGCCGGATGCTGCGGCCTGGCCGGCAATTTCGGCTTCGAAAACGGTCACTACGAGGTGTCGGTCGCCTGCGCCGAGGACAAGCTGATGCCCGCGCTGCGCGACGCCGATCCCGACGCCCTGGTGCTGGCCGACGGGTTCAGCTGCCGCACCCAGATTCGCGAGCTCTCCGCCGACCACAAGCCGATGCACCTCGCGCAGGTGATCGCCGCGGCGCTATCCGCGCGCGAGAGCGGCGCGCGCGCTGCGCAAATCGCCGACGAATAGCTTGTAGGCCTCCTCGCGCCCGTCGCTGCGGTCACGCAGCACAGCCGACGGGTGCACGGTGGCAACCAGGCTCGGCTCGGGGTCGAACTCGAGATCCGACGGCAGCGCCACCACCTTGCCGCGCTCGGTGGAGACCCGGAACGACGGTCCCATCAGCGCCTGCGCGGCGGTCGCGCCGAGGCACAGGATCACCTGCGGGGCCACGGCCTCGATCTCCGCGATGAGCCACGGCCGGCACGCGACGACCTCGGTGCGGCTGGGCTTTTGGTGTATCCGCCGCTTGCCTTGCTTGCGGGTGAACTTGAAATGCTTGACGGCGTTGGTCTGGTACGTCAGTCCGGGATCCAGGCCGGCATCGTCGAGCGCCCGGGCCAGCAACCGCCCCGCGGGGCCGACGAACGGCAGGCCGGCGCGGTCCTCCTGGTCGCCCGGTTGCTCGCCGACCAGCATGATCGGCGCCCCGGCGGGTCCATGGCCGAAGACCGTTTGGGTGGCGTCCTGGAAAAGCGTGCAGCCCCGGCATCTTTCGGCCGCCGACCTCAGCGAGTCGAGCCGGCGATCCTCGGGCAGGTACCGCGCCGCGCCGGTCGTCCTCGTGGGGCTCATGCGCCGCAGGACAGGAAGCAGCCCAGTAACGTCATGGGACCGGGCGTACCCCGGCGGGCCCGCACGAAACAAAACTTCCCCCAGGTCATGGGGTGTAGCGGGGCGGGGCGGGGGTACTGCTAGAACATGGGCGATCGCGCGTGCCTGCTCCGGCGCTTGGGCATGGTCTCTGGCACAGTCGGCGCGGTCCTGGCGGTGGGCGGTTGTGCGGCCCCGGGAACGTCGCTGGAGAGCGCCCCGGAGGTTGCGCTGTGGTCGGTCGGCGCGATGTTGCACAAGCCGGTGTGGTCGTATCGCCTCAACGCCCTCGTCGCGCTCACCGACGACAACCGGGTGGCCGAGGTCACCGGCGGCGCCCACGACCAGAATGCCAAGACGCGGCTGTCCGCCCCGATGGCGGTGGGACGCAATCTGCAGATCAGCCAGAAGGACGACCGGATCGTGTTCGTGCCGCAGCCGGAGCGCGGCCGCGTTGCCGAGATCGACCTCGAAAGCCTGCGCCAGGTCGGCGATTTCGACGCCGGCCCGGCGCCGGCCTACCTCGCCGAGGACGCGGGAATGCGGATCTTGCTCGCCCTGTCGGCGGACGGCCGGTCGGTCACGCCGGTGGACCAATACGGCCCGCGCAAATTGCCGAGCGCACCGATCCGCGGCGAGCCCGCGGACAGCATCGACGGGGCCAATCGTGGCCGCGAGATCGACTACCACCTCTACGGGCCCTCGGGAATCCGCTACTACGAGGGACCCTCGTCGCCCCCCGAGGAACAAGGTTCATTGGACATGGACGTCGCGGTCTCGGCGGGCGACGGCGCCACGGTCGAACGCAGCTACGTCGCCGGCCACGACGACGAAATGCTGTATGCCGTCGACGCACGTCATGGCGAGAACGGATTGCAGGTGCTGGCCAGCGCCCGGTTGCCGTCGCCGATCCGCGAACTCGGCACCGACGACACCCGCATCTACGCCGCCACCGACCACGAGGTGGTGGTGCTCGAGACGAACAGCTTCACCGGCTTCCCGGACCGCAAGATTCCGGTGATCCGCGTCATCGACTACCGGGCCGCGCTGCCCCCGGGCGCGGCCCGATCCGCCGGGCTGACGGGCATGGCCATCGGGCCCCACCGCGTCTACCTCACCCTGGCCGGCACGGCCCATGTGGTCAGCGTCGCCAAACCGCACCTGTGACAGCGTGGAGGAGATGACAATGAGCACAACACAAGATCCCGTTCGCACGGCGATCCAGATCGACGACGACGTCGAATTGATCACCGCACAGATCAATGCACTCAAGGAACTCGCGAAAAAGGACGACGCGGAGGCGATCAGCGAGGGCCAACGGTACGACTTCAGCATCAGGTGGGGCACGGTGCTGGCCGGACGGCTGCGCCGGCTGGTGCACTACAGCTCGCTCGGCCGGCTCGCGGCCGCGGACGAGCGCAGGTTCCGTGCGCTGTGCGACGAGCTGCGCGGGCTATCGCACCTGATCGATCGATTCCGGCTCGCTCACCCGAATTTCACTGACGCCGCGCCCGCAAGGGCCAAGCGGTTCCGTCGTCGCGCAGGGTCTCGCTGAGAAAGTCCTTCTCGGGCAGGACGATTCCGGTCCGCGGTTTGGGGCACTGCGGGTTGCGACAGGTCAGCGCGACCATGTACGCGTCGGAATCCTCGTCGAGGAAGAGGAAGCCGAGATACAACGCGTGACCGACGTCGAAGTCCTTTTCGCCACACGATTCGCAGTAACCGCCCTTCGCCGCGATCTGCTCGAGCACCCGCTCGCGCGACGGGGCATCCAGGGCGAACAGCTCGGGGCGCACCGTTGCTTTGTCGGCGACGTTGTCGGTGGGGGCACCCATGTCAGATCTCCACGTCCTTGTCGTAGTGGATGTTGTCCTCGCGCCAACCGCCCAGGCCGTAGCCGATGCCGCGATAGTCGTCGACGAACTCGATCTGGTAGATCCATTTCGCCATCTTGAAGCCCACCTGCGTCTCCACCCGAAGGCGCAGCGGCGCACCGTGCTTGATGGGCAACGGCTTTCCGTTCATCGCGTACGCCAGGATCGTCTGCGGCTTGTAGGCCAGCTCGAGATCCATCACCTCGTAGAACTGTCCCTCCCCCTGCGAGCTCGGTTCGTCGCGGCTGTTGTCCTGCATGGTCAGGAAGCACACGTAGCGCGCCTGGGGAAGCGGGCGCACCAGGTCCGCCAGCGCGGCAAGCGAAAGCCCCTCCCACTCACCGATGCTCGACCAACCCTGGACACAGTTGTGCAGGACCCGTTGCCGTTCCGGCTCGGCCAGCGCCCGCAGCCCGGCAAGGTCCAGGGTCACCGGCCGCTCGACGAGCCCGCCGACCCGCAGCCGCCAGTCGACGAAGTTGTGCACCGCCATCACCTTGTACTCGGCCGAACACGGCGGCTTGCCGTTGACGCGGTGTTCGGCCGACAGCATGCTTTCCGGATAGTTCTGCCGCGAGTTCAGCGGGCGCAGCAGGATGAGCTTGGCCCGCGTGTTGATGGCACCGAGTATGCGGTGCACCTGGCGGGGCCGGCGCAGGCTCCACACCGTGGCCGCGACGTGGACGGCGACGATCGCGCCGATGATCACGAACGACAACACGATCGCGAGGGTGAGGTTGCGCACGGAGCCGAAGATCATCGAGGCGTTGAGTTGACCCCAGCCCCAGAAGAAGACCATCGACAGGTGGATCGCGATGAAGACCACGAACGCGACCAAGCCGAGGAAATGCAGGCTGCGCGCACGTTGCCGCCCGCCCCACAGCCGCACATACCAGGGGAACCGGGCCTCGATCGCCGGGGATTGCGCCGCGCCGGTCAGGATCTGGAATGGGGCGAGCAGGAAGATGACCCCGGCGTAGGTCAGCTTCTGGATGGCGTCGAGCGGTTCGTCGGGCAGCAGCGGCGGCAGGTTGAACGTCATGTAGGCGACGATGTCGTTCCATGCCTCCCCGAATATCTCCCACGAGTACGGCCAGTAACGGTGCCATTGCCCGGTGGCGAACAGCAGGACGTAGTAGGAAAGCCCCACCAGGATCCAGCCGATCACCGAGAAGAAGTGCCAGTGGCGGCCCATGCCGAGCTTCTTGTGGCCGGGCAGGGCGATCAGCGGGCTGTAGTCCTCCTCCTCGTCGAGGGTGTCGTAGAGCTTGTCGGTCGGCATTTTCTTGGTGGTGAATCGCGCCCATTCGGTGCCGGGCTTGCTGTCGTCGTGCCAGTACAGCTTGGGATGGGTGCCGAGGATCTCGATGCCGCTGCGCAACAACAACGTCAGGAACAGGACGTTGAGCCAATGGTCGATGCGCAGCCACGCGGGGTAGTCGAGCACCATCTCAGTCCATCCAGTGCTGCCGTTGCGGATAGGCGACGTTGATACCCAGCAGCACCGACCCGTGCAACCCGATGAAGGCGCCCGAGAAGGCGAGCGCAAACGTCGCCGGCGCGAAGTCCCACCTGCCGGTCACGGCCGCCAGGCCGGGCAGGCTGACCACGCGGGTGACCACGTCGACGGCCAGCACGGCGGCGGCGAGCAGGCTACCGCAATACCAACCCGCCTGTGCCACACGCGGTTTCCGGCCGAACCCCAAACAGCCGGCAAACACCAGGCACAGCGCGATCACCGCGGCGGCGTAAACCTCGAAATAGCGGGGCACCGCATCTTGGCTGGCCCACACGTAAAGGTGCGTTGCCGCGATGCCGATCAGCAACGACGCACCCAACCCGGTTACGGCCCTGGGCAAATCGAAGGCGACGTACCCGCCAAGGGTGAGCACTCGAAACACCCGGCTGCGATGCCAGGTTTCTGGCCATGTCTCGACAAGAAAGCCCACGGTTCGCGCATACCCCGCGGCATCCCGGCCAAACGGCGGTTTCCCCGCGTGAGCTGCACCGCGCGCCGCCCGGAGCGGGCAGATCGCCGGACCCGCGCCCCGGAGAACGCGGTTGACCTTAGGGTGATCTGCATGCTGAGGGTGGGGTCCGTGGTGGGCGGTTACCGCATCGAGCGGGTGCTGGGCACCGGCGGCATGGGGGCCGTCTATCTGGCCGCCGACCCGGCCCTGCCCCGCCACATCGCGCTCAAGGTGCTCTCGGCCGAGCTGTCGCGCGACCCCGACTTCCGCGCGCGGTTCATCCGTGAGGCCGACATGGCGGCGGCCCTCGACCATCCCCAGATCGTGTCGGTCTACAACCGCGGGCAGACCGAGGAAGGCCAGCTATGGATCGCGATGCAGTTCGTCGACGGCACCGACGCCGACGCCGCGCTGCACGCCGGAACCATGAGCCCCCAGCGCGTGGTGCACATCCTCGTCGAGGTGGCCAAGGCGCTCGACTTCGCGCACGCCCACCACGTGGTGCACCGCGACGTCAAGCCCGCGAACTTCCTGCTTTCGGGGCCCGTCGGACCGCACGAACGGGTGCTGCTCGGCGACTTCGGCATCGCCCGGGCCCTCGACGACGTCGGCCTGACCGCGACGAATTCGGTGCTGGCGACCGTCGCCTACGCCGCCCCCGAGGTGCTGTCGAATTCGCCGATCGACGGCCGGATCGACATCTACTCGCTGGGCTGCACGATGTTTCGGTTGCTGACCGGCAAGACGCCGTACCCGGACACCAACGGCGTGGCGGGAGTCATGGCCGCGCACCTGTTCGCCCCGCCGCCGCGGGTCACCGACCTGGCGCCCTGGCTGCCCGCCGCGTTCGACCGGGTCGTCGCCGTCGCCATGGCCAAGGATCCCGCCGCCCGCTTCCCGTCGGCCACGGCGCTGGCCCACGCGGCCGCCGCGGCGCTGCACGATCGCACGGTTGCCGTGCCGGTTGGTCTGCCGTCGCCACCCGTGCGGCGGCGCCGGCGCACGGCGATCGCCGCCGCCCTGTCCGCGGTCGTGCTGCTCGTCGCCGGCACCGTCACCGTCCTGGCCTGGCGGGGCGACACGACCGAAAGCCTCAGCGCGGCAGCGGGATCCGGGCCCGGGACGCCGGTGCCCGCCGAGGCGCAGGGACCGCCGGCCACCGATATCACCGCCGCGCAGCTACGGCCCATCCTGCTCACCGCCGCCGAGATCGCCAACGCCGCACACGGCGACACCGTCCTGCTCGAGCGCGACGGCTCCAGCCTGCTCGACGACGGCCCGACGATCGACAACCCGCAATGCCTGTCCGCGTGGGCGCCCGCGCAGCAAGCGGTCTACGCGGGCAGCGCCTACACCGGCGTGGCCGCGCAGCAGTTGCGCGCCATGAACCAGAAGGCGTGGCAGGACGGCGTCACCCAGGCCGTCATCGCCTTCGGATCCCAGGACGGGGCCGGGCTGTCGTACGTGCCGCAACGCGGGCAGTGGGCGTTGTGCGGCGGCAAGACCGTCACCGTCACCCCGCCGGGCGAGGCCCCCCAGACGTGGGAGTTCGGCCAGCCGGTCACGACCGCCGGCGTCCTGACGATCTCGGCCGGCCTGCGCGGCGGCAACGCGTCCTGCCAGCACGGAATGCTGCAGCGCGGCAACGTGATCATCGACATCCGCCAGTGCCGCGCCGGCGGCGGGGCCGACGTCGCCGCCCTGGCCACCGCGACGGCCGGAAAGGTGCCCCGGCAATGAACCGATCGGTACTCGCCACCGCCGCGGCCACGGTTGCGGTCGCCGCGGTCACCGCTTCCTGCTCGACCGTGACCGGCGGCTCCCCGGTGGCCCAGCACAGCGGCGCCGCGGCCACCGTGTCCGCCCGGGCCACCGCACCCGCCCCGACCGGCGCGCCCGTCGCGCCGCCCTCCGCGGAAGACCAGATACGCCAGACCGTCATGGCCTTCCAGGACGCCTACAACACCCAGAATTGGGGCGCCTACACCGATTTGATGTGCTCGGCGATGCGGGCCCAATTCACCGGACCGGTAATGAATTACGTGAAGAAGGGCCGCGCCGAAACGGGCCTCACCACCATCAAGGCCATCACGTCCGTCACGATCACCGGCGACACCGCCACGGCGACGATGGACGCCCAGAACGAGGCCCTGGGGAGCCGCTCGGTCAGCCTGCCGCTGAAACTGGAAGACGGCTGGAAGATCTGCAAGACGTGACGAGCCCGACGTTGAGGAGCCTAGTGCTGGCGGCGCTGCTCGCCGCGGTGCTGCTGGGCTGCGGCCACACCACCGGGGGCACCGCGCGCCCGGCGCCCCAAACCCCTTCGGGCCCTTCGGCATCGGTCAACGCCGCGGCCCTCGACCCGGGCGGTTACCCGACCGTCCCGCAGCCGCCGCTGGGCAACGCCGGCAACGAGCACGACGGCCGGCTGATCGAGGGCAGGCGCATGGCCGACTACGTGGTCGGGCCGTGGCAGGCCGACGCCGGGCTGGCCGCCCAGGGCTCCAGCAGCGCCGCCGAGGTCATCGAGGACTTCCGGCAGTTCGCCCACGTCATGTGGGCACCGATTGCGGGCGGCGCCTACGGCTTGCCGTTCGTGGTCGGCTTCATGTCCGAACGGCAAACCCCCGGCCCGGATTCGCAAACCTCGCTGCGCAACGCCGTGCTGCGCTTCGCCGACCCCGCCGCCGCGTCGGCCGGCGCCCAGGGCATGCACGCCAAGACGATGGCCATGCCCCGGGTTCCCAGCGCCACGCCGATCGTGACGGAACCCGAACGCGCGGTGCCCATCCCGGGTCATCCCGACGCCGCCGCCGCGCTGCTGACGTTCCAGGAGGGCAGCCAGACGGTGCGCGAGCTGTCCGTCTTCACCGCGCACGGGCCCTACGTCCTGGTCCAGGTCGCCCGGTGCGCCGGCGGCGCCGACTGCGAAACCCCTTTGGCCGCACGCACTCTCGATCTCCAGGTTCCGCTGATCGACAAGTTCTCCCCCACCGCCCCCGACGGGTTCGCGGCGCTTCCCCGCGACCCCACCGGTTTGGTCGCCCGCACCGTGCCGCTGCCGCCCGATCAGGCCACCTCCACGTCGGGAGGCGCCTACGGGCCGGCGGGTGCGTTGCATCTGGAGGCCAACCCGGTGCAGGTCGGCGCCGACCTGACCGCGGCGGGTGTCGACGTCGTGTCGACCAACCTCACCACCGTGTATCAGGCCAGGGACGACGCGGGCGCGCGGACCCTGGCGCAGGCCTACAGCGACACCGCGGCCGCGACGACGGCGGCACAGGGCGCCGCACCGACGCCGGGGCTGCCGCAGAGCCGCTGCACCCGGGTCGCCGGGGCCAGCGGGCTGGTGCCCCGCTACTGGTGCCTGGCGACCGCGGGTCGCTACGTGATCAAAGCCGTTGCCCGCCAACTCGACACCGCACACCAGCAGATCGCGGCCCAATACCGCATGCTGCGCGGATAGCCGGGCCACAAGGAGGCCATAGGAGACCTTGCCGTGACCGACCCTCAGAATCCGTTCGGGGACAACCCCTTTACGGACAACCCCTATACGTACGACCCGCTCGGCCGCGTCCCGTTTCCTCCGCCGTCGCCGCCGCCACCGCCGATCCCCGCACCACCGCCCACGGGCTACCGCCCGCCCGTCAACACCTTGGCGACGCTGTCGCTGGTGTTCGCGTTCGTGTTCGCTCCGGTGGGCGCGATCCTGGGGCATCTGGGGCTGGCGCAGATCCGGCGCACCGGTGAGCTCGGCCGGGACCGCGCCCTGGTTGGGGTGGCGCTGTCGTATTCGTTCATCGCGTTCGCGGTGCTCGCGCTGGTCGCGTGGGCCACCCTGACCGCCTTCCCGTCGCGGCAGGCGGCGGCGCCCGCGACCACCACCACCGCCACCACCACCGAGGCGGCGCCGGCGCCGACGGTGGCGCCGGACAACATCGTCACGCTCCTGCCCGGGCTCGACGCCCTGAAAAAGATCACGTCCGACGAAAACCTGCAGCCCGGCCAGACCTGGGACCGCCCGGCCAGGTCGGACACGACCGCCGGCATCGACCGCGCGCAGTGCTGGGGAAGCGTCATTCCCGGGGCGCCGGAGGCGTACACCCTCAACGCCGTCCTGCGCTACCACGCGGCCGAATTCGACGACACGCGTAGCTTTCTCAAATCGACCCAGGTCATGCAGGCGGTCACCGCGTTCGCCGACCCGCCGGCCGCCCAGTCGCAACTGGCGAAACTGCTCGACGGCTGGCGCCAGTGCGGCGGCTCGACCGTGACGGTGACGGATCGCAGCGGGCCGTCGTACCCGCTCGCCCTGAGCGCGCCCGCCGACGCCGGCAACGGCATCACCACAATGGATCTGGTGCCCAAGGACCTGAAGGTGCGCTTCGTCCGTGCCGTCGCGGCCAAATCCAACGTCGTCGTCGACCTCGAGGTGAACCAGCTCGGCACCACCGACGCCGACGCCCCCCGCCAGATGGTGGTGAGCATCGCCCGCTACATCCTCGACAAGATCCCCGGCTGACGCGTTCCGGGTGGCACCGCCGAGCGTGTGGCCTATGGACGAATCCGCGGCGGTTCCCGTGCATAGAGCCCACGCTCGGCGCCGCCCGGTACGGTGGGCGCCATGAAGTATCTCGACGTCGACGGAGTGGGACGGGTCAGCCGGATCGGGTTGGGCACCTGGCAATTCGGCTCGCGCGAGTGGGGTTACGGGGACAGCTACGCCTCCGGCGCCGCGCGGGACATCGTGCGGCGGGCCCGCGCGCTGGGGGTCACGCTGTTCGACACCGCCGAGGTGTACGGCCTGGGCAGGAGTGAACGGATCCTCGGCGAGGCGCTCGGCGACGAGCGCGCCGAGGTCGCGGTGGCCAGCAAGGTCTTCCCGGTCGCCCCCTTCCCCGCGGTGATCAAGCAGCGCGAGCGCGCCAGCGCGCGCCGACTGGGCCTGGACCGCATCCCGCTCTACCAGATCCACCAACCCAACCCGGTGGTGCCCGATTCGGTGATCATGCCGGGCATGCGCGACCTGCTCGACGACGGGAAGATCGGCGCGGCCGGTGTGTCGAACTATTCGCTCGCGCGCTGGCGCAAAGCCGATGCGGCGCTGGGGCGCCCGGTCGTCAGCAACCAGGTGCACTTCTCGCTCGCCCACGCCGACGCGCTGCGGGACCTGGTGCCGTTCGCCGAGCGCGAGAACCGGATCGTGATCGCCTACAGCCCGCTGGCGCAGGGGCTGCTGGGCGGCAAGTACGGCCTGGACAACCGCCCCGGCGGCGTGCGCGCGGTCAACCCGCTGTTCGGCACCGAAAACCTGCGGCGCATCGAGCCGCTGCTGCAGACGCTGCGCGACGTCGCCACGGAGGTCGGTGCCAAGCCGGCCCAGGTGGCGCTGGCCTGGCTGGTCAGCCTGCCCGGCGTGGTCGCCATTCCCGGCGCGTCCAGCGTCGAGCAGCTCGAGTTCAACGTCGCCGCCGCCGACATCGAGCTGCGCTCGGATTCCCGTGACGCGCTCACCGAGGCGGCCCGCGCGTTCCGGCCGACCTCGAGCGCGCGCTTCCTGACCGACCTGGTCCGCGAGCGGCTGGGGCGCTAGGACGGGGAGGCGTCCGCGAACGCCGGCGACCCGGCCGGCGCGCCCCGGGCCACCACCACCGGCATCGACGTCGCCGCGTCGGTGCGCAGGATCGTGTGCACCACCTCGATGAGGTCCTCGACCGGCATCAACTTGCCCGGCATGCAGCCACGCGACATCCACAGCGGATGGGCCTTCATGGCGAGGTCCATGTCCCAGCCGACGGCCATCCCCGTTTGCGCGTCGCCCTCGCCGCCCGCGCACTCCCCGACGATCAGGCAGGTGAAACCGATGTCGGGGTGCTCGGCCCGCCACGCCTCGACGAGCCGCTCGAGTGCGGCCTTGCTGACGCCGTACGCGCCGAGGCCGGGCCAGGGCGGGCCGAAACTGCCCGCGTCGGACGACAGGTAGACCGCCTTGCCCGCCGAAGCGGTCAGGTGCGGCACCGCCGCGGCCGTCACCAGCGACGCGCCGATGACGTTGGTGTCGAAGATGCGCCGCCACGTTTCGGCGTCCGTGTCGACCATCCGGACCAGCGGCCCGACCGCGGGCGTGTAGATCAGGTTGTCGATGCCGCCCAGCGCGTCGGCGGCCTCGGCGACGGCCGACCGGCACGACGCCTCGTCGGTGACGTCGCATTCGACGGCGATCGCGCCCGGTCCCGCCTCCTTGGCGGCGGCCTCGATGCGCTCACGACGCCGGGCCAGCAGGGCCACCCGCTCGCCGCGCTGCCCGAGCCCCACACCGATGCAGCGGCCGAGCCCGCTCGACGCGCCAACCACCACTGTCCGTGACATATTTGCCCTCTCCTGTAAAGCCGGCTGCAGGCACGAACCTACCGGATCTACCCGGTTGGCGGTCGCACGGTGCGCTTGAATCAGCGACAGGGCCGTCGGATCGCAGGACCGCTCAGATCCGGACGACGGTGTTCCGCTCGCCCAGCTTGGCGCGGTACATGGCCGCGTCCGCCCGGGCCGTAATCGACGAAACAGGCTCGCCGGGAAGCGCAATGGTGGCGCCGATGCTCAGCGTCGCGCGGATCGCCTTCCCGGAGACATGGACGGGTGCGGCGGCACGACAACGTATCTTCTCGGCGATCGCCGCGACCTCGTCGCTACTGTGGACGCCGGGCAACACGACGAGTATCTCGTCGCCTCCGGTCCGCCCAACCGTGTCCCCGTGCCGGACGCTGGTGCGGATCCGCACCGCCAGGGTGGCCAGCACGCGATCGCCGACGGCATGTCCCCACATGTCGTTGATTTGCTTGAAGCGGTCGACATCGCAGAACAGGACGCCGACATATGTGCCGAGCGGTCGGGGCTGCCGTAACGCCGATTCGAGTCGACCCAGGGCTTCGGCCCGGTTGACCAGGCCGGTGAGGGTGTCGTATCGGGCCAACCGTTCGAGTCGCTGCTCGGCCTCGACCTGGTCGTCGACGATGCGCAGCGCCGCGATCAGCCCATCGGTGTTGCCCTCGGCATCGACGTAGGGCTTTCCGTGGCCATCGACCCAGTGGTAACTGCCATCGACGTCACGGACCCGGAACCGTTGGAGTACCGATTCGCCGCCGCCGATCCGCTCCAGGGCCGTTGCGACCGCGTCGCGGTCGTCATCATGGATGCGGCGGCCGAAGTGGGAACCGGTCCACCGCTCAATTGGTCCCCCCAACGCGGCCGCCACGGACGGCGAGATCCAGGCAACGTCGCCGCCGCGCAGGTGAACGATGATGTCCACCGCGTTGTCGGCGAGGATGCGATAGCGCATCTCGGCGTCGGCGCGTTCCTTGCTGAGCAGCTCCTTGGCGATCAGCAGTTTCTGCTCGCGCTGGATGAAGAAGAACGCGATCGCCCCGACGATGATGGTGCCCAACAGGATCGAGAAGGTCCACTCCGCGTGCTCGCCCAAACCCAGCTCGAGAAAAATCGGCCTCGATAACGCTACGACGATCGGAAAGCCGGCGAGGATGGCCACCACCCGAAGCAGCGACGTCCGGTCGGATCGGGCGAGCAGCCAGGCCACCGGAATCCGGTCGGGCCGGGCCAGCGACGTCGCGGCGACGAGCAGCAGCAGAGCCAAGGCCGATGCGAGCGCCTGGCCGGTCGACGGCGAGAAGCCCACCAGCGCCAAGGCGTTGAACAAGTAAGCCCCGACCGTGACGAACGGGATAATCCCGCCGGCTGCCATGCATGCGGGCCAGACGACCCTGGTCCCCCGATCCACTCGTATCAAGGCCGCAGCGGCAGCCAGGAGCAGCGCGGACGCCGCCGTCTGCGGACTCGGACGCCCCGGCCAGGTCTGTTGCGACGCGCGCACGGACCCGCCGAACCACATCCGGTCCAGGCCGGGCACCCGACCGGTCGCGTACTCCAGGAGCGTTATGACGGCAAGGGCACCCACCATCAGGGCCAGTCCACGCCCGGCGTATACCCGCCACCGCGAGGGGTGGCCCGACTGCGCCTGGATCGCCACACCGAGCGCTGCCAGCCACAGACTGGTCCACGGCATCATTTGCGGCCAGCGTGGATAGATCCGGGTCAGCAGATCGATGCCGGCCGCCCATCCGATCCACGTCATGGCGGCCAGCACCAAAACCACCAGCACGGCAATCCGTCTGCACCAGACGATGTCGTTCAGGCACGCGTCGGGAGTCGGCCTATCCATCGGCGGCCCCTTCCTCCCTGGCGCCATGGACAGTATGCGCGGATAGGGAACCGATGCATGGGGCACAAGGTCATCAAATCTTGGGGCGCAAGGTAACTCGTGTCAAGCGATGGGTGCGAGACGACGCGATCGACCGCGCCGCTCCACGGCCGGCCGGCCGGGCGCGTCAGCCCCCGTCGCGGGCCTGCAGCACCACCGCGGTGTGGGCCTGGACGGTGAGCGCGCCTCCCCCGGGCACTTCGTCGGCGGGCGTCTCATCCCCGGGCCCGGTGAACACCACGACCTGCCAGGCGGCGCCGAATTCCTTTGGCGGGAGCGTGAATTCGATGGACTCGTGGTGGGCGTTGAAGCACAGGAAGAACGAGTCGTCGACCACGCGCTGTCCCCGGGTGTCGCGGTCGGGAATGCCCTGGCCGTTGAGGAACACCGCGACGGACTTGGCGAAACTGGTGCCCCAGTCCTCGTCGGTCATCTCGGCGCCGTCGGGGGTGAACCAGGCGATGTCGGGCAGGCCGCCCTGGCCGCGGCGGCCCACCGGCTTGCCGGAGAAGAACCGGCGGCGGCGGAACACCGGGTGCCCCGCGCGCAGAGCCGACACCGCGCGGGTGAACTCCAGCAGGCCGGCGTCGGCGGCGGCCCAATCGATCCAGGTCAACTCGTTGTCCTGGCAGTAGCCGTTGTTGTTGCCGCGCTGGGTGCGGCCGAGCTCGTCGCCGTGGCAGACCATCGGCACGCCCTGCGACAGCAGCAGGGTGGTGACGAAGTTGCGCTGCTGACGGGCGCGCAGCTCGTTGACCCGCGCGTCCTCCGTCGGCCCCTCCGCGCCGCAATTCCACGACCGGTTGTGGCTTTCGCCGTCGCTGTTGTCCTCGCCGTTGGCCTCGTTGTGCTTCTCGTTGTAGGACACCAGGTCCCGCAGCGTGAAGCCGTCGTGGCAGGTGACGAAGTTGATCGACGCGACGGGCCGGCGCCCGGTGTGCTCGTAGAGGTCGGCCGACCCGGACAGGCGGTAGGCGAACTCGTCGAGGGTCGCGGGCTCACCGCGCCAGAAGTCCCGCACCGTGTCTCGGTACTTTCCGTTCCACTCCGTCCACTGCGGCGGGAAGTTGCCCACCTGGTAGCCGCCCGGCCCGACGTCCCACGGTTCGGCGATGAGCTTGACCTGGCTGACCGTCGGATCCTGTTGCACGAGTTCGAAGAACGTCGCCAGCCGGTCCACGTCGTAGAACTCCCGGGCCAGCGTCGAGGCCAGGTCGAAACGGAAGCCGTCTACGTGCATCTCGGTCACCCAGTAGCGCAGCGAGTCCATGATCAGCTGCAGCGTGTGCGGGTGCCCGACGTTGAGGCTGTTGCCGGTGCCGGTGTAGTCCATGTAGTAGCGCTTGTCGTCGTCGACCAGCCGGTAGTACGCGGCGTTGTCGATGCCGCGCATCGACAGGGTCGGTCCCAGGTGGTTGCCCTCGGCGGTGTGGTTGTAGACCACGTCGAGGATGACTTCGATTCCCGCCTCGTGCAGGTCGCGCACCATCGCCTTGAACTCCTGCACCTGCCCACCCGGCGTGGTGGAGCTGGAGTACTTCGTGTCCGGCGCGAAGAAGCCGATCGTGTTGTAGCCCCAGTAGTTGTTCAGGCCCTTGTCGATCAGGGTGGAGTCGTTGGCGAAATGGTGCACCGGCATCAGCTCGATCGCGGTCACGCCGATGCCCGCAAGGTGCTCGACGATCACCGGGTGCGCCACCGCGGCGTAGGTCCCGCGGATCTGTTCGGGGATGTCCGGGTGGGTCTTGGTCAGGCCCTTGACGTGCGCCTCGTAGATGACGGTGTCGGCGTACTCGCGGTCCGGCGGGCGGTCATAGCCCCAGTCGAAGAAAGGGTTGATCACCACCGACTTGGGCATGCTGGACGCGGAGTCGTCGTCGTTGCGGCTGTCGGGGTCGCCGAAGTTGTAGCTGAACAGCGACTGGTTCCAGTCGAAGGTGCCGTCGATGGCCTTCGAATACGGGTCCAGCAGCAGCTTGTTCGGATTGCACCGCAGCCCCGCCCCGGGTTCGTACGGGCCGTGCACGCGGTAGCCGTAGCGCTGCCCCGGCTCGATCCCCGGCAGGTAACCGTGCCAGACGAACGAGTCAACCTCGGGCAGCGTGATCCGCGCCTCGGCGCCCCCGTCTTCAGAGTCGTCGAACAGGCACAGCTCGACCCGCTCGGCCGCCTCGCTGAACACGGCGAAGTTGGTCCCCGCGCCGTCGTAGGTGGCGCCGAGCGGATAGGCCTTGCCCGGCCACAATTCACCGGTGGGCGTGGGCGCGGGCGCTGCGGTCATGGCGCACTCCATACCCCGCCGGCGCGGTGGTCAAACCACCGCGCGAACAGCCCTGGCGGACAACGCGTTTGCGGCCGGGGCGGCCGCGCCTGCCGCGCTCAGTTGTGGCGGCACTTGATCGGGTGTTCGTTCTCGATCAGCGCGCGGGCCACGTCGAACAGCTTCGTGTTGGATTTCTGCGACAGCCGAGCGAGCAGGTCGAACGCCTCCACGGCATCGAGGTTGAAGCGCTCCATGATGACGCCCTTGGCCTGACCGATGATGTCGCGCGACGCCAGGGCGCTGCGGAACTGGTCGTGGCGGCGCATCATCGACCACGCCAGGGCGACGTGCGTGGCGAAAATGCCGCCCACTTCGAAGGATTCCTCGTTGAACACGTGGGGATGGTGGCCGAAGAAGCTCAGCGCGGCCGTCGTGTCGCGATCGACGAACAACTCGAACGACAGGATCGACCGAATCGGGGTGTTCGCCAGCGCGTACTCCTGATAGCGCGGCCAGCGCCGGTCGACGGCCAGGTCCTCGACATGCATGATGTGGTGCTGCCACGCCGCCGCGACGCAGGGCCCTTCCCCGTATTCGTTCTGGATCACGTCCAGCACCATCGGATAGCGATGCGTGGCGACCACGTTGGTGATCTCTTTGCCCTTCTCGGCCAGCGTGATCCCCGCGTATTCGGAGCCCGTCACGTGCCGGTTGCCGCTGTCGATGAGCTCGTGCAGGCCGGTCTTGGTATCCGTGCCCTGCCGGTCGAGGCCGGCGATCAGGTCGGCCAGCTGAGCGGCGATCGTGTTGTTGTTCTCGGGCATGGCCTCACCCCCGCGGGAGCGTCGTGAGCGGCACTGCCCCGCCCGGCGCGACGACCACAGGACGCATCCGGGCAGGTTCGACCCCCGCATAAACCAGGCTCACCGTGTCATCGTGACCCCGATGGGTGACAGTGGCTAGGGCAGGAAACGAAATCCGTGGTCCAGAAAACGAAGTGGCGGGCCGGGGCGCGGGCCTTCCCCGGCGGTCTGGGCGCGGGCCTTCTGGAAGGATCACGCGACTCGGCGAAATATGCCCGCGGCCAACGATTTTCGTCATGGCGGCCCAGCCGCGGACTGCGCTGTCAACTCCGCTGTTTAGATGTGCCAAGTCTCGGGCAACCGGCAGTCGTGCCAAACGACTTCGACGACGACATGCTGGAGCCCTCCGAGAGCCTGGACTCCGACGAGGTCCGCAACGACGACGGCGACGCGGTGGTCGATCCCCCCGACAGGTGGCTCAGGGCCGACGACAACGCGACGCTCGACGAGAAGCTGGCGGCGGAGACCTCGGACGACCCCGGCGACGACGGGCCGTCGATGCAGGCGCACGACGCCGAGGCGGGCGGCGCCCTCGACGTGGTCGCCGACGACGACCTGGACGACATCGATCCCGATGTGCACGGTCGCGAACGCGGCCAGATCGACGGGACACCGGAGGACGGCGAGTCGTTCTTCGACGTCGAGGAGTGACGGCCCCGCATAACGAAAGGCGCTGTGCCGCCTAGCCTTCCGCCGATTGCTGCGCGATCGCGTAGGCGAGCTGAAGAAAGTCGGCCCCGGCCAAAGCGGTGAAGCTGCCCGCGATCAGCCGGGTGAACCGGGGCGCGAAGACCAGCCCGATGACGAACGCGGTGGCCACCCACATGTCCAGGCAGAATGGGCAGGTCAACAGCTCCCCCAGGCTGTGCCGCAACTGGCTGTCCTCCCGGACCTCCTCCTTGACCTCCGCCGGGCCGCCGGTGCCCGCGTACTGGGTGAACGGCGCCCGCAACGGGCTCGTCACCGCGTCCTTGGACAACGTCCGGGACAGCTTGTGGGTGCCCAGCGTCACCGTGACCAGGTCCTGCGCGCGCCAACGCTTCGGCAAGGTGCGCCCGGTGAGCGCCGCGAGCACCGTCGCCACGACCACCACGGCGCTGTAGATGCCCAAGACGGCCAGATACCCGCCCAGCGGCCGGGGATTGTCGCCGCGGTAGACGTCGGCCTCGCGGCTGGCGGCGCGGGCCACGTCGTCGGCGCCGGCCTGCACTTCTCTCATTGCGACTACTCCTTTGGGTCCTTCGGCCCGCTCACGGGCGGCTCCCGCAGGGCGGGGTACCCGCCGGCGGCTCGATCAACCGGCGCGGCCCGGTCCACGACCGGGCAGGCGATGCGCCGCTTCGAACAACAACGCGTGCACGAAGGCCTGCGGCAGGTTCCCGCGCAGCTGACGCTGTTCGACGTCGAACTCCTCGGCGAACAACCCGGGCGGGCCGCAAGCCGTCCGGCTGCGCTCGAACCAGCGAACCGCCGCCAGGTCGTTGCCCTGCTGGTGGTCCGCCAGCGCCATCAGGAACCCGCACAACAGAAAGGCGCCCTCGTCGTCTCCGAGTGCCCGCTGGTCCGGACGGAACCGGTACACGAAGCCCTGGTCGGACAGCTCCGAGCGCACCGCCTCGAGGGTGGCGACGGTGCGCGGGTCGTCCGCCGGGATCGCGCCCCGGATCGCGGGCAGCACCAGGGCCGCGTCGATCCGCGAATCCCCCGGCGCCCGTTGCCATCTTCCGGTCGGATGCAGGCAGTCGGCGTCGGCGTCGGCGACCAGTTGATCGGCCAGCCGCTGCCACTCCGCGCCCAGCCGCGGCGGCGCCACCGCGCCGATGCTGCGCAGCCCCGCCGCACACGTCAGCCGGGAATGGGCCCAACGCCGGTCGTCGAGTTCCCAGATGCCGGCATCGGGTTCGCACCAACGCTGTTCGATGCTGCGCACCAGCGTGTGGACGGCCTGCCAATGCATGCTGTCGAGGCGGTCCAGCCGCGCCGCGGCCGCCAACAGCAGCAGGGCCTCGCCGTGCGCGTCGAGCTGGAACTGGTCCGACACCCAGTTGCCGACGCGCGCCGCGGCGCCGGGATACCCGGGCAGGTCGAGGTCGCGTTCGCTCGGGGGCGGATTGCCGTCGACCGAATACGCCGGCCGCAACGCCGGACCGTCGGCGAGGACGCGCTCGCTGACGAAGCGAACGGCGTCGTCGAGCAGCGGGTAGCCGCCGGCGGCGGCCATCGCCTGCCCCGCGTAGCACTGGTCGCGGATCCAGCAGTACCGGTAGTCGTAGTTGCGGCCCTGTTCGGCGCGCTCCGGCAACGACGTCGTCGCGGCGGCGACCATCCCGCCGTCGGCGCTCGTCAAACCGCGCAGCACCGCGTACGCAACCTGGCTGTCACGATCGGCCAGGGTGTCCGTGATGGCCGGAACCGCCTGCGCCCACGCGTATTCGGTGGCCTGCCAGGCGTCCTCGGCCCGCGTCGGCGCCGAATCCAGTTCCCGGTCGGAGATTTCGAGAACCAGGTCGTGGTCACGCCCGGCGACGACCTCCAGCACCGCCTCCAGCGAGCCGTCGTCGCGCAGTTCGGCGTCATCGGCTCCCGCCCAACGGAATCGGCAGGGTCCCGACCTGCCGGTCCACACCCGGCCCCGATCGGTTTCGCCGCGCGAGATGTCCGACATCGCGTGTGCGCCGAAGTCGGCGCGGGCGTCGAGCGCGATGCGCATTCGGTGTCGCCCGTCGACGACATGGATGCGGCGCAACAACACCGCGGTATGCGGGTCGGCGGGCAGCGTCAGGGCCTCGCGGCACTCGACGATCCCGCCGGTGGTGACCCAGCGGGAACGCCAGATCAACGACCGCGGCTCGTAGTATCCGCCCCACACGAATCGCGGCAGATCGGGCGCGACCGCGTACACGCCGGCGCCACCGAGCAGCGAGTTGAAGACCGCGCCGTCGTGCCAGCGCGGCAGGCACATCCAGCAGTAGTCACCGCGCGGCCCGACGAGGACCCCGCGTTCGCCGTCCGCGAGCAAGGCGTATTGCCGCAACACATGCGGGGGAAAGTCTTCGGCTAACAGTGCTCGGCTCCCGGGTCGACAAGCGGGCGAGCGCCGATTGGCGCCCGCTGACCCTGGGTACCCGATTCGCCATGGATCAGTCGCAGGCACCGCTGCTCGACGCGCTGGTCGACTACCGCCGAAACGGCCGCTACGGTTTCAGCCCGCCGGGGCACCGCCAGGGTGCCGGGGTCGACGACCGCGTCATTGCCGTGCTGGGCAGGGACCCGTTCCGCAACGATCTGCTCGCCACCAACGGGCTCGACGACCGGATGTCGCGCGGGAAGTTCCTGGCGCGCGCGGAGGAGTTGATGGCCGACGCCGTCGGCGCGCAGCACGCCTTCTTCTCCACGTGCGGTAGCTCGCTGTCGGTGCGGGCCGCGATGATGGCCGTCGCGGGCGGGGCGGACGGCGGCCTGCTCGTCGCCCGCGACAGCCACAAGTCGATCGTGGCGGGCCTGATCTTCTCGGGCGTGCGGCCCAGGTGGATCACCCCGCGCTGGGACGTCGAACGGCATTTTTCGCATCCGCCGTCGCCGGAGCAGGTGGCGGCCGCGTGGGAGAAGTACCCGGACGCGGCCGGGGCGCTGATCGTCAGCCCCAGCCCGTACGGCACCTGCGCCGACATCTCGGCCATCGCCGACGTCTGCCACCGGCGGGGCAAGCCGCTGATAGTCGACGAGGCCTGGGGCGCGCACCTTCCGTTCCACGAGGACCTGCCGACATGGGCGATGGACGCCGGCGCCGACGTCTGCGTGGTCAGCGTCCACAAGATGGGCGCGGGGTTCGAGCAGGGCTCGGTGTTCCACCTGCAGGGCAATCTTGTTGATCCGCAACGGCTTTCGATGTGTGCCGACCTGCTGATGACAACCAGCCCGAACGTGCTGATCTATGCCGCGCTCGACGGCTGGCGGCGCCAGATGGTCGAGCACGGGCACGAGCTGCTCAGCGCCGAACTCGACCTCGCCCGCCACCTGCGGGCCCGGCTGGCCGAGATCGCGGACCTCACGGTCCTCGAGGACGAGCTGCTGGGCAGGGAGGCGTCCTGCGACCTGGACACCACGCAGGTCTTGATGGATGTCTCCGGGACCGGAACGTCGGGATACCAGGCCGTGGACTGGCTGCGCGAGCACTGCAAGCTCGACCTCGGCCTCAGCGACCACCGCCGGGTGCTGGCGACGATGTCGTTCGCCGACGACAAGCGAACCGCGGACCGCCTGGTGGCGGCGATGACGCGGTGGCGCGCGGCGGCCGAGGACTTCGACCCGCCGCCGCCGATACGGCTGCCCACACCGGAGGAGCTGCAGTTGGAAACCGTGCGCCTGCCGCGTGACGCGTTTTTCTGTCCGACCGAAATGGTGCCCGCCGCCAAGGCCGCCGGCCGGGTCGCGGCGGAGCAGATCACCCCGTATCCGCCCGGCATTCCCGCGGTCGTGCCCGGTGAGCTGCTCAACGACGCCGTGATCGACTACCTGCGGTCCGGCGCCGAAGCCGGCATGACGCTGCCCGACCCCGCGGACCCGAGCGCGCAGCTGTTCCGGGTGGTCGCCTGAGGTCAGGTTGCGTTCTTGTTGGACCGCTTCGCGGCCTTCCGCAGGGTGCGGTTGGTGGAACGCAGATCGGTGTTGGTCGCGGACAGGGCGGCGTTGTCGTCCTCCAGGCTGAGGATGCGGGCGATGCCGGCGAGGTTGACCCCGGCGTCGACCAGCGCGCTGATCCGCTGCAACCGCGCCAGGTCATCGGCGCTGTAGCGGCGGGTTCCGCCTTTGCTTCGAGCCGGGTTCAGCAGCCCGTAACGCTCGTACAGGCGCAGCGACTGCACGGCGACGCCGGACAGCTCGGCGGCCACCGAAATGCCGTAGACCCCGTGGTCGGGGGCCGGGGTGTCACCGGCGTTGTTGGCCATTGACGTCTCCTGAACGGCATCTCCTGAACTGGTTCGCACAGAAAAACTATTTACCACACTTGCACTGAAGTGTCGATAGTGCTATATAAAATCTATGTCGTGAGACATAGGAAATATCAGCTTCACAACCAGAGATTGGAGTGAGAGGTGACCGCCATGCTGATGCGTACCGACCCGTTCCGCGACCTGGACCGCTTCGCTCAGCAGGTACTCGGCACGGCAGCCCGGCCCGCGGTGATGCCGATGGATGCCTGGCGCGAGGGCGAGGAATTCGTCGTCGAGTTCGACCTGCCCGGCATCAACCCCGACTCGCTCGACATCGACATCGAGCGCAACGTGGTGACCGTGCGCGCCGAGCGGCCGGCAGTGGATCCCAACCGCGAAATGCTGGCCGCCGAGCGGTCGCGCGGGGTGTTCAGCCGCCAGCTCGTCCTCGGGGAAAACCTCGACACCAACCGGATCCAGGCGGCCTACAACGAGGGCGTCCTGAGCCTGCGCATCCCGGTGGCCGAGAAGGCCAAGCCGCGCAAGATCTCCGTCGCCCGCGGCAACGGACACAAGGCGATCAACGAGAGTGCCGGAAACCGGGAGGTGGTAGACGCCTGATTCACCGATGAGCGGGGCGGTGGCCCAACCGGCGGTGGCCCAATCGGCCTGCCTGCCAACGAGGCCGGCGTTCGCGGCCACCGCCGCCACGCCAGCGAGACCGGGGCTGACATCGGGTTGCACCAGGTGGTTCTGTGACACGATATTCCAGCCTGTCCTCGGCGTTGAACAGCTAGCGCCAAAGCCCATGACGTCGCTCCGCGACCTCCCGCACCCATCCCCCGTTCGGGCGGGCTCGGTGGTGCGCGCGGAAACGGCGGTCGGTCTTTCCGGTGAACTGCACCCGAGGAGACACGTCCACGATGAATTGGGATCTGAACGGCCAATCGGCCGATGTCGAACAAGCCTTGGCCGGCGGCACGCCGCAGCGCGCGGGTTGGTTCCGATTCTATTTCGCCGATCAGCGGTGGGAATGGTCGGAACAGGTGCAGCGCATGCACGGCTATGAGCCCGGCACCGTCACCCCGACCACCGACCTGGTCCTGTCACACAAACACCCCGACGACCGTGGACAGGTCGCGGCCACCATCGAAGAAATCTTGAGCACCCACAAGGCGTTCAGCACCCGCCATCGGATCATCGACACCCAGGGAAACGTGCGCTCCGTCGTCGTCGTCGGCGACCAACTGCGCGACGACGAAGGCGCCGTGATCGGGACGCACGGGTTCTACGTCGACGTCTCCCCGCTACCCGACCAGGAGCGCGAGCAATTGGTCACGGAGAAGGTGGCCGAGATCACCGAGCAGCGCGCCGGCATCGAGCAGGCCAAGGGCATGCTGATGCTCATCTACGGCATCGGTGACAACGCAGCGTTCGATCTGCTCAAGTGGTTGTCCCAGGAGGCCAACGTCAAGCTGCGGCTGCTGGCCGAACAGATCACCGAGGACTTCCGCGGCGTCGGCCCGACGCTCACCTCGCAGTCGGAGTTCGACCACCTGATGCTGACCGCGCATTCCCGCATCGACCGCGACAAGGAGCGCGTCGACCAGAGGTAGGACGGGCGCTTGGCTTCGGCTCAGAGCTCGTCGGAGAAGTCGGCGGTCAGCCAGCGGTCAGGCCGGATGGTGAACAGCACGCTGTCCTGACCCTCCATGCTCCGGACGAACTGGCGCCCGCCTTCCTCGCCGAGGTAACGGATCGCGATGGCTTCGCGTATCTCGGCCGGGGCCGGCGTGGTGGTGTCGACGACGGTGCCCTCGACGACCACGTATTGATACGGAAGCTCTTCGCGCTGGGCGACCAGCGTCACCGCACCGGCCCGCTCGATGAGCTTGGCCTTGCGGGTCCCCGGACCGGTGTTGATCCGGATGTCGCCGCCGGGGGTGTAGTCGTACCAAATCGGGATGCTGGCCGGGGGCCTATCGTCCACCGCTTCCACGGATAACACGCCTACATGCTTGGCCGCCAGGAACTCCTGGCGCTGCGACTCGGTAAAAGGTTTCATGGCCGGCAGAACGCGCCGGCGACGCGGGGCTATTCCGGGGCGCAGCGCCACTGGCGAAAACCCGTTCGGTGCCAACGCTGGAGATCGGCGACGGTCCGCCGTCCAATCCGCCTGGCGCGAGATTCGTGCGGACGCGATCGCACAGGGCCGTGTGGACCCGGCGCGGGCCGAGACGGCACGCAAGGAGATGCACGACGCCGTCCAGGCCTACCGGCTCGCCGAGATCCGCAAAGCGCACGGCCATGCCCGCCAGGCTGACGTCGCCGAAGTCATGGGCGTTTCCCAGGCGCGGGTTTCCAAGCTGGAAAGTGGCGACCTGTCGCACACCGAGCTGGGGACGCTGCAGTCTTACGTGGCCGCCCTCGGTGGGCATCTGCTGATCGTCGCCGACTTTTTGGATAGCAGTGTGGAACTCACAGCCTGACGCGTCATGCTGCGTGTGTCCGAAGCTTCGCGCTGAGTGTTTTCCCAGCGGGCATGAAACGGCCCCCGGAATCTCCTCCTAGTGCCACTTTCCTTGGTAGCGGGGACATTAGTAGCGAGGACAGATGAAGTGATGGACGCGCGCCGCCATTTGAGCTATTATTCGAACGTTCCGAAAATTATTTCGCTTCGTTCGGATAGGTGGTGAACTCCTGTGGGCGCCGAAGCGGTCGAGACCGCGACCTTCCTCTCCGAGCATCCAGAGGAACTTGCACCGGTGGTCGGGTTCCTGGCGGCTCACGAGCGCCGACATGGCGCAGCGGCCTCTCCAAGTTACGCACTGGTTGGTGTCGACGAGCACGACCGCATCGAGCTGCCCGGCCCAGTCCACGAAGCCTTGACGAAAGTCGTGGCAGCACTTCATGCGGGCAAGGCAGTGACCGTCGCGCCGCAAACCATGACACTGACCACACAGCAGGCGGCCGACCTTGTCGGCGTCAGCCGCCCGACGATAGTGCGGTTGATCAATGACAACGTCCTGCCTGCCGAACGAATCGGCAACCGGCATCGGCTTCTGCTCGACGACGTGCTGATCTATCGCGAACAGCGCCGCCAGCGTCAATACGACGCACTGGCGGCGACCGCAGACATCGGCCACGATGACGATCCCGACGCGATCCGCAGGCAACTGCGCGAAGCACGCAGGGCTGTGGCGGCGCGCCGAAATAAATCGGCCCAGCCAAGCTGACACCATGGGCGGCGATGTTCGCCGCCCTGCTCGACACCTCGGTGCTTTGGCCGAGCTTGCAGCGGGACTTCTTGCTTTCACTCGCAATCGAAGGGCTCTATCGACCGCTGTGGTCAACCGAAATCCTGGCCGAAATCGAATACCACGAGACAGAGAAGCTGATGAATCGCGGAGAACAACCCGCTGCCGCCGCCGTGCGGGCCAGTCACCTCATTGACCACATGACAACGGCGTTCGACGACGCAGTGGTCGAAAACTGGGAACCTTACGACGGAAGCTTCCACCTGCCAGACCCGAACGATGAACACGTGGCTGCAGCGGCGTTAGTCGGTGGAGCCGGCGCCATCGTCACCGATAATCTCAAGGACTTCCCCGCGGCGAAGATTCCCGCGCACATCAAGGTACTGTCCCCGGCCGCATTTGCGGCAGATACCGTCCAGCATCGCGCGCCTGTCACACAAGATGTGACCACGCTGGTTCGCACTCTGCCCGATCCGCAGTTCGGCCATCGCGTGCGCCGGCTGCAGCTACCCACCTCGTCGAAAATCGTGCCGAGGCCGGCAGCGATCATCCGGGCAACCTTCACATCCCGAATAACTCTGACCGCCAACGACCTTGGTCCAGCCATGATCTCGACCGTCAAACACGCAGCCTCCATCCGCAATCCGGAATTCGATGCCCGCCAACGCGCTCGACGCAACACCTGGAACACGCCGCGCTTCCTCTACAGCTACGACGAGACGGTCGAAGGTGATCTCGTGCTGCCGCGCGGACTTTACGGGCTTCTAACAGATTTGGTCGACTCAGCAGGAAGTACGTTACACATCGACGACAACCGCACCGCCGGTGACAGTCACGAATTCAGCTGCTCAACAGCACTTAGGCCCGAACAGGCCGACGCCGTCCGACACCTCGTTGAACAAGACACCAGCGTCCTAATCGCACCGCCTGGCGTGGGCAAAACGGTGATTGCCTGCGCCGCCATCGTCTCCCGCGCCACCACAACCCTCATCCTGGTCGACCGCAAAGCGCTGGCGGACCAGTGGCGTGACCGGTTGCAGAAACACCTCGGATTCAAGTGCGGACAGATCGGCGGCGGACGATCCAAGACCACCGGCATCATCGACATTGCGTTGCTACCCACGCTCGCCCGCCGCGGCAACATCGAAGAGCTCACGGCGAGTTACGGTTTCGTCGTCGCCGACGAATGCCACCACATCGCCGCCAGTGCGTTCTTCCACGTCCTCAATCGAATACCCGCCAAATACTGGCTCGGGCTCACGGCTACACCTGAACGCCGCGACGGACTCGAAGACCTGATCTACCACCAACTCGGATCACATCACGTCACCCTCGAAGCCCCTACCGCGGGCCAACTCCCTTCGGCGGGCACCGACCTGCTCGCACCGCACCCTGTCCTATACGTCCATGCCACCCAGTTCCGCTACACCGGACAAGCCGATCCCAGTGCGCCAGGCGGGATGGCCGAGATCTACCGAGCCCTCATTGGCGACGAAGCCCGCCTCGAGCAGATCGTCGCTGACGTCCTTTCGGCTCACGCCGACGGCGCCAACATCCTCGTCCTCACTACGTGGATTGATCACCTCAACGCCATCGCCGAACGGCTCCGGAACGCCGAGAAGGATGTCGTCGTGCTGAGCGGCCAGATGAAGGCGCGCCAGCGCCGCGAGATCTCTCAACAACTCGCCAATCACACCGCCGACGACGGGCCCTTGCTGATTATCGGTACTGGCTCATTCATCGGCGAGGGATTCGACTGCCCGGTCTTGGACACATTGTTCCTCGCCGCCCCAATCAGCTTCAAGAACAGGCTCATTCAGTACGTCGGGCGCGTCACCCGGCCCCACGCCGCCAAGACCGCCGCAACCGTGCACGACTACCACGACGAACTCACTCCGGTAATCGCCTCTTCACTGCGAAAACGCGCGCCCGGCTACACAAAATTGGGCTTCCCCGATCCCCGAACACTGGTCCGATAAGCGCCCCTAGGTACGACCGCCACGGCAGCTGACCCAGCGATCACCGGGCCAAGCGCCGGGCGTTGGCGACACTAGGGCACCAACGCCCCAGCCGCTCGCTCAGAAAAGTTCACGAGACGAAACGGCCGCCAGCTGATGCTGACGGCCGTTTAACCCGGTCAGGGCTACTTTCGTTAGTAGCGGGGACATTAGTAGCGGGGACAGGATTCGAACCTGCGACCTCTGGGTTATGAGCCCAGCGAGCTACCGAGCTGCTCCACCCCGCGATGGGTGAATACCAGGTTACCGAACACCTGCAAGGCCGCCAAATCGCGGGCTGAGCGGCGCCTACACCTGGCAGGCGAATCAGTGCGAAGGCGGGTTCAGCCCGTAGCGCTGGCGGATGTCGTCCATCCAGTCCGGCGACCCATAGGTCAGCCCGTATTTGTCGGCGAGCTCCCCGAACTCGGGTAGGTCGTGCAGGACCGTGGCGACCGGATCATTTGCATGCTCAACCAGCAGCTCACCCAGCTCGCGGAAGTAGTTCTCGAAGCCGCCCGGTGTGATGATCTCGACGATGCGACCAGGCTCGCTGCCGGCGTTCCACATGGCGTGCATCTGCCCCCGCGGCTTGGTGATGTAGCCGCCGGGACCGAGGACGACTTCACTGTCGTCAGAACGGAACCCGATCTCGCCTGCCAACACAATTGAATGCTCGTCTTCGCGGGTGTGCCGGTGCGCCGCGGTGAGCAGGCCGACCTCAAACGGATGCTCGACGATAGACACCTCCCCTCCGTTGGTGCGGCTGGATAGCTTGAGCACCGCGCCAAAGCCAGGCAGGGCAACGTAATCCCCTTCTCCTGGCTGCACGACCGTGACCCCGGGCTGAGTCATCTGACATACCTCCTCGTGTAGTCGGCCGGAATCCCGTGGCGCTCAAGCTGTGCCGATTTCGGACTTGAGCAGCCATGCCTGCTTTTCCAGGTCGTCGATGATGGCGTGCAGCAAGTCGGCGGTCGAGGGATCGGCGGCGTCGACCTCGTCGTGAACACTGCGCATGGTGCCCACGACGGCGAAGATCCGGTTGGTGATCATCTGGACCGCTTCGGTGACGTTGAGTAGACCCGGGGCTATGGCGGGAAGGCTTGTCGTTGCGACGACGGTGTCCGACCGCCCGTCAGGTACCGCGTCCAAGGCGCGCATCCGTTCGGCGATCGTGTCACTGGCTTCGCGCGCGGTATCGACGGTGCTGTCGAGCTGCAGATGCAGATCGCGGAAATTTGTGCCGACGACGTTCCAGTGCGCTTGCTTGCCTTGCAGGTGCAATTCGATCAAGTCGACCAGCACGGCTTGCAGGTTCGCAAACAGGTTGGCCGGAGCGACAAATGGCCGGACCTCGTCGACGTCACGACGGTTGACGGACAGCGATGTTGTCATGGCAGATCCCTTCGGTCAGTCGGTTGGGGTTTGGGCTGCTGAGGCGAGCGCATTGAGGATGGTGGGCATCTTGGCGATGATTTCCTCGTCGCACACGGGAGGGGTGTCGGCAAACCGCGTCGCCGCGCGGGGCACCGACAGAGCGACCGAGTCGAGCACGGTCGCGCCGGCGATACGCGCCGCCTTGCGGGCGTCTTCGTGCGCCCATGCGCCGCCGTATCTTCCGCCGGAGGTACCGATGACAACGACAGGCTTATTGTCGATTACCGCGCTGTGGTACGGCCTTGACAACCAGTCGACAGCGTTCTTGAGTGCGGCGGGGACGGTGCCGTTGTATTCCGGTGTGACCATCAGCAGAGCGTCCACGGAATCCACGGCAGCGCGCAGCGCGCCGGCCGCAGGCGGTACGGCGCGGGGCTGGTCGAGGTCTTCGTTGTAGTAGGGCACATCGGCCAGGCCCTCATAAATTTCGACCTCGATGCTTTCCGGTGCGAGTTTGACGGCCGCCTCGGCCAGCTGGCGGTTATAGGAACCGGCTCGCAGGCTTCCCACCATTGCCAGGATTCGAGTGCTCATTAAGCATCCTTCCATTTACCAATCAACCAGAGCTTGCGGCGAGTCAGCGTGTGGCCGCAACCGACGATGGGACATCTTTCCCACAGCTAGCGACAACCGAGCTACACCAACCGCCCATAAGAATCGCGACTTGGCCGGATCGTCATGCGGTCAGCATCGATGACGTGATGCCGACCGCTGCGTTTTCTTCCGGTGTTGCCACTCGGTATCCATAACGTTCCGCGATCGCGGCGAAGCGAGCCACCTCTACGGCAGTCGGTGGCGAGGAACCGACTGGCCGGCCAACCTCACGAAAGAAGGCACCCCGATGTGGTGTCGTGATGACGAGGGCGACGGCGGGCTCTTCGGAGACATTGCGTAGGGCGTGCATAGCATCACTCGGCACCCGGATGTAATCACCGGCGTGGGCGTCGCACCATTCGATGTCGTCGTTGTCCTCCACCAGAACTTGGCAACTGCCGGCAAGGATGTACAAATCTCCAAAGTCCTTGTGGCTGTGCAGCGGCATTGTGACCCCTGAGGGCATGACTAGGCGCACGACGCAAAGCTGCTCTTCGTCAGGGGGTGTCATGAAGTCGACAATGGGTCCGAAAAGGTCCAGCGCTTCGTTATTACCCGGTGAGGCCATGGTTATCTGTTACCTTTCATCGACGCGTACTGATATACACGTTGCAGCCATTCTGCAGACGGCGGAATCGTTTAGTGGAACAGCTGTTTCAGGGAATGACCGCGCGCATGACGCACGTCTGCTCCTCGTCCTCCGGTGTCAGGGCATCGGTTCCCTTCTCTCGCTTGACGCACTGTTGCAGTTGCTCAATTTGGTTGACCAGCTGACGATTTCGGCCACGAGTCATGCTTGCCTTCACGATGCGGGAGCATCTGCAGCACTCAGAAGAATTGCTGCGCTGCAAGGCTATTCGGCCCCACCTATTCGGGCCAACTGCTGCCGAGAATGAGGTCGACCATGTTCCCCCGCTCGAATGTCTGGTCGAAGTGCTCCAGCACATCGGCGTTCATCGTGCCGAAAGTGGTTTCCGGACGATGCTTCATACCGTCGTTGAAGGCCGCCAGGATGCGCCGCTTAAAACCCGGTCGTGGATGGGCGGCAGTCACGGCGTCAATGTCTTTACGGGACAAGGTCTCTCGGCCAATGCCCAGCACGTCGGTTTCGACACCCGCGGTGACCAAGGCGACTTCGGGCGCGAGGAACTCGGGTATCCCGGGCGTGGTGTGCAAGGCGATGCCCAGCCACACCTTGTCGGCGTCGGCCTTGTCGACGCCGTGCTGCAGCAGGAACTCTCGCGCCGCATTCGCGCCGTCGACCTCGAAGCGCAGGCTGGAGGTGCGATGCCGCCGGGTGAGGCCGAGGTCGTGGAACATGGCACCGGCGTACAACAGCTCCAAGTCTGGTTGCAGTCCGCGGCGGTGGCCCTGTAGTGCACCGAACAGGAATACCCGACGCGAATGGTGGAAGAGCAGATCGTCTTCGGCTCCGCGGATGAAGTCGGTGATCGCGCGCACCAGCGCTGTGTCGGGTACGACGATGTCGGCAATGGTCTCCGGCGACTGGACGGCCATGATCGTTCCTCCTTGTCTTGGACCATCATGCGTTGCCACACCGCTATCCACCGGCACCGTTGCAGCCGTCGTTCCCACAGATTGCGACACAATGAGTCCGTGACTGAAGTCGGTGCGCGATCGCGGGTGATGGTGGTTGTCGTCTTCGACGACGTCACGATGCTGGACGTTGCGGGAGTGGGTGAGGTCTTCGCGGAAGCCAACCGCTTCGGCGCCGACTACGAACTCAAGATCGCGTCGGTGGACGGGCGCGACGTCACGACCTCGATCGGGACGCGGTTGGGCGTCACGGACGCCGTCACCTCGATCGAGTCGGCCGACACGGTCCTGGTCGCCGGCAGCGACAGCCTGCCCCGGCGGGCGATCGACCCCGGGCTCGTCGAGGCGATCAAGTCGGTCGCGGGCCGCACCCGGCGGCTCGCCTCGATTTGCACGGGCTCGTTCGTCCTGGCGCAGGCCGGCCTCCTCGACGGCCGGCGCGCCACCACGCACTGGCATGACGTCCGGTTGTTCGCCCGCGCCTTCCCGGGCGTCACCGTCGAACCGGACGCGATCTTCGTCCGCGACGGCGATGTCTTCACCTCGGCCGGGGTGTCGTCGGGCATCGACCTGGCGCTGGCGCTGGTCGAAATGGATTACGGCACCGACCTCGTCCGCGCGGTGGCCCGGTGGCTGGTCGTCTACCTCAAGCGCGCGGGCGGCCAATCGCAGTTCTCGGTGCTGGTCGAGGCCGACCCGCCGCCGCAGTCGCCGCTGCGCAAGGCCACCGATGCGATCTCCGCCGACCCCGCGGCGAACCACAGCGTCAACAGCCTTGCCGCGCGCGCGTCCATGAGCACGCGGCAGCTGACGCGGTTGTTCCAGTCCGAGCTCGGGACGACACCCGCCCGCTACGTGGAAATGGTGCGCATCGACGCCGCCCGCGCCGCGCTCGACGCCGGCCGTAGCGTCGCCGACGCCGCGCGCATGGCGGGGTTTGGCAGCACCGAGAGCCTCCGGCGCGTGTTCATCGACCGCCTCGGCGTCTCGCCGAAGGCCTACCGGGACCGATTCCGCACGGCGTCCCGCGGCTGAGATCCGCGAGCGTGCGCAGATCGTCAGCTTTTCCGGCGTGCCGGTGTACAGACACGCACGCTCGCCGGGGGAAGGGGGGAAGGGGAAGTGAGTTACTTGGCGGCGTTGTATTTGTTGATGGCGTCGTCGAGTCGCTGCAGCGCCGCGCCGTAGGCGGCGAAATCGCCCTTCTTCTGCGCGTCGCGCGCCGCGCCGATCGCCGACTGGATGTCCTGCAGGGCAGCGGCTTTGGCCGGCGACAACGTCACCGACCCATCCGGGGAGGGCGGCACCGCAGCGGGCGCCGGGGGCGCCGCTACGGGCGGTGTGCCGGCCGGCGTCGGCGGGCTGGCGGGCGGGCTCGCGGGCATGCCGGCCTCGGTGGGTTCGATCCCCGTCGCGGCCGCACCCGCGCCGGGCCCGAACAGGCCGGTGAGCGCGTCGCCGACGGTCGGACCGTAGCCGATCTTGTCGTTGTACATCATCGCCACCCGGATCAGCCGCGGATACGACGACGCGGCGTCGCTGGCCCCCGGGGAGGCGTAGACGGGTTCGACGTAGAGCAGCCCGCCCTGGCCGACCGGGAGGGTGAGCAGATTGCCCCAGCGGATCCGGTTCTGGTTGTCGCGCCCGATCACGCCGAGGTCCTGCGACACCGCGGGATCGGTGGTGATCGCGTTGTTGGCCAGCTTGGGGCCGTTGACCTGGCCCGGGATGGTCAGCACGGTGATCTTGCCGTACGTCGCGGGGTCGGAACTGGCGCTGATGTAGGCGGCCAGGTAGTCGCGCTTGAACCGGTTCATCGCGCTGATCAGCTGATAGGAGGACGAATTGTCGTTCTTGCCAATGTTTTTCGCCACGATGTAGTACGGCGGCTGATAGCTGCTGGCGGTCGGATTGGGATCCAGGGGAACGTCCCAGAAGTCCGACGTGGAGAAGAACGTCACGGGGTCGTTGACGTGATACTTGGCCAGCAGCATCCGCTGCACCTTGAACAGGTCCTCGGGGTAACGCAGGTGTTCGGCGAGCTCGGGGGTGATGTCGCTCTTGGGCTTGACCGTGCCCGGGAACACCCGCATCCACGCCTTCAGCACCGGGTCCTGCTCGTCCTGCGCGTACAGCGTCACCGTGCCGTCGTAGGCATCCACCGTGGCCTTCACCGAATTTCGGATGTAGGACACCTGCTTTTCGGGCGCCAGCCGGTTGAACGCCACCTCGGTGGAGTCGGCCGTCGCCGCCGACAGCGAGGTGAGCTCGGAGTACGGGTAGTTGTCCAACGTGGTGTAGCCGTCGATGATCCACACCAGCCGCTTGTTGACGATAGCGGGGTACACGGCGCTGTCCGTCGTCAGCCAGGGCGCCACCGCCTCCACCCGCTGCGCCGGATCCCGGTTGAACAGGATCTTGCTGTTGGAGCCGATCACGTTGGAGAACAAGAAGTTTCGCTCGGCGAACTTGGCGGCGAACACGCTGCGGGAGATCCAGCTGCCGATGGGCACTCCCCCGAGCCCGGAATAGGTGTAGTTCTTGGTTTCGGTGCTGGTCTCGTAGTCGTATTCGCGGTCGTTGCCGTTGCGCCCGACGATCGCGTAGTCGGCGGACGTGTTGGAGATGACGGGGCCGAAGTAGATGCGCGGCTGGTCCAGCGGGGCCGGGCCGTCGGACACGACGCTGCCGTTGGCGCCGACGACGTTGACGAGGAACTCCGGATAGCCACCGTTCTGGTTGGGGTCGTTGGCGATCCCGCGCACGGTGTTGGCCGGCGACGCGATGAACCCGTTGCCGTGGGTGTAGACGGTGTGCCGGTTGATCCAGTCCCGCTGGTTGTCGATCAGCCGGTCCGGGTTGAGCTCCCGGGCGGCGACGACGTAATCGCGCAGCGCGCCGTTGCGGTCGAGGTAGCGGTCGATGGACAGCTGGTCCGGGAAGTAGAAGAAGTTCTTACCCTGCTGGAACTGGGTGAACGCCGGGCTGACGATGGTCGGGTCGAGCAGCCGGATGTTCGAGGTGGTCGCGCGATCGGACGCGACCTGCTGGGCGGTGGCCTGCCCGTCGCCGGTGTAGTTGCGGTAGGACACCACGTCGGACGTCAGCCCGTACGCCTGCCGGGTCGCGGCGATGCTTCGGCTGATGTATTCGCTTTCCTTTTGCGCGGCATTGGGTCGCACGCTGATCTGCTCGACGATCAGCGGCCAGCCGGCGCCCACGATCAGCGACGACAGCAGCAGCAGAACCAGCCCGATCGCCGGAATCCGCAAGTCCCGCAACGTGATCGCGGAAAAGACCGCGGCGGCGCAGATCAACGCGATCGCCATCAGGATCAGCTTGGCCGGCAGCACCGCGTTGATGTCGGTGTACCCGGCCCCGGTGAACGGCTTGCCGCCGCGCGTGTGCGACAGCAGTTCATAGCGATCCAGCCAGTAGGCGATCGCCTTGAGCAGCACCAGCGCGCCGACCAGGGTGACCAGCTGGATGCGCGCCGAGCGGCTCAGGGCGCCGGTGCGCCCGGACAGCCGGATGCCGCCAAAGATGTAGTGCGCCAACAGGTTCGCCACCAAGGCCAGGAACACGGCCACGAACATGTAGCTGAGCAGCAGCCGGTAGAACGGCAGGTCGAACGCGTAGAAACCGAGGTCCTTGCCGAACTGCGGATCCCTGACGCCGAAGTTACCGCCGTGCAGGAACAGCTGGATGCGCACCCAATAGCTCTGCGCGATGATGCCGGCCAGCAGGCCGATCGCCGCCGGGATCCCGATGCCCACCAGTCGCAGCCGCGACATGACGACGGTGCGGTAGCGCGCCACCGGATCGTTGTCGTTGCTCGGGACGAAGACCGGGCGGGTGCGGTAGGCCACCGCCAGCCCGGCGAACACGATGCCGCCGACCAGCAGGCCAGCGACCAGGAACACCACGATGCGCGTCACCAGCACGGTGGTGAACACCGAGCGGTAGCCCAACTCGCCGAACCACAGCCAGTCGACGTAGGCGTCGATCAGTCGCGGGCCCGCGAGCAGCAAAACGATCACACCCAGTGCGATCAAAATCAGGATCCGGCTGCGCCGGGTCAGCTTCGGCATTCTCGCGGTGGGCCGCATCCCCACTGGCAACGCTCCCTGATCGATGTGGCGCCTCGATGTGGCGACGATGACAACTCTACGCATGGCACGGCAGGCCATCCGCGGCTCGCCTAGCAGGTGGGCGGCTGGCCCCCGGACGTGATCGCGTGCAGCGCGTCGACCGCCTCGGTGAGCGTCTCGACCTTGACCAAGCGCATCCCGGACGGGTTGTCCGACTTCGCCTCGTAGCAGTTCTTCGCGGGTACCAGGAACACGGTGGCGCCCGCGGCGTGGGCGGACACCATCTTGTGCGTGATGCCGCCGATCTGGCCCACCTTGCCGTCGGCGGAGATGGTTCCCGTCCCGGCGACGAACGTCGACCCGGTCAGGTCGCCGGTGGTGAGCTTGTCGACGACCGCCAGGCTGAACATCAGCCCCGCGGACGGCCCGCCCACGTTGGCGAGGTTGAAATCGACCACGAACGGCGCCCACGGCGCGTCGAGCACCGCGACGCCCAAAAAGCCGTAGTCGCGATCCTTGTTGGTGCCCAGCGTGATCTGCGCCACGCCCGGCGGCTCGTTCTTGCGGCGGAAGTCGATCGTCACCACCTGGCCGGGCTTGGTGTTCTTCAGCAACCCGGTGAACTGCTCGACGTTGACGACCGGGGTGTTGTTGACCGCGTCGATGGCATCGCCGGACTTCAGCTTGCCCGCCGACGGCCCGGGATCGTTGACGGTCGCGACGGTGACCGCGGGCGGGTACTTCAGGTACCCCAGCGCGGCGTATTCGGCGCTGTCCTCGGACTGCTTGAAGTCGGCGTTGTTGGCCTTGTCCACGTCCTCCCGCGACTTGCCCGGCGGGTAGACGAGATCGCGCGGAACCAGCTGCTCCTGCCCCGACAGCCACAGCGTCAGGGCCTCGCCCAGGGTCAGGCCGTCGCGCTGGGACACCGTCGTCATGTTCAGGTGCCCGGTCGTGGGGTGGGTCAGCGCGCCCTGGATGGCGACCACCTGCTTGCCGTCGACCTCACCGAGCGTGTCGAAGGTCGGCCCGGGGCCCAGCGACACAAACGGCACCGTCACGACCGCGAGCAACACGCCGAAGACCACGATCGGCACCAGCGCGACCGCCAAGGTCAGAATCCGCCTGTTCACGCCGCTACCCTAGCGGGGCGCCGCGGTGGCTCGTTTCAGCTGTCAGCGAGACCACTGAGCGCGCTTTCTGTTCCACCGGTGAGTACCGTTGAGGTTATGGCTGACCTGCCTTTCGGCTTCTCCTCCGGGGACGACCCGGACCGGGACAAGCGCGAGAAGAACGACCCCGAGTCGGGCTCGGGTGCGTCCGATCCCCTGGGCGCCTTCGGCATGAGCGGCGATTTCAACATCGGTGACCTGGGCCAGATCTTCACCCAACTGGGTCAGATGTTCAGCAGCGCCGGCACCATGACGCAGGGCGGCCAGGCGGCGGGACCGGTCAACTACGAGCTGGCCCGGCGCGTGGCCACCAGCTCGATCGGGTTCGTCGCGCCCATCCCGGACACGACGAGCTCGGCGATCGCCGACGCGGTGCACCTGGCCGACACCTGGCTGGACGGCGTCACGGCGTTGCCCGCCGGCGCCACCAGGGCGGTGGGCTGGACACCCAGCGACTGGGTGGACAACACGCTGGAGACCTGGAAGCGGCTCTGTGACCCGATGGCCCAACAGATCTCGACGGTGTGGGCGTCCTCGCTGCCCGAGGAGGCCAAGAGCATGGCCGGCCCGTTGCTGGCGATGATGTCGCAGATGGGCGGCATGGCGTTCGGCTCGCAGCTGGGCCAGGCCCTCGGCCGGCTGTCCCGCGAGGTGCTGACCTCGACCGACATCGGTCTGCCGCTGGGGCCCAAGGGGGTCGCCGCGATACTGCCCGAGGCGGTGGAATCGTTCGCCGCCGGTCTCGAGCAGCCGCGCAGCGAGATACTGACCTATCTGGCCGCCCGCGAGGCCGCGCACCACCGGCTGTTCAGCCACGTGCCGTGGCTGTCGGCCCAACTGCTGGGCGCCGTGGAGGCCTACGCGATGGGCATGAAGATCGACATGACCGGGATCGAGGAGCTCGCCCGCGACTTCAACCCGGCGTCGCTGTCGGACCCGGAGGCCATCGAAAACCTGCTCGGGCAGGGCGTTTTCGAGCCCAAGGCGACGCCGGCGCAGACCCAGGCGCTGGAACGGCTCGAGACGCTGCTGGCGCTGATCGAGGGCTGGGTGCACGTCGTGGTGACCGCGGCCCTGGGCGACCGGATTCCCGGCGCGGCCGCGCTCGCCGAGACGCTGCGCCGCCGCCGGGCCAGCGGCGGGCCGGCCGAGCAGACGTTCGCGACGCTGGTGGGCCTGGAGCTGCGGCCCCGCAAGCTGCGCGAGGCCGCCGACTTGTGGGAGCGGCTGACGCAGGCCGCCGGCATGGACGCCCGCGACGGCGTGTGGCAGCACCCCGACCTGTTGCCCAGCGGGGACGACCTCGACGACCCGGCCGCGTTCATCGACCGCGTCATCGGCGGCGACACCAGCGGCATCGACGAGGCGATCGCCAGGCTCGAGAAGGACGGCGGCGAAGACCCCGGCCCTGTGGATAACTGAGCTGGGCGTTCGCCCCGGCCGTGGCACAGTCTGGACTCATGCCCCGGGCCACGCCCTCCCTGTACGCGTTGGACCCGGCGCTGCCGGTGCTGCTGCGGCCGGACGGCGCCGTCCAGGTGGGCTGGGATCCGCGCCGGGCCGTGCTGGTCCGTCCCCCGCGCGGCCTGGCCGCGGCGGAGCTGGCCGCGCTGCTGCGGTCCATGCGATCACCCCTGCCGATCACCGAGTTGCAGCGGCAGGCCGCCGACCGCGGGCTGACGGACGCCGACGGCCTGACCAACCTGGTCGCGCAATTGGTCGGCGCGGGCGTCGCCACCCGCGGCCGCCGGCAGTCGGGCGGCCGGGCCGCCTCCATTCGCGTGCATGGTCGCGGGCCGCTGTCGGACCTGCTCGTGGAGGCGCTGCGGTGCTCGGGGGCCCGGATCGCGCACAGCAGCCAGCCGCACGCGACGGTGTCGCCGACCGCCGTGGACCTGGTGGTGTTGTCGGACTACCTGATCGCCGACCCGCGGATGGTGCGCGACCTGCACGGTCAGGGCATTCCACACCTGGCGGTTCGGGTGCGCGACGGCACCGGCCTGGTGGGGCCGCTGGTCATCCCCGGCGTGACCAGCTGCCTGGGCTGCGCGGATTTGCATCGTCGCGACCGAGACGCGGCGTGGCCGGCGATCGCCGCGCAGCTGCGCGAGACCGTCGGCGTGGCGGACCGGGCCACGCTGCTCGCGACGGCGGCGCTGGCGCTGAGCCAGGTGAACCGGGTCATCGCGGCCGTGCGCGGGCCGGCGGCGGCACCGGATTCGGGGCCGCCGCAGGCGCTGAACGCCACGCTCGAGTTCGATGTCCACGCCGGCACGATCGTCGCACGCCGGTGGAGCAGGCACCCGTTGTGCTCGTGCTGACGTCACAACAGGCCGGCCGTTGTTACCCAGATCAACACCGCAAGCCGTTGACCGTCATGGATGATGGGGGTGTGTCAGACATCAAACGAGGCCGTGCTGCGCGCAACGCGAAGCTGGCCAGCATTCCGGTCGGCTTCGCCGGCCGGGCGGCGCTCGGGTTCGGTAAACGGCTGACCGGCAAGTCGAAAGACGAGGTCCAGGCCGAGCTGATGGAAAAGGCCGCCCACCAATTGTTCACCGTGCTGGGCGAGCTCAAGGGCGGGGCGATGAAGGTGGGCCAGGCGCTGTCGGTGCTGGAGGCCGCGATCCCCGAGGAGTACGGCGAGCCGTACCGCGAGGCGTTGACCAAGCTGCAGAAGGACGCCCCGCCGCTGCCCGCCGCCAAGGTGCACCGGGTGCTGGACGCGCAGCTGGGCACCAAGTGGCGAGACCGGTTCGCTTCCTTCGACGACACGCCGGTGGCCTCGGCCAGCATCGGCCAGGTGCACCGGGCGGTGTGGTCCGACGGCCGCGACGTGGCCGTCAAGATCCAGTACCCGGGCGCCGACGAGGCGCTGCGGGCCGACCTCAAGACCATGCAGCGGATGGTCGGGGTGGTCAAACAGCTCGCGCCCGGCGCCGACGTCCAGGGCGTGGTCGACGAGCTGATCGAGCGCACCGAGATGGAACTCGACTACCGGCTGGAGGCCGACAACCAGCGCGCGTTCGCCAAGGCGTACCAGAACCACCCGCACTTCGCGATCCCACACGTGGTGGCCAGCGCCCCCAAGGTGGTGGTCCAGGAGTGGATGGAGGGGGTGCCGATGGCCGAGATCATCCGGCACGGAACCCCCGAGCAGCGCGACCTGATCGGCACCCGGCTGCTCGAGCTAACCTTCGACGCGCCGCGCCGGCTGGAGATGCTGCACGGCGACGCGCACCCGGGCAACTTCATGCTGTTGCCCGACGGCCGGATGGGTGTGATCGACTTCGGCGCGGTCGCGGACCTGCCCGGCGGTTTGCCGATCGAGCTGGGCATGTCCATCCGGCTGGCCCGGGACAAGAACTACGACCTGCTGCTGCCGACGATGGAGAAGGCCGGCTTCATCCAGAAGGGCCAGCAGGTGTCGGTGCGCGACATCGATGACATGTTGCGCCAGTACGTCGAGCCCATCGAGGTCGAGGTGTTCCACTACACCCGTAAGTGGCTGCAGCGCATGACCGCCATCGAGATGGACAAGTCGGTGTCGCAGATCCGCACGGCCCGGCAGATGGACCTGCCGCCCAAGCTGGTGATCCCGGCGCGGGTGATCATGTCGGTGTCGGCGATCCTGTGCCAGCTGGATGCCCATGTGCCGATCAAGGCGCTGTCGGAGGAACTGGTCCCGGGTTTCGCCGAGCCCGACGCGGCCGTCGTCTAAGCCCCGCGAGACTGCAACTACCGACGCGGTCTCTCGAGAAATGCGTCGGCAGTTACAGTTTCGCGGCTTAGCTCTAGGCGGCTGTGTCTTTCAGGTCCTTGCGGGGGCGTCCGCGCGGACGCTTGTAGCCGACGATCGAACCCCGCTCGAAGATCTCGCCGCCCCACACGCCCCACGGTTCGGCCCGTTCCAGCGCCGCGGTCAGGCACTGGCGCCGGATCGGGCAGCCCGCGCACAGCGTCTTGGCGCGCTCCAGGTCGGCCGGCGTCTCGGCGAACCACAGGTCGGGGTCTCCGGCGTGGCACGGCAGCACCGGCCGCGTCTGCCTGGGGACTGTCAGTGCCGACATGTCCTTCTCACCTGCTTCCTGGTCTGTGTCGGGGATTGATCCGGACCAGGAAGGGTGTCGACCCTATAACTGTGGCCACGGATCCTTGTGACTTCGGGTCCGTGGCCAGTTGGGGAAAACCGGGCTAGTTAGGTATAGCCCCTATGCACGGACGCGTCGGTCGCGGCGGCGGCGCGATGCTTGACCGCGGCCGCCGGCGCAGCGGCGTGGGCGGCATGGGAGGTACCCGCGGTCAGCACCGCGCCGGCCACGCCTACACCGAACGTGTCGTTGATCATCGTGGCCACCTCCTCCCGCCGGACAGCAGAAATGCGCTTTCGAGGGTAGATGGTACCGGTCGGTGGCCACAACCGATTTTCTGACCTGCGCGTTCAGCCGGTGCGGCCGCGAACCAGGCGCAGCACGTCCGGGCCGTACTGCTCGAGCTTGCGCGCGCCGATGCCCGGGATCGAGATCAGGGCGGCGTCGTCGCCGGGCAGCAGCTCGGCGATCGCGATCAGCGTGTTGTCGGTGAAGACGACGTACGCGGGCACGTTCTGTTCCTTGGCGACGCCCAGGCGCCAGTCCTTGAGTTGCAGCAGCAGCTCCTCGTCGATGTCGGCGGCGCAGGTCTCGCAGCGCCGCAGCATGACGGCGGCCGGGGTGGTCAGGTCGTTGTTGCAGATGCGGCAGCGGGTCGCGGCGGCGCGGCCGCCGCGCCGGGGCCGGGCCGGGCCGGGATCGGGACGGGCCTGCGGCGCGATGCCGTTGAGGAACCGCGACGGCTTGCGGCTCTGCCGCCCGCCCGGGTTCCGCGACAGCGCCCAGCTGAGCGCCAAATGCGTTCGGGCCCTGGTGATTCCGACATACAACAGCCGGCGCTCTTCCTCGACGGGTTCGCTCTCGGGGCCGTGCGCCAGCGCGTGCGAGATCGGCAGCGTGCCGTCGGCCAGACCGACGAGGAAGACCGCGTCCCACTCGAGGCCCTTCGCGGCGTGCAGTGACGCGAGCGTGACGCCCTGCACCACCGGCGGATGCCGCGCGTCGGCCCGCGTCCGCAGCTCGGCCAGCAGCCCCGGCAGGTCCAGCTGCGGGCGCTGCGCGACCTCGGCGTCCACCAGCTCGGCCAGCGCGGCCAGCGCCTCCCAGCGATCCCGGGCCCGGGTGCCCACCGGCGGCTGCGCCGTCAGCCCGAGCGGTTCCAGGATCGCCCGCACCACGTCGGGCAGGGGGCCGTCCCGCTCGGGGTCGCGCTCCGCGGCGCGCCGCAGCGCCAGCATCGCCTGCTTGATCTCCTGACGGTTGAAAAATCCCTCGCCGCCGCGGACCTGATAGGCGATGCCGGCCTCGGTCAACGCCTCCTCATACACCTCGGACTGGGCGTTGACCCGGTAGAGCACGGCGATCTCGGACGGCGCCGTGCCGGACTCGATCAGCCGGGTGATCGACGCCGCCACCGCGGCGGCCTCGGCCGTTTCGTCGGGGTGCTCGTGAAACGTCGGGGCCGGGCCGGGCGCCCGCTGGCCGGACAGCTGCAGCTTGCTGCCGGCGACCCGGCCGCGCGCCGCGGCGATGACCCGGTTGGCCAGCGACACCACCTGCGGGGTGGAGCGGTAGTCGCGCTCCAGCCGCACCACGGTGGCGTCGGGAAACCGCCGCGAGAAGTCCAGCAGGAAGCGCGGTGAGGCCCCGGTGAACGAGTAGATGGTCTGGTTGGCGTCGCCGACCACGGTCAGGTCGTCGCGGCCGCCCAGCCACGCCTCGAGCACCCGCTGCTGCAGCGGGGTGACGTCCTGGTACTCGTCGACCACGAAGCAGCGGTAGCGGTCCCGGAACTCCTCGGCCACCGCGGCGTCGTTCTCGATCGCGGCCGCGGTGTGCAGCAGCAGGTCGTCGAAGTCGAGCAGCGTCACCGCCTCGTCGCGGACCTTGAGGGCCTCGTACGCGTCGTAGACGGCGGCGACCTGCGCCGCGTCCAGCGGGATGTCGCGGCCGGCGGCGGCCACGGCCGCCGGGTACTGCTCGGGGCCGATCAGCGACGCCTTGGCCCACTCGATCTCACCGGCCAGGTCGCGCACGTCGTCGGTGCTGACGTTGAGCCTGGTGCGGCCGGCCGCCCGCGCCACGATGGCGAACTTGCTGTCGAGCAGCTGCCAGCCGGTGTCGCCGACCACCCGCGGCCAGAAGTAGCGCAGCTGGCGGTGCGCGGCCGCATGGAACGTCAGCGCCTGCACCGCGCCCACGCCGGCGCCGGTGTCGAGCGCCCGCAACCTGGAGCGCATCTCCCCCGCCGCCCGCTGGGTGAAGGTGACCGCCAGCACCTGCCCGGCGGCAACGTGGCCACCGGCGACGAGTTGGGCGATCCGGTGCGTGATGGTGCGGGTCTTGCCCGTTCCGGCCCCCGCCAGCACGCAGACCGGCCCGCGCGGTGCGAGCACCGCCTCGCGCTGCTCGTCGTCCAGTCCCGCGGTCAGCGGGTCGGCGACAATCGGCATGGCGTCCATACTCGCAGGGGTGGCCGACAAACCCGATGCATCGCCACGCGTGAATTGGGTCGCTTCGGAATTCATCGTCGCTCCGCTACGTTAGACGGGCTATGTCCGACGCGCCGCTCACTGTGTACACGACGTCCTGGTGTGGCTTCTGCCACCGGCTCAAGACGGTGCTGCGCTCCGACGGCATCTCGTACGACGAGGTCGACATCGAGCAGGATCCCGCGGCCGCGGAGTTCGTCAGCTCGGTCAACGGCGGCAACCGCACGGTGCCGACGGTCAGGTTCGCCGACGGGTCGACGCTGACCAACCCAAGCGCCGCCGAGGTGAAGGCCAAGCTGGCCGATATCGCCGGCTGACCGACACGGGCTCAGTCGCTCGCCGCCGCCCACGATTCGATGATCACGCGTGCGATCGAAATCGACCCGGGCAGAAGCAGTTTCGCGTCCGTCGACGCGCTGCCCCAATCGCCGGCCTGCAGCGCGGCGCGCACCTCCTCGCGGGTGAACCACGCCGCCTCGGCGATCTCGCCGTCGTTGAACGAGAAGTCCTCATCGGGATCGCCCAGGGCGTGGAAGCCGACCATCAGCGAGCGCGGGAACGGCCACGGCTGGCTGCCCAGGTAGCGCACGTCGTGGACGTGCAGGCCGATTTCCTCCCGGACCTCGCGGGCGACACAGGTTTCGAAAGACTCACCCGCCTCGACGAATCCGGCCAGAAGCGAGAACATCCGCTCGGGCCAGACCGCCTGGCGCGCCAGCACCGCGCGGTCCCCGCCGTCGTGGACCAGGCAGATCACCGCCGGGTCGATGCGCGGGAACTCCTCGTGTCCGGTGACCGGGTTGACCCGCGACCAGCCCCCGCGCGACGGCCTGGTCGGCGAGCCGTCCACCGCGCTAAACCGCGCGCTGTCATGCCAATTCAGCAGCGCGATGGCCGACGACACCAGTTGGCTGCTGGTGTCGTCGAAGATGGGGCCGAGGCTGCGCAGGTTCATCACCTCGGCTTCCACGTCGGGGTCGTCGGGCGCCTGCAACGCGCCCCGGATCGCCCACACGTGCCGGCCGCCCTCGATGCGGCCGAGGAACACCGCCTCGGGAGGCGGCTTGTCGGCCAGGTCGGCCGCGGCGCCGAGCACCACCCGGTTGTCGGCGACCAGCACCTGATTGCGCGAATCCACCCGCAGCAGAGCGGCTTCCGCCCATCCCGCGGTGGCCGCGTCGACGTCGGTGCGCAACTGGTCGGCGCGGTCGGCGCCGACGCGCGACAGCACCGGAACGTCGCGCAGCTGGAAGTCCACTAGTGTCCCGTGTTTCGGATGTAGAGCAACCGGTCGGTGGCCTCGATGGCGTCCGCCTCGGGCGCGCCGATGCGCAGCAGGTGGCCGTCGCGCACCACGCCGAGCACGATGTCGCGCAGGTGCCGCGGGGACCCGCCGACCTCGGTCTGCTCCACCTCGCGTTCGGAGATGGCCATTCCGGCGTGCGGGGTCAGCAGGTCCTCGATCATCTCCACGACGCTGGGCGTGGTGGTGGCGATGCCGAGCAGCCGGCCCGCGGTCTCGGAGGAGACCACCACCGAGTCCGCGCCCGACTGCTGCAGCAGGTGCGAATTCTCGGCCTCCCGAATGGAAGCCACGATCTTGGCCTTCGGCGCGATCTCCCGCGCCGTCAGCGTCACCAGGACGGCGGTGTCGTCGCGGCCGGTGGCGACGATGATCGACGACGCGTGCTGCGCCCCGGCCAACCGCAGCACGTCGGACTTGGTGGCGTCACCGTGCACGGTGACCAGGCCGGCGGTCGCGGCGTGCTCGAGCGCGGCCCGGTCGGAGTCGACGACGACGACCTCGCCCTTGGCCTCCTCGTCGCCGACCATGGCCGCGACGGCCGTCTTGCCCTTGGTGCCGTAGCCGATCACGACGGTGTGGTTGCGCACTTTGTTCCTCCAACGCTGAATCTTCCATGCCTGCCGGGATCGCTCGGAGAGCACCTCGAGCGTGGTGCCGACCAGCACGGCCAGGAACGCGATCCGCAGCGGCAGGAAGATCACGGTGTGGACCAGGCGCGTGGCCTCGGTGTAGGGGGTGATGTCGCCGTAGCCGGTGGTCGACAGCGACACCGCCGCGAAGTAGACGCAGTCCAGAAAGGTCGGGGGCTCGCCGCGCACGTCGCGGTAGCCGCCGCGATCCAGGTAGACGATGACGGCGGCGCCGAACAACACCACCAGCGCGATGGCCACCCGTCGCGTGATGACGCGGACCGGGCTGTGGTGCTCCTCGGGGATGCGCAGCACGCCGACCAGCAGGTGGCCGGGCTGGGCGGTCAGCGTCTCGTCGAGACCCTGCGACCTACCCTTGCGCACAGCGGTCCGTCATCGGCTCACCCCCACCCGCAGGCCACATACACGCCTCAAATGTAACCACGGTCGCCCGGTGACCGCCCGCCCGCGGGGGACAGCCCCGCCAGCCCGGCGGGATCCGGCAGTTCGTCGGGAACGACGGTGTCGCCGGTGCGCACGTAGTGGAAGGCGGTGCGCACCGAGGACTCCGGGCAGTCCGTCAGGGCGGCCCACGCCGAACGGTAGACGGCGAGCTGGACGGCGGCCTGCCGCATGGCTTCCGGCCCGCGCGGCGGCCGGCCGGTCTTCCAGTCCACCACCGTGACACCGCCGTCCGGGTCGGCGAACACCGCGTCGATGCGGCCGCGTATCACGGTGTCGCCGATGGGCATTTCGAACGGCACCTCGACCGCGATCGGTGTGCGGGCCGCCCACGGCGAGCGGGTGAATGCCTCCTGCAACGCGGCCAGCTCCCGGGTGTCGCCGACGTCGGAGTCGGCGGCCCCGGGCAGGTCGGCGAGGTCGAACAGCCACTCGGCGCCGTAGAACTGCTGCACCCAGGCGTGAAAGGCGTTGCCCAGCAACGCGTGTGGGTCGGGGCGGGCGGGCAGCCGATGCGCCAGCCGCTGCGCGGCGCCATCCGGGTCACGCGCCAGGTCCACCAGGCCGCTGACCGACAGCTGGCCGGGCAGGGCGCGGGCCGGTGGGCCGGCGGCGCGGGCGCGCTCGGCCAGCAACGCATCGACGTCGGCGGCCCAGCCCTCGGCGTCGGCGCCGGCCGCGACCGTGCCGGCCGACATGGCCTCGGCAACCAGCGCGGCGCCGCGTTCGACGTCGCCACGGCGCGGGCCCAGCGGGTCGGCCGGCCAGATCGCCTCGATGACGTTGTCGCGCAGCGGGTTTCGCTCGCCGTCGGGCGGCGCCGGCGCCCACTGCTCCACCACCCCGCACGGCTCGCCGGCCGCGGCGGAACGTTCGATGATGTCCTTGATCTCGCAGAGGAACTCCGACGGGCCGCGCGGCTTGATCCCGGTGGGGCCCCAGTGGTGGCCGGACACCAGCAGGGTGTCGGCGGCGCGGGTGACGCCCACGTACAGCAGCCGGCGCTCCTCGTCGACGCGCCGCTGCTCGAGCCGTCGGCGGTGCTCGAAGATCTTGTCCGACAGCTGCTTTCGGTTGGTGACGTCCGACGTGTCCAGCACCGGGATGCCCGGCGCGCCCGCGGCGGCGCGGTCGCCGCGCAGCAGCGGCGGCAGCTCGGCGGCGTCGGTGAGCCAGCTGCTGCGCGACGCGGTCGACGGAAATGTCCCGCCCGACAGGTGGGCGACCGCCACCAGCTGCCACTCCAGGCCCTTCGCGGAATGCACCGTGAGCACCTGGACCCGGTCCCGGGCGACGGCCGGCGCGGCGGGCGGCAGGCCGTTCTCGACCTCCTCGGCCGCGTCCAGGTAGGCCAGCAGCCCGGCGACCGAGGCGGCCGCCGTCGCGTCGGTCGCGCTCGGCGTGGCGCCGGCGCGTTCGGCGTAGCGCGCGACCACGTCGGCGAACGCGTCGAGGTGTTCGGCGCCGGACCAGCCGGCCGAAACCCCCGCGGCGGCGCGGGCTTCGCAGTCGACGCCCAGCACGCGCCGGACCTCGGCCACCAGGTCGGGCAGCGGGTGGCCGAGGTGGGCGCGCAGGGCGCCCACCTCGGCGGCCAGCGCGGTGATGCGCTGATGTCCCGCAACCGAATACGCGCCGGCCGGCCCGGGGTCGGCGATCGCGTCGGCCAGGCACGCGGTGTCGGTGTCGGGGCCGGCGTCCCTGGCGATCGACTCGGCCGAGGGCGCCTCGCCGGGGCGCGGTCCGCCCGCGAGGGCCAGCGCGCGCCGCCACAGCGCGGCGACGTCCCGCCCGCCGAGACGCCAGCGCGGCCCGGTGAGCACCCGCATCGCCGCCGCCCCGGCGGTCGGGTCGGCGACCAGCCGCAGCATCGCCACGACGTCGGCGACCTCGGGAACCGAGAGCAGCCCGGCCAGCCCGACGACCTCGACCGGGATTCCGCGGGCGCGCAGGGCGTCGGCCATGGGCGCAGCGTCGGCGTTGCGGCGCACCAGCACCGCGGCGGTGGGCGGGGCGGCGTCCTCGGCGCGGGCGCGCCGGTACTGCGCGTGGACATGGTCGGCGATCCACTCGCGCTCGGCGCGCGCGTCGGGCAGCAACGCGCACCGGACCGTGCCGGGCGGGGCGTCCGGGCGCGGGCGCAACGCGTGCACCGCAACCGATCGCCGCCGCGCCTCCGCGGACACGGCGTTGGCCAGCCGCAGGGCGCGCGGCGGGTTGCGCCAGCTGGTGCGCAGCTCCAGGACCGGCGCCGGGGTGCCGTCGGCGCGGGGGAAGTCGGTGGCGAATCGCGGCAGGTTGGTCGCCGAGGCGCCGCGCCAGCCGTAGATCGACTGGATCGGATCGCCGACCGCCGTCAGCGCCAACCCGTCGTCGACGCCGCCCCCGAACAGCGACGACAACGCGACCCGCTGGGCGTGCCCGGTGTCCTGGTACTCGTCGAGCAGCACGACCCGGTACCGGCTGCGCAGGTCCCGGCCGACCTGCGGGAAACCCGCCGCCAGCCGGGCCGCCGAGGCCATCTGCAGGCCGAAGTCCATGAGCTTCCCCGCGCGCATCCGCTCGTGCAGTTCGTCGAGCAACGGGACCAGCTCGGCGCGCTCGGTCTGGGTGGCCAGCAGCCGCAGCAGCCACTGGCTGGGGCCGCGGTCGCGCTGGTAGGGGCCCGCCGGCAGGGCGTGGACCAGCCGCTCCAGCTCCACGTGGGTGTCGCGCAGCTGGCCGGTGTCCACCAGGTGCTCGGCCAGCTGACCCCACAGCCGCAGCACCATCGATGTGACCGCCGCCGGGGTCTTGTCGGTGCGCAGCTCGCCGCGGTACCCGTTGACCACGTCGAAGGCCAGCTGCCACAGCTCGGTCTCGCCGAGCAGCCGGGTGTCGGGTTCGACGGGCAACAGCAGGCCGTGCTCGCGCAGCAGGGAGCCGGCGAAGGCGTGGTAGGTGCCGACCGCCGGGCTCCCCGCCGGTTCGGCGGCCGACGCTCCGGCGCCCAGGCCGATGCCGGCCAACCGGGCCAGCCGGGACCGGACCCGCCGCAGCAGCTGGCCGGCGGCCTTGCGGGTGAAGGTCAGCCCCAGCACCTGGCCGGGCTCGGCGTAGCCGTTGGCGACGAGCCACACCACGCGCGCGGCCATCGTCTCGGTTTTCCCGGCGCCCGCCCCCGCGATGACGACCAGCGGGCCAGGTGGCGCGGCGATCACGGCGGCCTGCTCGGCGGTGGGCGGGAAAAGCCCCAGCGCGCAAGCCAATTCGTCGGGGCCATAGCGCGCGTTCACGACGCCGACCCGTCGTGGGCCGGGCAGCACGGCCGTATCGGGCAGTGCGCGCAGCCGTCATTGCGGCGGGCGATGAATCGCGGTCCGGCGGTCGCGTCGGCCGCCGCCGCGACCAGCGCGCGCCATTGGTCGCGGGCCGCCGGGGTCAGCGGGTCCTGCTCGCGCTCGGTGGCGCCCGCGGCCCCCGCCTTGCCGATGTAGACCAGCCGCGCCCCGCCGGGTTCGGCCGGGCCGGCTTCGATGATGCCGTCGGCCACCGCCAGCTGGTACGCCGCCAGCTGGGCGTGTTGCTGGGCGTCGTCCTTGCTGACCGGTGTCTTGCCGGTCTTGACGTCGACGATCACCAGCCGTCCGGCGCCGTCGCGTTCCAGCCGGTCGACCCGGCCGCGCAGCCGGACCTCGCCACCCAGGGCCTCGCCGCACGGCGCCCGAAGGACCCCGTCGACGTCGACCTCGACCCCGACCTCGCTAAGTTCCCCGCGGGTCCGCGCCCGCCATTCGACGAACGCCCGGATCATGCCGCGGTGCCGGGCCAGCTCGTTGGCCGAATGCCAGCGGGCGCCGAAGGGCAGATGCTGCCAGGCCCGGTCCAGCTCGGCCAGCAGTTGCGATTCGCTCTTGCCCGGCTCGGCGATCAGCGCGTGCAGCACCGAGCCGAGGGTGGACCGCAGGTCGCGGGCGTCGGTTCCACCGTGGCGTTCGGCCAGCCAGCGCAGCGGGCACTCGGTGAGGGTCTGCAGCGTCGACGGCGTCAACGTGACCGGTTCGCCGGGGCCGCGGAGCGGCTCGCCGGTGCTGACGCCGAGCAGGCCGCGCCAGTCTTTCGGGTCGGCGCCCGGCACGCCGGCCCTGGCGAGCCGGGCCAATTGCGTTGCCGCACAACGACGGTCGGCCTCATCGACGGCGCCGTCGGGGGCGCACACGACGCCGCGCAACCGGCCCACCAGGGCGGCCGCCGACAGCACCCTTGGTGCCGAAACCGGCTGCGCGGCAGCGGGATCGGTGTCGCCGGCCAACTGGGCGATCTCGTAGAAGAAGGACGACGGCAGCGCGGCGTCGTCGCCCGCCCCGCCGGTGTCGCTGTCGACGGCGGTCACCAGCAGCCGGCGCCGGGCCCGGCCCATCGCGGCCACCAGCAGCCGGCGCTCCTCGGCCAGCAGCGGCGCGGTCATCGATGCGTCCCCGGCGATGCCGTCCAGCGCGTCGAGCAGCCGCTGGGTGCCCAGCACCCCGCCGCGCGGAATCGTGTTGGGCCACAACCCGTCCTGCAGGCCGGCGATGACCACCTGGTCCCATTCGTGCCCCAGCGCAGCGTGCGCGCTGAGCACGCTGACCCGGTCGGCCGGCGACACCTCGGGGTTGGTGCCGGGCAACTGCAGAGCCGCGACGTGCTCGAGGAGCCCGGGCAGCGACGCGCCCGAGGTGCGCGACACGTAGTGATCGGTGACGTCGAACAACGCCGTCACCGCCTCGAGGTTCCTGGTGGCCTGGGCGCCGGCGGGGGCGCCGCGCTCGGCGGCGGCCACCCAGCGGCGCTGCAGGCCGGACCGGTGCCACGCCGCCCACAGGGTGAAACGCGGGTCTTGCCCGTCGCGGTGGCAGCGGGCGGCCGCGTCCAGCACGGCGCGCACCCGTCGCAGCGGGCGGTACTGCGGGCCGGACAGCTGCGGGCCGGCGCGCAGGACGTCGGCCACCAGGTCGCCGAAATCCCTTGCCGCGCCGCCGGATGCGGCGCGCTGCAGCGTCCGGCGCAGCTGCCGCAGCGAGACCGGGTCGACGCGACCGATGGGCCCGGTCAGCAGCGCCAGCGCCCGGTGGCCGTCGAGCCCGTCGGCGGTCGCTTCCAAGACCGTCAGCAACGCCCGCGCCGCCGGCTCCCCGGACAGCGGCCCGCCGACCGCGGGCACCGCCACCGGCACCCCGGCGGCGGCCAGGGCGCGCTGCAACCGGGCGCCCACCCGCGGCACCGAGCGGACGATGACGGCCATCTGCGACCACGGCACCCCGTCGACGAGGTGCGCGCGCCGCAGCGCGTCGGCGATGATCGCGGCTTCGGCGTGCGCCGAGGCGGCCAGGCGCACCGCGACCGCCCCGTCCTCGGCGCCGGTGCCGTCGATCCGCCTGCCGGCGCTGCCGCCGGGCAGCCTTCGCGCGATGCCGGTGACGGCGCGCGCCACCGCGGGGGCACACCGATGCGACACCGTCAGCGTCACCGACGGCGTGTCACCGCCGAGCAGCCCGGCCGGGTCGCCGCCGCGGAAGCCGTACACGGCCTGGTTGGGGTCGCCGGCGACCAGCGTCAGCTCGGTTCCCGCCGCCAGCACCCGGACCAGGCGGGCCGCCTGCGGGTCGAGCTGCTGGGCGTCGTCGACCAACAGCACCCGCAGCCGGGCGCGTTCGGCGGCCAGCAGCTCGGGGTCGACCGCGAAGGCCTCCAGCGCCGCCCCCACCAGCTCGGCCGCCCCCAGCGCCGGCGTCGTCGCCTCCGGCGCCGCGGTCCCGACCGCCGCCCGCAGCAGCATCACTTGCTCGTACTGCCGGGCGAACCGGCCGGCGGCGGTCCACTCCGGTCGCCGGCACCGGCGGCCCAGCCGCTGCAGTTCCTGCGCGTCCACGCCGCGTTCGGCGCAGCGCGCCAACAGGTTTCGCAATTCGGTGGCAAAGCCGGCGGTGCGCAGCGCCGGCCGCAGGTGCTCCGGCCAGGCGGCCGGCCCGTCCTCGAGGTCGCCGGCGAGCAGTTCGCGAACGATGGCGTCCTGTTCGGCGCTGGTGACCAGGCGCGGCGGCGCATCACCGGCGCGCACCGCGGCCCGCCGCAGCACCGCGTAGGCGTAGCCGTGAACGGTGCGGACCAGCGGCTCACGCACCGCGGCCCGCCGGGCGCCGGCGGCGCGCGGCCGCAGCAACGCCGTCGTCAACGCGCTGCGCTGCCGCACCCCCAGCCGGCCGGAACCGGTAAGCAGCAGAACCGATTCCGGATCGACACCGGCGCCGATCCGGGCGACCGCGGCGTCGACCAGCAGGCTGCTCTTGCCGGTGCCGGGCCCGCCCAGGACCCTGATCAGGCCGCGCGCCCCCGGCGCCAGCACGGCACCCGCTTCGGCGTCCCAGGTGAATGACATAGCGGCATGACACCACGAGGGTCCGACAAGTCGGCCTGGCATCATCGACGCGTGACCGATCGACGCGTGACCGCCGACCTTCACGTGCACCGCTACGGCCCCGGTGGCCCGGTGCGGATGCTCGCCCTGCACGGGCTGACCGGTCACGGGCAGCGGTGGCAGAAGTTGGCCGACTCGCTACCCGAAATCGCCGTCGCTGCACCGGATCTGCTCGGCCACGGCCGGTCGTCGTGGGCCGCGCCGTGGAACATCGACGCCAACGTCTCGGCGCTGGCCGCGCTGCTCGACGACGAGGCCGACACCCCGGTGCTGGTGGTCGGGCACTCGTTCGGCGGAGCGCTGGCGATGCAGCTGGCCGCGGCCCGGCCCGACCGGGTGGCGGGGCTGCTGCTGCTGGATCCGGCGGCCGGCCTGGACGGCGGGTGGATGCGGGAGATCGCCGACGCGATGCTCTCCTCGCCCGACTATCCGGACCCCGACGAGGCCCGTGCCGAAAAGGTGACGGGCTCCTGGTCGGACGTGGATCCCGCCCTGCTCGACGCCGAACTCGACGAGCATCTCGTCGAGCTGCCGAGCGGACGGTACGGGTGGCGCGTCAGCCTGCCGGCGATGATGTCCTACTGGAGCGAGTTGGCCCGCGACGTCGTGTTACCGCCGGCGGGCACGCCGACGACGCTGGTGCGCGCGAAGTGGACCACGCCGCCCTACGTCACCGACGAACTCGTCGCGGGGCTGCGCGGCCGCCTGGGGCCCGATTTCGAGTTGCTCGAATTCGACTGCAACCACATGGTGCCCTACGCCAAGCACGCCGAAGTCGCCGCGCTGGCCCGCAAGCAGCTTCAAGGCCGCTGACCGTGGCGCCGGTGACCGACGAGCAGGTCGAGCGGGTGCGCTCGCTGGTCGCGTCCATCCCGTCGGGCAGGGTCGCCACCTACGGCGACATCGCCGCCGTCGCAGGCCTTTCCAGCCCGCGCATTGTCGGCTGGATCATGCGGACCGACTCCTCCGACCTGCCGTGGCACCGGGTGATCACCGCGTCCGGGCGCCCGGCGCGGCATCTGACCACCCGGCAGCTCGAGCTGCTGCGCGCCGAGGGGGTTCTGGCCGTCGACGGCAGGATCGCCCTCGACGTCGTCCGCTACGAGTTCCCGCGCGGGACCTAGCCCGGGGCCGCCGGAGTGCGCCGACTGTGAACACACGGCTTTCGCTGTGAAGCCACGGCTTTGAGTGTGCTCCAGCGGCGGGGATTCCGCGGAAACCCGGCCCTGGGTCCACCGCGAAAGCCGTGTGTTCACAGTCAAACCCGACCGCGGCCTGGTCAACAAAGCTGGCCTAGAGCACCAGCCGGACCAGCGCCGCGGTGCGGGCCAGGCCCGGGAACGCCTCGGCCGTCGACCGCGGATGCAGGGCGTGGACGGCGAGGCGAAACATTAACGCGCGCAACAACATCTGCGGCCACTCCGGCAGCGCGCTCCAACGTTCGATGAGCCCGTCGTCGGCCTCGCCCCAGGACAGCGCGTCGACGACGACTACGCCCGCGGCCCACGATGCGGGCCGCCAGTAGGGCGTGATGTCGGTGATGCCCGGCGCGGCGGTGCCGATGAAAAGCACTGTGCCGTAAAGGTCTCCGTGCACCAGCTGGTTGGGGCTCTTGGTGGGCCTGCGCAGGGTGGCGAGCTGGTTGATCAGCTCGACCGAGCGCGCGGCGTCGGCGGTCGGCGGCGCGGTGCGGGCCCCCGGCGGCACCGAGGCCAACGGCCGCTCCTCCCACGCGGCGCGGTCCGCGGCGATGAACACGTCGACGTCGCCCCACGGCGCGGTGGGCCCCTGGGTCAGGAATCGGGGGCGTTCCAGCTTGCCGGTGGCCTCGTGCAGCCGCACCGCCGCCGAGACGACCTCGTCGTGCCGCGGTTCGGGCGTGCCGGCGACGAACGTGTCGGCCCGCCACCCCGAGACCACGTAGCGCCCGTCGGTCGAGCGGACCGGGCGGGCCAGGCGCACCCCGTCGACGAACAGCGTCTCGCGCACCCGGGCCGACCACGCCGCGCGGGCGTGGTCGGCGACCACCGACAACACGACCTCGCCGCAGCGCCAGCCGCCCTCCCAGCCGGCGCCCAGGGCGATGGGCTTGACCCCGCTCAAACCGAACGCCGTCAGCACATGTTCGGGCGGCGGCTCGAGGGTCACGCGAGCAAGCCTAATAGAGCCCACCTGCGGGATTGCGTCAGTACATCACCATGTCGGGCTGCATCTGCTGGGCCCAGGCCACGATCCCGCCCTGCAGGTGCACGGCGTCGGAGAACCCGGCCTTCTTCACCGCGGCCAGCGCCTCGGCCGAGCGCACGCCGGTCTTGCAATACAGCACGGGCATGCGGTCCTGGGGCAGCTTCGCCAGGCCCTCACCGGAGTTGATCAGCGACTGCGGGATCAGCTGGGCGCCATCGATGTGCACGATGTCCCACTCCACCGGCTCCCGGACGTCGATCAGCGCCAGCTTCTTGCCGGAGTCGAGCAACTCGCGCAACTCCCGCGGGGTGATGGTGGAGCCGGCGGCGGCGGCGACGCCATCCTCGGACACCACGCCGCAGAAATCCTCGTAGTCGATCAGCTGGGTGATCTTCGGGGTCGACGGGTCCTTGCGGATCTTGATCGTGCGGTAGGTCATCTCCAGCGCGTCGTAGATCATCAGCCGGCCCAGCAGCGGCTCGCCGATCCCGGTGATCAGCTTGACCGCCTCGGTGCCCATCACGGACGCGATCGAGGCGCAGATGATGCCCAGCACGCCGCCCTCGGCGCACGACGGCACCATGCCGGGCGGCGGGGGCTCGGGGTACAGGTCGCGGTAGTTGAGGCCGCGGCCGTCGGGGGCGTCCTCCCAGAACACCGAGACCTGGCCCTCGAAGCGGTAGATCGACCCCCACACGTACGGCTTGCCGGCCAGCACGGCGGCGTCGTTGACCAGGTAGCGGGTGGCGAAGTTGTCGGTGCCGTCCAGGATCAGGTCGTACTGGCTGAACAGCTCGACGGCGTTGCCCGGCTCCAGCCGGAACTCGTGCAGGCGCACGTCGGTCAGCGGGTTGATCGCGGCGATCGAGTCGCGCGCCGACTGGGCCTTGGACCGCCCGACGTCGGCGACGCCGTGGATGATCTGGCGCTGCAGATTGGACTCGTCGACAACGTCGAAGTCGACGATGCCGATGGTGCCGACCCCGGCCGCCGCCAGATACAGCAACGCGGGCGCGCCGAGCCCGCCCGCGCCGATCACCAGCACGCGCGCGTTCTTGAGCCGTTTCTGCCCGTCGACGCCCAGGTCGGGAATGATCAGATGACGGCTGTAGCGGGCCACCTCGTCGCGGCTCAGCTGGCCGGCGGGCTCGACGAGCGGGGGCAACGATGTCTCGGACGTCTGGGAAGACGACTGGGATGTCGACACCGAACATCTCCTCGGTTGGCTTCGCGATCAACTTCCATCACAGCAGTTGACCTGATCAACGGCAAACAACCGGGGATGCTTCCCGACGCGCTGTCTCAGGCACGGGGTCAGGCGATCGGATACGGCCAGGGGTTGAACCGGCAGACCTTGCCGTCGGCCTTGACGAAATCGGGGTCGAACTTCGCGGCGTCGTCGTTGGACGTGGAGAACGTCTGCTGCATCATCACCGGCGCCAGGCCGCCCTGCTTGTCGCACGGCTCGTGCTTCACGTACCCGATGGCGTGGCCGACCTCGTGGTTGACCACGTACTGCCGGTAGGAGCCGACATCGCCCTCGAACGGGACGGCCCCGCGCACCCAGCGCGCCTCGTTGATGAAGACCCGCGCCTGCCGGTCGGGCCCGTACACCGGGTTGTAGCACGACGTCTCCAGCCGGAATTCGTAGCCGCAGCCCTCGCGCACCGTCACCGGGGACACCAGCGAGATCCGGAAGTCGGGCTTGGCCCCGCCAGTTCCGTCGATCCGGACGAACGCGAACTGCGGGTTGTGCGTCCAGCCCTTGGGATTGGCCAGCGTCAGGTCGACCATCTGGGCGAACGCCGCGTCGCCGCCGAACGTCGTGGGGTCGATGCCGTTCTCGACCTCGACGGTGTATTTGAACACCTTCGCGGTGCCCCGGCCCACCTGCGGCATCGCTCCCGGCACGACGTGCCAGGTCTTGTCGCCCGCCTCGCTGAAGGGACCGCCGTCCGGCAGCGTCCCCGCCGGCAGGTCGGCGTCGAACGTGGCCAGCCCGCGGGGCGGGGCGTCGATGATCGTGGTGCCCACCGCGCCGATGTCCTGCGGGCTCTGAATGGGTTGCGTCGCCGTCGGCTTCGGCGCGGCCGCGCCGGTGACGGTCTGGTAGATGACCACCGCGGTGAGCGCCACCAGAACGGGCAGCGCGTAGGCCCGCCAGCCGTACGTGGACACGAACCGGCCCAGCCATGTCTGCTTGCGCCATCGGCGCGGCCGGTCGCGATCCGCCCGGGCCCGCACGGCGCCCCGGCCGACCGGATCCCGCAGCGCGCGCAGTGGTTCTCGCCACTCGTCGCGCAGCACGGGAACCTGACCGGTGCCGTGGCCGGGCGGCTGGGACGTCATTGCCCCAGGATCGCACAGCTGACACCGGGGACGTCCCTGGCGCGCCCGAATGCGCCGCCCGGCACCGCTTCTGCGAACACCGACTGCGCCGATGACGGCCGCGGGGACGGCGCGGGTAGTAATGTCTCTCGCGACGGGCCGCCAGTTGCCAACAATCAGATGAGGACTCGATGAGCGAACTCGCCAAAGCGGCGCCACGACGCGCCGTCAAACCGGCCGACCCCCGGCCGGCCGATGGCATGGCGGCGTCGAACCGTCGGGGCAACCGGCTGCCCCGCGACGAGCGGCGCGGCCAATTGCTCGTCGTGGCCAGCGACGTCTTCGTCGACCACGGCTACCACGCGGCCGGCATGGACGAGATCGCCGAACGCGCGGGAGTCAGCAAACCCGTTCTGTACCAACACTTTTCGAGCAAGCTGGAGCTGTATCTGGCGGTGCTTCATCGGCACGTCGACAACCTGGTGTCGGGCGTGCAGCAGGCGCTGAGCACCACCACCGACAACCGGCGGCGCCTGCATTCGGCGGTCCAGGCGTTCTTCGACTTCATCGAGCACGACAGCCAGGGCTATCGGCTGATTTTCGAGAACGACTACGTCACCGAGCCCGAGGTCGCCGCGCAGGTGCGGGCGGCCACCGAATCGTGCATCGACGCCGTGTTCGCCTTGATCAGCGAGGACTCGGGCCTCGATCCGCACCGCGCCCGGATGATCGCGGTGGGGCTGGTCGGGATCAGCGTCGATTGCGCGCGGTACTGGCTGGACTCCGACCGCCCGATTTCCAAGTCGGACGCCGTCGAGGGCACCGTCCAATTCGCTTGGGGCGGGCTGTCACACGTGCCGCTTACTCGCTCTTAGCGGCCTTCCGGGCGGCCGCCTCCGCCCCGATCCCGAAACCGACCCGGCGGGCGTCGGCCGCGCCGATCTCGACGTAGGCGATCTTGTCGGTCTGCACCAGGAAGCGGCGGCCCTTGTCGTCGCTCAGGCTGAGCAGGCCCGCGCCCTCGCGCAGCGCGGCACTGACGAGATCCTCGACTTCACCGGGCGTCTGCGCGCTGGAGAAGATCAGCTCGCGCGGACTGTCCGTGATACCGATTTTGACCTCCACAGTGGCCCCTTCCCTTGGCAGTGCGGTTGGCAGTGCAGTCGCAGACGTGTCAGCAGCAGGCTAGTGGACGCGCCGGGCCCGCGGGACGCCGCCGGCCGCGGCCGGGGTTCGCGGTAAGCGAAAAGGCGGTCGCGGGGAGATAACGATTGGCTACCAGCTGGTGCCACAACCGGGTTCGACGCCGGATCCGTGTTTTCACATGGCTAACTTCGGCACCATGGGTACCACACTGCCCCCTCTCGACAAGGTGCGCGTCTATTCCGGCGACTACATCGACTACATCGACGCGGACACCGACGACGACACCGAGGAGATCTACCCAGCCGGGCCCCACGCCGACGGCGACTACAGCTGGACCGGCTGGCCGGCCGAGTTTCGCCTGCGCCCGCTCACGGCGATCCTCGGCGCCGTGGTGGCCCTCGGCGCGATCACCACGGCCGTCGTCATCAACAGCGGCGACAGCGCGTCGACCAAGGCCACCGTGGGTGCACCGGTTCCGCACACCGTGACGTCCGCGCCGCGGACCACCAACCCGCCCAGCACGTCACCGAGCGCGTCTGCGACCGCACTCCCCCCGGAGACGGTCACCACCGTGACGACGCCCAGCGCGGCGCCGACGCGAACGCCCGGCGCGATGCAACCGCCCACCGCCGCGCCGATGCAGCCACCCACCGCCGCCGCACCGCCGCCGGTCGCGGTGAACCCGCGCACCGTCGTCTACACCGTGACCGGAACGAAGCAGCTGTTCGACCTGGTGAACGTCGTCTACACCGACGCCCAGGGCTACCCGCAGACCGAGTTCAACGTGTCGTTGCCGTGGTCGAAGGTGATCGTGCTCAATCCCGGCGTGCAGACCGAGTCGGTGATCGCGACCAGCATCTACGGCCGGCTCAATTGCGGGATCGTCAACGCGGCGGGTGAAACGGTGAAGGCGTCGACCAACAACACCAGCGTCGCGACCTGCACCCGCTGAGCTCAGCTCAGGCCGAGTTCGCGCATCCGCCGGTCGTGGGTCTGCTGCAGCCGGTCGAAGAACGCGCCGAGCTGGCCCAGGCCACCCGTCCCGGACAGCACGAGGTCGACCAGCTCGTCGTGGTCGGCCAGCAGGTATTGGGCCTGGGTGATCGCCTCGCCGAACAGGCGGCGCGCCCACAGCGCCAGCCGGCTGCGCTGTTTGCCGCTCGCGGTCACCGCCGCGCGCACCTCGGCGACGACGAACTGGGAGTGCCCGGTCTCCGCCAGGGCCGCCCGCACCACGTCGGCGACCTCGTCGGGCAGCCCGTCGGCGATCTCCAGGTACAGGTCGGCGGCCAGGGCGTCGCCGACATACGTCTTCACCAGGGCCTCCAGCCAGGTGCTCGGCATGGTCAGCCGGTGGTAGTTCTCCAAGATCGACACGTACCTCGTCATCGCCGAGACGACGTCGACGCCGCGGCGTTCCAGGGCGTCGCGCAGCAGTTCGTAGTGCTGCATCTCGGCGGCGGCCATGCTGGCCATGGAGATCCGTCCCCGCAGGTCGGGGGCCATCTTCGCCTCGTCGGTAAGCCGGTAGAACGCGGCGATCTCGCCGTAGGCGAGCACTGCGAAAAGTTCGTTGACGCCGGGATGGTCGGCGGTCAGTCGTGGGGAGGGTGAATCGTCCACCCGGTCGGCGGAGGAGGCCGAAGTCATGGGCAACACTCTAGTCGGCTGACATGGGGGAAGCCGGGCGCCGGCTGTTGACCAGCTATCATGGACCGAGGTGGTGGCCGTATCGCCGCCACCGGCGAAATGTGCGTGCACAGCGGGCCCGCCCAAATCGGGCAGGGGCCTGCGACTCGGCGACTTGGAGTCGGAATTCGTGCGCGCGTGACCGCGACAGAAAAACCGACACCAACCAAGACGTCACCGAAAGGCACATCACCCACATATGACCGCGCTGACAAGCAAAACTGAACCGACCCCCCAAGCCTCCTTCGCCGAACTCGACGTGCGCGACGAGATCGTGCGGGCCCTCGCCGAAGAGGGCATCGAGCGTCCGTTCGCCATCCAGGAGTTGACCCTGCCGCTGGCCCTCGCCGGCGACGACGTGATCGGCCAGGCCCGCACCGGCATGGGCAAGACCTTCGCCTTCGGCGTGCCGCTGCTGCAGCGCATCACGACCGACACCGGCGCGAGGCCGCTCACCGGCACTCCGCGGGCCCTGGTCGTGGTGCCGACCCGCGAGCTGTGCCTGCAGGTCACCGGGGACCTGGCCACCGCCGCCAAATACCTGACCGCCGAGGACGGCCGCCGACTGTCGGTGGTGTCCATCTACGGGGGCCGCGCCTACGAACCGCAGATCGACGCGCTGCGCACCGGCGCCGACGTCGTGGTCGGCACCCCGGGCCGGCTGCTCGACCTGTGCCAGCAGGGTCACCTGCAGCTCGGCGGGCTGTCGGTACTGGTGCTCGACGAGGCCGACGAGATGCTGGACCTGGGCTTTCTGCCCGACATCGAGCGGATCCTGCGCCAGATTCCCGCCGACCGGCAGTCGATGCTGTTCTCGGCGACCATGCCGGACCCGATCATCACGCTGGCCCGCACGTTCATGGTGCAGCCGACCCACATCCGGGCCGAGGCACCGCATTCCGCCGCGACCCACGACACCACCGAGCAGTTCGTCTACCGCGCCCACGCGCTGGACAAGGTTGAGATGGTCAGCCGCATCCTGCAGGCCGAGGGCCGGGGCGCGACGATGATCTTCACCCGCACCAAGCGCACCGCGCAGAAGGTGGCCGACGAGTTGGCCGAGCGCGGATTCAAGGTCGGCGCCGTGCACGGCGATCTCGGGCAGATCGCCCGGGAGAAGGCCCTCAAGGCGTTCCGCAACGGTGACGTCGACGTGCTGGTCGCCACCGACGTCGCCGCGCGCGGCATCGACATCGACGACATCACCCACGTCATCAACTATCAGACCCCCGAGGACGAACAGGCCTACGTGCACCGGATCGGACGCACCGGTCGCGCCGGCAAGACCGGCATCGCGGTCACCCTCGTCGACTGGGACGAGCTGCCCCGCTGGGCGATGATCGACAAGGCGCTGGGCCTGGGCAACCCGGAGCCGGCCGAGACCTACTCCAACTCCCCGCACCTGTACGCCGAGCTCGGCATCCCGGCCGGGGCGGCCGGCACCGTCGGTTCGGCCCGCAAGTCTCCGGTCAAGCGGCGCGAAGGCCAGGGCGCGAGCCGCGGCTCGAGCCGGAACTCGAGCCAGGGTAACGGCCAGAAGCCCGCGCGCAGCCGCTCCGGCGAGCGGCGGCGGCGCACCCGCGGCGGGCAGCCCGTCTCCGGGCACCCCGCCGGGGCTCCCCCGGGTGGCAACGGCGAGGCCGCCGCGGAAACGCCGTCCGGTGCGAATAGCGGCGCGACCAACCGGCGCCGCCGGCGCCGCCGCAAGCCCGCGGACACCGCCGCGGCCTCCGCGCTGGCCAACTGAGCCGCGCCGCGGCATGGTCAGACCCGAACGCCGGACCAGGGGCGACATTGCCGCTGCCGCGGCGATCGCGGTCGTCGTCGCCGCCGCCACCGCGCTGATCTGGTGGACCAGCGACGCCCGCGCCACCGTCAGCCACCCCGCCGCGGTCGGCGCGCCCAACCCGACGCCGGCCCGGGAGGTGCCGGCGTCCCTGAAACAGCTGTGGACGGCCCCGAGCGCGGCCACCACCGCGCCCATGGTGGTCGGCGGGACGGTGGCCACCGGCGACAAGCGCCGGGTCGACGGGCGCGACCCGGGCACCGGCCAGTCGCACTGGAGCTACGCCCGCGACACCGACCTGTGCGGGCTGTCCTGGCTCTACCGCTACGCCGTCGCGGTCTTCCGCGACGACCGCGGCTGCGGCCAGGTCAGCACCCTGGACGGGTCCACCGGCCGCCGCGGGCCCGCCCGCAGCGGCTACGCCGATCCGCGCGTGCGCCTGTCCTCCGACGGGATGACCGTGTTGTCGGTGGGCGATACCCGGCTGGAGCTGTGGCGCTCGGACATGGTCCGGATGCTGGCCTACGGCGAGACCGACGCCCGGGTGAAGCCGTCGGCGCGGGGCCTGCACTCCGGATGCCGGCTGATCTCGGCGGCGGCCAGCTCGTCGGCGGTCTCGGTGTTGGAGAGCTGCGCCAACCAGGCGGATCTGCGGCTGGTGCTGCTGCGTCCGGCCAAGGAGGAGGACGAACCCCAGCAACACGTCGTGTCCGAGCCCGGGATCGCGGCGGATTCGGGCGCCCGCGTGATCGCAGTCCGGGAGACCACGACGGCGGTGTATCTGCCGGCGAGCTCCGGCTCGCAGCCCCGGGTCGACGTGCTCGACGAGACGGGCACCACCGTGTCGAGCACCCTGCTGCCCAGGCCGCCGTCGAGCTCGGCGGTCGCCTCGCAGGCGGGCAGCCTGGTGACGTGGTGGACCGGCGACTCCGTGATGGCCTTCGACGCGACCACCCTGACCCCGCGCTACACCATCGCCGCCGGCCAGGCGACGCCGCTGGGACCCGGCGCGATGATGGCCGGCAAGCTGCTGGTGCCCGTCACCGGCGGCATCGGGGTGTACGACCCGGTCAACGGGGCGAACGAGCGCTACATACCGGTCGACCGAGGCCCGGCGCCACCCGGAACGCCCGTCGTCCCCGCCGTTTCCGGCTCCCGGGTGTTCGAGCAGCGGGGCGACACCGTGGTGGCCCTGGGCTGACCGCCCGCCCTCACACCTCGACGGCGAACGTGGGCAGCGGCTTGCCGGACTTCCAGTGCTTGATCAACGCGTGCGCCAGCTCGGTGTAGGCCGTCGCGCCCTTGTTCTTGCGCCCGGCGATCACCGACGAGCCGGAGGCGCTGGCCTCCGCGAAGCGGACGGTGCGCGGGATCGGCGGGGCCAGCACCGGCAGGTCGTAGCGGTCGGCGACGTCGACCAGCACGTCGCGGGTGTGCGTGGTGCGCGAGTCGTACAGCGTCGGCAACGCGCCCAGCAGCCGCAGGTTCGGGTTGGTGATCTGCTGGACGTCGGCGACGGTGCGCAGGAACTGGCCGACGCCGCGGTGCGCCAGCGTCTCGCACTGCAACGGCACGATCACCTCGTCGGCGGCCGTCAACCCGTTGAGGGTGAGCACGCCCAGCGACGGCGGGCAGTCGACGATCACCACGTCGAACTCGTCGCCGAGCTTGGCCAGCGCGCGCTTGAGCGCGTATTCGCGTCCGGCCCGCATCAGCAGCATCGCCTCCGCGCCGGCCAGGTCAATGTTGGCCGGCAGCAGCGTCATTCCCTCCATCGTGGTGACCAGCGCGGCGTTGGGCTCGACCTCGCCGAGCAGCACCTCGTGCACCGACACCGGCAGCTTGTCGGGATCGTGGCCGAGCGAGAACGTCAGACAACCCTGCGGGTCCAGGTCGACGAGCAGCACCCGCCGACCGCTTTCCACCATCGCCGCGCCCAACGAGGCCACCGTCGTGGTCTTGGCCACCCCGCCCTTCTGGTTGGCCACTGCCAACACCCGGGTCTTGCTCACCAGCGCCCGCCCCTTCTCATCGCCGCCGCGGTCACAGAGCCATCCTGGCATGTTCGGCCGCCGAACGCTTCGGCCTACGGGCACCAGATGTCGTCCGATGTCGTCCGGCAGAATCGGTCGGCATGGGCTTGCACAACCACCGTCTGGTGCTGCTGCGCCACGGCGAGACCGAGTGGTCGAAATCCGGGCAGCACACCAGCCGCACCGATCTCGAACTCACCGACACCGGCCGCGTCCAGGCCGAGCTCGCCGGTCGGGTGCTGCGTGAGCTGAAACTCGCCGACCCGCTGGTGATCAGCAGCCCCCGCATACGCGCCCTGACGACGGCCAAGCTGGCCGGGCTCACCGTCGACGAGGTGACCGAGCTGATCGCGGAATGGGATTACGGCTCCTACGAGGGGTTGACGACCCCACAGATCCGGGAATCGGTCCCCGACTGGCTGGTCTGGACGCACGGCTGCCCCGGCGGCGAGAGCGTGGCCCAGGTCAGCGGCCGCGCCGATCGGGCCGTCGCACTGGCGTTGGAGCACATGAGCTCGCGCGACGTGGTGTTCGTGGGGCACAGCCACTTCTCCCGTTCGGTCATCACCCGCTGGGTGGAGCTGCCGCTCGTCGAGGGCAGCCGCTTCTGGATGCTCGCCGGCTCGATCGCCGTGTGCGGTTTCGAGCACGACGTGCGACAGCTCGCGGCGCTCGGGCTGACCAACCAACCGCAAGCGATCACGCCCGGATGAGCGCCGTCGAACCGCCGTTCGCGCTGTGCGGGCCGCGCGGCACCCTGATCGCCGACGGGGTGCGGGCGCGGTACCGCGACGTGCAGGCGGCGCGGGCCGCGCTGCGATCGGGTTCGGCCCCAATCGTGTTGGGCGCCTTGCCTTTCGATGTTGCTAAGCCCGCCGCCCTGCTGGCGCCGCGCACCATGCTGCGCCCCGACGGGCTGCCCGACTGGCCGGCGGGGCCGCTGCCGGCGGTGCGCGTCGCCGCCGCCGTCCCGCCGCCCGGCGATTACCGCGCCCGGATCGGCCGCGCGCGCGACCGGCTCGCCGCCCCGGGCGGCCCGCTGCGCAAGGTGGTGCTGGCCCGCGCGCTGCGGCTGGCCGCCGACGCCGCGGTGGACGCGCGCGTCGTGCTGCGCCGGCTGGTCGCCGCCGACCCGGCCGCCTACGGCTATCTCGTCGACCTGACCGCCGCAGGCGACGGCTACGCGGGCGCCGCGCTGGTGGGCGCCAGCCCCGAACTCCTGGTCGCCCGCTCCGGCGACCGGGTCGAATGCCGGCCGTTCGCCGGTTCGGCGCCCCGCTCCGCCGACCCGGACATCGACGCCGCCAACGGCGCCGCCCTGGCGGAATCGGCCAAGAACCGCCACGAGCACCAGCTGGTCATCGACACCATGCGGGCCGCGCTGGAGCCCCTGTGCCACGACCTGACGATCGCTGCCGAGCCCCAACTGAGCCGCACCGCGGCGGTCTGGCACCTGTGCACGCCGATCAGCGGTACGCTGCGCGACAAATCAACCACCGCAATCGATTTGGCATTGGCGCTGCATCCGACACCGGCGGTCGGAGGGGTGCCGACCAAGGCCGCGTGCGAGCTCATCGCCGAATTGGAGGGCGACCGCGGTTTCTACGCCGGGGCGGTCGGCTGGTGCGACGCCAGCGGCGACGGCGTCTGGGTGGTGACCATCCGCTGCGCACAGCTGTCGGCGGACCGCCGCAGCGCCCTCGCGCACGCCGGCGGCGGCATCGTCGCCGAATCGGACCCCGACGACGAAGTCGACGAGACGACAACGAAATTCGCCACGATATTGAGCGCGCTGGGCGTGGAGCAATGAGCGTCAATGTCCGCCGCGTCGCACCGAAAGACAGCGCCGATATTGCCGACATGATCCACGGGCTGGCCGAATTCGAATGCGCCCCCGAGCAATGCACCGTCACCGAAACACAAATTTCCGCAGCGCTTTTCGGCGATTCGCCGACGGTGCACGGGCATGTCGCCGAAGTCGGCGGCCGGGTCGCCGCGATGGCGCTGTGGTTCCTCAGCTTCTCCACCTGGGACGGGGTCGCGGGAATCTACCTCGAAGACCTGTTCGTGCGCCCGCGTTTTCGCCGCCGCGGCCTGGCCCGGGCGCTGTTGGCGGCGCTGGCCCGCGAGTGCCTCGACAACGGCTACACGCGGTTGTCGTGGGCGGTGCTGAACTGGAACGCCGACGCCATCGCGCTGTACGACGAGATCGGCGCCCGGCCGCTGCGCGAGTGGACCACCTATCGGCTCTCCGGCCCGCCGCTGGCCGAGCTGGCCGGGCCGCGCTGATCGCCCCCGGCGGCCCAGCGCACGGCCGCGGGGGTGAAGAGCAGGACCAAGGCGGCCAGCGCCACGACGCCGACGGGAATCCCGAACGCCGGCTGATGCGAGCCGACCGCGACATACCAGGCCACCGGCAGCAACAGCAGCTGGGTGAACACGGCCACGCCGCGGCCCCAGCGCTTGCCGAGCACCAGCGCGCGCCCGGCGGCCAACACCACGCCACCGGCCAGGACGAACCAGGCCGCGGTGCCCAGGCCGTTGACCACCCGCTGATCGGCCCCGGCGATCACGCGCACCACCAGCACCGCGGCCACCGCCAACGCGGCGACGCCCTGCACCGCGACGATCCACCCCGAGACGCGCACGGTGGTCGGGGCGGGCGGCGGCACAGCGCCAGCGTAGTCACGCCGGCCGGCTCTTCGGTTGCGCGTGCGCGGTTCCCGCACAGCGCGGCCTTAACCGGCCCGCATAAGCTCGTGCGTCATGCGCGCCGTGCTGATCGTGAACCCAACAGCCACTTCCACCACCCCGGCCGGTCGCGACCTGCTGGCGCACGCACTGAAGAGCCGCCTCGACCTCACCGTCGAGCACACCAGCCACCGCGGTCACGGCGCCGAAATCGCCCAGGCGGCCGCCGCGGACGGAATCGACCTGGTCGTCGTGCACGGCGGCGACGGCACCGTCAGCAACGTGGTCAACGGCCTGCTCGGCAGCCCCGGCTCGGCCCGCACCGAGCACGTGCCGGCGGTCGCCGTGGTGCCCGGCGGCTCGGCGAACGTGCTGGCCCGGTCGCTGGGCATCGCCAAGGATCCGGTCGCCGCCACCAACCAGCTCATCCAGCTGATCGACGACTACCGCCGGCACCAGGCCTGGCGCCGCATCGGGCTGATCGACTGCGGCGAGCGATGGGCGCTGATCAACGCCGGAATGGGCGTCGACGCGGAGGTCGTGGCCGCGGTCGAGGCGCAGCGCGACAAGGGCGTCAACGTCAACGCGCTGCGCTATTGGCGGGTGGCGATTCCCGTCACGCTCGCCTTCCGCCGCCGCGAACCGGTGCTCACGCTGGAGCTGCCCGACCGCGAGCCGGTCCCGGCCGTGCACTTCGTCTGGGTGTCCAACACCAGCCCGTGGACCTACAGCAACAACCGGCCCCTGGTGACCAACCCGAACTGCACCTTCGAGTCGGGCCTCGGGGTCTTCGCGCTCGACGGCATGAAGGTGCTGCCCACGTTGAACGTGCTGCGCCAGATCCTGTCGAAGGGCCCCAAGCCCAACACCAAACAGGTCGTCCGCGACGACGACGCCGCCTGGGTGCGCGTGACCTCGACCGACGGCCCGATCCCCAGCCAGTTCGACGGCGACTACCTCGGCCTGCGCGAAACCATGACGTTCCGGTCGGTCCCCGACCTTCTCCCGGTCGCCGCCCCGCCCGCCAAAAACACGCCCAACCTGCGATAACACGCCATTGCGGGGTGTTGGCGGCCAATCAGCGTAGTACAAAGGAATAAGGGCTTGGGCAGGACATCGCCAACGTGAGATAGCCCACGAGCTAACTCACGCTATTGACATCTGTTGAGCCTGTGAAACGATCGAAAGGTTGCATGCAGAAAACTTTGTAGGGGTACGGATACCTTTTCTTGTGCACGCTTAACAGCCGAAGAAAAATGCCCGTGCACCTTGCTGCGCACTCAGTAAGGAGTAACAACGTATGGATTGGCGCCACAAGGCGGTCTGTCGCGACGAGGACCCGGAGCTGTTCTTCCCGGTAGGGAACAGCGGCCCGGCGCTTGCGCAGATCGCTGACGCGAAACTGGTCTGCAATCGGTGCTCGGTGACCACGGAGTGTCTCGCCTGGGCCCTGAACACCGGCCAGGACTCGGGCGTCTGGGGTGGGATGAGCGAAGACGAGCGGCGCGCGCTGAAGCGTCGCAACGCCCGGACCAAGGCCCGTAGCGGAGTCTGACCGAAGTTTCTGCACACAGTGCGGCCCCGACCATCGTCGGGGCCGCACTGTTGTTTGGGCGCTAGAGCAGCAACCGGGCCCGGCGGCCGATCGGCACCCGCAGCACGACGTCGGTGCCGCGCTCGGAGGCCTCGCTCATGCCCAGCGTGCCGTCCAGCTCCGCCGACACCAGCGTCCGCACGATCTGCAGGCCCAGGCTGTCGGAGGACTCCAGGTTGAATCCCTCCGGCAGTCCCCGGCCGTCGTCGTGCACCACGACGTCGAGCCAGCGCGCGGAGCGCTCGGCGCGGATCGTCACCGACCCCTCGGCGTCGGCGTCGAACGCGTGCTCGATCGCGTTCTGCACGAGCTCGGTGATCACCATGATCAGCGCCGTCGCGCGGTCGGAGTCCAGCACGCCCAGGTCGCCGACCCGGTTGATCCGGATCGGCCGGTCCACGGACGCGACGTCGTTCATGATCGGCAGGATCCGGTCGATGACCTCGTCGAGGTTCACCTGCTCGTCCACCGACATCGACAGCGCGTCGTGGACCAACGCGATCGACGACACCCGGCGCACCGATTCGATCAGGGCCTCGCGGCCCTCGGCGTTGGCCGTGCGGCGGGCCTGCAGGCGCAGCAGCGCCGCCACCGTCTGCAGGTTGTTCTTCACCCGGTGATGGATCTCCCGGATCGTGGCGTCCTTGGAGATCAGGGCCCGGTCGCGGCGCTTGACCTCGGTGACGTCGCGGATCAGCACCGCGGCACCGGCGCTGGCGCCGTGCACCACCAGCGGCAGCGTGCGCAGCAGCACCGTCGCGCCCCCGGCGTCGACCTCCATCCGCATGCTCTTCCCGCCGGCCAGCAGGTCCTGGACGTGCTCGGCCATCTCCTGCGCCTCGAACGAGTCGGAGATCAGCGGCCGGGTGATCTCGATGAGGTTGTGGCCCTCCAGCTCCGTGGTGAGGCCCATCCGGTGGTAGGCCGACAGCGCGTTGGGGCTGGCGTAGGCGACCACGCCGTTGACGTCGAGGCGGATGAAGCCATCGCCCGCCCTGGGCGTGGAGCGCGACATGGCCACGTCCCCCACGTCGGGAAAGGTGCCCTCGGCGAGCATGTGGACGAGGTCCTCGGCGCATTCCCGGTAGGCCGTCTCCAGCTGGCCCGACGCGCGGTCGGCGGCACCCGCGGTTTGATGCTGGGTCAGCACCGCGACCACCTGGAGGCCATACCGCACCGGGGAGGCGGCGACGTGGGGCCCGGGCAGTTGCCACGAATGTGGTTGGCCCGCAGCGCTTTCCCGCCCGATGGCGCCGGTGGTGAAGGTTTCGGCGACGAGCGGCAGCCGGTCGCCGGGGACGACGCTGCCCACCGCGTCGGTCTGCAGCACCGTCGGCGCGGTGTTCGGCCGGCACTGCGCCACGCACACCAGCATGCCGTCGTCGCGGCGGACCCACATCAGGTAATCGGCGAACGACAGGTCGGCCAGCAGCTGCCACTCCCCGACCACCGCGTGCAGGTGGTCCACCGCGTTGCCCGGCAGCATCGTGTGCTCGGCAAGCAGGTCACCGAGAGTGGACATCGATTACTCCCGAGTCGTTCCCCGGGGCTAGCTGATCACGGCGATGAGGTCGCCCGCCTGGATGACGTCGCCGACGGAGACGCTCACCTTGCTGACCGTGCCGTCGACCTCGGCCAGGACGGGGATCTCCATCTTCATCGATTCCAGCAGCACCACGGTGTCGCCCTTGCCGATCTGGTCACCCTCGCTCACCACGACTTCGAGCACGCTGGCCACGATCTCGGCGCGAACATCCTCGGCCATCTTCACCCCACTCGTTTCGGCCCCTGCGCATGCTGGCTGGTCTTCGTATATCGAACCACAAGACCGGCCGGGACCGCGGCGCACGGCCGTTGACACCGCGTGCCGCGTCGCGTGAGAGACTGGCCATTCCAGCAGGGATCCATTGACGGAGGTTCGAGGACATGGCCAAGCGTGGCCGCAAGAAGCGCGACCGCAAGTACAGCAAAGCCAACCACGGCAAACGGCCCAACTCGTAGCCGCTCGACGCCCTGGGCGCTACTCCATGCCCCGGATGATGGTGGTGCGGCGGATCTCCAGCCGCAGGCGCTCCTTCAGGCCCTCGGGGGCCTTCTCGCCCCGGCATTTGGTCGCGATCAGCGCCTTGATCCGCTCCTCGAGCCCGTAATGCTTGAAGCATCCGGGGCATGCCTCCAGATGCTGGCGCAGCCTCTCCTTGGCCTCCGGCGTGCATTCGCCGTCGAGCAGGGTCCACACCTCGGCGATCACTTCGGCGCAGCCCATGCTGCCGTGGGAATCGCTGTCGTCTGCGCGCGGGCCGGCGGGGCCGGGGAACTCGCTCATGACGACACCTCCTCGTGCGCCTGTTGACCGCGGTTGAACCCTCGCTCCTTGGCCACGTCGGCCAACAGACCACGAAGCTGACGCCTGCCGCGGTGCAGCCGAGACATTACCGTCCCGATCGGCGTGTCCATGATCTCTGCGATCTCTTTGTATGGGAAGCCCTCGACGTCGGCGTAGTAGACCGCCATCCGGAACTCCTCCGGCAACGCCTGCAGCGCCTCCTTGATCTCGGTGTCCGGGAGCGCCTCGAGCGCCTCGACCTCGGCCGAGCGCAACCCGGTGGAGGAATGCTCGGCGTTGGACGCCAACTGCCAGTCGGTGATCGCCTCGGTCGGATACTCCGCGGGCTGGCGCTGCTTTTTGCGGTAGCTGTTGATGTAGGTGTTGGTCAGGATCCGGTACAGCCACGCCTTGAGGTTGGTGCCCGCCCGGAAGGAGCGAAACCCCGCGTAGGCCTTCACCATGGTCTCCTGCAGCAGGTCCTCGGCGTCGGCGGGATTGCGGGTCATGCGCAGGGCACCGCCGTAGAGCTGGTCGATCAGCGGGATCGCGTCGCGTTCGAAACGCGCGGTCAGCTCCTCGTCGCTCTCTTGCGCCCCAGCCGCGGGACTCTCCGGCCCTGTCGCGCCGTCCCGGCCATCCTCTCGGCCATCCTCGAAGTCGGCCATCAACACGGTCCCTTCTGCTGCGGTGTCGCCGGGCAGCGTCGAAAGCGCCATCGGACTCGCGAGAAAGCGAATCAACTGCTCAGCGCCTATTGGGCATAGGCTCGTCGCCGTTGACACCAGACTGCTCCTCCAATCTAAAGGCTGCCTCCGACACTGTCTGCCCGGGTCCGCCCGGTCCGCAAAGGGTGCATCGGTAAACCGACTGGTTTAACAGCGCCGGCCGACCAGCTATTTCCCGGTCTTTGCGGGCCGAGTCCGGCCGGCTGCGGCGGGACGTTAGTGTGACGCCATGTCTCTCAACGGCAAGACCATGTTCATCTCCGGCGCGAGTCGCGGTATCGGCCTCGCGATCGCCAAACGCGCCGCGCAGGACGGCGCCAACATCGCCCTGATCGCCAAGACCGCCGAACCGCACCCGAAGCTGCCGGGCACCGTGTTCACCGCGGCCAAGGAGCTCGAGGAGGCGGGCGGGCAGGCGCTGCCGATCGTCGGAGACGTCCGCGATCCCGAATCCGTGGAGGCCGCGGTGGCCAAGACCGTCGAGCAGTTCGGCGGCATCGACATCTGCGTGAACAACGCGTCGGCGATCAACCTGGGGTCCGTCACCGAGGTGCCGATGAAGCGGTTCGACCTGATGAACGGGATCCAGGTGCGCGGCACGTATGCGGTGTCGCAGGCGTGCATTCCGCATCTGAAGGGCCGGGAGAACCCGCACATCCTGACGCTGTCGCCGCCGGTGCTGCTGGGCAAGGAATGGCTGAAGCCGACGGCGTACATGATGGCCAAGTTCGGAATGACGCTGTGCGCGTTGGGGATAGCCGAGGAGATGCGCGAGGCCGGCATCGCGTCCAACACGCTGTGGCCGCGCACGCTGGTGGCCACCGCCGCGGTGCAGAACCTGCTCGGCGGTGAGGAGGCCATGGGCCGGGCACGCAGGCCGGAGGTGTACTCCGACGCCGCCTACGTCATCCTCAACAAGCCCGCCCGCGAGTTCACCGGAAACACGCTGCTGTGCGAGGACGTGCTGGTCGATTCCGGCGTCACCGACCTGTCGGTGTACAACTGCGCACCCGGCGCGCAGCTCGGTGTCGACTTCTGGGTGGATGGCGTCAACCCGCCGGGATACACCGGCCCCTAATCCCCGACTCGGCTGTTTTCGCTTGTGGGGATGGTGATCTCGCGCTTCAGCAGCTTGCCGGTGGGGCCCTTGGGCAGGGCGTCGACCAGCCAGACCTGGCGCGGATACTTGTAGGCGGCCACCCGCGCCTTGACGTACTCGCGCAGCTCGTCGGCCGTGGCGGCGGCGCCCTTCTTGAGGGCGACGGCGGCGCCGACCTCCTCGCCGAGCGAGTCGTGCGGGACGCCGACGACGGCGGCCTCGGCGACCGCGGGATGCTCGTAGAGCACCTCCTCGATCTCGCGTGGGTAGACGTTGTAGCCGCCGCGGATGATCATGTCCTTGGTCCGGTCGACGATGTAGAAGTAGCCGTCTTCGTCGACGCGCCCGACGTCGCCGGTGGCCAGCCACCCGTCGGGCGTGATCGTGGCCTTGGTGGCGTCGGGCAGGTTCCAGTAGCCCTTCATCACGTTGTGGCCGCGGATCTGGATCTCGCCGGCCTCCCCCTGCGGGACCTCGACCCCGTCCAGGTCGACCACCCGCATCTCGACGCCCTCGATCGGGGTCCCGATCGAGCCCGCCTTGCGCGGCCGGTGCGGATGGTTGAACGCGGCCGCGGGAGAGCTCTCCGAGAGCCCGTAGCCCTCGAGAACCGCGCAGCCGAAGGCCTTTTCGAAGTCGGTGAGGACCTGGACGGGCAGCGCCGCGCCGCCGGACACGCAGGTGCGCAGGCTCCGCGTCGCCTCCGGGGAGGCCTCCTCCGCCACGCTCAGCAGCGCCGAGTACATCGTCGGCACCCCCTCGAACACGGTGACGGCGTCGCGCTGGATCACCTCCAGGGCCTTGCGCGGGTCGAACCGGGGAATGAGCGTCAGCGTCGCGCCCGCGAGGACGGCCGCGTTGAGCCCGCAGGTCAGGCCGAAGACGTGGAACAGCGGCAGGCAGCCCATTATGACGTCGTCCGGCCCGAGCTCGACGAGGGTGCGCACCGCCACGTCGCAGTTGCGGCCCAGGTTGGCGTGGGTGAGCATGGCGCCCTTGGGTTTTCCGGTGGTGCCCGAGGTGTGCAGGATGACGGCGACGTCGTCGTCGTCGCGTTGCACCGGTGACTCCTGCGCCGGCAGGTCGGCGATCGACTTCATCAGCGCGGCGTCGTCGACCAGCCAGCACTGCGCGCCCGCCTCGGTGGCGCCGGCGGTGGCCTCGTCGGCGAAGGCCGGTGTCGCGAACAGCGCGCCGGCGCCGGTGTTGGACAGGTAAAAGGCGATCTCGCGGGCCTTGAGCAGGGGGTTCATCGGGACCGCGACGGCGCCGCGGTACATGATGCCGTAGAACGCGATGGCGAATGCGGGCGTGTTGGGCAGCATCACCCCCACCCGATCGCCGGGCCGGACGCCGGCGCGGTCCAGCAGGGTCGCGACGCGGGCCGCCGCGTCGTCGAGCTCGGCGTAGGTGAACTGCAGGTCGTCGCAGCGCAGCGCGACGCGATCGGGGTGGCGGTCTTTGGATGCGACGAGGTTGCTGCTCAGGGCGGTCACAATGCGCTCCAGGATGTGTTCGAGTCTGTAGAGACATGATGACGCATGTGGTGTGCAAATCCTTAGTCTCCAGAGGACAAACCTGCACCGGAAGTTGATCGGTCGACGACATTCCCGGACCGCGGCGGCGTCGCTAGATTTCCTGGCAAGCGCAGCGTCGCGCTTCAGCATCCAGCTGATCCGAATTCCAGCCTCGGCTCGAATCGTCAAGTACCACAACCCATCCCACCGCACCGCCGTGCGGAGAATGTGAGCGAATCATGGCCTTCCTGACCGCGTATCTGACCGTCGCCGGAGTGCTCGTCCTGGTGTTGTCCCCCGTGCTGCTCGCGGCCACCATCACCGCCGTCCACGCCATCCGCGGGACCAACCGGCCCGCGGCCGCGTAATCGCCCAGGGCTACCAGGGCCGCAGCACCGCACGTTCGACGTCGAGCCGGTCGCTGCCGATCTCCCGGCCGCGCCGCTCGACGGCGCGGGCGACCCGGTTTTCGCCGAGTTGAAGTGCAGGTTGAGCTCCTCCGCGGCGGCCTTGTAGCTGCAGCCGCAGCCCAGGTACACCCGCAGCGTCTCGCGCAGCCGCGCAATGACCGTCGGCGCCCAACTTGATGCGGCATTATCCTCACACCATCAGACAAGGAAGGACAGGTGTGGGCGGCTGTGCAAGACGGTCGGTGGATTCGATTCGGTGGCGTTGCGGGACTCGTCTACATCCTCGTCACGGTTATCGCCGCAACGCTCACCGGTGCGCCGCCGCAAGCGAATGGCGACGCCGAAAGCTACCGGAACTTCTTCATCGAGAAGCATTCCCTGCTGGTCACGCAGGCATGGATGTACGCAGCATTGGCTGCGCCACTGACGTTGATGTTCGCCGTTGCGGTGCACCGGATCCTGCGCAGATCAGAAAACAGCGGCTACCTCAGCGGGATTTTCCTGCTCGGCACCGCGGCCGTCGCCACACTGTTGCTGGTGACGCAGGCCATGCAAATTGCCGTCGCCCAGCATGCCGACCGGTTGCCGGCGGGCATCGTCTTCACAATGGGAGTCCACTTCCCGGGCGTCCTGATCGGTTTGTGGGGCTCCTTCATGGCGGCGACGGCCTTCGCCTATGCGTACTGTGTCTTCGCCGACGCCGTGCTTCCGAGATGGACTGCGTATCTGGCGCTGCTGGCGCTGGCGGTAAATCTGCTCGGGACCGCGGGCGTGTTCTTCCGCACCGGGGCGTTCAGCATCGAGGGCGGTTTCACCGCCTGGGCACCGGCCGTGACGACCGTGCTGTGGTACCTGGGCACCGCGATGGCGATGCTGCGCCTGCGTACCCCGGCTACTGATACGAGTAGAAGCCCTCGCCGGTCTTGATGCCGAGCTTGCCGGCATCGACGTAGGACTGCAACAACTCTCGCACGTTGTTCGGCAGGTGCGGAAACTCTTGCGCGTAGTGGTTTTCGATGTCGAGCACCACGTCCAGGCCGACCAGGTCCATCATCTGAAACGGGCCGGCGGCCACACCCCAGTTGACCTTGAACATGCCGTCGACGTCTTCCGGGCGGGCGACGCCCTCGGCGACCACGGCGAGCGACTCGCGCTTGATGGCGGCCCAGATGCGATTGAAGATGAATCCCGTGCTCTCCTTGCGCGCCTCGAAGGGATGCACCCCGAACTCGGGCAGGACGGCCAGCAGGGTGTCGAGCAGGCCCCGGTCGGTCTGCCCGTCGGACATCAGGTCGACGGCGTTGATCTGGGGCGGCATGTAGAAGTGCATGTTGCACAGACGCGTTTTGTCGCGCACGTTTTCGGCCATCAGCGGCGACGGGTAAGACGACGAGTTCGTCGCGAAGATGGTGTCCGCGGGCGCGGCCCGGTCGATCTGACCCCACAGCGGGATCTTGACGTCGAGCCGCTCCGGGGCGGACTCCACGGCGAGCCAGGTGTCATCGAGCGCCTCGTCGAGCGACGTCACTCCGGTAGCAACGCCGGATTCGCCAAATCCCCTGTCCTGCAACAGCTTCGGTAGGGTATCGGCCACGTATTGCGTCGCCTCGGCGAGCTGTTCGGCGCGCCGGGCGTGGATCCGCACGGTTCCGCCGCGGCTGGCGAACATCAGCGCGATGCGGCGGCCGAGCGTTCCGGCCCCGATCACGGCGACGGGGCGGTTCCGGATGTCGTCGAAAGTGTAGGTATAGGAGCCTGTCACACACGCATGCTAAGGCCCGGCGGCTTGTCCGGGTCAGTTGCCGACCGACAAGAATGAGCCGGCCGTTGTCTGGTGTGGACAATCGGCCCGATTGGAAATCTCTTGTGTCACTTTGGCATCAAGCGTCTCTGGGCGGGGTTTCTTGTCGGTGGCCGTGTCTAGTTTGACGGTATGAGTTCTGGCGGTGGGGATCGGGAGGCGATCGCGGCGGCGTTCGATGCCGCCGAGGCCGCGCTCGACTCGGTGGCCGCCCTGGACTGCGACGCGTTGACCACCCCGGAATGGCTGGCCTGGCTGGCGCGCTGCGAGCGGCTGCGCCGGCGCCTGCCCGCCCTCGAACACCAACCGATCAACCACTTGGCCCGCCAGGCCACCCCCGAAGAACTCGGCGGCAAACTCTCCCACGCGATCGCCGAAGCGACGTTGATCAGCCGCGCCGAGGCGGGGCGACGGGTACGCGAGGCCGCCGACCTCGGACCACGCCGTGGCCTGACCGGTGAGCCGTTGGCGCCGGTGCTGGCGGCCACCGCCGCCGCGCAGCGCGACGGCACGCTCGGTGCCGGGCAGGTGGCGGTGATCCGCGGGTTTTTTCACCGGCTGCCCGGCTGGATCGACCACGGTACCCGCGAACAGGTCGAAGCCGCGCTGGCCGCCCAGGGCACACAATTCCGCCCCGAACAACTCGGCGCGCTGGCCCACACCCTGGCCGAGTGCCTCAATCCCGACGGCACCTACACCGACGCCGACCGCGCGCGCCGCCGCGGCCTGACCCTGGGCAACCAGGGCGCCGACGGCATGTCGCAATTGCGCGGCTGGCTGACCCCCGAGGCCCGCGCCACCCTGGAAGCGGTGTGGGCCAAGCTGGCCGCCCCCGGCATGTGCAACCCGTTCGACGACACCCCGACCGTGGACGGCGCCCCCTCTCAAGAGGCCATCGACGGTGATGCCCGCTCGACCGCTCAGCGTCAGCACGACGCGCTGAACGCGGCGCTGCGCGCCCTGTTGGCCTCGGGCGAACTCGGTCAACACAACGGGCTGCCGGCCGCCATCATCGCGTCCACCACCCTGGCCGAACTCGAAGCCGCCGCCGGGCGCGCCCTGACCGGCGGCGGCACCATCCTGCCCATGAGCGACGTGATCCGCCTGGCCCGCCACGCTCACCACTACCTAGCGATTTTTGACAAGGGCAAGGCCGTGGCGCTCTACCACACCCGACGGCTTGCCTCGCCCGGACAGCGAATCGTGTTGTATGCGAAGGATCGTGGCTGCACCGCCCCGGGGTGTACCGTGGGCGGCTACTACAGCGAAGTCCACCACATCACCGACTACGCCACCTGCCACACCACCGACGTCAACGACCTCACCTTCGGCTGCGGCCCCCACCACCGCCTACTTCAACCCGGCGGCTGGACCACCCGCCGACGCCACAACGGCGACACCGAATGGATCCCACCCCCGCACCTCGACCGCGGCCAACCCCGCACCAACACCTACTGGCACCCCGAAAAACTCCTCCGCGATGGGGACGATGAGGAGAACGACGAGGACGAGGACGAGGACGACAGCTCGGGGGCGGCATGACACCCGCGCTATAGCAGCTTGATCTGTCCGGGCTCCGGCTCGGCCGGCTGCAGCAACTCCGGGCCGTTGTTGCGGACGCTGTTGACCAACGTCGACACCTGCCGCATCTCGATGGCGCCCGCGTCCGGCGGGCGGGCCAGGAATTCGGGATCCAGCTCGGCGTCCGGATTCAGCCACGTGTCCCAATCGGCCTCGGCGAGCATCAGCGGCATCCGGTCGTGGATCTCGGCGAGCTCGCCCACCGCGTCGGTGGTGATGATCGTGCAACTCAGCAGCGGCGCAGCGTCTTTCGCGGGCTTCCACACCGACCACAGGCCCGCCGCGAACAACGGCTCGCCGTCGCTGCGGTACATGTAGAACGGCGTCTTGCGCGACTTCTTGCCGCCGTCACCGGAATTGGCGCGCCACTCGTAATAGCCGTCCATCGGCACCAGGCAGCGCTTGCTCTTGGCCGAACCGCGGAAGGCGGGCGAGGTGGTGACCTTGTCGGCCCGGGCGTTGATCAGCAGCGGACCCTTGTTCTCGGGCGTCCCGTCGGGACCGGCCTTGACCCACGGCGGGATCAACCCCCAGCGCATCAGCCGGACCCGCCGGGTCGGCTCGTCGTCGGGCTCGCTGTGGCGGGTCACGACGGTGGCGACGGTGGCCGTCGGAGCCACGTTGTAATTGGGCCGGCCGGTATCGGGCGCGGCCCCGGTGGCCTCGTCGATCGCCTTGATCTTCTCGGCCAGCTTGGCCGGATCCGTCGTGACCGCAAACCGTCCGCACATGACTTCCATGGTGCCTGGTGGCGGTGCCCGGTGGGCAAGTCGTCCGCCGACACGGCAGGATGAAGCACGTGAGCAGCACCGATTCGTGGACGGCCCCGCAGGCGGCCGCGCCGGTGCGCGCGACCGTGACCATTCCCGGGTCGAAATCGCAGACCAACCGGGCGCTGCTGCTCGCGGCGCTGGCGGCCGCACAGGGACAGGGCACGTCCACGGTCAGCGGGGCGCTGCGCAGCCGCGACACCGACCTGATGATCGGTGCGCTGCGCACCCTGGGCCTGTCCGTCGACGGAGCCGGGTCCGAGCTGACCGTCGACGGCCGCATCGACCCCGGTCCCGGCGCCCGCATCGACTGCGGCCTGGCGGGCACGGTGTTGCGTTTCGTTCCGCCGTTGGCGGCGCTGGCCCGCTCGCCGGTGGATTTCGACGGCGACGAGCAGGCCCGCGTCCGGCCCATCGCGCCGCTGCTGGACGCGCTGCGCGGCCTCGGCGTCCGGATCGACGGGGCCGGTCTGCCCTTCCGGGTCCACGGCACCGGATCGGTCGCCGGCGGCACCGTCGAGATCGACGCCTCGGCGTCGTCGCAGTTCGTGTCCGGCCTGCTGCTGTGCGCAGCGTCGTTCAGCGACGGCCTGACCGTGCAGCACACCGGTGCGGCACTGCCGTCGGCGCCGCACATCGCGATGACCGTGCAGATGCTGCGGCAGGCCGGGGTCGACGTCGACGACTCGGTCCCCGACCGCTGGCGGGTGCGTGCCGGCGCGGTCGCGACCCGGCACTGGGAGGTCGAACCCGACCTGACCAACGCCGTCCCGTTCCTGGCCGCCGCCGTGGTCAGCGGCGGAACGGTGCGCATCACCGGCTGGCCCGCGCACAGCGTGCAACCCGCCGGCAACATCCTGGACGTCTTCGCGAAGCTGAATGCCGTTGTCACCCAGACTGATTCGTTCCTGGAAGTGCGCGGCCCGGCGGGTTACGACGGGTTCGACGTCGACCTGCGAGCCACGGGCGAGCTGACGCCATCGGTGGCGGCGCTGGCGGCGCTGGCGAACCCCGGGTCGGTGTCGCGCCTGACCGGCATCGCGCATCTGCGCGGGCATGAGACGGATCGGCTCGCTGCGCTGAGCGCCGAGATCAACCGCCTGGGCGGTGACTGCGCCGAAACCGACGACGGGCTGGTGATCACCGCGACACCGCTGCGGCCGGGCACCTGGCACGCCTACGCCGATCACCGCATGGCGATGGCCGGCGCGATCGTCGGGCTGCGAGTGCCCGGGGTTCGGGTGGACGACATCGGCGCCACCACCAAGACGCTGCCGGAGTTCCCGCAGCTGTGGGCGCGGATGCTGTCCGACGGGGAGCCCGGCGGTTGAGACCCGGCGACTACGACGAGTCCGACGTCAAAGTCCGGTCCGGCAGGGGATCGCGACCGCGGACCAAGACTCGTCCGGTGCACGCCGACGCCGAGGCCGCCATGGTGATCAGCGTCGACCGTGGCCGCTGGGGGTGCGTGCTGGGCGGCCGCCCCGATCGCCGGGTCACCGCCATGCGGGCGCGCGAGCTGGGCCGCACGCCGATCGTCGTCGGCGACGACGTCGACCTGGTCGGCGATCTGTCCGGCCGACCGGACACCCTGGCCCGGATCGTGCGCCGCGGGCCGCGGCGAACGGTGTTGCGGCGCACCGCCGATGACACCGATCCCACCGAGCGCGTGGTCGTCGCCAACGCGGACCAACTCCTGATCGTGGTGGCGATGGCGGACCCGCCGCCGCGCACCGGGCTGGTCGACCGGGCCCTGATCGCCGCCTACGCCGGCGGGCTGACACCGATTCTCTGCCTGACCAAGACCGACCTGGCGCCGCCCGAGCCGTTCGAGCGGCAGTTCGTCGACCTGGACCTGACGGTGGTCGCCGCGGGCCGCGACGATCCGCTGCTCGCGGTGGCGGACCTGCTCGCCGGCAAGATCACGGTCCTGCTCGGCCATTCCGGGGTCGGCAAGTCGACACTGGTGAATCGGCTTGTGCCCGAAGCGGATCGGGCTGTCGGCGAGGTCACCGAGATCGGTCGGGGAAGGCACACCTCCACGCAGTCGGTGGCGCTGCCGTTGGAGGGCTCCGGCTGGGTGATCGACACCCCGGGCATCCGTTCGTTCGGGTTGGCCCACATTCACCCCGACGACGTGCTGATGGCGTTCTCGGATCTGGCCGACGCGATCGAGGACTGCCCGCGCGGCTGCGGCCACCTTGGGCCGCCCGCCGACCCTGAATGCGCGCTGGACACGCTGTCCGGTCCCGCCGTTCGCCGCGTCGCGGCGGCCCGGCGGCTGCTGGCGGTGCTCAACCAGACTTGACCAGGCGCATGCCGAGCTCGTCGGGACGCACCAAATGCCCCTTGCGGCAGCGGATTTCCACGCCCGCCTGTGCCCCGCAGCCCTGATGGACCAGCCGCAGGCGATTGTGGCCCGGCAGGTGGTTTCTGCCCCACTCGAACATCGCCCAGACCACCGGCATGAAGTCGATGCCGGCATCGGTGAGGACGTACTCGTCGCGGCTGCGCTGCCCCGGCTCGCGGTAGGGCCGGCGCTCCAGCAGCCCGAGCTCGACCAGTTCGGCCAGCCGCGCGGACGTCGCGGCCTTGGTGATGCCGACGCGGCGGGCGAAGTCGTCGAACCGGGTGGTGCCGTAGTACGCCTCGCGCATGATGAGCATCGCTGATTTGGTGCCGAGCACCGACATGGTCTTTTCGATCGCACATTGGCCGACCGCCGACCACTTGTCCCGGTCGGCCAGCGGGCCCTGCAGGAATGTCACGCAAATCACCTCCTTGTCTGGGTTGCATTCAGCATACCTAGGTGTTTATCTGGGTATAGATATGGATACCTAGCTTCGGGACTCAAGGAGGAGCCATGAACCGTGACGCTGTCATCGTCGGTGCCGTCCGCACACCCGTCGGCAAGGGCAAGGCCGGCGGCGCCTTGCACGACGTGCTGCCCGCCGACCTGCTGGCCCACAGCCTGCGTGAGCTGGTGGCGCGCACCGGCGTGGACCCGGCTCAAATCGACGACGTCATCGCCGGTGCCGTCACCCAGGTCGGCGATCAGGCGGTCAACATCGCGCGCAATGCGTTGCTGGGCGCCGGATTCCCGGAGTCGGTTCCCGGCGTGACCGTCGACCGCCAGTGCGGCAGCAGCCAGCAGGCGATCAGCTTCGCGGCGCAGGGCGTGCTCGCCGGCGCGTACGACCTCGTCATCGCCGGTGGCGTGGAGTCGATGAGCCGGGTTCCGATGGGCAGTGCCGTGCTGCCCGGAAGCAACCCGTTCGGCCACGACATGAGCGGGCGCTACCCCGACGGCCTTGTGCCACAGGGCATCAGCGCCGAGCTGATCGCGGCGAAGTGGGGCTTTTCGCGCACCCAGCTCGACGAGTTTTCGGCCTCCAGCCATGAAAAGGCGGCCCGCGCCACCAAGGATGGCCTCTTCGACGACGAGCTGATCCCGATCGCCGGGCTGGAGACCGACGAGAGCGTCCGGCCCGCCACCACCGTGGAGACCCTGGCCGGGTTGCAGCCGTCGTTCTACAGTGAAGTGGCCAAAGAGCGCTTCCCGCAAATCAATTGGTTGATCACCGCCGGCAATTCCTCGCCGTTGTCGGACGGCAGCGCCGCGGTCCTGATCACCACGAGCGAGGTCGCCGCCAAGCTGGGCCTGCGCCCGCTGGCCCGGATCCACACCGCGACCGTGGCGGGTTCCGATCCGCTCTACATGCTGACCGGCATCATCCCCGCCACCGAGAAGGTGCTGCGCCGCGCCGGCCTGACGCTGGCCGACATCGACGTGTTCGAGGTGAACGAGGCGTTCGCGCCCGTCGTGCTGGCGTGGGCGCAGGACACCGGGGCGGATCTGGCCAAGACCAACGTCAACGGCGGGGCCATCGCGATCGGCCATCCGCTGGGGGCCAGCGGCGCTCGGATCATGACCACGCTGGTCAACGCGTTGGAGCAGCGCGGCGGCCGGTACGGCCTGCAGACGATGTGCGAGGGCGGCGGCATGGCCAATGCGACCATCATCGAGCGGTTGTGAGTCGGCCAATGTCTTCTCACACCACCTCGAACATCTTGGTCGTCGGCGGCACCGGAGCCCAGGGCATGCCCGTCATCCGCGCGCTCGTCGCCGACAAGAAATACTCGGTTCGGTTCCTCACCCGCGACGCCGGCAGCCGGCGAGCCAGGGAACTGCTTGATCTCGAAAACGTCTCCGCCGTCGAGGGATCCTTCGCCGACGAAGCGACGCTGCGTGAGGGATTCCGCGGTTGCGACGGAGCATTTGTCAACGTCGACGGGTTCAATACCGGCGAGAAGAGCGAGATCTATTGGGCGATCCGCAGTTACGAGATCGCCATCGAAGAAGGAATCAAATTCTTCGTGTACGGAAACCTGGACTACGGCCTCAAGAAGGCCGGGTATGATTCTCGGTTCCGCACCGGCCACTATGACGGCAAAGGCCGGGTCGGCGAGTGGATTCTGTTCCAGAATCAGGCGAATCGCGATCGGATGGGCGCGGCGCTGTTCACCTCGGGCCCCTACATCGAGATGGTGATCTCGCCGGGTACGCCGATGACGCCCACCGTGGAGGACGGCGTCCTGACGTGGCGTGTTCCGCTCGGTGACGGGGCGGTGACGCACGTGTCGCTCGAGGATTGCGGTTACTACGTGCGTTGGCTTTTCGACCATCCGGAGCGCGCGAACGGCATGGACCTCGAGGTCGCTGTCGACGATATCGCCTACGCCGATCTCGCCGCGGCGTTCGAGAAGGTCACCGGGCATCCGGCGCGGTACATCGACACCGACCTGGAGACGTACTGGCGGAACGGCCCGCTGAGCGTCATCGCCGACGCGCCCGCGGGGTACAACGCCGAGCGAAAAGACAAGAGCACCATGCACGTACGCGACAACTTCACCGGCTTCTGGAATCTCTGGAAATACCGAGTGATCAAACGGGATTACGCGCTGCTCGATGAGATCCACCCGAACCGGATCAGAAGTGCCGAGGAGTGGTTCGAGCGTCAAGATCAACGCGCACGGGAGCTGGGTTGGGGCGGCCTTTGGGAGCAGATCCAGCCGGAGAATCGGACGCCGATACTCAAGATCGGCGAGGACCAGCGGCAAGGGAAGCTGTAGCCGACGATGTCCGCCTCACGTGAGACCCGCTTCGACGGGGTGCGGGTGCGCTACGACAGCGCGAAAAGCTACGACGAGTTGTTGCCGCGCTGCTGGTCGACGTCGGCGACTACCCGGTCCCGATCAACGACATCGCGATCAGCTCCGACAGTTGGCGGCGATTGATGCCTATCTGGAGGCGTGGCCGATAAGTCGGTAGGCGGCTAGCCCATGACCCGCAATTACCCAGCGCGGCAGAGGAACTCAGAGCCAGCCGGTGCGGGCGGCGGCAACCGACTCAGCGGGTGCCGGGGCCAACGTCCCGTCGCGCACACCGTCGAGCATCCGTTTCACGGCGGCGACGATCTCCGGGGCCGCCGCAGCCAGACCCTTCCGGTCGACGTCGGTGACCTCGTCGGCGCCGAGGCCCGCCCTGGCCAGCACGGCGTCCGGGTCGGCCAGCTGATCCGCCAGCCAGGCGATCGGGTCGGCCGACAGCTCGGGAACGAAATGCCGCCGTCCGGGTTCCCAACCATCGAAACGAGGATGATGATGGGCCCGGTCCAGCGTCCCGGGCGGGCTCTCGGTGGATCCGAACAGGTCCACCCGCCACACCGGGCGGTTGAAGGCGATCGGGACCCCGGCATATATCGATCCCTGGGGCTCGGCCCGGTCGATGAGGCGAAGTTCCAGCCTGACTCCCCGCTCCGGGGTCTCCTGACCGGCGAGCGGGTTCGGGTCGACGAAGTACATGTCCCCGACGACCACACCCAGGGCTTCGAATCCGAACGCTGCGAGCATCGCGCACCCCTTCCTCGTACCTTCCCGAGCGTAAACCCAGGCGGATGCGTGGCGCGGCGCGGCCGTCGCGCCGAAAGTGTTCTCAGGGCGAGAAATCGGCCAAAATCTCGCCGTGAGTGCACGCTCGGCGAAGGGATGGAATGTAACCCAGGGGGTAGAAGGTAAACCTAGGGGGCGCCGTGCGCCGAGCGTGAAGCTGTTGCGAATTTCGGCGTGGGATCTCGCAACCAGTTCACGCTCGGCGAAGGGGTGGCGGCGCAAGGGCTTTGGGCGGCGACGAAAGCGGAAGGCTCAGGCCGCCAGGCCGTCGTCGGCGTCGCGGGCGGCGGCCTTCGCGGCCCGCCTGTCGCGCCGCCAGCCCCGCACCGCGGCAATCGCCGACTTCAGCCCGCGCCGCCGGCCGGTCGCCGGATCGGTACCGGCGAAGCCGGGCTCGAGCTCCGCGAACATCCGCTCGCTGCGGGTCTCCGGCGCGTTGTCGGCGTCGTCCACCAGGTACTTGTTGGGCAGCGACAGCTTGGCCAGCGTCCGCCACGTCTTGCCGTACTGAACGAGGAATGAGCCTGTGGTGTAGGGCAAGTCGTACTTGTCGCAGACGGCGCGCACCCGCACCGAGATCTCGTGCAGCCGGTTGCTCGGCAGGTCGGGGTACAGGTGGTGCTCGATCTGGTGGCACAGGTTGCCACTCATGAACCGCAGCACCGGCCCGGCCTCGAAGTTGGCGCTGCCCAGCATTTGGCGCAGGTACCACTGGCCCTTGGTTTCACCGATCATGTCGGTCTTGGTGAATTTCTCTGCGCCATCGGGGAAATGGCCGCAGAAGATGACGGCGTTGGCCCACACGTTGCGGATGACGTTGGCGACCGCGTTGGCCTTCAACGTCGACGTGAAGGTCGCGCCGGGCGACAGCGAGGTCAGCGCCGGGAACGCGACGTAGTCCTTGAACACCTGCCTGCCGGCCTTGGCCAGGAACTCGTCGATCCGCTGGCGGGCGTCCTCGTTGTCCATCCGCTTCTTGAGGATCTTGCCGATCTCCACGTGCTGCAGGCCGACGCCCCATTCAAAGAGCAACGCCAGCAACGTGTTCCACACCAGGTTGAAGAAGTTGAACCTCTTCCAGCGCTGGTCCCGGGTGACGCGCAGCATGCCGTAGCCGACGTCGTCGTCCATCCCGAGGATGTTGGTGTACTTGTGGTGCACGAAGTTGTGCGTGTAGCGCCAGTGCTTGGACGATCCGCTCATGTCCCACTCCCACGTCGAGGAGTGAATCTCCGGGTCGTTCATCCAGTCCCACTGGCCGTGCATGACGTTGTGGCCGATCTCCATGTTCTCGACGATCTTGGCCACGCCCAAGGTGATGGTGCCCGCCCACCACGCCGAACGCCGTGAGCCGGCGGCCAGCAGCAGCCGGCCGGCCACCTCCAGCGCGCGCTGCGCCGCGATGGTGCGACGGATGTAGCGGGCGTCCCGCTCACCGCGAGAGTCCTCGATGTCCTGCCGTATCGCGTCCAACTCGACGGCCAGGCTTTCGATATCGGCGTCCGTGAGATGTGCGAATGCGTCGACGTCTGTGATCGCCATCGTCTCCACCTCCCTGCGGTCGTTGTCCCGTCCGTACCTACGCTATCGTAACCTACGATTCCGTAGGTTACCTGTGAGTAGCCTTTAGATGTCGATCACGCAATCACCCGAAGCGGCGGAAATACACGTCTGAACCCGGGTCCCGGGATCGTGTTCGGCGCCGGTTCGCAGGTCGCGAACGTGGCCTTCCACCAGGCTAACCACGCACGACTGGCAGATGCCCATGCGGCAGCCGAAGGGCATCTGCACCCCGGCGCCCTCACCCGCGTCCATCAGCGACGTCGCGGCATCGGCGGCGACGGAGCGGCCGCTGCGGGCGAACGTCACGGTCCCGCCGGCGCCGGCGGGGGCGGCCCTGGGCACCGCGAAGCGCTCCAGGTGCAACCGGTCGCGAATGCCCGCCGCCGACCAGACCCGCTCGGCGTGGTTCAGCAGGCCCTCCGGGCCGCAGGCCCAGGTCTGACGTTCCCGCCAGTCGGGCACCTCCTGATCGAGCGAACCGAGGTCGAGCCGGCCCTGCCTGCGGGTCTCGCGCACCTGCAGGCGATAGCCCGGCCGGTCGGCCGCCAGCGCACTCAGCTCGGTGCCGAACATCATCTCGGATCGGGTGGGTGCCGAATGCAGGTGCGCGATGTCGGTGATCTGGTCGCGGCGCGCCAGCGTGCGCAGCATCGACATCACCGGCGTGATCCCCGACCCGGCGGTGAGGAACAGGATCGACGGCGGCGCGGGGTCGGGCAGCACGAAATTCCCCTGCGGCGCGGCCAGCCGCACGATGGTCCCCGGTTCGACGCCGCCCACCAGGTGGCTGGACAGGAAGCCCTCGGGCATCGCCTTGACGGTGACGGTCACCGTGCGCGCCGACGCCGAGGTCAAGGGGCTCGACGTCAGCGAATACGACCGCCAGCGCCAGCGCCCGTCCACCAGCAGGCCGATCCCCATGTACTGACCCGGCTGATAGTCGAAGCTGAACCCCCAGCCCGGTTTGATCACCAGCGTCGCGGAGTCCTCGGTCTCGCGTCGGACGTCGAGGATCCGGCCCCGCAGCTCCCGCGCCGACCACAGCGGATTGGCCAGGTGCAGGTAGTCGTCGGGCAGCAGCGGCGTGGTGATGCGCGCGGCGAGCTTGCGCAGCGCGTGCCAGCCGGGGTGCCGCTCCGCCCCGACGACGGTGGGGCGTTTGGTCTCCACCACGTTGGCGGCGATCGATGCTTGCTGCTTGCTCATAGGAAGCTCCTGCTCATGGCGCGGGTTTGGCTTCCGCTCACGTTGAGGGCGGGTACACAGCCCATCACAAGAAGCTACGGTACCGTAACCTACGCAACCGTATCCAGGCTCGCGGGCGGCGAATGCGTCACAACTTCGGCCAGATTCGCGTCGGATTCGAGTCAGAGCAGGTCGAGCAGGAAAGGCAGCTCCTGGTTGGCGTACCAGGCCAGGTCGTGGTCCTGGGCGTCGCCGACGATCAGGTCGGCGTCCTCGTCACCCAGGTCGGCGGCGTCGATGGCCGCGATGGCCTTGGTGATGGCCTCCTCCGCGCCGGCGGTGTCGACGTATGCGGCGATCACCTGGTCGATCTCGACGGGTCCGCTCAGCCTGACGACGGCGTCGTCCAGGTCGGGCCGGAGCTGAACGTCACCGACCTCTGCGGACAGCACCGCGCGCCGCGGGCGCACCGGCTGGTCGGCTCCCTCGGCGTGCTGGGTCGCCAGCAGGCGCAGCGACGCCAGCGCGGCCTCGCGCAGCGCGACGTCGGCGAGCTCGTCGTCGTCACCCTCGGCGTAGGCCTCGCGCAACCTCGGCGTCACCGCGAACGCGGTGCCGTTGACCGGCCGCAACGAGCCGTCGGCGACGAGTTGCTGCAGCATCGCCAGCGTGGCCGGGATGTAGACCCGCATCATCCGATCAGCGTGGCCGCGTAGTCGTCCACGTACGTGGACAGCTCACGCGACGGGCGGCGGTAGTTGCCGCTGACCAACGGGTGCTTGGGCAGGTTCACCTTGGGCCGCTCCACGTCGGTGTACTCGATCGTGGACAGCAGGTGGTGCATCATGTTGAGCCGCGCGTGCTTCTTGATGTCGGATTCCACGACATACCAAGGGCTGACGGGGGTGTCGGTGTGCACCATCATCTCGTCCTTGGCGCGCGAATAGTCCTCCCACCGATACAGCGACTCCAGGTCCATCGGGCTCAGTTTCCATTGCCGCACAGGGTCGTTGCGTCGCGCCTTGAACCGGCGCAACTGCTCCTCTACGGAAACCGAGAACCAATACTTGCGCAGCAGGATCCCGTCGTCGATCAACATCTGCTCGAAGATCGGCGTCTGCCGCAAGAACAGGGCATGCTCTTGCGGCGTGCAGAATCCCATCACTTTCTCGACGCCGGCGCGGTTGTACCACGACCGGTCGAAGAGCACGATCTCCCCCTTGGCGGGCAGATGGGCGATGTAGCGCTGGAAGTACCACTGGCCGCGTTCCCGGTCGCTCGGCGAGGGCAGCGCCGCGATGCTGGCCACCCGGGGGTTGAGATATTCGGTGATCCGTTTGATGGCACCGCCCTTGCCCGCCCCGTCGCGACCCTCGAAGATGACCACGACGCGGGCGCCGCAGTGCCGCACCCACTCCTGCAATTTCACGAATTCCGTTTGCAGCCGGAACAATTCGGCTTGATAGACCTCGTTGGAGATCTTGCGCACGGCCCGCGAGCCCGATTTCTCTTTGCTCGCCTTCGCCTTCGCCGATGCGTCGTTGTTCGTAACAGTGCTCACATCACGAATGCTATATCCACACAGCGATTTCGACTGCTTTACCGGGAAGCTTCCAGAAGCTCTTCGAGTGCTTGATTCAGCAGCCCAGGCAGCAGGTCGACATCGCTCATCGCATCGCGGTCGGCATTGATCCCGAAATACAGCATGCCGTTGTAGGACGTCACGCTGATGGCCAGCGCCTGGTTGTGCAGCAGCGGGGGCACGGCATAGGTCTCCAGGAGTTTGGTGCCGGCCACATACATCTGCGACTGGGCGCCGGGGGCGTTGGTGATCAGCAGGTTGAACTGGCGCGCGGGAAATCCGGCGGCGACGCGGATGCCCATGGCGTGCAGGGTGGGCGGCGCGAACCCCGACAGCGTGACGATGGTTCGCGCGTCGACCAGGCTGGCGGCCGTCGGGTTCGACTCGGTGGCGTGCGCGATCTGCGACAGCCGCACCACGGGGTTGCCCTCCCCCACCGGCAAGTCGACCAGGAACGGGGCGACCTCGCTCATCGTCTGGCCCGGGCCGGTGGAGTCGAGCTGACCGTCGGCGTACACCGACAGCGGCGCCATCGCCCGGATCGTCGCGGTCGGCGCCACCGCCTCACCGCGGGACAGCAGCCAGTTGCCCAGCGCGCCGGCGATCACGGCCAGCACAACGTCGTTGACGTCGCAGTCGTAGCGGGCCCGGATCGTCCGGTAGTCCTCGAGATTGCCGCGGGCGACGGTGAACCGCCGGTTGCGCGAGACCCGGGCGTTGAGCGGGCTGCTGGGTGCGGTGCCGCGCGCCAGCGTGCGCGCGAAATCGACGACGCGGCGACCGGCGTCGAGCAGTTCACCGTAGTTCGTCGCCAGCCCGGCCACCGCGGACCCGACGGCCTGCAGCTGCGCTCCCGGCCCCATGACCCAGTCGCTCAGCGCGCCGAGCACCAGCCGGGTGTTGCCGGGGTCGCGCTCGGGCACCCAGATGTCTTCGGGGAACGGCGGCGGGCGCCGCGACCGGTCGGCGATGACGTGGCCGATCTCCAGCGCGGTCATGCCGTTGATGAGCGCCTGATGGGATTTGGTGTAGAGCGCCACGCGATTCTTGTTCAGGCCCTCGACGAGGTACATCTCCCACAACGGCCGCGACTTGTCGATCGGGCGGGCGGCCAGCCGCGCGATCAGCTCGTGCAGCTGCTCGTCGCTGCCCGGCGATGGCAGCGCCGACTGCCTGACGTGAAAGGTGATGTCGAAGTCGGGATCGTCGATCCACACCGGCCGCGCCATGCCGATCACCTCGCGAACCTTCTGCCGGTAGCGCGGTATCTGGGCGAGCCGCTGCTCGACGGTGGCGAGCAGCGTCTCGTAGCTCAGCCCGGCGCGCGGACGGCGAAGGATGGACAGCGATCCGACGTACATCGGGGTCGCGGTGTTTTCCAACCGGTAGAAGGACGCGTCCGTAGGGGACAACCGGGTCACCATTGCGGCCGTGTGCTCCTTGTCAAATTCGTTGCTGCGCCGACGTACCCGCCCACGGTAATCGCCCGGCTCCCGGCGCGGCATTGCACGGGTACGAGCAGACCGAATTGCGCGACGGCGACGAGCGCCCTAAAAACAATTGTCTGCCCACTCTCCAGCAGGCTCCTGCGTCCGATCGCCGAGTTGGAGAGTGCCCGTTGACCGTTAGCCCCGCCGCGAGCCCGGCCCGGCGCGACGCCTTCGCCGTCACGCCCGTCGTCGAGTACGAGCCCGCAAGCCAAAGCGTGCCGCGGAACGTCGCCCCGTGCCGGCCGGCGTCGCGCCCGGCGCCGCGCCGCGCCGGGCGTGTGCCGCGCCCGGAAGCGGCCCCGCCGCTGTCCCCGTCGATGCGTCAGGCGGCGACCTTCGCGGACGCCGCCCTGCGCCGCGTGCTGGAGGTCATCGACCGGCGCCGGCCGCCGGCCCAGCTGCGGCCGCTGCTGGCGCCGGGCCTGGTCGACACCGTCCTGTCGGTCGGGCGCGCGCCGGCCGGGCGGGCGGGAGCCGCGGTGCTGCGCCGGACGCGGCTGCAACCGGTCGGGCACCCCGCAACCGCGGCCGAGGTCTTCGGCTGCTACAGCCGCGGTGACCGCGTCCACGCGATCGCGTGCCGGGTCGAACGGACCGCGGGCGCGCGATGGCTGGTGGTCGCCCTGCACATCGGGTGAGGGTTAGGCAGCCGGTGCGGCGCCCGCCGGCGACGGGCCGCCGGCGAGGCGGGCCAGCAGCGGCCCCACGATCGCCATGACGAACACATACGACGTCGCCAGCGCGGCCACGCCGTGCACCGAGGTGCCGACCAATCCGATGATGACCAGGGAGAACTCGCCGCGGGCGACGAGCGCCGTGCCCGCCCGCAGCTGCCCGCGGCGCGCCACGCCGTCGCGCCGGGCGGCGAACACCCCGGTGACCACCTTGGTCGCCGCGGTGACGGCGGCCAGCGCGACGGCCACCGGAAGCATCGGAAGCAACTCGTGCGGGTCGACCGACAGGCCGATTGCCAGGAAGAAGATCGCGGCGAACAGATCGCGCAGCGGGCCCAGCACCCGGCGCGCCCGGTCCGCGGTTTCACCGGCCAGGGTGAGCCCCACCAGGAACGCGCCAACGGCGGCCGACGCGTGCAGGGACTCGGCCAGGGCGGCGACGATCAGCGTGACCCCCAGCACCCGCAGCAGCAGTTGCTCGGAATCGGGGTGCGCCACCAGCCGGCCGAAATGATGCCCCCAGTGATACGACGCGGCGAACGCCGCGATCAGCGCGCCGACCGCGAGGATCATGCCGGCGACGGCCTCCACCCAGGTGCCCCCGGACGCCAGGACCGCGAACGGCGGCAGGTAGGCGGCCATCGCGAAATCCTCGAGCACCAGCACCGACAGCACGGCCGGCGTCTCGCGGTTACCGAGCCGGCCGAGGTCCTCCAGCACGCGGGCGATGACGCCCGACGAGGAGATGTAGGTGACGCCGGCCAGCGCCAGGATGGCCACGCCGTCCAGGCCCAGCAGCCAGCCGACCACCGCGCCCGGCGCGGCGTTGAACACCACGTCGACGCCGGCCGACGGCAGATGGTGACGCAGGCTGCTGGCGAATTCGGTTGCCGAGAACTCCAGACCCAGCGTCAGCAGCAGCAGGACGATGCCGATGGGCGCGCCCGTCGCGATGAACTCACCCGCGGCGGCCACCGGCCAGATGCCGCCCTTGCCCAGGGAAAGACCCGCCAGCAGATAAAGCGGTATGGGGGACAACGCGATTCGGCGTGCGACGGTGCCCAGCAGCGCGAGCGCGGCCAGGAGGGCGCCGAGCTGAAAAAGCAGCGCCTCCGAAATCTGCACCGACTCAGCCCTTGTCGACGATCTGTTCGACCCCGGCTATGCCTTCCTCGGTGCCGATCACTATCAGCACGTCGCCCGCGCGTAGCGTCTCGGCCGGGCCCGGCGAGGCGAGCACGTCTTCGTCGCGCACGATCGCGACGATCGACGCCCCGGTCCGGGTGCGCGCCCGGGTGTCCCCCAGGGGCCGGTCCACGTACGGGCCGCCCGCCCGGATGTGGACTTGGCCCGCCTCGAGTCCGGGCACTTCGCGGGTCAGCTCGGTGAACCGCTCGGCGATCCGGGGCGCGCCCAGGATCTGCGCGACGGTGTCGGCCTCTTCGTCGGTCAGGCGGAAGACCGGGCGGGCCTGGTCCGGGTCGTCGGGGCCGTACATGACGATGTCGAAGTCGCCGCCGCGGCGGGCGATGATGCCGATCCGGTCACCCTTGTGGCTGACGAATTCGTAGCGGAGACCGACGCCCGGCAGCAAGACCTCCTTGACGTCCATGGAGTCAATCCTTGACGAAACGCCTGCCGAAGAGAAGCGACACCGGCCAACCTCATATCCGGCCGGTGTTGGCGCCGGCCGGTGACCTCCCCGGCGGTCAGCCCTGCGGCGCCGCCTGGGTGGGGTGCGTGTGCGCCGGGCGCTTCAGGGGCAGCAGCATCGGCACTTGCCTGCGGTAGTCGCGGTATTCGTCGCCCAGCACCTCGACCAGGTCGCGTTCTTCCAGCTGCACCGCGATCAGGATGTAGCTCGTCATCACGATCGAGAAGAGCAGGTGCCCGGCCGTCATGGTGGGTGCCGCCCAGAAGGCGATGAAGAAGCCCAGCATCAGCGGGTGGCGCACCACCTTGTACAGCATTCGAGAGTGAAAACCTATGTGGCTGTACGGTTTTCCGCGCCACGCCAGGTACACCTGGCGAAGGCCGAACAGGTCGAAGTGGCTGACCATGAAGGTCGAGGCCAGCGCGATCGCCCAGCCGAGCCAGAACAACGCCCACACCGCCGTGCGCCCGGCCGGCTGCCACACGTCCCAGATGACGGCGGGCATCGTCCGCCATTGCCAGTAGAGCAGCACCAGCACCGCACTGGACAGCACCACGTAGGTGCTGCGCTCGATGGCCGGCGGCACCAGCCGCGTCCAGCGTGCCTTGAACGCCGGCCGCGCCATGACGCTGTGCTGGACGCCGAACGCGGCGAGGAGCAGGACGTTGATCAGCACCGCCTGGCCGAACGACCCGGGCAGCCCGTGGTCGACGGATCGCGGCACCCAGAGGTTGCCGAGGAAACCGACAAGATACAAGAACGCGGCGAGAAATAGCAGGTAAGCACCGGCGCCGTAACCGATGATCAAGTAGCGCTTCATTAGCTGATTGTGCGCCTCACGGACACGTCCGCATATAGGTCATTTGCCTCATCTTCGGGATCTGCGGGCGGCCAGCCGCTAGTCAATTTTGACTACTGCGATTGGCGGCGCGGCCGTCGTGGCTTTCGGGATTTGAGGCAAACGCCCCATGCCGCCGCGGCAGCGCCGGACCGATGATCGGCCATGACAAAGCCACCTCGAGAAAGCAACGGAGCCGGATCATGACCGAAATGACATGCAGCACAGCGACCATCGAGCGGCCCGGCACTCCGCGATCAAGCGAGGCAGCCAAGGCGCCACACGGCGGGCGCGTCGACGCGATCGACATCAGCCGGCGCGCCGGTGGACGGCAGATCCTGCACAAACTGTCGCTCTCGGTGCAACCCGGCGAATTGGTCGCCATCGCCGGCGGCAGTGGCGCGGGGAAGACCACGCTGCTGGAGATCCTCGCGGGACTGCAACCGCCGTCCGCCGGGAAACTCTGGCACGACGGCGTCGCTCTCGGCGGCCACGTCAGCGCCGGCTCCCGAGTCGGCTACGTGCCGCAGGACGACATCATTCACCTCGAGATGCCGCTGCGCCGCACGCTGCGCTACGCGGCGCGGCTGCGGCTGCCCGCGGGCACATCCGCGGCCGAGGCGGAGCGGATCGTGGAGCAGACCCTGCGGGACCTCGACCTGGCGGATCGGGCCGACGTACCGGTGCGCGCGCTGTCCGGCGGTCAACGCAAGCGGGCCAGCATCGCCGTCGAGCTGTTGACCCGGCCGCGGCTTTTCTTCCTCGACGAACCCACGTCGGGGCTCGATCCCTCGACGGCGGCCGAGGTGATGCGCCTGCTGCGCCGGCTCACCCGGCGCGGGGTCACCGTCGTTCTCACGACGCATGAGCCGGCCGGGATCGACCGGTGTGACCGGGTGGTCTTCCTGGCTCGCGACGGACACTTGGCCTTCGCCGGCAGCCCGGCCGTGGCGCGGCACTACTTCGGCGTCCACGACCTCGCCGACGTGTACGAGCGCCTGGCCGGGGAGGACACCCCGCAGATCTGGGCGGAGCGATTCGCCGAAAGCCGCCTGAGGTCGAACACCCGGCCCGGGTCACCCCGCCAGCAGGTCCCGTCCGCCCGCTCCGACATCAAGCGCACCGGCGCGGTCCGGCAATGGTGGCTACTCACCCGGCGCAACGTCGACGTTCTCGCCCGCAACCGGCTGACCCTCGCGATCCTGCTCGGCTCGCCGGTGCTCGTGACGGCGATGATGGCGACGCTGTTCAAGCGCGGCGCGTTCGATCCGGGCAGCGCGGCCGGCGTCGGTCCGGCGCAGATCGTGTTCTGGATCGCGTTCGACGGCTTCTTCTTCGGCCTGACCTACGGCCTGCTCCAGATCGTCGGGGAGATGGCCGTCTTCCGGCGCGAACGTCTGGCCGGGCTCAGCGTGGGCGCCTACGTGGCGTCGAAAGTGACTGCGCTGCTTCCGGTTCTGGCGGGAGTGAGCGCGGTGTTGCTGGTCGTGCTGCGGGTGCTCGGCCGGCTGCCCGCCGTCGGATGGGACGTGTACGGCTTGCTGTTCGCGACGATCGTGGTCGAGGCCACCTCGGCGCTGGCCCTGGGGCTTCTCGCCTCGGCCGCGGTGTCCAACGCCGCGCAGGCCGCCCTTGCCCTGCCGATGCTGTGCTTCCCGCAGGTTCTGTTCGGTGGCGCGATCGTGCCCGTCGACCAGATGGCCACTCCCGGGCGCCTGATGAGCCTCGTGTTGTCCAACCGCCACGCCTTCGATGCGTTGGGTCGCGACCTGGAGCTTGACCGCTACACCACCGCGCTGCCGGCGATGTCGGCCTACCGCAATACCTTTGAGGGCGGGACCACCGCCAGCCTCATCGCGCTCGCCTCGTTCGCCGTCGCCCTCACGCTGGCAACCGCGTGGGTCCTGGACCGGCGATCCCGGCCCGGCGCATCGTCGCGCTGACCGCGTGCCCTAGTCGAGCACGCTTCCGGTCAGGCCGTGCCGCGTCGCGTACAGGCTGGCCCCGATCCGGTTCGAGACCCCGATCTTGGCGTAGATGTGCTCCACGTGATTGCGGACGGTCTTCTCGGAAATCCAAAGGGCCGAGGCGATCTCCCGGTTGGATCGTCCCTGCGCGACATGCAGCAATACCTCGGCCTCGCGCCGGGTCAATCCCGCCGGCCGGGGCGCCCTGCGCGACGGCCGGTGGCCCCCGGCCTCCAGCACGGCCTCGACCGCGTCGCCGTCCAGGCGGCCGCGGGCGGCTTCGCTTCGCAGCCGGCCGGCCGCGGCGGCGTCATCCAGTGCATCACGATACGGTCGCGGCTCCGTTGAGGCGCAATAGCTTTCGGCGGCGGCAAGTATCCGATCGCGAACGGACAGGTCGTCGCCGCGCAGGCCGTTGGGATAGCCCGACCCGTCCAGTCGTTCGTGATGATTGACCGCGGCCTCCCGGACGGCCTTCAGTCCACCGACCCGGGCCAAGATCCTGCCGGTCAGATACGGATGCATCTGCACCCGCTCGCGTTCGGCGTCGGTCAGTTCACCCGGCTTCTCCCACACCCGGTTGGACACCCCGATCCGGCCGAGATCGTGGACGTAGCCCGCGCGGCGCAGAACGTCGAGCTCGTCGGCCGGCAGCCCGGCACATTTCCCGGCGTTCTCCGCCAACTCGGCCACGGCGCGCGAATGGCCAAGCGTGAACGGGCATTTCAAGTCCACGAAGTCGCCCATCGCGAGCAGGAGCCGGTCCAGCGCGGCGCCGCTCAGCGTCTCGCCCGGGTCCGGCGCCAGGGTGGCGGCGGTCGACCACACGTCTTCGTCGTCGCGCAGCAACTCGTCGGCGACCGCCGTGAACACCGCGACGATGTCCGGGTCGAACTGTTTGCCGCTGCGACGGCGAACCTCCGCGATCGCGGCGCTCGCGCCGTAGGCGCGGTGGTGCACCTCGGCGATGTCGGCAAGCTGCGCCACCCGCATCGCCGCGGGTATCCGGGACCCGGCGGCCCCGGCGGGCAGACCGCTGCCGTCCCACCGTTCGTACGCGTAGGGCAGCGCTTCGCATACGTCCGCGCCCAGGCCGATCTCCTCGGCGAGCAATGCGGCCGACAGGCAATGCGACTGCACCAGCGCGCCCAGATTCCCGCGTGCGTCCAGGAACAGTTTGGCGGCCAGCTTGGCTCGTTGCGGCAGCGTCGACCCGCGGCCCAGATTGCCGAGGAGAAATCGCCGGTACGCCGGGCCGGACCAGTCGATGAAGTGGCTGTCATGTCTCATGGCGATGTCGTCGCCGAACCACCGCGCGTACTCGTGGGAGTCGGCGTGACACCCGATCCACATCACCAGGCCCGTGTAGAAAACCGTCCCGCACTCACGCTCGCCGAGCCCGAGCCGCCGGGCCAGCCTGGTGCCCATCGTCGCCGACCGCAGCATGTGGTCCATCGGCTGGCCGAGCCCGAGGTCGACCGCCAACGACAACGCCGCCAGAACCTCGGTCCGCGACACGGCACCGCCGAAGGGCATGGGACTCGCCCCTTTCTGGACCTGGTCGGGCCCGGCGGCGTCGGGCTAGCGCCTCTTCACCGATTTCGGCGGCTTGGCGCCCCGGCCCTGCCGCCGCGCGGCTTCGCGCCGCTCGCGCCGGCTGGCACCGGCGGGCACGCCGGCCGGCGTCTTGGCCGCGCCGCCGCCGTTGCGCTGCACCTGCGCCGAGCCGTCCTCCGACGGGCCGGAATAGGTCAGCGCCGGCGCCTCGTCGTCAATCCCCTTGGCGCGCAGGGCGGTTGGAGCCTGTTCACGCACCGCGGCGGGCGCGGGCTCACTTGCCAACTCGGCGAGTCCTTCGGGCGCCTCCACCGGGGCGACCTGCGGGGCGGGCGCCGCCTCGACCGTGACGTTGAACAAGAAGCCGACCGACTCCTCCTTCATGCCGTCGAGCATGGCCATGAACATGTCGTAGCCCTCGCGCTGGTACTCCACCAGCGGGTCGCGCTGCGCCATCGCGCGCAGCCCGATGCCCTCCTTGAGGTAGTCCATCTCGTAGAGGTGCTCGCGCCACTTGCGGTCGATGACGTTGAGCAGCACGTTGCGCTCCAGCTGACGCATGGCGCCCTCGCCGGCGATCTCCTCGAGCTCGGCTTCCCTTGCGGCATAAGCCCGTTCGGCGTCCTTGAGCAGCGCCTCGAGCAGCTCCTCGCGGGTGAGGTCGTCGCGCTCGGAGTCCTCGTCGTGGTGGGTCAGCGCCTCGTGGCTGATGCCGACCGGGTAGAGCGTCTTGAGCGCCGTCCAGAGCGCGTCCAGGTCCCAATCCTCGGCGTACCCCTCGGCCGTCGCGCCGTTGACGTAGGCGGTGATGACGTCGCGGACCATGTCCAGCGCCTGATCCTTGAGGTTCTCGCCCTCCAGGATGCGGCGGCGCTCGGCGTAGACGACCTTGCGCTGCTGGTTCATCACCTCGTCGTACTTGAGGACGTTCTTTCTGACCTCGAAGTTCTGCTGCTCGACCTGGGTCTGGGCGCTCTTGATCGCGCGGGTGACCATCTTGGCCTCGATCGGCACGTCGTCGGGCAGGTTCAGCCTGGTCAACAAGGACTCCAGGGCGGCGCCGTTGAACCGGCGCATCAGCTCGTCGCCCAGCGACAGGTAGAACCGCGACTCGCCCGGGTCGCCCTGCCGGCCGGAGCGGCCGCGCAGCTGGTTGTCGATGCGGCGCGACTCGTGGCGCTCGGTGCCCAGCACGTACAGGCCGCCGGCCTCGATCACCTCTTCGGCCTCGGCGCCGGCCTCCTCCTTCACCTTGGGCAGCTCCTCGTGCCAGGCCGCCTCGTACTCGTCGGGCGTCTCCACCGGGTCGAGACCGGCGGCGCGCAGCCGCTGGTCGGTGAGGAAGTCGACGTTGCCGCCCAGCACGATGTCGGTGCCGCGGCCGGCCATGTTGGTGGCCACGGTGATGCCGCCCCGCCGGCCGGCCACGGCGATGATGCCCGCCTCCTGCTCGTGATACTTGGCGTTGAGCACGTTGTGCGGGATGCGCTTCTTCTGGAACTGCCGCGACAGGTATTCCGAGCGCTCGACGCTGGTGGTGCCGATCAGGACGGGCTGGCCCTTCTCGTAGCGCTCGGCGACGTCGTCGACCACCGCGATGTATTTAGCCTCCTCGGTCTTGTAGATGAGGTCGGATTGGTCGGTGCGGATCATCGGCTTATTGGTCGGGATGGAGACCACGCCGAGCTTGTAGATCTCGTGCAGTTCGGCCGCCTCGGTCTGGGCGGTGCCGGTCATGCCGGCGAGCTTGTCGTAGAGCCGGAAGTAGTTCTGCAGCGTGATGGTGGCCAGCGTCTGGTTCTCGGCCTTGATCTCCACGTGCTCCTTGGCCTCGATGGCCTGGTGCATGCCCTCGTTGTAGCGGCGGCCGTAGAGCACGCGGCCGGTGAACTCGTCGACGATGAGCACCTCGCCGTCGCGCACGATGTAGTCCTTGTCGCGGTTGAACAGCTCCTTGGCCTTCAGCGCGTTGTTGAGGTAGCTGACCAGCGGCGAGTTGGCGGCCTCGTACAGGTTGTCGATGCCGAGCTGGTCCTCGACGAACTCGACGCCCTTCTCGTGCACGCCGACCGTTCGCTTGCGCAGGTCCACCTCGTAGTGGACGTCCTTTTGCATCAGCGGCGCCAGCCGGGCGAACTCGGTGTACCAGTTCGACGCGCCGTCGGCGGGCCCGGAGATGATCAGCGGGGTGCGCGCCTCGTCGATCAGGATGGAGTCGACCTCGTCGACGATGGCGTAGCTGTGCCCGCGCTGCACCAGGTCGTCCAGCGAGTGCGCCATGTTGTCGCGCAGGTAGTCGAACCCGAACTCGTTGTTGGTGCCGTAGGTGATGTCGGCGTTGTAGGCCACCCGGCGCTCGTCGGGCGTCATCTGCGCGAGGATCACCCCGACCTGCAGGCCCAGGAAGCGGTGCACCCGGCCCATCCACTCGCTGTCGCGTTTGGCCAGGTAGTCGTTGACAGTGACGATGTGCACGCCGTTGCCGGCCAGCGCGTTGAGGTAGGCCGGCAGCACGCAGGTCAGGGTCTTGCCCTCACCGGTCTTCATCTCGGCGACGTTGCCCAGGTGCAGCGCGGCGGCGCCCATTACCTGCACGTCGAAGGGGCGCTGGTCGAGCACCCGCCAGGCGGCCTCGCGGGCCACGGCGAACGCCTCGGGCAGCAGGTCGTCCAGGCTTTCCCCGTCCGCCAGGCGCTTCTTGAACTCGTCGGTCTTGGCCCGCAGCTCGGCGTCGGTGAGCTTTTCGACGTCGTCAGACAGGGTGCTGACATAGTCGGCCACCCTCTTGAGGCGCTTGACCATGCGACCTTCACCGAGGCGCAGCAATTTCGACAGCACAGCTATGTCCCTACGATCGGAGTCTTGTTAAGAGCGACTCCCATCGTAGGGGACGACGCGGTGGTCGCCCCCTAGCAAGGCGAGCTCAAGCCAGCCGAATCAGCCCGTAGTCGTAGCCGTGCCGCCGGTAGACGACGGACGGCCGCTCGCTCTCCTTGTCGTAGAACAAGAAGAAGTCGTGCCCGACGAGCTCCATTTCGTAGAGCGCGTCGTCGACCGACATCGGGGTGGCGCGGTGCTCCTTGGTGCGGACTATGCGCCCCGGCTCGTGGTCGGCGCGGTCCTCGAGATCCGCGCCGTCGTGGCGGTGCGGCTCCTCCGGCTCGCTGTTGTTGGATGCCTTGTTGTTGGAGGCCTTGGGCGGCGGGCCGACGGCGGTGGCCTCGGCGAGGGAGACCGGGGTCTTCTCCCCGTAGTGCACCTTGCGGCGGTCCTTGCCGCGGCGCAGCCGGCTTTCCAGCCTGTCCACCGCGCCCTCCAGCGCGGCGTAGAAGCTGTCGGCACACGCCTCGCCGCGGACCACCGGCCCGCGGCCGCGGGCGGTGATCTCCACGCGCTGACAGGACTTGCGTTGGCGACGGTTGCGTTCGTGCTTGAGTTCGACGTCGAACAGGTAGATGGTCTTGTCGAACCGCTCCAAGCGGGCGAGTTTCTGCGAGACGTAGACGCGGAAGTGATCGGGAATCTCGACGTTGCGGCCCTTGAACACGACCTCGGCGGTCGTCGTCGGTTCCTGCGCGTCGGTTTCAACCGGAGGTTGGTCCAGAATCTGACCGGAATCCACGGTGAGCCTTGACATACGTGACAACTCGTTTCTCTTTTCACGTCGCACGCGCCCTGCGTGCCGGCTTTCTTTGAAGACGCACCGACGGGGTGGGAGCGGGTTGAAGCGATCGCCGCCGCAGGCAGCCCGCCGGTGCAAGGTGTCGGATACTCACCCCCTCCGCATGTGGCGTATCAACCTGAACATCGCGACCAGTGAGTCAGACCAGTAGGTCCTCGTGAGTTCCTGAACGTTGATCTCGACGTTAGCTCGTGTTCGCCGTGGGATGCCACCAATTTCGCTGACCTGTTGCGAGTTCTTCACACAGGTTCCTCCCTTAGGGGTTCTTCACTCAGGCGGCCGCGATCGCGAGCACCGCGGCCACCCGCACCCCGGCCGACCGCAGGACCCGGACCGACTCGCGTGCCGTCGCCCCGGTGGTGACGATGTCGTCGACGATCACGACCTCGGTGCCCGGCGGCCGGCCGCGCAGCAGCACCCGGCCCGCGATGTTGCGCTCGCGGGCGGCGGGGCGCAGGCCCACCGAGTCGCGGGCCAGCGCCTTCATCCGCAATGCCGGCGCGACGACGACGTCGGGGTGCGCGGCGACCGCGGCGGTCGCCAACCGGGCGACGGGGTCGCCGCCGCGCCGGCGCGCCGCCGAACGCCGGGTCGGCGCGGGCACGACCGTCAGCGGCGTCTCGAGCAGCCCCCAGGTCAGCAGCCGGTGCACCCCGACGGCGAGCGCGCACGCCAGCGGCGCGAGGAGGTCGCCGCGGCCGTGCTCCTTGAGCGCCAGGATCGCCCGGCGCCGGGCGCCCACGTAGCGGCCGAGCGCGAACACCGGCACCCGCGGGTCGATGCGGGGGTTGACCACGTGCGGCTGGTCGGGCGCCACCCTCAGCTCCGCGGCGCAGGCCGCACACCAGCGGGTCGACGGCGCTCCGCAGCCGCCGCATTCGGCCGGCAGGATGAGGTCGAGCACGCCGCCAGTGTGGCGGGCAGCGGTGACATGCTCGTCGAAACCGGCAGCGGCGATCAGCCCGGCAGCACCGGCGCGGCCCCGCCCACCATCAGCCCGGACACCTCCGACCAGCTCTGCTGGGTTTCGGCCGAGGACGCCGAATATTGCAGCACCCCTTGGGGAGCCGCGACGTACACCGTCGACGGGTTGGCCGCGATCGCCGTCAGCGGAATCTGCAAACCCCTGGCGGGCGCGTCGGAGTTGACCCCGTCGATGTTCACATACGACACCGGGTGGGAGGCGTCGGTGCGGGTCACCACGATGTCGTCGCCGGTTCGCCAGGACAACGACACCACCGAGTTGCCCAGCCCGAAACCCAGCCGCCGCGGGTAGGTCAGGGCGTATTGGCCGGCCTGGGTCTGCTCGACGCTGGCGAGGATCACCTGGCCGGCGATCACCATCGCGGCGCGGGTGCCGTCGCGGGACAGCTGCAGGTCGGTGATCGGCCCGGGGAAGCGGCTGGCCACCGCCGCCGAATCCACCGGGATGCGCGCGGGCTGGCCCGACGCCGGCTCCTGGATCGCCCGCAGCACGTTGTTGGTGTCGACCACCACCCAGACCGCGTCGTCCAGCGACCAGCTGGGCCGCGACAGGCTGTGCCCGTCGGCGGACTGCACCGCCTCGCCGCCGAGGTCACCGATCCACAGCGACTCCGCCACGTCCGGGGCGCCGCGCCGCAGGGTCACCACGGACGCCACCTCGCGCCCGCTGCGCGACAGCGCGGCGCTGGACTGGTCCCCCATCCGCCCGAACGCGCCGGGCACCGTCGTCGTGTGCTGCCCGTCCAGCCCCACCAGCGACCCGTTCACCAGCGCGTGCAGGCCCGCGCCCGCACCGTCGGCCACGCCCGGGTCGGTGGCCGCGACGTCGGAGGTGGTCCAGCCCTCGGCAAACCTGTCGTCCAGCGGCGCGCCGTCGGCGTTGATCACATACGGGCCCCGGATGTCCGCCCTGGCCAGCGTCCAAATGATCTGTGCCGCAAGCAATTGCCTGCTGTGCGGGTCGGTCGTGGACAGTTTCTCCAGATCGATCCGCGCGCCTCCGTACCCGCGGCCGATGCCGTTCTTGCCGCCGTCGGCCCGGGTCACCGGGCCGCGCAGCCGCAGCGGCGGGGCGAGCAGGTTGCGCACCGTGTGGGCCATCTCCGGGCGCGGACCCGCCAGCAGCTTGGAGACGAGCTCGGTGGCCAGCTGATCGTGATCGGACACCGCGACATAGCGCGGATCGGGCACCACGGTCTTGCCCGTCGGGTCGGCGAAGTACAGCGTGTTGCGTTTGTAGGTGGACTGAAATTGCTGCCAGTCCAGGAAGACTCCGTTGGGCAGGCGGTCGATCCGCCAGCCGCCCGATGTCTTGACCAACTCGATCTGACCCGGATCCGGCAGCGTGCCCTCCGCGGTTTCGAACACCCCCATGTCGGACAGTGAGCCCAGGATGTCCGCCCGCATGGTCGCCGAAACCCGTTCGGCGCCACGGGTTTCCACGAACACCACATGGTCGATCAGCAGCGCGCTGCCCGCGTCGTCCCAGGAGTTGGACGCCGACTGGGTGAGGAACTGCCGCGCGGCCAGATGCCGGTTGGCGGGATCGGCTGTGGCCTTGAGGAATTCGCGCAGCAGCACGTCGGGGTCCATGCCCGGGGTCGGCTTGGGCAGGTTCGACGGCGCGGGTCGCTCGACGGTGCCGATGGCCTGCGGGGCCGACGAGCTGGGCACGCCCGCGCACCCGGCGAGCAGCGCCGCCAGGAATAACAGCCCAAGCAGCCGGCGCATCACCCGCTCCTCTCGGCATGCTCGCGCTGGCGCTGACGGTCTGGGCGCCCCGACTCGGCCGGTTGCGGGATGGGCTTCATCGGCAGCGGGCTGGTGGTGACCTTGTGGCCGCGAACCAGGGGCAGCGTCAGCCGGAAGCACGCGCCCTGACCGGGCTCGCCCCACGCCTCGAGCCGGCCCTGGTGCAGCCGCGCGTCCTCGATGCTGATCGCCAGGCCCAGCCCGGTGCCGCCGGAGCGGCGCACCCGCGACGGGTCCGAGCGCCAGAACCGGCTGAACACCAGCTTCTCCTCGCCCGGGCGCAGCCCCACCCCGTGGTCGCGGACGGTGACGGCGACGGTGTCCTCGTCGGCGCCCATCCGGATGTGCACCGGCTTGTGCTCGGCGTGGTCGATGGCGTTGGCGATCAGGTTGCGCAGGATCCGCTCCACCCGGCGCGCGTCGACCTCGGCGATCACCTCCTCGTCGGGCAGGTCGAGGAGCAGCTCGATGCCGGCCTCCTCGGCCAGGTGCCCGACGTTGCCCAGAGCGCTGCGCACCGTGGTGCGCAGGTCGACCGCCTCGACGGACAACTCGGCCACACCCGCGTCGTGCCGGGAGATCTCCAGCAGGTCGTTGAGCAGCGTCTCGAAGCGGTCAAGCTCGTTGACCATCAGCTCGGTGGATCGGCGCAGGGTCGGGTCGAGATCTTCGCTGTGGTCGTAGATCAGGTCGGCGGCCATCCGCACGGTGGTCAGCGGGGTGCGAAGCTCGTGGCTGACGTCGGAGGTGAAACGCCGCTGCAGGTTGCCGAACTCCTCGAGCTGGGTGATCTGCCGCGACAGGCTCTCGGCCATGTCGTTGAACGACACCGCCAGCCGGGCCATGTCGTCCTCGCCGCGCACCGGCATCCGTTCGGACAGGTGGCCCTCGGCGAAGCGCTCGGCGATCCGCGACGCCGAACGCACCGGCACCACCACCTGACGGGAGACCAACAGCGCGATCCCGGCGAGCAGCACCAGCAGCACCGCCCCGCCGGTGATCATCGTGCCGCGCACCAGCGTGATGGTGGCCTGCTCGTTCTTCAGCGGGAAGATCAGGTACAGCTCCAGGTTGGCCACCTGTGCCGACGCGGGCGTGCCGATGACCAGGGCCGGGCCGGAGAAGCCGTCGGTGTGCACGGTGGCGTATTGGTAGGCAGCCTGCCCGGCCTTGACGAAGCCGCGCAGCGAGCCGGGCACCTGGTCGACGGGCCCGGCCGAGCTCGCGGCGCGCGGCCCGTCGCCGGGCACCAGCAGCACCGCGTCGAACGCGCCGGCCAGGCCGGCGCCCGAGGCCGGGTCGGTCTTCGAGGTCAGCGTGTTGCGGGCCAGCTGCAGGCTGCTGTCCAGCGAGCGCGTCTCCTCACCGTTGACGATCCCGCCGACGGTGGTGCGCGCCCGGTCGATCTGCTCGATGGCGGCCTTGACCTTGACGTCGAGCACCCGGTTGGTGACCTGGCTGGTCAGCACGAAGCCGAGCGCCAGGATCACCGCCAACGACAGCCCGAGGGTCAACGCCACGACGCGCAGCTGCAGCGATCTGCGCCAGGCAACGGCCACGGCCCGGCTCAACGCGCCCATGCCGCGGGTCATGGGACCGGAGCGCCCCCAGCGGCTTCGAGTGCGTCGCCGCGAGCCCCAGATCAATGGCGGCCCGCCCCGAAGCCGCGGATCACGGAGGTCCGGCCTTGTAACCCACTCCTCGAACGGTCAACACCACGGTCGGGTTCTCAGGGTCCTTTTCGACCTTGGCCCGCAGACGCTGGACGTGCACGTTTACCAGGCGGGTGTCCGCCGGGTGCCGGTATCCCCATACCTGTTCGAGCAGCACATCACGAGTAAACACCTGGCGCGGTTTGCGTGCCAGCGCGACCAGCAGGTCGAACTCCAGCGGGGTCAGGGAGATCTGCTCGCCGTTGCGAGTGACCTTGTGCGCCGGCACGTCGATCTCGACGTCGGCGATGGACAGCATCTCGGCGGGCTCGTCGTCGTTGCGGCGCAGCCTGGCCCGCACCCGGGCGACCAGCTCCTTGGGCTTGAACGGCTTCATGATGTAGTCGTCGGCGCCCGACTCCAGGCCCAGCACCACGTCGACGGTGTCGGTCTTGGCCGTCAGCATGACGATCGGGACGCCCGAGTCGGCGCGCAGCACGCGGCACACGTCGATGCCGTTCATGCCGGGCAACATCAGGTCCAGCAGCACCAAGTCGGGGCGCAACTCGCGCACCGCGGTGAGGGCCTGAGTGCCGTCACCGATGACCGCGGTGTCGAAGCCCTCCCCACGCAGCACGATGGTCAGCATCTCTGCCAGCGAAGCGTCGTCATCGACGACCAGGATCCTTTGCCTCATGGTGTCCATGGTGTCACCAGATCGGGACAAAACTCGGGCGCCACACGGGCGTTTCTTCTTCGATAAGGGCAAATCGTGACAAATTTGTGCTATCTGGCCATCAAACTGGCCGCCAGCGCCTCGGGGGTGACGTCGGAATCGACGACGAGCCACCGCCCACCCCAGTCCGCGGCGGCCAGGCCTGCGTACACCGCGCCGGTGCGTTGCTGAAGGTCGTCGTCGCGCTCGTAGCTGTCGCGCGGCCGGCCCGGCTCCGAGTCGGCCCGGTGGCGGGCCCGCTGCGCGGCGAGTTCGGCGGTGACGTTCAGCAGCACCTGCCAGTCCGGCCGGGGCAACCGCAGCCGGTCGTATTCGAGCCGGTGCACCCAGGCCGCCGCCTCCCCCGTCGCGCTTTGGTGCAGGCGGGCGGCGCTGTAGGCGGCGTTGGAGGCGACGTAGCGATCCAGGATCACCACGTCGTGCTCGGCGCCCAGCCGCTCGATCTCCCCGATCGCCGCGGCGCGGTCGAGCGCGAACAGCGTGGCCATCGCGTAGGCCGACGACGCGAGGTCGCCGTGCTCGCCGTGCAGCGCCTCGGCCGCGAGGTCGGCGGTGATCGAGTGCCCGTACCGCGGGAACGCCAGCGTGGCCACCGACTTCCCGGCGGCCTCGAAGGCGGCGCGCAGACGGTCGGACAGGGTCCGCTTGCCCGCGCCGTCAACGCCCTCGATCGCGATCAGCACGGCGCGAGCCTAGCGCCCGCGCCGAAAGTGAAGCTGTTGCGAATTTCCGCGCGGAATTTCGCAACGGCTTCACGCTGGGCGCACAAGATGCTCAGTAGCGGTAGTGGTCGGCCTTGTACGGGCCCTCGACGTCGACGCCGATGTAGTCGGCTTGGTCCTTGGTCAGCTTGGTCAGCTTGCCGCCGAGAGCCTCGACGTGGATGCGGGCCACCTTCTCGTCGAGGTGCTTGGGCAGCCGGTACACCTCGTTGTCGTACTCGTCGTTCTTGGTCCACAGCTCGATCTGCGCGATGACCTGGTTGGAGAAGCTGTTGCTCATCACGAACGACGGGTGGCCGGTGGCGTTGCCCAGGTTCAGCAGCCGGCCCTCGGACAGCAGGATGATCGACTTGCCGGTGTCGGGGAACGTCCACACGTCGACCTGCGGCCGGATGTTGACCTTGGTGGCGCCGGACTTTTCCAGCGCGGAGACCTGGATCTCGTTGTCGAAGTGCCCGATGTTGCCCAGCACCGCGTGGTCCTTCATCGCCTTCATGTGCGCCAGGGTGATGATGTCCTTGTTGCCGGTGGCGGTGATGACGATGTCGGCCTCGCCGATCGCGTCCTCGACGGTCTTGACGTCGTAGCCCTCCATCAGGGCCTGCAGCGCGTTGATCGGGTCGATCTCGGTGACCACGACGCGCGCCCCCTGGCCCTTCACCGACTCCGCGCAGCCCTTGCCGACGTCGCCGTAGCCGCAGACCAGCACCTTCTTGCCGCCGATCAGCACGTCGGTGCCGCGGTTGATGCCGTCGATCAGCGAGTGCCGGCAGCCGTACTTGTTGTCGAACTTGGACTTGGTGACCGAGTCGTTGACGTTGATCGCCGGGAAGGCCAGGTCCCCGGCCGCCGCGAACTGGTAGAGCCGCAGCACCCCGGTCGTGGTCTCCTCGGTGACGCCCTTGACCGACTCGGAGATCTTGGTCCACTTGTTCTTGTCGGTCTCGAAGCGGCGGCGCAGCAGCTCCAGGAAGACCTTCCATTCGGTGGGGTCGTCGTCCTCGGCGGGCGGCACCACGCCGGCCTTCTCGTACTGGGCGCCGCGCAGCACCAGCATGGTGGCGTCGCCGCCGTCGTCGAGGATCATGTTGGCCGGCTCGTCGGGCCAGGTCAGCATCTGCTCGGCGGCCCACCAGTACTCCTCGAGCGTCTCGCCCTTCCAGGCGAACACCGGCACGCCCTTGGGCTCCTCGGGCGTGCCGTACGGGCCGACGACCACCGCGGCGGCGGCATGGTCCTGGGTGGAGAAGATGTTGCACGACGCCCACCGGACCTGCGCGCCCAGCGCGACGAGGGTCTCGATGAGCACCGCGGTCTGCACCGTCATGTGCAGCGAGCCCGAGATCCGCGCGCCCTTGAGCGGCTGCACCTCGGCGTACTCGCGGCGCAGCGACATCAAACCGGGCATCTCCTGCTCGGAGAGCTCGATGTCGCGCCGGCCGTAGTCCGCCAACGACAGGTCGGCGACCTTGAACTCGATGCCGTTGCGGACGTCGGGAGTCAAGGCGTTTTCGGTCGTCGTCATAGCGTTGTTCATCCTTCTCGGGACTCGGCGAAGTCAAGCGGTACTTAGCTTAGGTATGTTCTTGCGCCACTGTAGTCGCCGAGCGCTCAGGGAACGTTGATGACCCCGTGCCGCTCCGCGAACGGCGTCATCAGCCGGGCCAGGTCCGCCGCCACGTCGTGGTCGGCCTCGGGCGGCATCGACACGTAGCTCAACGCCAGTCGCACGATGGCCCGCGCCAGCACACCGGCATCCACTTCGCTGGTGGCCACCCAGGTTTGGGTCAGCGCCGACGCCAGCCGGCCCGACGCGCGGGTGATGATGGGCGCGCTGTCGGTGGTGATCAGCTGCAACAGGTCGGGCTTGGCCACGCCCGTGCGCAGCGAGGTCACCAACGGGTCGGCCGCCGCCTCGGCGAAGAACCGCCGGAACGCCTGCAGGAACGACTGATAGATGTCGCCGACGTTGGCGTCGAGGGCGTCGTGGATGGTGTCGACGAGGCGGTCGGCCAGGCGCAGGGCGTATCCCTGCGCCAGGCCCTGCCGCGAGCCGAACTCGTTGTAGATGGTCTGCCGGCTGATGCCCGCGGCGCCGGCCACGTCGGACAGCGTGATGGCCGACCAGTCCCGGGTCTCCAGCAGCTCCCGCATCGCGTCGAGCACCGAGTCGCGCAGCAGGACGCGGGACGCCTCGGCGTACGGCATCCGCTTCACAGGCGCGACAATAGCCCTCACGGCCTGGCGACCTCCACCATCTCGAAGTCCGACTTCGCGGCGCCGCAGTCCGGGCAGCTCCAGTCCTCGGGGATGTCGTCCCAGCGGGTGCCCGGGGCGATGCCGTCCTCCGGCCAGCCCTTGGCCTCGTCGTACTCGAAGCCGCACTGCACGCAGACGAACAGTTTGTAGTCGCTCACTGCTTTCCTCCTATGGTTTCGATGGTTTCGAAATCGACCTTCTCGCGCACCGCACAGTCGGGGCAGCACCAGTCGTCGGGGATGTCGTCGAAGGGCGTGCCCGGCGGAAAGCCTTCCCGCGGAGCGCCTTTCGCCTCGTCGTAGACGTAGCCACAGCCGGGGCAGCGGTAGGCGATCATGCCGCCGCTCCGTACTTGGCCAGCAGCTTCTCGCGCAGCCGCGGCTGCAGGTTGACCCGGGTGATGTCGCCGTCGTAGTGCGCGAGCACCCGGTGGTCCATCACCTTGCGCCACAGGGGCGGGAAGTAGGTCAGCGAGATCATCGACGCGTACCCGCTGGGCAGGTTCGGCGAGCCCGCCATGCTGCGCAGCGTCTGGTAGCGCCGGGTCGGATTGGCGTGGTGATCGCTGTGCCGCTGCAGGTGGTACAGGAACAGGTTGGTGACGATGTGGTCGGAGTTCCAGCTGTGCACCGGCGCGCAACGCTCGTAGCGGCCGTTGGCGTTCTTCTGCCGCAGCAGGCCGTAGTGCTCGAGGTAGTTGACCGCCTCCAGGAGGCTGAAGCCGAAGACCGCCTGGATCACGACGAACGGGATCACGCCCACACCGAAGACCGCGATCAGCGCGCCGAACAGCACCGCCGACATCGCCCACGCGTTCAGCACGTCGTTGGACAGATACGTCTTGGGGTTCCACGGGCTCTTGCCCTGCCGGCGGATCCGCTGCGCCTCGAGCGCGACGGCCGAGCGCAGGGCGCCGAACACGCTGCGCGGCAAGAACTCCCAGAAGGTCTCGCCGAAGCGGGCCGACGCCGGGTCCTCCGGGGTGGAGACGCGCACGTGGTGGCCGCGGTTGTGCTCGATGTAGAAGTGGCCGTAGCCGGTCTGCGCCAGGGTGATCTTGGACAGCCACCGCTCCAGCGCGTCCCGCTTGTGTCCCATCTCGTGCGCGGTGTTGATGCCGACGCCGCCGAGCACGCCGACCGACAGCGCCACGCCGATCTTGCCGGCCCAGCCCAGCCCGCCCTCGAAGCCGAGCCAGCCCAGGTTCGACGCGGTGAACAGGTAGGCGCCCAGCACCACGCTCGCGTACTGGAACGGGATGTAGACGTAGGTGCAGTAGCGGTAGTACTTGTCGTTCTCCAGCCGCTCCATCACCTCGTCGGGCGGGTTCTGACCGTCGGGCCCGAAGCGCAGGTCGAGGACGGGCAAAAGGACGTAGAGCAGGATGGGCCCGATCCACAGCGGGGCCTGCGCGGCGGCGTGCCAGCCGAGCCGGTTGAGCCCCCAGACGAGCGGCAGCATCACGAACAGCGCCGTCGGCGCGATCAGGCCCATCAGCCACAGATGGCGCTTCTTGTCCCGCCACTGGGTCGCGGGCTGCGGGCTGAGTTGTGTGGTCATATGCCAAACCTCCTTGTTAGTCATGCCACGTTGAGGTTTGACAATACGCGACTCTGCGTCTTGTGTCTAGACACAGGACCATGTTTTGTAAAGCGATGTGACTACGTCACGGCCGCCTCGGGGTCGGCCTTCGCGCCCGCCGGCTCGGCCTGGCGGCGGCCCTGCACCGAATGCCGGCGCCCGTAGCCGGCGTAGATCGCCGTCCCGACCACCAGCCACACGGCGAACCGGACCCAGGTCAGCGCGGTGAGGTTGATCATCAGCCAGACGCAGGCGCAGATCGAGGCGATCGGAAGCACCGGCACCCACGGGGCGCGGAACCCGCGCGGCAGGTCCGGCCGCGTCCGGCGCAGCACGATGACGCCGGCCGACACCAGGACGAACGCGAACAGCGTCCCGACGTTGACCATCTCCTCGAGCTTGTTGATCGGGAACACCGCCGCCGTCGCCGCTACCACCACGGCCACCAGCGCGGTGATCCGCACCGGCGTGCCGCGCGAACCGGTCTTGGCCAGCGGGCGCGGCAGCAAGCCGTCGCGCGCCATCGCGAACAACACCCGGCACTGCCCGAGCATCAACACCATCACCACGGTGGTCAGCCCCGCCAAGGCCCCGACGGCGATGATCCCGCTGGCCCAATGGACCCCGTTCGCCGTGAACGCCGTCGAAAGGTTCGCCGACTTGTGGCCGGGCAAGGTCTTGAGCTGGGTGTAGGACACCATGCCGGACAGCACGATCGACACCGCGACGTAGAGCACGGTCACGATCGCCAGCGAGGCCAGGATGCCCCTCGGGACGTCGCGCTGGGGGTTCTTGGTCTCCTCGGCCATGGTGGCCACGATGTCGAAACCGATGAACGCGAAGAACACGATCGACGCCCCCGCCAGCACGCCGTACCAGCCGTAGTGGCTGCTGTGCGCCCCGCTCAGCAACGCCAGCACCGACTGGTCGATGCCCCGTTGGTCGGCCCCGGCTTCGGCCTTGGGAATGAACGGCGAGTAGTTGGCCGCCTTGATGTAAAACGCCCCGACCACCACGACCAGGATCACCACCGACACCTTGATGGTGGTGATCACCGCGGAAAACCGCGACGACAATTTGGTGCCCAGCGCGATCAGCGTCGACACTCCCCCGACGATCAGCAGCGCGCCCCAGTCGAGGTTGACCGATCCGAAACTCACTGTGCCACCGGCGAATCCGAACACCGTGCCCAGGTAGCTCGACCACCCCTTGGACACGACGGCGGCGCCGACGGCCAATTCCAGCAGCAGGTTCCAGCCGATGATCCAGGCGAGGAACTCGCCGAAGGTGGCATAGGAGAAGGTGTAGGCGCTGCCGGCCACGGGCAGCGTGGACGCGAACTCGGCGTAGCACAGCGCCGCCAGCGCGCAGGTGGCCGCCGCGATCACGAACGAGATCCACACCGCGGGACCCGTGACGTCGCCGGTCGTGGACGCGGTGACCGTGAAGATTCCGGCGCCGATCACCACCGCGACCCCGAACACCGCCAGGTCGCGCCAGGTGAGCTCCCGGCGCAGCCGGGTGCCCGGCTCGTCGGTGTCGGCGATCGATTGCTCGACCGACTTTATCCGCCATCGATTGGCCATCAGCCCGCCCTTTCCCGAAGCCGTTGGACCGCACAGTACTGGGTAGTCTGCGAAGATGCCCGACGGCGCAAAAAGCTCGAGGAATCACGCGGTGGTCATCGGGGCGAGCATCGGCGGCCTGTGCGCCGCGCGGGTGCTCTCGGATTGCTACGACCGGGTGACGCTGTACGAGCGAGACGCGTTGCCGAGCACACCGGCCAACCGCGCGACGGTGCCCCAGGACCGCCACCTGCACATGCTGATGGCCCGCGGCGCCATCGAGTTCGAGGGCCTGTTCCCGGGGCTGCTGGCCGACATGGTGGCCGCGGGCGTGCCGATGCTGGAGAACCGGCCGGACTGCATCTACCTCGGCGCGGCGGGCCATGTCCTCGGGACGGGCCACACCCTGCGCGACGAGTTCACCGCCTACGTGCCCAGCCGGCCGCACCTGGAGTGGCAGCTGCGCAAGCGGGTCGACGGCATCGGCAACGTCGAGATCGTCCGGCGCTCGGTGGCCGAGCCGCGGTTCGACGTTGCCCGGCAGCGGGTGACCGGCGTGCTGCTGGATCCCGTCGGGCCCGACGAGGAGCCGGAGTTCGTGCCCGCCGACCTCGTCGTCGACGCGGCCGGTCGGGGCACCCGGCTGCCGGTGTGGTTGACGCAGTGGGGATTTGCGCGCCCGCCCGAAGAGGTCGTGGACATCGGCATCAACTACGCCAGCCAGCTGTTCCGCATCCCCGACGGGCTGATCCGGGAGAAGGTGGTGGTCGCCGGCGCCTCGCACGACGAGTCGCTGGGGCTGGGCATGCTGTGCTACGAGGACCGGACCTGGGTGCTCACCACGTTCGGGGTGGCCGACGCCAAGCCGCCGCGGACGTTCCCCGAGATGCTCGCGCTCGCCGGCACGCTGCTGCCGGGCCGTTTCACCGGCGCGCTGGCGCGCGCCGAGCCCGTCGGCGAGCCGGCGTTTCACGCCTTTCCGGCCAGCCGGTGGCGCCGCTACGACAAGCTGGATCGCTTTCCGGCCGGCATCGTCCCGTTCGGCGATGCCGTCGCCAGCTTCAACCCGACGTTCGGGCAGGGCATGACGATGACGTCGCTGCAGGCCAGTCATCTGCGGCGGGCCCTGCAAGCCCCGGAGGGCGAACTGGCCGCCAACCTCAACCGGGCCACCGCCAAGAGCACCTACCCGGTGTGGATGATGAACGCCGTCGGCGACATCACCTTCCACCACGCCACCACCAAGGGACCGGCCCCGTGGTGGTGGCGCCCGTCGGGCGCGCTGTTCGACCAGTTCCTCGGGGCCGCCGAAACCGAACCCGTTCTCGCCGAATGGTTTTTGCGCCGCTTCTCGCTGCTCGACAGCCTCTACATGGTCCCGCCGCCGCGGATCGTCGGCCGCACCATCGCGCACAACCTGCGGCTGTGGCTGCGCGAGCGCCGGCAGGCCGCGCACGACAGGCGGCGAGCCGTCACAGCCCCACAGTCGCCCTGAACAGCTTGGCCGGCTCTCGGGCCACCAGCCGGATGGGGCCGTCGTCGGCCGCCACCCAGGCGGCCATCCCGCGTTCCAGCGTGAGCGACCCGGACTTGCCGTGCACGGTCGTGCAGCCCTCGCTGCACAGCAGGATCTGCGGTCCCTCGTGGCTGCACGACGCGTCGACCTCGTGACCCAGGTTGTCGCCGTCGAGCACCAGCAGCGCGACGGCGAACTCGTCGGTCGGGGTCTCGTAGATCAGCCCGAGGCCCTCGCGGCGGATCCGCGGCCGCAGCCGCTCCTCGGCGGTGGGCGCGAAGTCCAGCACCCGCAGCAGTTCGGGGACGTCGACGTGTTTGGGGGTCAGCCCGCCGCGTAACACGTTGTCGGAGTTGGCCATTACCTCCACCCCGAAACCGCGCAGATAGGTGTGCAGGTTGCCGGCGGGGACGAAGATCGCCTCGCCCGGGGCCAGGTCGATGCGGTTGAGCAACAGCGACGCCAGCACGCCGGCGTCGCCGGGGTAGCGCTCGCCGAGCTCCAGCACCGTCTTGGCCTCGGCCGCGAATTCCGTTGCGCCGGAACTGATGTACTGGATGGCGCCCTCCAGCACGGCGGGCACCAGCACGTCGATGTCGGGCTGGGGCGCGGTGATCCAGGTGGTGAACAGCGCGCGCAGCCCGTCGGCGTCGGACTGGTCGTTGAGCAAATCGATGAACGGGTCGAGGTCGGAGACCGCCAACGCCCGCAGCAGCTCGACGGTGCGGGACACCTGACGAAACCCGGCCAGCGCCTCGAACGACTGCAGCGCCACCAACAACTCGGGCTTGTGCGAGGTGTCGCGATAGTTGCGGACCGGCGAGGACACCGGAATCCCCAGCCGCTCCTCACGCAGGTAGCCCTCGACGGCCTGCTCGGCGCTAGGGTGGGCCTGCAGCGACAGCGGCTCGTCGGCGGCCAGCACCTTCACCAGGAACGGCAGCACGTCGCCGAAGCGGGCGCGCGACCCGGCACCGAGCTGTCCCTCGGGGTCGGCGACCAGCGCCTCCATCAGCGAGATCTCGCCCCGCTCCGTTTCCAGCCAGGCCGGGTCGCCGGGGTGCGCACCGAACCAGAGTTCGGCCTCCGGGTGAGCGGCCGGCACCGGGCGCCGGGTGAATTCGGCGATGGCGGTGCGCGATCCCCAAGCGTACGTTCGTAACGCCCCGCGTAGCAGTTCCACTTCTTTATCTATCCCCGCACCAGTCGCAAGTAAACCGCGGCCATCTCCAGCCGAACGGCCAATACTGCCAGTTGCTGCTCGGCGCGCCCGGCCCCGGTCGGCGCGGGCGGACCGCCGGGCCCCGCCGGGCCGCCCGACGCCTCCGGCACGTCCGGCACGTCCTCGGCCGCGACCAGGTGGACGTCGTCGAGCCCGGCGACCCGCGCGGCCACCACCGTGCGCTCGTCGGCCAGCGTCAGCGCCAGCACCCGCATCCGGTCGGGCAGCGGCCCGTCGATCTGTTCGTCGTGGAAAAGCGCGTCCACCGAGGACGGGCCCACCCCGGACTCCGGCGTCGCCCGCAGCGCCGCGACCACGTCCCCCAGCCCGGCGGCGGCGACCACCTGGCGGGCGATGCGCACCAGGACCGAACTGCCGTGCCGGGCCAGCGCCAGCGTCGCGGCGCAGTCGCCGGCCAGCGCCACCTGGCGTCGCCAGATGCGCGCGGCCATCGTCTTGGCGGGGTTGGTGAACAGCTCGCGGCCCGCGCTGTTGCGCAGCGCCTCGGCGTCCAGCTCGTCGGCGAGCAGCGCCAGGTCCTGTCCCGAATTCACGCCGGGCCGCGGGTCCACGGTGTGCAGCGCGGCCAGGCCGGCGGCCAGGTACCGGGACAGGCCGAACTCGTCGCGAACCGCCATCCGCGGCTCCAGCACCGCGACCCGCCCGGCCGTGGAGTCGCGCAGCGGACCCTCGTATGGGGCCACCACCACGACCCGCGCGCCGCGGCGCACCCCCGTCGCGGCGGCGCCGACCAGCGCCGGGTCGCCGGGGTCGTCGCCCGCGACGATCAGCACGTCGAGCGGGCCGACCCAGGGCGGCGCGTCGCCGGCGAGCGCGATCGGCGCCGACGCCGCGCCGGCCAGCGTCGCGGCCAGCAGCGTGCCGGCGGTCTCGGCGGTGCCGCGGCCGGGCACCCAGATGATGCTGCGCGGCCGGTCGCCGGTGCGCAGCGAATCCAGCGCGCCCTCGTCGGCCGCGGCCGCGACGGCGCGCACCTGCGCACCCGCCGACGACGCGGCCCGCAGCAGGCCCTGCCGGTCGGCGGCGAGCAGGCCGTCGGTGTCTTCGAGGTCGATCGCCCGGGTGGCGTTCACGGCGCGGCCCCCTGGGCCGGGGCGATCGCGGCGATCTCGGCGCTGATCTGCTGGACCACCGCGTCGACGTCCTCGGTGCTGCGGCCCTCCACGTTGAGCCGCAGCAGCGGCTCGGTGTTGGAGCTGCGCAGGTTGAACCAGCTGCCGTCGCCCAGGTCCACGGTCACCCCGTCCAGGTGGTCGATGGAGTGGATCCGGCTGCCGAACGACTTGAGCACCGCGTCGGTGGCCGAGGCCGCGTCGACGGAGCCTTTCAGGGCGAAGTTGATCTCGCCGGAGGACTCGTAGCGCTGGTAGTCGGCGGTCAGCTCCGACAGCGGCCGGTGCTGCTCGCCGAGCGCCGCCAGCACGTACAGCGCGGCCAGCATCCCGGAGTCGGCGCCGAAGAAGTCGCGGAAGTAGTAGTGCGCTGAGTGCTCGCCGCCGAAGATCGCGCCCGTCTCGGCCATCAGCCCCTTGATGTAGGAGTGCCCGACCCGCGACCGCAGCGGTGTGCCGCCGCGCTCGATGACCAATTCGGGCACCGCGCGCGACGTGATCACGTTGTGGATCACGGTGGCGCCGATCTCGCGGCCGAGCTCGCGGGCGGCCACCAGGCCCGTCACCGTCGACGGCGAGACCGGCATCCCGCGTTCGTCGACCACGAAGCAGCGGTCGGCGTCGCCGTCGAACGCCAGCCCGATATCGGCGCCGGTGTCGCGCACGTACTTCTGCAGGTCCGCCAGGTTCGCCGGGTCGAGCGGATTGGCCTCGTGGTTGGGAAACGAACCGTCGAGCTCGAAGTACAACGGCAACAACGTGATCGAATCGATCGCGCCGAGCACGGCCGGCGCCGTGTGCCCGGCCATGCCGTTGCCGGCGTCCACGGCCACCCGCAGCGGGCGCAGCCCCGAGGTGTCCACCAGCGAGCGCAGGAACTCGCCGTAGTCGGCGAGCACATCGCGATCGGTGACGCCGCCCGCCGGCCCGTCATAGCCTGGGATCCCGGCGATCACGTCGTCGGCGATCTCCCCCAGCCCGGTGTCCGCGCCGACCGGCTTGGCCCCCGCCCGGCACAGCTTGATGCCGTTGTAGGCCGCCGGGTTGTGGCTGGCGGTGAACATCGCGCCCGGGCAATCCAGCAACCCCGAAGCGAAGTAGAGCTGATCGGTGGACGACAAACCGATGCGCACCACATCGAGGCCCTGGCCGGCGACCCCGGTCGCGAACGCCGCGGCCAGTGGCGGCGAGCTGTCCCGCATGTCGCGGCCGACGACCACCCGTCGCGCGCCCTCGGCGCGCATCAGCCTGGCGAACGCGGCGCCGACGTCGGCGACCAACGCGTCGTCGAGCTCCTCGCCCACCAGCCCGCGTACGTCGTAAGCCTTGATGACACGGTGGACAGCCGCGGCGGGCCGAGACATGCGGAGGCTCCTGACGACTACTTGCTTGGACGGGTCTTCGTGGACTCTTGGGGTCAGCCTATCGGCCCCACAAAGTTATGGGCCCAAACGGTGCACAGGGTTCGCAGCGGTGCTAGTCGGCCGGGTCGGGCAACACCCGCAGATGCCCGCGGCGGCGTCCGGAGCGATGCTCGGGCGGGGCGAGCAGCCCGCCGCTCGGCGCGGTGGCCTGGGCCCCGGCGGGGTGCATGTCGGCGGAGAAGCCGTTCAGCGGCGCGCCGGTGCCGCCCCGGTGGGCCAGCCCCGCACCGCCCGGGCCCTCGCGCACCGCGTCGGCCAGCGCCACCAGGTCGTCCTCGTCGGGGTTGGGCAGCGGCCCGGCGTGGCGCACCAGGTCCCAGCCGCGGGGCGCGGTGATCCGGCCGGCATGGCCGACGCACAGGTCCCACGAATGCGGTTCGCGCGCGGTGGCGAGCGGGCCCACCACAGCCGTCGAGTCCGAGTAGACGAACGTCAAGGTCGCCACGGCGTAGTGCGGACACCCGGGCCGGCAACAGCGACGGGGAACGTTCACGACGAAAGGCTATCGTGGACAAACGCCGCCGAAGCGCCGGACACGCGCAACGGTTCGACCCCCGATGTTCAACCGTTACCATCGGGCCGGTGAACAATTCCCGTGGCGATTCGCGCGGTTCGCCGCGAAACGGTCGGGGCCGCTGGGCTTCACACCGGGCCACCCGGCGGGGCCGCGACATGCGCGGGCCGCTGCTGCCGCCGACGGTGCCGGGTTGGCGCAGCCGGGCCGAGCGGTTCGACATGGCGGTGCTGGAGGCATACGAACCGATCGAGCGGCGCTGGCACGAGCGGGTGTCCGAGCTCGACGTGGCCGTCGACGAAATCCCGCGCATCACCGCGAAGGATCCGGAGAGTGTGCAGTGGCCGCCGGAGGTCATCGCCGACGGGCCGATCGCCCTGGCCCGCTTGATACCGGCGGGGGTGGACGTCCGCGGCAACGCCACGAGGGCGCGAATTGTGTTGTTCCGCAAGCCAATCGAGAGACGGGCGAAGGACACCGTCGAACTCGGCGAGTTGTTGCACGAAATCCTGGTGGCTCAGGTGGCCATCTATCTGGACGTGGAACCTTCGGTCATCGACCCGACGATCGACGACGAATGAGCCGGTAGCTCAGATGATGCCGCGCTTGAGGCGGCGGCGCTCGCGCTCGGAAAGACCGCCCCAGATGCCGAAGCGTTCGTCATGCGCCAGGGCGTATTCCAGGCACTCGTGACGAACCTCGCAACCCAGGCAGATCTTCTTGGCCTCGCGGGTGGAACCACCCTTCTCGGGGAAGAAGGCCTCGGGATCGGTTTGCGCGCACAGCGCGCGGTCCTGCCATTGGTCCGGGGTGGGCGGCAGGGGTTCGGGTTCGAATGCGACTGGCGCATCGGGAACCACGGTCAGATGCGGGCGCGCAATTGGCGCCGGCGTCGCACCAATACTGGTGTGCGGTGTGCTTGCCATAACGCCCCGAAGGTGTTCAAAAGACATGCGTCGTCCGCCTCCTCAGGTTGATATTGAGAGAGTGATTTTTTTCCACTGTTCTGATGTACAGACAATTCGAACAAGTGATCGAATCTCGGTCTGCGACACCGGAACCGGCCGGCCAACCGGGAAATGACACTGATGTGATTAGACACGGGTTGACCAGCCGGGTCAAGCACTTTGGCGCATTTCCATACCATCTCGTGATCAAATTTCGGCGTTTCTGTTGTTATCGGCTCTCGGCGTGTCGGTCACAGCCAAGTAAAACCCCCCATTGCGGTCGTTCGAAATGCGCCCCGCTGCCGCCCGTCAGGCGTGCGGCCGGGCCCCCCTCGCCGGCCGGTACTGTCGTGCGGTGTGAAGGTCACCGTGCTGGTCGGCGGGGTCGGCGGCGCCCGGTTCCTGCTCGGGGTCCAGCAGCTGCTCGGGCTGGGTCAGTTCCAGTCGCAAGGGCGCCCGGATGCTCAGGCCCACGAGCTGACTGCCGTCGTCAACGTCGGCGATGACGCGTGGATCCACGGTTTGCGTGTCTGCCCCGATTTGGACACCTGCATGTATACCTTAGGTGGAGGCGTCGATCCAGAACGGGGTTGGGGCCACCGCGACGAAACCTGGCATGCCAAAGAGGAATTGGCGCGTTACGGTGTGCAGCCGGACTGGTTCCAGCTCGGCGACCGCGACCTGGCCACCCACCTGGTGCGCACCCAGATGCTGCAGGCCGGCTACCCGCTGTCGCAGATCACCACGGCGCTGTGCGACCGCTGGCAGCCCGGCGCCCGGCTGCTGCCGGCCACCGACGACCGTTGCGAGACACACGTGGTGATCACCGATCCGGCCGACGACAGCCGTCGGGCCATCCACTTCCAGGAGTGGTGGGTGCGCTACCGGGCGAAGGTGCCCACCCACAGCTTCGCCTTCGTCGGCGCCGAAAAGGCCGGCGCCACAACCGAAGCGGTGGCGGCGATCGGCGAGGCCGACGTCCTCCTGCTGGCGCCGTCCAACCCGGTGGTCAGCGTCGGCGCCATCCTGGCCGTCCCGGGCATCCGCGGCGCGCTGCGGGGAGCCGCCGCCCCGGTGGTCGGCTATTCGCCGATCATCGGTGGAAAGCCGTTGCGCGGCATGGCCGATGCGTGCCTGTCGGTGATCGGGGTCGAATCCACCGCCGAGGCGGTCGGCCGGCACTACGGGGCGCGCAGCGACACCGGGATCCTGGACTGCTGGCTGGTGCACGAGGGCGATCACGCCGACATCGACGGGGTCGCCGTGCGCTCGGTGCCGCTGTTGATGAGCGACCCGAAGGCGACGGCCGAGATGGTCGCCGCGGGGCTGGACCTCGCGGGCGTGGCGGCGTGACCGCGCCCGCCGAGCACGGCAGCGCCGCCGCGATCGAGATCCTGCCCGTCGCGGGGCTTCCGGAGTTCCGGCCCGGGGACGACCTGAGCGCGGCGCTGGCCGCCGCCGCGCCCTGGCTGCGCGACGGCGACGTCGCGGTGGTCACCAGCAAGGTGGTGTCCAAGTGCGAGGGGCGGCTGGTGCCCGCGCCGCGCGACGCCGAGGAGCGCGATCGGCTGCGGCGCAAGCTCGTCGACGACGAGGCGGTCCGGGTGCTGGCCCGCAAGGGCCGGACCCTGATCACCGAGAACCGGCTGGGGCTGGTCCAGGCCGCCGCGGGCGTGGACGGCTCCAACGTCGGCGCCGACGAGCTCGCGCTGCTGCCGGTGGACCCGGATGCCAGCGCCGCCGCGCTGCGCGCCGGCCTGCGCGAGCGGCTCGGCGTCGACGTCGGCGTGGTCATCACCGACACGATGGGCCGCGCCTGGCGCAACGGCCAGATCGACGCGGCGGTCGGCGCCGCGGGTGTGACTGTGCTGCAAGGCTATTCGGGGGCCGTCGACCGGCACGGCAACGAGCTGGTGGTCACCGAGGTCGCGGTCGCCGACGAGATCGCCGCGGCCGCCGATCTGGTCAAGGGCAAACTGACCGCCACGCCGGTGGCCGTGGTGCGCGGGCTCGCCAAGCGGGTGGTCGCCGACGACGGCTCGACCGCCCGGCGGCTGCTGCGGCCCGGCGACGAGGACCTGTTCTGGCTCGGCACCGCCGAGGCCCTCGAGCTGGGCCGCCGGCAGGCGCAGCTGTCGCGCAGATCGGTGCGCCGGTTCAGCGCCGAGCCGGTGCCGCCGGAGCTGGTCGAGGCGGCCGTCGCCGAGGCGCTCACCGCGCCGGCCCCGCACCACACCCGGCCGGTGCGGTTCGTGTGGCTGCAGACGCCGGCCACCCGGACCCGGCTGCTGGACGCGATGAGGGACAAGTGGCGCGCGGACCTCGCCGGCGACGGCCGGCCCGCGGAGTCGATAGAGCGCCGGGTGGCGCGCGGCCAGATCCTCTACGACGCACCCGAGGTCGTCATCCCGATGCTGGTCCCCGACGGCGCGCACAGCTATCCCGACGCCGCCCGCACCGACGCCGAGCACACCATGTTCACCGTCGCCGTCGGGGCGGCCGTGCAGGCGCTGCTGGTCGGGCTGGCGGTGCGCGGGCTGGGCAGCTGCTGGATCGGCTCGACGATCTTCGCCGCCGACCTGGTCCGCGCCGAGCTGCAGCTGCCGCCCGACTGGGAGCCGTTGGGCGCCATCGCGATCGGCTACCCCGCCGAACCGGCCGGCCTGCGCGATCCGGCCGACGCCGGGGATTTGTTGATCCGCAAGTGATACTGGGCCGATGAAGACGTTCGCGGGCAAGGCGGCGGCGTCGGCCGACAAGGTCCGCGGCGGCTACTACACGCCGGCGCCCGTGGCCCGGTTCCTGGCCCGCTGGGTGCGCGAGGCCGGCCCGCACATCGTCGAGCCGTCCTGCGGCGACGGCCGGATCCTGTGCGAGCTGGCCGCGCTCGGCGCTCGGGTGCGCGGCGTCGAACTCGTCGCGCACGAGGCCCGCAAGGCGCGGCGGTTCGCTCCCGTCGACGCGCAAAGCCTGTTCGCCTGGCTCGCCGAGGCCGACGCCGGCTGGGACGGGGTCGCGGGCAACCCGCCCTACATCAGGTTCGGCAACTGGGCGCCCGACCAGCGCGACCCGGCCCTGGACCTGATGCGGCGCGAGGGCCTGCGCCCCAGCAGGCTGACCAACGCCTGGGTGCCGTTCGTCGTCGCGAGCACCGTCTTGGTGCGCGACGGTGGACGCGTCGGATTGGTGCTGCCCGCCGAGCTGCTGCAGGTCGGCTACGCCGCGCAGCTGCGCGAGTTCCTGCTGAGCCGGTTCCGTGAGATCACGCTGCTGACGTTCGAGCGGTTGGTGTTCGACGGCGTCCTGCAGGAGGTCGTGTTGTTCTGCGGCGTCGCCGGTACGGGCCCCGCGCGGATACGCACGGTGCACCTCCCCGATGCCGATGCGCTGACCGCTTTGACCCCGGCCGAGCTTGACGTCGAATCGGCCCCGGCGCTGCTGCACGAAAAGGAGAAGTGGACCAAGTACTTCCTGGACCCCGCCGCGATCCGGCTGCTGCGCACGCTCAAGCGGTCGCCCACCCTGACGCGGCTGGGCTCGCTCGCCGATGTCGACGTGGGCATCGTGACGGGCCGCAACAGCTTCTTCACCTTCACCGACGCGCAGGCCCGCGAACTCGGGCTGCTGGCCCACTGCGTCCCGCTGGTCTCGCGCAGCGCCCAGCTGTCCGGCCTGGTGTACGACAACGATTGCCGCGCAAGCGATGTCGCCGCGGGGCAGCGGACCTGGCTGCTCGACGCCCCGCGCGAGCCGGGCGATCCCGCCCTGGTCGCCCACATCGCCGCGGGGGAGGCCGCCGGCGTCCACCGCGGCTACAAGTGCTCGGTCCGCAAGCCGTGGTGGGCCACACCGTCGCTGTGGGTTCCCGACCTGTTCATGCTGCGCCAGATCCACCGGGCGCCCCGGCTGACCGTCAACGCCGCCGCGGCGACGAGCACCGACACCGTGCACCGGGTGCGGTTGCGCCCCGGGGTGGATCCCGCCGCGCTCGCCGCGGTGTTCCACAACAGCGCGACGTTCGCCTTCGCCGAGATCATGGGCCGCAGCTACGGCGGCGGGATCCTGGAGTTGGAGCCGCGCGAGGCCGAGCAGCTGCCCATTCCCCCGCCGTCGTGCGCCGGCGCCGAGCTCGCCTGCGATGTCGATCTGTTGTTGAAGGCCAACGAGATCGACAAGGCGCTCGACGTGGTGGACCGCCGGGTGCTGATCGACGGGCTGGGCTGGGCGCCGGACGTCGTTTCGCAGTGCCGGTCGGCGTGGGTGGCGCTGCGCGATCGCCGGGCCGGGCGGGGCTCCCGGTGAGCGTTCGCGACTCGGCGATCGCGATCCTCACCGACTGGCAGGCGCCCGATCCGGCGCAGGATTCGCTGCGGCACGCCGTGCTCGCGTTCGTGCACGGCCGCCCCGACGCCTGCCGTCGCGACTGCGCGGCCGGCCACGTCACCGCGTCGACGTTGGTGCTCGACGACGACGGCACCAACGTCCTGCTGACATTGCACCGGCGTCTGGGCCGTTGGGTGCAACTCGGCGGGCACTGCGACGAGGACGACCCTGATGTGGTGACCGCGGCGCTGCGCGAGGCCACCGAGGAATCCGGCATCGAGGGCCTGCGCCTCGCGCCAATGCTGGCCGCGGTGCATGTGCACCCGGTCGTGTGCTCGCTCGGGGTGCCGACGCGGCACCTGGACCTGCAATTCGTGGCGCGCGCGCCGGCCGGCGCGCGGATCGCGATCAGCGACGAGTCGGAGGACCTGCGGTGGTGGCCCGTCGACGCCCTGCCCGACGGCACCGACGACGCGCTCGCCTACCTGGTCGCTCGGGCGCTTCGTTAGCCGCCGAGATCGACGCTAGCGCGGAAAAGTTCGAGTAGGCCCCACGCTAGTGTCGATCTCGGCGATAGCCGCGGCGGGCTAAAGCTTGAGACACGCGGTTGATGATGTCGTCGGGCTTGTCCTCTGCGACCACGCGGATGACGACCCATCCCATCGCTGCGAATTTGCGATGGCGCCGCTGGTCCTTGACGTATTGCGTTCGGTCGGTGCGGTGCTGATCGCCGTCATACTCCGCAGCGACCATGTAGTCCTCCCAGCCCATATCAAGCAGACCGACAAGCCGCCAGCCGTCGTGGACCGGTATCTGGGTTGTCGGTTTAGGCAGACCGGCGTCAATGAGAAGCAACCGCAACCAAGTTTCCTTGGGCGACGCCGCGCCGCCGTCGACCAACGGCAGCACTTCCGTGAGCCGTCGCAGACCTCGTGCCCCTCGGTATCGCTTCGCCAGGACGGCGACGTCCTCGAATGAAAACGGGGTAGCACGCATGAGGGCGTCAAGCCGTGCGAGCGCCTGGCCACGCGGCAGGTGGCGACCGAGATCGAAAGCGGTGCGGGCGGCGGACGTCACGGGAAGCCGCCTTATTGTCGTCACCTCGTCCGGGCCGAGGGTTTCGTTGCGGACGACCAGACCGCGTTGGGGCCGGCCACTTTTCGAGACGAGCTCGATGGTTGTGTCGGCGTCGACCCACCGGGCGCCATGCAGAGCCGACGCCGCGGCGCCCGCGATCACGCCACGCCGCCGGGACCACAGCCAGGCGGCGACGGCGCGGTCCTCCAGCGACGGCACGTGTCGCTTCGGAATGTAGACGTCACGAAAGATTGGCCGATACCAGCGGCGCAACTGGTAGTCGTTCAGCGCGGCAGCAGCGATCGCCTCGCTGCCTACGAATACCTCACCCATGAACAGATGGTGGACCGGGCCACCGACATGCGCGCCGAGATCGACGCCAGCTTGGAAAACTGCGAGTGGGCCTCACGCCAGCGTCGATCTCGGCGCACAAGCGCGACTCAGACGTCGGACGAGTAACGAATCCCGCCGTCGGGAATGGAGATTCCCGGCCATACCCTTGCGCCGCGCAGCAATTCGCAGCGCGCGCCGATGTCGGCGCCGTCGCCGATCACGCCGTCGCGGATCAGCGCCCGCGGACCGATGCGCGCACCGAAGCCGATGATCGAGCGCTCGATCACGCTGCCGGCCTCGACCTTGACGCCGTCGAAGATCACGGCGCCGTCCAGCCGCACACCGGGTCCGATCTCGGCGCCGCGCCCCACGACCGTGCCGCCGATCAGCACCGCGCCGGGGGACACCGCCGCGCCGTCGTGCACCAATTGCTCGCCGCGGTGGCCGTGCAGGGCCGGCGACGGGGCGATGCCGCGCACCAGGTCCGCCGATCCCCGCACGAAGTCCTCCGGCGTGCCCATGTCCCGCCAGTACGTGGCGTCGACGTAGCCGCAGACCTTGACGTCCGGGTCGGCCAGCAGCGCGGGGAAGACCTCCCGTTCGACCGAGACCTCGCGGCCGCGCGGAATCCGGTCGATGATGTTGCGCTCGAAAACATAGGTGCCGGCGTTGATCTGGTCGGTCGGCGGATCCTCCGTCTTCTCGATGAAGGCGACGACGCGGTCCTGCTCGTCGGTGGTGACGCAGCCGTAGGCCCGCGGGTCGCCAACCCGCACCAGGTGCAGGGTGACGTCGGCGGAGTTGGCGTGGTGGGACTCCAGCAGCTGGCCCAGGTCGGCGCCGGAGAGCACGTCGCCGTTGAACACCATCACGGTGTCGTGCCGCAGCCGGCCGGCGACGTTGGCGATCGCGCCGCCGGTGCCCAGCGGCCGCTCCTCGGTCACGTAGTCGATCTGCAGGCCCAGCTTGGAGCCGTCGCCGAACTCCGCCTCGAACACCGCGGCCTGATACGACGTGCCCAGGATGACGTGCTCGATGCCCGCGGCCGCGATCCGCGACAACAGGTGGGTGAGGAACGGCAGTCCGGCGGTCGGCAGCATCGGCTTGGGCGCCGACAGGGTCAGCGGCCGCAGCCGGGTGCCCTTGCCGCCGACCAGCACCACCGCGTCGATTTGACGGTCGATCAACGGGTTAGCCAACTCAGTGCCGCCCTTCTGCCATCCGCCGTCTGCGGGAACTGCGCACCATCAGCCGGGAGCGAACCGCCAGCGACCCCCGCAGCGTCCAGCGCAGCGGGGCCCGCAACCGACCCGAATACCGGTCGGCCAGGAAAATGTAGGTGCTCTGGTGATGGGCCGCCAGGTGGCTGGCCGGATCGTGGCCGGTGGAGTGGCCCTTGTGGTGCAGGACCTCGGCCGACGGCACGTACACGCTTTGCCAGCCGGCCCTGCCCAGGCGGTCGCCGAGGTCGACGTCCTCCATATACATGAAGTAGCGCTCATCAAAGCCACCGACCCGCTCGAACGCCGACCGGCGCACCAGCAGGCACGATCCCGACAGCCAGCCCACCGAGCGCTCGCTGGGCTCGAGCCGCTCCTGGCGGTAGGCGGCCGTCCACGGGTTGCGCTTCCAGACGGGCCCGAGCACGGCGTGCATGCCGCCGCGGATGAGGCTGGGCAGGTGCCGGGCCGACGGATACACCGAGCCGTCCGGGTCCCGGATGAGCGGACCCAGCGCGCCCGCGCGCGGCCAGCGGGTGGCGGCGTCCAGCAGCGCGTCGATGCTGCCGGGTCCCCACTGCACGTCGGGGTTGGCCACGATCACCCAGTCATCGACCCAGGGTTGGCCGACCTCGTCAAGGTGGGCGATGGCCCGGTTCACCGCGGTCCCGTAGCCGAGGTTGGCGCCGGTGTCGAACAGCCGCACGTTCGGATAGCGCTCGACCGCCGCCTGCGGCGTTCCGTCAGTGGAGCCGTTGTCGGCGAGCACGACGCTGACCGGGCGCTCGGTGGCCAGCGACAGCGAGGCCAGGAACCGCTCCAGGTGCGGGCCCGGCGAGTAGGTCACCGTCACGACCGGCAGGACGTCAGTCACGCGTAGAGAGTATCGGTCGATCGGTCGGGGCGTTCCGCCCAGCGGCCGCCAGCGCCGCGACAAGCGCTGCGCGCCAGTGCCTTAACGGCCGTAGGCCCGCTGCCGCCGACTCCCGCCCGGACAGGGCCGAGTAGCTCGGCCGCGGCGCCGGCCGCGGAAATTTCGCGCTGCTGACGGGCCGGACCCGCGCCGGATCGGCCCCGCATTCTTCGAACACCGCGCGGGCCTGCTCGAACCGGGAGACCGCGCCCTCGTTGGCGGCGTGCAGGACGGGCCCGGGCACGCGGTCGTCGACGACCTGCAGCAGCGCGGCGGCCAGATCGCCGACGTAGGTCGGCGAGCCGACCTGGTCGTCGACCACGTCGACGGGGCCGTCCCCGGCGGCCCGCCCGAGCATGGCCGCGACGAAGTCCTTGCCCGTGCCGGTGTACACCCACGCGGTGCGCACCACGACCGCCTCCGGCAGCACCGCCAGCGCGGCGCGTTCCCCGGCCAGCTTGCTGCGGGCGTACACCCCCTGCGGCGCGGGGGGATCGCTGGGTTCGTAGGGTCGGGGCGGCTCGGCGGCCGGGGCGGAGTCGCCGCCGAACACGTAGTCGGTTGAGACGTGGATCAGCCGGGCGCCGGCGCGGGCGCAGGCCCGGGCGATGTTTTCGGGGCCGGCGGCGTTGACCGCGTAAGCGGCGTCCTCGGCGCTCTCGGCGCCGTCGACGTCGGTGTAGGCCGCGCAATTCAGCACGACGTCGCCCTCGTGCACGATCCGCTCGGCCGCGGCCGGGTCGGTGATGTCCCACTGCGACGAGTTCAGGGCCAGCACGTCACGGCCCTGACCGGCGGCCACGGCCGCCAACCGGCTGCCGAGCTGCCCGCCGGCCCCGGTGATGACTAGCCTTCCTGACCTGCCCGACATGCTTCGAGTCTGGCATGCGCCGGGCGCGCCGCGGCCGGCTACCCGAGAAGCGGGTGTGTCGCAAGTAACCTAATGTGATGCCTGTGCAACGTGTGGTTCGCGCGCTTGCCACCGCCATGGCCGTCGCCGTCGTCATCGGCACCGGCGTCGCATGGAACAACGTTCGGTCCTTCGAGGACGGCATCTTCCACATGTCCGCCCCCTCGCTGGGCAAGGGCGGCGACGACGGCGCGATCGACATCCTGCTCGTCGGCCTCGACAGCCGCACCGACGCGCACGGCAACCCGCTGTCCGCCGAGGAACTCGAGACGCTGCGCGCCGGCGACGAGGAGGCCACCAACACCGACACGATCATCCTGATCCGGATACCGAACAACGGGAAGTCGGCCACCGCGATCTCGATCCCCCGCGACTCCTACGTCGCCGCCCCGGGGCTGGGCAAGACCAAGATCAACGGCGTCTACGGCCAGACCCGCGAGGCCAAGCGGACCAGCCTGGTCAAGGCCGGCGCTTCCGCCGCCGACGCCGCCGCGCAGGGCACCGAGGCCGGCCGCGAGGCGCTGATCAAGACCGTCGCCGACCTGACCGGGGTCACCGTCGACCACTACGCCGAGATCGGGCTGCTGGGCTTCGCGTTGATCACCGACGCGCTCGGCGGCGTCGACGTCTGCCTCAAAGAGCCCGTGTACGAACCACTTTCGGGTGCCGACTTTCCGGCCGGCCAGCAGCGCCTCGACGGCCCGCAGGCGCTCAGCTTCGTGCGCCAGCGCCACGAGCTGCCGCGCGGCGACCTGGACCGGGTGGTGCGCCAGCAGGTGGTGATGGCCTCGCTGGCCCACCGGGTCATCTCCGGCAAGACGCTGTCCAGCCCCGCCACGCTGAAGCGGCTGGAGGCCGCCGTGCAGCGTTCGGTGGTGATCTCCTCGGGTTGGGACGTCATGGATTTCGTCCAGCAGATGCAAAAGCTGGCCGGCGGCAACGTCGCCTTCGCCACCATCCCGGTGCTCGACGGCGCCGGCTGGAGCGACGACGGCATGCAGAGCGTGGTGCGGGTGGACCCGCATCAGGTCGCCGACTGGGTGGCCAGCCTGCTGCACGATCAGGCGCAGGGCAAGACCGAGGAACTCGCGTACACGCCCGCCAAGACCACCGCCAGCGTCGTCAACGACACCGACATCAACGGGCTGGCAGCGGCGGTGTCGGATGTGTTGAGCGCCAAGGGCTTTGCCACCGGAGCCGTGGGCAACAACGACGGCGGCCACGTGAAGAGCAGCCAGGTGCGGGCCGCCAAGACCGACGACCTGGGCGCCCAGCAGGTCGCCAAGGAGCTCGGCGGGCTGCCCGTCGTCGCCGATCCCTCGCTGGCGCCGGGATCGGTCAAGGTGGTGCTGGCCAACGATTACACCGGCCCGGGTTCCGGGCTGTCCGGCAGCGGGACCATCATGCCCGCCAAGCTGTCCGACCAGGCCGCCACCGCCGACCCGAACGTCCCGGCGCCCTCGCCGATCCTCACCGCCGGCTCCGACAAGCCGGAGTGCATAAACTGACCAACCGGTGCCCGAATCAACGCTGTCCGGGATGATCCTGGATCCGATGTTGCGCGCCGACCCCGTCGGCCCGCGCATCACCTACTACGACGACGCCACCGGCGAGCGCATCGAGCTCTCCGCTGTCACGCTGGCGAACTGGGCGGCCAAGACCGGCAACCTGTTGCGCGACGAGCTCGGCGCGGGCCCGGCCAGCCGGGTCGCGATCCTGCTGCCCGCGCACTGGCAGACGGCGGCGGTCCTGTTCGGGGTGTGGTGGATCGGCGCCGAGGCCGTGCTGGGCGGTGACCTTGAAGACACAGCGGACCCGACCGATGTGGCGCTGTGCACCTTCGAGCGGCTGGACGAGGCCGACGGGGCCGTGCAGCCCGGCGGCGAGGTCGCGGTGCTGTCGCTGGACCCGTTCGGGCGCCCGGCGCCCGACCTGCCGATCGGCGTCACCGACTACGCGACCGCGGTGCGGGTGCACGGCGACCAAATCGTCGCCGAGCGCCATCCCGGGCCCGCGCTGGCCGGCCGCTCCGCCGCGGAGGTCCTGGCCAACTGTGAGAGTTCCGCGGCGGCAAGGGGTTTGACGTCTCAGGATCGCGTGCTGTCCAGCGCGGCATGGCCCGGGCCCCGGGAGTTGGTCGACGGCCTGCTGGCCATCCTGGCCGTCGGCGGGTCGCTGGTGCAGGTGGCCAATCCCGACGCCAATCCCGATCCGGAGGCGCGACAGCGCAGGATCGAGAGCGAAAAGGTCACCAGGGTCTTGTGAGCGGCGTTCTCGGCCGCGCATACATATTGATATAGCAATACATAGATGTTAATGTCGTGCGAGCATGGGCTGACGCGGCGACGACAGGAGGGTTCGGGCGATGGCGGGGTACGGGCTATTCGCAAAGGCGGCCGGGACGGTGTTCACCGGGCTGGTCGGCGTGACGGCCTACGAGGCGCTGCGCAAGGCCCTGGCCAAGGCGCCGCTGCACGAGACCGCGGTGTCGGCGGCCGAGCTGGGACTGCGCGGCACGCGCAAGGCGGAAGAGGCCGCCGAGTCGGCCCGGCTGAAGCTCGCCGACGTCATGGCCGAGGCCCGCGAGCGCGTCGGCGAGGAGGCGCCCACCCCGTCGGTCGGCGACGCACACGAGCACGAGCACTGAGCGCTTGATACCGTCGAAAGACCCTGCCCTGGCGGTGATTTCGGATGCGGCCGGGCGCATGCGGGTGTCGGTCGGGTGGGTCCGCGGCGACTCGCGGCGCGCCGTGGCGGTCGAAGAGGCCGTCGCCAAGCAGAACGGCGTGCGCGCCGTGCACGCCTACCCGCGCACCGGATCGGTCGTCGTGTGGTACTCGCCCAGGCGCTGCGAGCGCGCCGCCCTCCTGGCGGCGATCGACGACGCGAAACACGTTGCCGCCCAGCTGATCCCGGCCCGCGCGCCGCACTCGTCGGAGATCCGCAACGCCGACGTGCTCCGCATGGTCATCGGCGGCGCGGCGCTGGCCCTGCTCGGCATGCGCCGCTACGTGTTCGCCCGGCCGCCGCTGCTGGGCCCGAGCGGGCGGGTGGCGGCCACCGGCGTCACCGTCTTCACCGGCTATCCGTTCCTGCGCGGCGCCCTGCGCTCGCTGCGCTCCGGTCGGGCCGGCACCGACGCGCTTGTCTCCGCGGCGACCGTGGCGAGCCTGATCCTGCGCGAGAACGTGGTCGCGCTGACCGTGCTGTGGCTGCTCAACATCGGTGAGTACCTTCAGGATCTGACCCTGCGCCGGACCCGGCGGGCCATCTCCGATTTGCTCCGAGGCAGCCAGGACACGGCGTGGATCCGGCTCGTAGACGGCCCGCAGCGGGGCACCGAGATCCAGGTGCCGATCGACAGCGTCGAGATCGGTGACGAGGTGGTGGTCCACGACCACGTCGCGATACCGGTGGACGGCGAGGTGGTCGACGGCGAGGCGGTCATCGACCAGTCCGCGATCACCGGCGAAACCCTGCCGGTCAGCGTCCTGGTCGGTTCGCGCGTGCACGCCGGGTCGGTGGTGGTGCGCGGGCGCGTCGTGGTCCGCGCGCAGGCCGTCGGCAACCAAACCACCATCGGCCGCATCATCGCCCGGGTCGAGGAGGCCCAGCACGACCGGGCGCCCATCCAGACGGTCGGCGAAACCTTCTCGCGCCGTTTCGTTCCCACCTCGTTCATCGTTTCGGCGATCACCCTGGCGGTCACGGGAGACGTGCGCCGCGCGATGACGATGCTGCTGGTCGCGTGCCCCTGCGCGGTCGGCCTGGCCACCCCCACCGCCATCAGCGCCGCGATCGGCAACGGCGCGCGCCGCGGCATCCTCATCAAGGGCGGATCCCACCTGGAGCAGGCCGGCCGGGTCGACGCGATCGTGTTCGACAAGACCGGGACGCTGACGGTGGGTCGCCCCATTGTCACGAATATCGTTGCCATGCACAAGGATTGGGAACCCGAGCAGGTGCTGGCGTACGCGGCCAGCTCGGAGATCCATTCTCGCCACCCGCTGGCCGAGGCGGTGATCCGCTCGACCGAGGAGCGCCACATCACCATCCCGCCGCACGAGGAGTGCGAGGTGCTGGTGGGCCTTGGCATGCGGACCTGGGCCGACGGCCGGACGCTGCTGCTGGGCAGCCCGGGGCTGCTGCGGGCCGAAAAGGTGCGGGTGTCGAAGAAGGCGTCGGAGTGGGTGGACAAGCTGCGGCACCAGGCCGAGACCCCGCTGCTGCTGGCGGTGGACGGCACGCTGGTGGGGCTGATCAGCCTGCGCGACGAGGTGCGACCCGAGGCGGTCGAGGTGCTGAAGGAGTTGCGGGCCAACGGGATTCGTCGCATCGTGATGCTCACCGGGGATCACCCCGACATCGCCCAGGTGGTCGCGGGCGAGCTGGGGATCGACGAGTGGCGCGCCGAGGTGATGCCGGAGGACAAGCTCGAGGTGGTGCGCGAACTGCAGGACGCCGGCTACGTCGTGGGCATGGTCGGTGACGGCATCAACGACGCCCCGGCGCTGGCGGCCGCCGACATCGGGATCGCCATGGGACTGGCCGGGACCGACGTCGCCGTCGAAACCGCCGACGTGGCCCTGGCCAACGACGACCTGCATCGCCTGCTCGACGTGCGCGACCTGGGCTCGCGCGCGGTCGACGTGATCCGCGAGAACTACGGCATGTCCATCGCCGTCAACGCCGCCGGGCTGGTCATCGGCGCGGGCGGCGCGCTGTCCCCCGTGCTGGCCGCGATCCTGCACAACGCGTCGTCGGTCGCGGTGGTCGCCAACAGCTCCCGGCTCATCCGGTATCGGCTCGACTGATCCTGCCGAGCAGACGCAAAGGCACCCGAATTCGGCTCGAATTGGGTGCTTTTGCGTCTGCTCGGCGATCCTTCAGCAGCCGCAGTCGCGGCCACGCCAGGACTGCACGCCCTGCCACACCGCAATGCCGGCGATGGCGAGCCCGACCGCGGGGTCGAACCACCAGTTGCTCGACGAAAGTGCGGTGATCACAAGGCCGATCAGCACGCCGCCGGCCTGGGCGGCGCACAGGTAGTTCTGGGTGCCCTCCCCCTCGGTGGCCCCGGAGTGCAGCCGCGCGCCCAGCCTGTGGTTGGCCCAGCCCAGGACCGGCATCAGCAAGAAGCCGACGGCCGTCAGCGCGATGCCGATCAGGGAAGCCTGGGCATGATGCCCGTCGGTCAGGTCGCGAACGGACTCGGCGGCGACGTAGGGGGCGGTCAGCCAGAACGACACCGCCACCCCGCGCTGGGCGCGGCGCTCGGCCGTCTCGGACAGGGTGCGCGTGCCGCTGAACCGCCAAATGACCACCGCGCTGGCCAGCGCCTCGGCGCCCCCGCCGAGCGCCCACCCGGTCAGCGCGATGGATCCGACCAACAGGCCCTGCCACAAGCCGACGCCGCCCTCGACGAGCACCACCACCAGGCCGACCCACGCCAGCCTCCGCGCCCACCGGGCGCTCGCCTGCCACGCGGCGTCCGGGACGACCGGCGCCGGGCGCGCCAATTCCGCGATCGAGGTCGTGGTCTCCATCCCGCGATGCTAAGGCGCCGACGGGGTCGGGCGCGGGACGACGACCCGGCCGGAGACCGTATCGTTATTCTGGCTAACCAGCCACGGACCACGGGAGGACCACGGGATGGTGCGCACCGACAACGACACCTGGGACCTGGCGACCAGCGTGGGCGCCACGGCCACCATGGTCGCGTCGGGACGGGCCCGGGCCACCCGGGCCGCGCTGATCGACGATCGGTTCGCCGAGCCGCTGGTGCGCGCCGTGGGCATCGACTTCTTCACCCGGTGGGCCGTCGGCGAACTCGACTCTGCGGACGTCGACGTTCCCGGCGCCCCGTGGGGCATGCAGCGGATGACCGACATGATGGCCGCGCGCACGCCCTACATCGACGCGTTCTTCGCCGAGGCGGGCGCCCGGGAAGACCCGGCCATCCGCCAAGTCGTCATCCTGGCCTCGGGTCTGGACGCGCGGGCGTACCGGCTGCCGTGGGCGTCCGGCACCACGGTGTTCGAGGTCGACCAACCCGACGTCATCGCGTTCAAGACCGCCACCATCGCCGGGCTCGGCGCCGAGCCCACCGCCGAGCTGCGAAACGTGTCGATCGACCTGCGCCACGACTGGCCGGCGGCGCTGCGGCGCGCCGGGTTCGACACGGCCCGGCCCGCCGCCTGGGCCGCCGAGGGCCTGCTCGGCTTCCTGCCGGGCGAGGCGCAGGACCGGCTGCTGGATCAGATCACCGACCTCAGCGCCGACGGCAGCCGGCTGGTGGCCGAGGTGTTCTGGAACACGGGGGTCAGCGGGGACGCGCTGAACGCCGCGTGCGAGAAGTGGCGGGACAACGGCCTCGACATCGCGCTGGGCGACCTGGGCTTCCCCGGCGAACGCAACGACGTCGCCACCTATCTGGCCGGGCGCGGCTGGGATCCGGTGCGCACGACGCTGAATCAGTTGCTGGCCGACAACGGGCTACCGTTGCAGTCCACCGCCGAGGGTGCGCCCTTTTCCAAGAACTATTACTGCACCGCGGTGCTGCACAAGCCTTGAGGAGCGGTACGCAAATGCCAAACAGCAAGCCCGCCAAGCCACTTGACGGATTCCGGGTGCTCGATTTCACCCAGAACGTGGCCGGACCCCTGGCCGGGCAGGTGCTCGCCGACCTGGGCGCGGAGGTCATCAAAATCGAGGCGCCCGGCGGCGAGGCCGCCCGGCAGATCACCGCGGTCCTGCCCGGGCGCCCGCCGCTGGCCACGTACTTCCTGCCGAACAACCGCGGCAAGAAGTCGGTGACGGTGGACCTGACCGACGAAGAGGCCAAGCAGCAGATACTGCGCCTGGCCGACACCGCCGACGTCGTGCTGGAGGGGTTTCGTCCCGGCGTCATGGAGCGAATGGGGTTGGGGCCCAACGACTTACAGTCGCGCAACCCCAGGCTGATCTACGCGCGGCTGAGCGCCTTCGGCGGCAACGGCCCGCACGGCACCCGCCCGGGCGTCGACCTGATGGTCGCCGCCGAGGCCGGGATGACCACCGGGATGCCCACGCCGACGGGCAAACCGCAGATCATCCCCTTCCAGCTCGTCGACAACGCCAGCGGTCACGTGCTGGCCGAGGCGGTGCTGGCCGCGCTGCTCAACCGCGAGCGCCACGGGGTGGCCGACGTCGTCCGGGTCGCGATGTACGACGTCGCGGTGGGGCTGCAGGCCAACCAGCTGACGATGCACCTGAACAAGCCCAGCGAGGCGGCCAGGAAGCCGGACACAGAGCCAAACGCCAAGAAGCGCAAGGGTGTTGGCTTTGCCACCCAGCCGTCGGACGCGTTCCGGGCGTCCGACGGGTACCTCGTGCTGTCCGCCTATGTGCCCAAGCACTGGGCCAAGCTGTGCCAGATCATCGGCCGGCCCGATCTGCTGGACGACGAGCGGTTCGTCGACCAGCGCGCGCGGGCGCTCAACTACCCGGAGCTGACCGAGGAGCTCGAGTCGGCGCTGGCCGCCAAGACCGCCGCCGAGTGGGTCGAGCTGCTGCACGAGGGCGGCCTGATGGCCTGCCTCGCCTACACCTGGAAGCAGGTCGTCGACACCCCGCTGTTCGCCGAGAACGACCTGGCCCTGCGGGTCGGCAGCGGTGACGACGCCGTCACCGTCATCCGCACCCCGGCGCGCTACTCCAGCTTCGACGCCGTGAACACCGATCCCCCGCCCGCCCCGGGCGCGCACAACGAGGAGTTCCTGGTCAGTGAACCAGCTTGAGCGCCCTGTCGTTGCCGCGGTCGGCGACGTACACGTTCCCGTCGGTGTCCACCGCCACCGCCAGCGGAGTGTTCAGGCCGGTGAACGGCAGCACGGTCGAAACATTCGATCCGGCAGGCAATTTCGCCACCTCGCTCGTGTCGTGTTCGGTCACGTAGACGCTGCCGCCGTTGTCCACCGCGATACCCCAGGGCACGGAAACGCCGGTGAACGGTAGCTCGGTCTGGGCAGTTGATCCGGCCGCCAACTTCAGCACCCGGTTGTTGTCGGTGTCGGTGATGTAGACGCTGCCGGAGGTATCAACCGCCACACCATCCGGGTTCTTGAGGTCCGCGAACGGAAGGTCGGTCTGTGCGTTCGAGCCGGCCGCCAACTTCACCACCCGGCTGTTGCCCCGGTCGGCGACATAGACGTTGCCCTGGGAATCCACCGCTACCCCTTCGGGGTAGTTGAGACCGTTGAACGGCAGCACCGTCTGATTGTTCAACCCGGCCGGCAACTTCACTACCCTGTTGTTGAAGTCGGCGACGTACACCGCGCCGGCATCGTCCACCGCCAGCCCCTGCGGCTGGTAAAGGCCGTTGAACGGCAGCACCCGCGGGGTGCTGCTACCGGGCGCCAACTCCACCACCCGCCCGTACATGCCCTCACTGGTGACGTACACGTTGCCGGCTTTGTCCAGCGCGATTCCGCCCGGGGAGAGCCGGAAGTCGATGCCGTTGAACGGCAGCACGCTTTGCCCGGATGCCTGCTTCGATGGGTGCGATCCCCCCGATCCGGCGATGACGATGACGATGACGGCGACGAGCACGGCCGTCGCAGCGCCGGCGATGATCCACAGCCTGCGTCTTCGGTCGCGCTGCGGCCCGGCCGTCCAGTAATCGGATTGGGGCAGGACGTTTGGCTGCCGCCGATAAGGCGGTTGGCCGGCCGGGCCGGCGGACGACGAGGGGCGGGGCGGGCCACGCCAGCCGGCGAAGCCCGCGGGCGGCGGGGTCGCGCCACCGCCGTCGCTTACCGCGGGACGAACCATGGTCTCGGCACCGTCGGGCGGCCCGGCGCGCTCGCCCTGCTGCAAAATCGCGCGGGCCCGGTGTTGCTCGGTTGTCGTAAGGGCGTCGTGCGCTGCGGCGGCCATCTCCCCGGCGCTGCGATAACGCTCCTCGGGGCGCTTGGCCATGCCCCGGGCGATCACCTGGTCCAAGGCCGCCGGAACCCTCCCGGGTAGCTGTTGGCTGGGCCGCGGAGGCGGCTCGAGCAGGTGCGCGGCGATCAACCGTTCCACGCTGTCGGACTTATACGGAGGCGCCCCAGTCAGACATTCACCCAACACACAGGCGAGCGAATAGATGTCGGCGCGATAGGTGACCTCGTCACTGGTGAATCGCTCCGGGGCCATATACCGGTAGGTTCCCATCGCGGTCCCCGTCGCGGTCAGGCCGGGATCGCTTGCGGCGCGGGCGATCCCAAAATCCACCAAATAGGCGAAGTCATCCTTGGTGATCAGGATGTTTTCCGGTTTGACGTCGCGGTGCGTCACACCGGTGCCGTGCGCGGCGTCCAGCGCGGAGGCGATCTGGCTCACTATGGCAACCGCCCGTGGCGGGCTCAGCGGCCCGGAGCGTTTCAACAGGGTGGCCAAGTCGGTGCCCTCGATCAGGCGCATGTCCAAATAGAGGCGCCCGTCGATCTCGCCGTAGTCGTGGATCGGCACCACATGCGGATCGGTCAACCGGCCCGCGGCGTCAGCCTCGCGCTGCATCCGCGCGCGAAAGATCGGGTTGCCGGAGTATTGACCGGATATCAGCTTCAACGCCACCACCCGGTGCTTACGGGTGTCCTCGGCCTCATAGACCTCGCCCATCCCGCCGCGGCCCAGCAGCCGCAACAGTCGGTAGGGCCCGAACTGCGACTCTGGACCGCTCATCGTCGGAGCTCCTTTCGTCCGCTCACGCGATGGCGTTCACGGCCGCCGCCAGTTTCGACTGGAACGAGCTCGGCATCGGAATGGATCCGTACTGCTGCAGTCCGTCCTGCCCCGGACCGATCGCGGCCTGCATGAACGCCTTCACGGCTAGCCCGGTCCCGGGATCCGGATACTTCGAACAGACGATCTCGTAGGTCGCCAGCACTATCGGGTAGGCGCCGGACTGGGTCGGCTTGTAGAACGACGACGTGTCCAACACCAGGTCATTGCCCTGCCCCTGGAATCTGGCGCCGGCGATGGTCTTGCCGACCGAGTCGGTGGTGATCGTCACCGGATCCGGACCCGCCGACGTAATGATCTGGGCCATGTGCAACTGCTTGCCCACCGCGAAGGACCACTCGTTGTAGGTGATCGACCCGTCGGTGCTCTGCAGCGCCGCCGACGTGCCGTTGTTCCCGCTGGCCCCGTCCCCGACACCCCCGTTGAAGTGCTCGCCGGTGCCCTTGCCCCACGCGCCGTTTCCCGCGTCGTCGAGATATTTCTGGAAGTTGGCCGTGGTCCCGGATTTGTCGCTGCGGAACACGACGTGAATGGGCGTCGAGGGCATCGCGGCGCCACCGTTGAGCGCCTTGATCGCCGGGTCATCCCACTTGGTGATGCTGCCGTTGAAGATCTTCGCCGTCGTGGGCCCGTCGAGATTCAGCACGCCCACGCCGTTGACGTTGTAGGTCACCGCAATCGGGCCGAACACCGTCGGCAGGTCCCAGGCGGGGGAACCGCAACGAGCCGCCGCCCGGTCGGGCTGACCCGTCGACGGATCCAACGGAACGTCAGAGCCCGCCAGGTCGGTTTCGTTGTTGACAAACTGCTCTACACCGGCGCCGGAGCCATTTGCGTTGTAGTCCAGCGTGTAGCCCGGGCACGCCCGGATATAGGCGTAGACAAACTGTTCCATGGCGTTTTCTTGCGCGGTGGAGCCGCTGGCGTGGAGTAGCTTCTTGCCGCCGCAGCTCACCGGCGCCGACTTGGCCCCGGAGCCGGACGAAGTGGAATTGCCGCCGCCGCATCCCGACAGCAACAGTGTGACGGCGGCCAGCAGGCTCAGCGCGGCGCCAGATCGGATGAACCTCACGGACCTCCTCCGATGCGCCAGGGCGACACACAACAGGATTGGCAATAAATACGTGCCCAATCGTGAATATACAAACGTTTGAAGACGGTTGCGGGAGTAGCCGCACCTTGTAGTTGGCTGAGTACCCGCTGCATCGGAACTGAACGTCTCGGAAACGGGAAGTACCGGCAAGTAACATCGTCGTTGATGGACCGTGAACAGCTCGACGCGGACGGCGGTGCCCCCAACACGGCCCATCCTGCGATCGCAGCGGTGAACCTCACGCTGGGTTTCGGCGCCAAAACCGTACTCGATGGGGTGAGCCTGGACTTTCCGGCGCGCGCGGTCACGTCCTTGCTGGGGCCCACCGGCTCCGGTAAGACGACCTTCCTGCGGACCCTGAACCGGATGAACGACAAAGTCTCCGGTTTCCGGCACAGCGGTGACGTCCTGTTGGAAGGGCGCAGTGTCTTCAAGGATCGCGACCTGATGGAGCTGCGCCGCAGTGTCGGCATGCTGTTCCAGCGTCCCAATCCGTTCCCGATGTCGATCATGGACAACGTGGTCGCGGGTGTGCGCGCTCATAAAATGGTGGCGCGCAAGGAATTCCGAAATGTCGCCGAGGCCCGACTCACCGAGGTGGGCCTGTGGGATGCGGTCAAGGACCGGCTCGGTGATTCGCCGTTCCGGCTCTCCGGCGGTCAGCAGCAGTTGCTGTGCCTGGCCCGTGCGCTGGCGGTCAACCCGGAGGTGCTGCTGCTCGACGAACCCACCTCCTCGCTGGACCCGACCACCACCGAGAAAATCGAAGGACTCATTCGATCGCTCGCCGATCGCCTGACCGTGGTCATGGTGACCCATGATCTCGCTCAGGCCGCCCGCACCGGTGACCGGACCGCCTTCTTCTTCGAAGGCAGGCTGGTCGAGGAAGGGCCCACCGAACAGTTGTTCCTGTCGCCGAAACATGCCGAAACAGTCCGCTACTTCGCCCCGTTTCGGCCGGCCGACGGGTCGAATCGGGGTTCCCCGACGGCGGCGGGGACCCGCGGGGAAGCGAGGACGTGAACCCTCGTCTGGGCGCGCTGCTGGCCGTGGTGACCGCCGCACCGCTGGCCCTGGGAGTCGCGGCCTGCGGTTCGGGGCCGACGGGTGGTTCGCCGAATCTCGGGTCCGCCGCCGGGAGCGTCGCCACCGCGCCGGCGGCGTCCAGGGTGGAGTTGACGGAGACCGGCAGCACCCTGCTCTACCCACTGTTCAGTGAGTGGGGTCCCGCATTTCACCAGAAGTACCCGAACGTCACCGTCGCCACCCAGGGCAGCGGTTCGGGCGCGGGGATCTCCCAGGCGGCGGCCGGGACGGTGACCATCGGCGCCTCCGATGCCTACCTGTCCGAGGGCGACATGGCCGCGCACAAGGGACTGATGAACATCGCCTTGGCCATTTCGGCTCAGCAGGTCAACTACAACCTGCCCGGCGTCCACCAACACCTCAGGCTCAATGGCAAGGTGCTGGCCGCGATGTATCGGGGCACGATCAAGACCTGGAGCGACCCGCAGGTCGCGGCCCTCAACCCCGGCTTGCAGCTGCCCGACACCCCGGTGGTCCCGCTGCACCGCTCCGACGGGTCCGGTAGCACATTCCAGTTCACCCAGTACCTGTCCAAGCAGGACCCCGACGGCTGGGGCCGCTCACCCGGCTTTGGCACCAGCGTCGACTTCCCCCCGGTGCCCGGCGCGCTGGGCGAGAACGGCGATGGCGCCATGGTGACCGGCTGCGCCGCGAACCCCGGCTGCGTCGCCTACACCAGCATCGGCTCCCTCGACGCAGCCGACCAGCAGGGGCTCGGTGAGGCGAAGCTGGGCAACGCCTCCGGTAAGTACCTGCTGCCCAAAGCCAAGACCATTGGGGCCGCGGCCACCGACTTCGCTTCGACGACGCCGGCGAACCAGGCGATCTCGCTGATCAACGGCCCGGCTGCCGACGGGTACCCGATCATCAACTACGAGTACGCGATCGTCAACAGCAACCAAACCGATGGCGCCACCGCGCAGACGCTGCAGGCGTTCCTGCACTGGGCGGTGACCGAGGGTAACTCCCCCACATTCCTGGACAAGGTTCACTTTCAGCCGTTGCCGGACTCGGTGGTGAAGTTGTCGGTCGCCCAGATCGCAAAGATCGGCGGATGAAGTAACGCAAGGGAATTGATACGGAAAGGTGGAAATATCGTGAAGACTCGTTTGGGTAAGTTGCTGGCGCTGGCGGCCACGGCACCGCTGGTGTTGGCCGCGGGCGCCTGCGGTTCGAACTCGACGGGCGGTTCGTCGAACCCGGGGGGTGGCGGCGGCCCGGTCGCCACGACGCCGGCGACATCGCCGGTGACATTGTCGGAGACCGGCAGCACACTGCTGTACCCACTGTTCAACCTGTGGGCCCCGGCCTATCACGACAAGTACTCGAACGTCACGATCACTCCCCAGGGCACGGGTTCCGGTACCGGGATCTCCCAGGCGGCGGCCGGGGCGGTCAACATCGGCGCCTCCGACGCCTACCTGTCCGAGGGCGACATGGCCCAGCACAAGGGGCTGATGAACATCGCCTTGGCCATCTCGGCGCAGCAGGTCAACTACAACCTGCCCGGCGTCACGGAACACCTCAAACTGAACGGCAAAGTGCTGGCCGCCATGTACCAGGGCACGATCAAAACCTGGAACGACCCGCAGATCACCGGCCTCAACCCCGGTGTGAATCTGCCCGCCACCCCGGTGATCCCGCTGCACCGCTCCGACGGGTCCGGTGACACCTTCCTGTTCACCCAGTACCTGTCCAAGCAAGACCCCGACGGCTGGGGCCGCTCGCCCGGCTTCGGCACGACCGTCGACTTCCCGGCGGTACCGGGCGCGCTGGGCGAGAACGGCAACGGCGGCATGGTGACCGGTTGCGCGAACACTCCCGGCTGCGTGGCCTACATCGGCATCAGCTTCCTCGACCAGGCCGGCCAGAAGGGGCTGGGCGAGGCGCAGCTGGCAAATGCCTCCGGTAAGTACCTGATTCCCGACGCCCAGAGCATTCAGGCCGAGGCCGCCGGCTTCGCGTCGACGACGCCCGCGAACCAGGCGATCTCGCTGATCAACGGTCCGGCCGCCGACGGATACCCGATCGTCAACTACGAGTACGCCATCGTCAACGGCAGCCAGAAGGACGGCGCCACCGCCCAGACACTGCAGGCTTTCCTGCACTGGGCAATCACCGACGGCAACAACGCCTCGTTCCTGGACAAGGTTCACTTCCAGCCGTTGCCGGCCCCGGTGGTGAAGTTGTCGGACGCCCAGATCGCCAAGATCAGCGCCCAATAGGAATTCGGTGACCGACTCGGTGTCGCGCGCGCTGGCCCGGATTCGCGGCGCGAGTCGCGCGGGTCTCGCTGTTCGTTCGCTGGGTGCGGTGGGTGCGGTGATTCCGCTGCTCGCGCTGATATTCGTGCTGACGACGCTGCTCCTCGAGGCGCTGCCCGCGATCAGGGTCAACGGGCTGCACTTTTTCACCGCGACCGACTGGAACCCGGGCAACACCTATGGCGACGCCGTCGTCACCCGCGGTGTCCAGCACCCGGTCGGCGCGTACTACGGGGCGTTGCCGCTGATCGTCGGGACGCTGGCGACCTCGGCGATAGCTCTGATCATCGCCGTGCCGGTGTCGATCGGCGCGGCGCTGGTGATCGTGGAACGGTTGCCGAGACGTCTCGCGTCGGCCATCGGCATGGTGCTCGAATTGCTCGCCGGCATCCCGAGCGTCATCGTCGGGCTTTGGGGCGCAATGACTTTCGGGCCGTTCATCGCCCATCACGTCGCTCCGGTGATCGCCCGTAACGCTCCCGATGTGCCGGTGCTGAACTACTTCCGCGGCAACACCGGCAACGGCGAGGGCTTATTGGTGTCCGGCCTGGTGCTGGCGGTGATGGTCATTCCCATCATCGCCAGCACTACCCGCGATCTGATCCGACAGGTGCCGGTGCTGCCGCGCGAGGGTGCGGTCGCGCTGGGGATGACCGACTGGGAGTGCGCGCGACGCGTCACCCTGCCGTGGGTGTCGAGCGGCATCGTCGGCGCCGTGGTGCTGGGGCTTGGACGCGCGTTGGGAGAGACGATGGCGGTCGCCATGGTGTCGGGTGCGGTGTTGGGCGCGATGCCCGCCAACATCTACGCGACGATGACCACCATCGCCGCCACCGTTGTGTCGCAGTTGGATTCGGCGATGACCGACTTCACCAACTTCGCGGTGAAGACCCTCGCCGAGGTCTCGCTGGTGCTGATGGTGATCACGTTGCTGACGAATGTGGCGGCTCGCGCGCTGGTGCGCCGGGTGTCGGGTACCGCGCTACCGGTGGGACGAGGTGTCTGAAGTGAGCACAACGAGGCGCAAGATCGTCAACGCTCTGTTCTGGGCCGCCTGCGTGTGCTGTTTGGCGGTGGTGGTCGTGCCGACGCTGTGGATGCTGATCGAAGTCATCGGCCGTGCGCTGCCGGTGTTCCACTGGCGCGTGCTGGTAACCGACACGCGCGGCAACGGCGGTGGCCTGCGCAACGCCATCATCGGCACCGTGGTCGTCGGCGTCGGGGTCATGTTGGTGGGCGGCTCGGTGAGCGTGTTGACCGGGATCTATCTCTCCGAATTCGCCGGCGGCAGAACGCGATCGGTTCTGCGCGGCGCCTACGAGGTCTTGTCCGGCATCCCGTCGATCGTGCTCGGCTACGTCGGCTATGTGGCACTCGTCGTGACGTTCCACTGGGGGTTTTCCCTGGCGGCGGGGGTGCTGACGCTCTCGGCGATGAGCATTCCGTACATCGCCAAGGCCACCGAGTCCGCGCTTTCTCAGGTGCCCACGTCCTACCGGGAGGGGGCGGAGGCGCTCGGGTTGCCGCTCGGTTGGACCCTGCGCAAAATCGTCCTCAAGTCGGCGATCCCCGGAATCGTCACCGGTCTGCTGGTAGCGCTCGCACTGGCGGTCGGCGAGACGGCGCCGATGCTGTACACCGCGGGCTGGTCGAATTCCGCCCCGACCGGAAAGCTCACCGACTCACCGGTCGGTTACCTGACCTACCCGATCTGGACCTTCTACAACCTGCCGTCGAAGACGGCTCGCGCCCTGTCCTATGACGCGGCGTTGCTGCTGATCGTATTCGTATTGCTGCTGATCATCCTCGGCCGGCTGATCACCTGGTTGGCACGGCGACACTCCGAATCGGTATAGCCGGTTCTGCTGCCGGGCACCGATCAGCGCAGCAGCGCCCGCGACATCACCACCCGCTGAATCTGGTTGGTGCCCTCGTAGATCTGGGTGATCTTGGCGTCGCGCATCATCCGCTCGACCGGGAAGTCGGTGGTGTAACCGGCGCCGCCGAACAGCTGCACGGCCGCCTCCGTCACGTCCATGGCGGTGTCGGAGGCGAAGCACTTCGCGGCCGCGGAGATGAATCCGAGATTCGGCTCGCCGCGTTCGGCGCGGGCGGCGGCGGTGTACACCATCAGGCGGGCCGCTTCGACTTTCATCGCCATGTCGGCGAGCTCGAACTGCACACCCTGGAACTCGGCGATCGACTTGCCGAACTGCTTGCGGTCCTTGGTGTAGGCAACGGCGGCGTCCACCGCGCCCTGCGCGAGGCCCACGGCCTGCGCGCCGACGGTGGGCCGGGTGTGGTCGAGGGTCTGCAGCGCGGTCTTGAACCCGGTGCCCGGTTCGCCGATGATCCGATCGCCGGGGATGCGGCAGTTCTCGAAGTACAACTCGGTGGTGGGCGAGCCCTTGATGCCCATCTTCTTTTCCTTCGGGCCGAAGCTGAACCCCTCGTCGTCCTTGTGCACCATGAACGCCGAGATGCCGTTGGGGCCCTTGTCCGGGTCGGTCACCGCCATCACGGTGTACCAGGTCGACTTGCCGCCGTTGGTGATCCAGCACTTGGTGCCGTTGAGGATCCAGTCGTCGCCGTCGGCCTTGGCCCGGGTCCGCATCGACGCCGCGTCGCTTCCGGCCTCGCGCTCGCTCAACGCGTAGGAGGCCATCGCGCCCTCGGTGGCCAGCGACGGCAGCACCTGCTTCTTCAGCTCCTCGGAACCCTGCAGGATCAGGCCCATGGTGCCCAGCTTGTTCACCGCGGGGATCAGCGAGGCGGATCCGTCGACGCGGGCCACCTCCTCGATCACGATGCACGCCGCGACGGCGTCCGCGCCCTGGCCGCCGTACTCCTCGGGAATGTGGACGGCGTTGAACCCGGACGCGTTCAGCGCGTCGAGGGCCTCCTGCGGAAAGCGGGAATTCTCGTCCACGTCGGCGGCGTGCGGGGCGATCTCCCGTTCGGCCAGCGCCCGAATCGTGGCCCGCAATTCCTGGTGCTCCTCGGGCAATTGGAACAGGTCGAACGCGGGGTCTCCGGCCCACCGAGCCATCTTGGCCTCCTAGTCTGCGTGCTACTCGCCGGTAACTTTAGCCTGGCGCTCCTGCAGGGCCGCATCCTTGGCCCGCACGCTCTCCGCGAGCTCCTGCTGAAAGGCGACGATCCGCGCGCGCAGCCGCGGGTCCGACGAGCCGAGCATGCGCACGGCCAGCAGGCCCGCGTTGCGGGCGCCGCCGATGGAGACCGTGGCGACCGGGACGCCCGCCGGCATCTGCACGATCGACAGCAGGGAGTCGAGGCCGTCCAGCCGCGCCAGCGGCACCGGGACGCCGATCACCGGCAGCGGCGTCGCGGCGGCGACCATCCCCGGCAGGTGGGCGGCGCCGCCGGCGCCGGCGATGATCACCTCGATGCCGCGGTCGGCCGCGCCGCGGGCGTAGTCGAGCATCGCCGCCGGGGTGCGGTGCGCCGAGACCACCCGCACCTCGGCCGGGATGTCGAACTCGGCCAGCGCCGCCGCGGCGTCGGCCATCACCGACCAGTCGCTGTCGCTGCCCATGATCACCGCGACGCGGGGCCGGACCTGTTTAGTCATGTGGATCCCATCCATTGAGCCACTGCCCGTGTGACAACCAGTGTGCCGCCGCCTCGGCGCGTTCACGCAGCTTCGCCAGGTCGGCCATGTCGGCGCCCAGGAAGTTGACGTGGCCGACCTTGCGCCCGGGCCTCTCCTGCTTGCCGTACAGGTGCACCCGGGCGTCGGGCATCCGGCCAAACAGATGGTGCAGCCGCTCGTCGACGGTCATCGCCGGCGGCTGCGCGGCGCCCAGCACGTTGGCCATCACGGTGACCGGCGCGATGGCGTCGGTGTCGCCGAGCGGATAGTCCAGCACCGCGCGCAGGTGCTGCTCGAACTGGCCGGTGCGCGACCCGTCCATGGTCCAGTGCCCGGAGTTGTGCGGCCGCATCGCCAGCTCGTTGACCAGCAGCGCGCCGTCGGCGGTCTCGAACAGCTCGACCGCGAGCACGCCGACCACGCCGAGCTCGTCGGCCAACCGCAGCGCCAGCCGCTGCGCGGCCGCCGCCACCTCCTCGGGCAGCCGCGGCGCGGGCGCGATCACCTGCACGCAGATCCCGTCGCGCTGCACGGTCTCGACGACCGGCCACGCGGCGCCCTGGCCGAACGGCGAGCGGGCCACCAGCGCCGACAGTTCGCGGCGCAGGTTCACCTGCTCCTCGGCCATCACCGGCACGCCATCGTCGAGGAAGGCGGTCGCGATCTCGCGGGCGTGCGACGGGTCGCGGGCCATCCGAACCCCGCGCCCGTCGTAGCCGCCGCGGACCGCCTTCACGACCACGGGGCCGGCCGTGCGGTGCGCGAAGGCGTCGAGCTCGTCGACGCTCCGTATTTCCGCGTAGCGCGGCACCGGGGCGCCCAGCACCTCCAGCCGCCGCCGCATCACGAGCTTGTCCTGCGCGTGCACCAGGGCCTGCGGCGGCGGCGCCACGTTGACGCCCTCGGCGACCAGCTTCTCCAGCAGGCCGGTCGGGACGTGCTCGTGGTCGAAGGTCAGCACCGTCGCGCCCTCGGCGACCCGGCGCACGTCGTCCAGGTCGGTGTGCGAGCCGATCACCACGTCGGGGGTGACCTGCGCGGCGGACTCGTCGGCGGAGGTGGCCAGCACCCGCAGGGTCTGCCCCAGCGCGATCGCGGCCTGATGGGTCATCCGGGCGAGCTGACCGCCGCCGACCATGGCGACCAGGGGGGCTGCCAGCGGGCTGAGTGAACTGGGCACGGCCATCATGGTGTCATGGCCCCCGGCGGTGTGTTGACCGGCCGTGACACAGAATCGTTAGGTACCATTTTGCGTCGATTTCGCGTCCGCCCGTACACTGGCGAGTTGTGTCCTTCGCCGAAGCCACAATCGCGCGTTTGCCCGGGATCGTTCAGCCGTTTGCGCAGCGCCATCATGAACTGATCAAATTCGCCATCGTCGGTGGCACCACGTTCATCATCGACTCGGCGATCTTCTACACCCTCAAGCTGACCATCCTCGAGCCCAAGCCGGTGACCGCCAAGGTCATCGCCGGCATCGTCGCCGTCATCGCGTCCTACGTGCTGAACCGGGAGTGGAGCTTCCGCGACCGCGGCGGGCGCGAGCGCCACCACGAGGCGCTGCTGTTCTTCGCGTTCAGCGGCGTGGGCGTGCTGCTGTCCATGGCCCCGCTGTGGATCTCCAGCTACGTTCTGCAGTTGCGGGTGCCGACGGTCTCGCTGACGGTGGAGAACGTCGCCGACTTCATCTCGGCCTACATCATCGGCAACCTGCTGCAGATGGCATTCCGGTTCTGGGCGTTCCGCCGCTGGGTGTTCCCCGACGAGTTCGCGCGCAGCCCCGACAAGGCGCTGGAGTCCGTCCTCACCGCCGGCGGCATCGCCGAGATGCTCGAGGACGAGATCGAAGGGGGCAACGTCACCCTGCTGCGCGCGTGGCGCAACCGCCGGGCCGCCCGGCTGGGTCAGCTCGGCGATTCCTCGGAACCCAGGGTGTCGAAGACTTCGTGATACAGCAGCGCGTGCACCTCGCGCAGCCGCGGAATGTTGTAGAACTCCAACGGATCCTGTGATGCCGACTCGATGATCAGCGTCCCGGTCCGAAACATCCGCTCGAAAAGCTTGTCCCGGAACTCCACGCTGTTGATCCGCGCCAGCGGGATGTCGATCCCGCTGCGGGTCAGCACCCCGTGGCGAAACATCACCCTCCGGTTGGTGACGACGAAATGTGTTGTCAGCCAAGTCAAGAACGGCCACAGCGTCAGCCAGCCGACGATCACCAGCCAGACCCCCCAGATGACGCCGTGGATGATGTTCTTGGCCAGCTGCTCCCAGTGCGTGGAGTTGAGGTAGCCCGACCCGAACGCCGCGAGCGCGGTCGCTGCGATGAGAACCGTGACCGGCCAGATCAAGCGCTTCCAGTGCGGGTGGCGGTGTATGACGACCTGTTCGCCGGCGGCCAGGGCGTTGTCCGGGTAGCTCATGGTCGCGAAGTTACCGCAAATGCACGACGTCACCGGCCGAAACGACGACGGTCTCCGTGCCGGTCTCCACACACAGCCGGCCCTGGTCGTCGACGGCGCTCGCGGTCCCGACGACCTCCCTGCCGCCGGGCAGCTCGGCGCGCACCCGGGTGCCGATGGTCAGGCTGCGGGCGCGGTAGTCGGCGGCCAGCTGCCAGTCGGCGCCGCGTGCGAGCCGCCAGGTGGTGATGCGGCCGCCGAGTTCGCGCAGCACGTCGGCGACCAGCCGGTCGCGGTCGGGCGTGGGCACCCCGAGGTCCAGCAGCGAGGTCGCCCCGGTGCCGTCGACCTCCTCGGGCGCCTGAGTCACGTTGAGCCCCAAGCCAATTACCACCACCGGCCTCGCCACCTCGGAAAGGATGCCGGCCAGCTTGCCGCCCCCGGCCAACACGTCGTTGGGCCACTTGAGCCCGACTTCAACGCCGGCCGGTTCGAGCAGCGGGGCCACCGCGTCGACCACCGCCACACCGGTGGCCAGCGACAGCCAGCCCCACCCCTCCGTCGGGACGTCGACGACGCTGACGCCGACCGACATGGTGATCTGGGCGCGCGCCGACGCCGACCAGCCGCGGCCATGGCGCCCGCGACCGGCGGTCTGGTGTTCGGCGATCAGCACCGCCCCGGCGACGTCGTCACCGGACTCGGCCCGCGCCAGCAGGTCGGCGTTGGTGGAGCCGGTCTGCTCGACGACGTCGAGCTGCCGCCAGCCCAGCCCGGTCCCGATCAGCTCGGCCCGCAGCGCGGCCTGGTTCAACGGCGTTCTCAGCTGATCCCGGTCCATCACGGCCCAGCTTAGGGCTGCCGATAACATCGAGTCCCATGACAAGCGTTTCGGACCACACCGCAGAGCGGTCCACCGAGCACACCATCGACATCCACACCACCGCGGGCAAGCTGGCCGAGCTGCACAAGCGCCGGGAGGAGTCGCTGCACCCGGTGGGTGAAGAGGCCGTCGAAAAGGTGCACGCCAAGGGCAAGCTGACGGCCCGCGAGCGCATCCTCGCGCTGCTCGACGAGGACTCGTTCGTCGAGCTCGACGCCCTGGCCCGGCACCGCAGCACCAACTTCGGCCTGGAGGCGAACCGGCCCCTCGGCGACGGCGTGATCACCGGCTACGGCACCATCGACAGCCGCGACGTGTGCATCTTCAGCCAGGACGCCACGGTGTTCGGCGGCAGCCTGGGCGAGGTGTACGGCGAGAAGATCGTCAAGGTGCAGGAGCTGGCGATCAAGACCGGCCGCCCGCTGATCGGCATCAACGACGGCGCGGGGGCGCGCATTCAGGAGGGTGTCGTCTCGCTGGGCCTGTACAGCCGCATCTTCCGCAACAACATCCTGGCCTCCGGCGTCATCCCGCAGATCTCGCTGATCATGGGCGCCGCCGCGGGCGGGCACGTGTACTCGCCGGCGCTGACCGACTTCGTGGTGATGGTCGACCAGACCAGTCAGATGTTCATCACCGGACCCGACGTCATCAAGACGGTCACCGGTGAGGACGTCACCATGGAGGAGCTCGGCGGCGCCCACACCCACATGGCCAAGTCCGGCACCGCGCACTACGTCGCCTCGGGCGAGCAGGACGCCTTCGAATGGGTCCGCGACCTGCTGAGCTACCTGCCGCCCAACAACGCGACCGACCCGCCCCGCTACGCCGCGCCCATCCCGGAGGGCCCCATCGAGGACAACCTCACCGACGAGGACATCGAGCTCGACACGCTGATCCCGGACTCGCCCAACCAGCCCTACGACATGCACGAGGTGATCACCCGCATCCTCGACGACGACGAGTTCCTGGAGATCCAGAACGGTTACGCCCAGAACATCGTCGTCGGGTTCGGCCGCATCGAGGGCCGGCCGGTCGGGATCGTGGCCAACCAGCCGACCCACTTCGCCGGCTGCCTGGACATCGACGCCTCGGAGAAGGCGGCCCGCTTCGTGCGGACCTGCGACTGCTTCAACATCCCGATCGTGATGCTGGTGGACGTGCCGGGCTTCCTGCCGGGCACCGGCCAGGAATACAACGGCATCATCCGGCGCGGCGCCAAGCTGCTGTTCGCCTACGGCGAGGCCACCGTCCCGAAGATCACCGTGATCACCCGCAAGGCCTACGGCGGGGCCTACTGCGTCATGGGCTCCAAGGACATGGGCTGCGACGTCAACATCGCGTGGCCGACGGCCCAGATCGCGGTGATGGGCGCCTCCGGCGCGGTCGGGTTCGTCTACCGCAAGCAGCTGGCCGAGGCCGCCAAGGAGGGCAAGGACGTCGACGCGCTGCGGCTGCAGCTGCAGCAGGAGTACGAGGACACGCTGGTGAACCCGTACGTCGCGGCCGAGCGCGGCTACGTCGACGCGGTGATCCCGCCGTCGCACACGCGCGGCTACATCGGCACCGCGCTGCGCCTGATGGAGCGCAAGATCGCGCACCTGCCGCCCAAGAAGCACGGGAACATCCCGCTGTGAGCGCTGTGACCGAGGAACACGCACACGAGCCGCACATCCGGATCCTCAAGGGGCAACCCAGCGCCGAGGAGCTGGCCGCGCTGATCGCGGTGCTGGGCTGCGCCGGGAGTGCGCCGGCACCGCCGCAGCCCGAGCGCACCCGCTGGGGGCTCCCGGTGGACCGGCTGCGCTTCGCGATGTCCAACTACCAGCGGCTCACCATGCAGCAAATGACCCACATGCGGCATTGACCCGGGTGGTGCTGGCGTCGGCCTCGCCGGGCCGGCTCAAGGTGCTGCGCCAGGCCGGCATCGATCCGCTGGTCGTCGTCTCCGGGGTCGACGAGGACCGCATCGCCGCCGCCCTGGGCCCGGACGCCTCGCCCGACGAAATGGTGTGCGCCCTGGCGCGGGCCAAGGCCGAACGGGTGGCCGACGGGCTGGACGGCTCGGTTTCCGCCGATTGCGTTGTGATCGGCTGCGATTCGATGCTCTACATCGACGGCCGGCTGTGCGGCAAGCCACAGTCCGGCGACGCCGCCCTGGACCAGTGGCGGCTGATCGCCGGCCGGCCGGGCCGGCTGCACACCGGGCACTGCCTGCTGCGGCTGCGCGACGGCGGAATAACCCACAGCGAGGTCGAATCGGCTTGTACCACAGTGCATTTCGCCGAACCCGACGACGCGGACCTGCGCGCGTACGTCGCGTCGGGCGAACCGCTGCACGTGGCGGGCGGTTTCACCCTGGACGGGCTGGGCGGCTGGTTCGTCGACGGGATCGACGGCGACCCGTCGAACGTGATCGGCGTGAGCCTGCCGCTGCTGCGCTCCCTGCTGCGGCGGGCCGGGCTGTCGGTGGCCGCGCTGTGGGCGACCGACATCCCCGAGACTTAATCGTTTGCGACGCGCCTCGGCGTGTCCTCGCAGACGTTTAAGTGTCGCAGCAGACCGGCGCGGGCGGCGGTGCTCGCGGCGCCAGCGGTAGGCTCGAAAGCGTGCCGTTACCCCCCGATCCACACCCGTCCCTGAAGGAATACGCCCACCCCGAACGGCTGGTCACCGCCGACTGGCTGTCCGCCAACATGGGCGCCCCCGGCCTGGCGATCGTCGAGTCCGACGAGGACGTGCTGCTCTACGACGTCGGCCACATTCCCGGCGCGGTCAAGATCGACTGGCACACGGACCTCAACGACCCCCGGGTGCGCGACTACATCAACGGCGAGCAGTTCGCCGAGCTGATGGACCGCAAGGGCATCGCCCGCGACGACACGGTGGTGATCTACGGCGACAAGAGCAACTGGTGGGCGGCCTACGCGCTGTGGGTGTTCACCCTGTTCGGCCATCCCGACGTGCGGCTGCTCAACGGCGGGCGCGACCTGTGGCTGTCCGACCGCCGCGAGACCACCCTGGAGGTCCCGACCAAGACGTCGACCGGCTACCCCGTCGTCGAGCGCAACGACGCGCCGATCCGCGCCTTCAAGGAGGACGTGCTGGGCATCCTCGGCAGCCAGCCGCTGATCGACGTGCGCTCGCCCGAGGAGTACACCGGCAAGCGCACCCACATGCCCGACTACCCCGAGGAGGGCGCGCTGCGCGCCGGCCACATCCCCACCGCCCGGTCGATCCCGTGGGGCAAGGCGGTCGACGACAGCGGCCGCTTCCGCAGCCGCAAGGAGCTGGACGAGCTGTACGGCTTCCTGCAGCCCGACGACAAGACCGTCGTCTATTGCCGCATCGGCGAGCGGTCCAGCCACACCTGGTTCGTGCTGACGCACCTGCTGGGCAAGCCCGACGTGCGCAACTACGACGGGTCCTGGACCGAGTGGGGCAACACCGTGCGGGTGCCGATCGTCGCGGGCGAAGAGCCGGGAGCCGTTTCGGTCTGATGAGCATGCCCGCCCCGCTGGCCGAGGTGGTGTCCGACTTCGCCGAAGTCCAGGGCCAGGACAAGCTGACGCTGCTGCTGGAATTCGCCAACGACCTGCCGGCGCTGCCGTCCGACCTCGAAGAGGCGGCGATGGAGCCGGTGCCCGAGTGCCAGTCGCCGCTGTTCCTGCACGTCGACGCGCACGACCCCAACCGGGTGCGGCTGTACTTCAGCGCGCCCGCCGAGGCGCCGACCACCCGCGGGTTCGCCTCGATCCTGGCCGCCGGCCTCGACGAGCAGCCCGCCGCCGACATCCTGGCGGTGCCCGAGGACTTCTACACCGACCTGGGCCTGGCCGCTCTGATCAGCCCGCTGCGGTTGCGCGGCATGTCGGCGATGCTGGCCCGCATCAAGCGCCGATTGCGCGAGACCCCTTGAAAACGTGGAATTCCGGCACCGCCTCGTCGGCGCGTCGGCGCGCCGCTTAGACTTCCCAAAGTTGTAAGAAACTCTCTTAGAGAAGCCCGCAGAAAATCCGTCTGCAGATATGCCAACAGGAGGCGCCGTGGCTAGTCACGCCAGCTCGAGGATCTCCAAGGTGCTCGTCGCCAACCGCGGCGAGATCGCTGTCCGGGTGATCCGCGCGGCCCGCGACGCGGGCCTGCCCAGCGTGGCGGTGTACGCCGAGCCGGACGCCGAGGCGCCCCACGTGCGCCTGGCCGACGAGGCGTTCGCCCTGGGTGGTCAAACGTCGGCCGAGTCCTACCTGGACTTCGGCAAGCTGCTCGACGCGGCCGCCAAGTCCGGCGCCAACGCCGTCCACCCCGGCTACGGCTTCCTGTCGGAGAACGCCGACTTCGCCCAGGCGGTCATCGACGCCGGCCTGATCTGGATCGGGCCCAGCCCGCAGTCGATCCGCGACCTCGGCGACAAGGTCACCGCCCGCCACATCGCCGCCCGCGCGCAGGCGCCGCTGGTCCCCGGCACGCCCGACCCGGTCAAGGACGCCGACGAGGTGGTGGCCTTCGCCAAGGAGTACGGCGTGCCGATCGCGATCAAGGCGGCCTTCGGCGGCGGCGGCAAGGGCATGAAGGTGGCCCGCACCCTCGAGGAGATCCCCGAGCTCTACGAGTCGGCGGTGCGCGAGGCGACGGCCGCGTTCGGCCGCGGTGAGTGCTTCGTCGAGCGCTACCTCGACAAGCCCCGCCACGTCGAGGCGCAGGTGATCGCCGACCAGCACGGCAACGTCGTCGTCGCCGGCACCCGCGACTGCTCGCTGCAGCGCCGCTACCAGAAGCTGGTCGAGGAGGCGCCGGCGCCGTTCCTGACCGACGCGCAGCGCAAGGAGATCCACGAGTCGGCCAAGCGGATCTGCAAGGAGGCCCACTACTACGGCGCCGGGACGGTGGAGTTCCTGGTCGGCCAGGACGGCCTGATCTCGTTCCTGGAGGTCAACACCCGGCTGCAGGTCGAGCACCCGGTGACCGAGGAAACCGCGGGAGTGGACCTGGTGCTGCAGCAGTTCCGGATCGCCAACGGCGAGAAGCTCGACATCACCGAGGACCCCACGCCGCGCGGGCACGCCATCGAGTTCCGCATCAACGGCGAGGACGCCGGCCGCAACTTCCTTCCCGCGCCGGGCCCGGTGAACAAGTTCCACCCGCCGTCGGGCCCGGGCGTGCGGCTGGACTCCGGGGTGGAGACCGGCTCGGTGATCGGCGGCCAGTTCGACTCCATGCTGGCCAAGCTGATCGTGCACGGCGGCACGCGGGCCGAGGCGCTGGCGCGGGCGCGTCGGGCGCTCGACGAGTTCGAGGTCGAGGGGCTGGCCACCGTCATCCCGTTCCACCGGGCTATCGTGCGCGACCCGGCGTTCATCGGCGACGACGACGGCTTCTCGGTGCACACCCGCTGGATCGAGACCGAGTGGAACAACACCGTCGAGCCCTTCACCGGCGCCGAGCCGCTCGACGACGAGGACGCAAGGCCGCGGCAGAAGGTCGTGGTCGAGGTCGGCGGACGCCGGCTGGAGGTGTCGTTGCCCGCGGACCTGGCGCTGTCCAACGGCGCCACCACCGACGCCGTCGGCGCGATCCGCAAGAAGCCCAAGCCGCGCAAGCGGGGATCGCACTCCGGCGCCGCGGCCTCGGGTGACGCCGTGACCGCGCCGATGCAGGGCACCGTGGTCAAGGTCGCGGTCGAGGAGGGGCAGCAGGTCGCCGCCGGCGATCTGGTGGTGGTCCTCGAGGCGATGAAGATGGAGAACCCGGTCACCGCGCACAAGGACGGCACCATCACCGGGCTCGCGGTCGAAGCCGGCGCCGCCATCACCCAGGGCACGGTGCTCGCCGAGATCAAATAGGCGCCCGACCAGCGTTCCTGAGAATCGGTTCAGAGAATTCACAGAACATTGTCGGACTGCGCCGGCCGCGGGTAGGGTTCAGGACAGGTTGAGTTCACAGCCGCCCGGATACGTCGATGACGCAGGGTTGAGCGAATTCCCTGGCCCCGACAGCAATTACCAGGTCGGCCGGCGTATCCACAGCACGAATCCTCCGGTAGTGAGGGAGTGAGTAAGCATGTCTGTGGCCCAATCTTGGCAACAAAGCCGCACGGCCCAATTCAGTGCCCGCAGAGAACCGGCGGGCACGGTGATCACAGTCGACGGTGAACTCGACGCCGCCAACTCTGACCAGCTCGTCGCCTACGTGCAGCGCAGCGTCAGCCCGTCGCGGCGGGTGATCCTGGACCTGCGCGGCCTGGAATTCATTGGCACCGCCGGTTTTTCGGCGCTGCATCGAATCAACGTGGTGTGCTCGGCCGCCCAGGCGTCCTGGGCGATGGTGACGAGCGCGGCGGTGTCGCGGTTGCTGCGGCTCTGCGACCCCGACGGCGCGCTGCCGGTGACGACGCCGGCCGACGAGCCGCTGCTGAAGTCCATCGCCTGGGCCGCGAGCCAGGCTCAGCGGCCGCTACTGCAGCTGGTCCCGCAGACGGGCTAGCGATTTGGACAGCAGCCGGGACACGTGCATCTGCGAGATGCCGACCCGCTCGGCGATCTGCGTCTGCGTCATCGACTCAAAGAACCGCAGTACCAACACCGTTCGCTCCCGCTCGGGCAGCGCCTCGAGCAGGGGGCGCAGCGACTCCCGGTTCTCGATCTGATCCAGCCCCGCGTCGACGTCGCCCAGGGTGTCGGCGATCGCGCGGGCGTCGTCGTCGTCGCTGCCGCCGCCGCTGTCGATGGACAGGGTGTTGTACGAGCTGCCCGCGACCAGGCCCTCGATCACCTCGTCGCGGTCCATTCCCAGTTCGCCGGCGAGCTCGGTCGCGGTCGGGGCCCGGCCCAGCCGCTGCGACAGGTCGGCGGTGGCGGTGCCGAGCCGCAGGTGCAGTTCCTTCAGGCGCCGGGGAACCTTGACCGACCAGCTGTTGTCGCGGAAGTGCCGCCGGACCTCACCCATGATGGTGGGCACCGCGAACGAGACGAAGTCGGACCCCGCGTCGATGTCGAACCGGACGACCGCGTTGACCAAGCCGACCCGCGCGACCTGAACCAGGTCGTCGCGCGGTTCGCCCCGGCCCTCGAACCGCCGGGCGATGTGATCGGCCAGCGGCAGGCAGCGCTCGACGATCTTGTCGCGCTGGCGCTGGAATTCCATCGAGTCGGCGGGGAAGGTGGCCAACTCCCGGAACATGTCCGGAACGTCCGCGTACTCGTTCGGGCGCGAATCCGAACGGCCGGCATCTCGGGCCGTCACCTGCCGGCGGCCGCCTTCCGCGCCGTCAGCGCAATGCCGAAAACGCTGCCGGTTTCGCTGGGCTCGCGACCGTCGTGGAAAGTCTGGACGTCGTCGGCCAACGACGTCAGCACGTGCCAGCTGAAGCTGCCGGGCGCCACCACGTCATGGGTGTCGCACGCGGCGGACGCCTCCACTATCAACTCGTCGTCTCGCGGGTCGACCACGACGACGAGCGTTGCATCGGGGGTGGCCGACCGGATCAACCGGGTGCACACTTCGTCGACCGCGAGGCGCAGGTCCGCCACGGCGTCGAAATCCAGGTCCTCGAAGGTGCCGATCGCACCGACCAGGGTCCGCAGCATGGCGAGGTTCTCCAGGCGTGCGGCCACATGCACCTCGACGGCGCGTTGCCCCCGTTGGCGCTTGTCACCGCGCAATAGCGCATCGGTCATATGGTCTCCCGGCAATGTTTTACTGACACTACTTTCGCCTTGCGGGCCGCCTTCGACCTCGTGATCGAGCCGGTTAGTCATGGTTCCCGCCGGGTATTACACCCGATATGAACGGGCCTGACACGACCGACACGGTTCGGACGCGCCGGCTCAAACGCGTCGCGGTCATCGCCGGGATCACGCTGGTCGTATTGCTTGTTGTCGCGATAGCCATCTACGTTGGTGCTTTCGTGATTCTGTCCCCCATGATGGGGTAACCACGCTAATCATTGCGGCACTCAATCATGGTCTAGACCAGGTACCCGCTCTACGGGGCGGGTAACCCCATTCAGGCGTGGGTTTCCTGACGCGCGTCCGGAGCGTTTCCGATGAGCCTTACCGGGCCCCTGCGTGCGACCTACACTTGACGTCATGAGGCAAATTCTGCTGCGGGCAGTTGTGCTTCTGGCGCCGTGGGCGATCGGGCTGCTCGTGGCGGCGTGGGTGGTTCCCGGCGTTTCGGTGACGGCTTCCGGGTTCATCGTCGCCGTCGTGCTGTTCTCGGTGTCGCAGGCGATCCTGTCGCTGTGGATCCTGAAGTTGCCCCGGGCCTACGCGTCGCTCCTGCTCGGGGCCACCGGCCTGGCGTTGACGATCGTCGCGTTGGGTCTGGCCACGCAATTGACCCACGGGATCACCATCGGTGGCGCCGCATCCTGGGTCGCCACCACCGTCGTGGTCTGGCTGGTGACGACGGTCGGGGCGATTTCGCTGCCCGAGACGCTGGTTCGCGGCCCGGCCGGCTCGACCTGACCGAAACCTGACCAAAACGGTAGTCGCCCGAACGGCTGCGCCGCTGGTCAGCGGTGGATTTGCGGTTTCGCAAGGCCCGCCGAATGGGTAGCATTTCGGGTATCTCATCCGATGACGGAGGGAGAGGTTGATGGGAGACAGGCATCACGACCCGACGGATCATTTCCGGACCACGCAACCCCACGCCGGCATCACGATGAAGGACAATCTCTTCTGGCCGGGGTTCATCCTGCTCGTCGTCGCGGTTGCCGGGATGATCAGCACCGCGGTCACCGCCGCCTACGGGCATTCCGAATGGCTGCCCACGACCGTGCTCGTCGCCGTGCTCGGAACGGTCGCCGGCGCGCTGTGGTTCGTCATGGAGCTGCGCCGGGTGCGCCGCATCGACGAGCAGTGGCAGATCGCCGACGCACCGCCGCGGCAGCGCGCCGCGCAAAACTAGTGAAAAGCGCTGGTCAAAGGGCCAGCACCGGGCCGGCGATCACCGGCACGCCCATGGACACCGTCAACGCGGTCAACGTCAGCAAAAACCAGCCCGCGCCGTGCCACGCCCACCAGATGCCCTCGGCGCGCCACACCCGATAGGTGCGCAGGAACGCCCAGATCCCGCCGCCGAAGAGGATCAGCGGTCCCCCGAACGCCAGCAGCGTCCGCTGGGGCGCGCCGCACGCCACCGTGTCGACGCCCGTTCCCGGACACGTGCTGACCCACAAAGCGGCCAGCACGACGAAGCCGATCCCGGCGGCCGTCGCCAGGACGGCAAAGCGGATGGCGGCGTGTACTTCGCCGTCTTCCTGGCCCAAACGGTCCCCGCGTGACCGCTCATCGGCTTTCGGCATCTGAGAACCCCCGCTTCTGGCTGCTCTTAGTCCTTCGTTCGTTACCTCATATTGGTTACCGCGTTATGAAACTGTCTGTCGAACCCGCGCTTTTCCGAGCAGCCGGGTAGGCGCATGGGAGCACATACCCAGCCCTAAACCCGGCCAAACAGCGTCCGCCGTACTTCACCGCCGCTTCACCGCCGCGGATAACCGCAGTCCGCCGGTGATCTTGAACGCCGTGAGTACTATCTGACACATGCCGACAGCCAGGAGGCGGTTATCGCCAGAGGATCGGCGCGCCGAGTTGCTCGCGCTAGGCGCGGAGGTTTTCGGGAAGCGGCCCTACGACGAGGTCCGCATCGACGAGATCGCCGAGCGCGCCGGGGTGTCCCGGGCACTGATGTATCACTACTTCCCCGACAAGCGGGCGTTCTTCGCCGCGGTCGTCAAGGACGAGGCCGATCGGCTGTACGAAACCACCAACATGGACACCGCCACCGGCCTGACGATGTTCGAAGAGGTGCGCTCCGGCGTGATGGCGTACATGGCCTACCACGAGCAGAACCCCGAGGCGGCGTGGGCGGCGTACGTCGGCCTGGGCCGGTCGGACCCGGTCCTGCTGGGCGTCGAGGACGACGCCAAGAACCGCCAGATGGAACACATCATGAGCCGCATCACCGAGCTCGTGGACAAGCTGGGGACCAAGCTTGATCCGGATGTCGAGCGGGACTTGCGGGTGATCTGCCACGGCTGGCTCGCGTTCACCTTCGAGACATGCCGGCAGCGCATCATCGACCCCACGTGCAATGCCGACCGCCTCGCCGATTCGTGCGCGCACGCGCTGTTCGACGCGATCGCCCGGGTGCCCGAGATCCCCGAGGAGCTGTCCCACGCGATGGAGACCGCGCGTCTCGAGCCGCGCTAGGGAATCGTTTTTGTCGGTGCCCGTTGGCACGATGGCGTGATGAGCACCCGCGACCCGCTGGGCCGGTTCAGCGCGATCACCCGCGAGTGGTTCGCCAGCACCTTCGCCGCCCCGACCGCCGCGCAGGCCGACGCCTGGGATGCCATCGCCGACGGCGACAACACCCTGGTGATCGCCCCGACCGGGTCCGGTAAGACGCTGGCGGCCTTCCTGTGGGCGCTGGACAGCCTGGCCGGCTCCGCCGACCGCCCGTCGGGCACCCGGGTGCTCTACGTCTCGCCGCTCAAGGCGCTGGCCGTCGACGTCGAGCGCAACCTGCGCACCCCGCTGGCCGGCCTCACCCGCATCGCGCAGCGCCAGGGCCTGCCCGCCCCGGACATCAGCGTCGGGGTCCGCTCCGGTGACACGCCGCCCGCCGTTCGCCGTCAGCTCATCAACTCCCCGCCCGACGTCCTGATCACCACCCCGGAGTCGCTTTTCTTGATGCTGACCTCGGCCGCGCGCGAAACCCTGGCGGGCGTGCGGACGGTGATCGTCGACGAGATCCACGCGATCGCCGGCGGCAAGCGCGGCGCGCACCTGGCCCTGTCGCTGGAGCGCCTCGACGAGTTGCGGGACGGGCGGCCCGCCCAGCGCATCGGGTTGTCGGCGACCGTGCGCCCGCCGGAGGAACTCGCCCGGTTCCTGTCCGGACGGGCCCCGACAACCATCGTGGCCCCGCCGTCGGCCAAGACCGTCGAGCTCACCGTGCAGGTGCCGGTGCCCGACATGGCCAACCTGGCGAACAACACCATCTGGCCCGACGTCGAGGCGCGGCTGGTCGACCTGATCGAGGCGCACGGCTCGACCATCGTGTTCGCCAATTCGCGGCGGCTGGCCGAGCGACTCACCGCGCGGCTCAACGAGATTCACGCCGAGCGCTGTGGTGTCGACCTGCCGGCCGAGGCCAATCCGCGGGTGCCCGGCGGGGCGCCGGCCCACTTGCTGGGCAGCGGCCAGACCTATGGCGCCGACGCCGTGCTGGCCCGCGCCCACCACGGCTCGGTCAGCAAGGAACAACGCGCCGTGGTCGAAGAAGCCCTCAAACGGGGGCAGCTCAAGGCGGTGGTCGCCACGTCGAGCCTGGAGCTGGGCATCGACATGGGCGCCGTCGACCTGGTGATCCAGGTGGAGGCGCCGCCATCGGTGGCCAGCGGGCTGCAGCGCATCGGGCGGGCCGGACATCAGGTCGGCGAGGTCTCGCGCGGGGTGCTATTCCCCAAGCATCGCACCGACCTGATCGGCTGCGCGGTGACCGTGCAGCGGATGCTCGCCGGGCAGATCGAGAGCATGCGGGTGCCCGCCAACCCGCTCGACATACTGGCTCAGCACACCGTGGCGGCGGCAGCGCTGGAGCCGATGAACGCCGACCGGTGGTTCGACACCGTGCGGCGGGCCGCGCCGTTCGCGACCCTGCCGCGCAGCGTGTTCGAGGCCACCCTGGACCTGTTGAGCGGCAAGTACCCGTCCACCGAATTCGCCGAGCTGCGGCCCCGGCTGGTCTACGACCGCGACGCCGGCACGCTGACCGCGCGGCCCGGCGCGCAGCGGCTGGCCGTCACCTCCGGCGGCGCCATCCCCGACCGCGGACTGTTCACGGTCTACCTCGCCAGCGAGGCCGAAAAGCCTTCGCGGGTTGGCGAACTCGACGAGGAGATGGTCTACGAGTCGCGGCCCGGCGATGTCATCTCGCTGGGGGCCACCAGCTGGCGGATCACCGAGATCACCCACGACCGGGTGCTGGTGATCCCCGCGCCGGGCCAGCCGGCCCGGCTGCCGTTCTGGCGCGGCGACGACGTCGGCCGGCCCGCCGAGCTGGGGGCCGCGCTCGGCGCGTTCACCGGCGAGCTGGCCGGCCTGGATCGCGAAGCATTCGAAAGGCGTTGTGCCGGTTTGGGTTTCGATGCCTACGCGACCGAGAACCTGTGGAAGCTGCTGGCCGACCAGAAGGCCGCCACCAACGCGGTCCCCACCGACACCACGCTGCTGGTGGAGCGGTTCCGCGACGAGCTGGGCGACTGGCGGGTGATCCTGCACTCGCCGTACGGGCTGCGGGTGAACGGGCCGCTCGCGCTGGCGGTGGGGCGGCGCCTGTACGAGCGCTACGGCATCGACGAGAAACCGACCGCCTCCGACGACGGCATCGTGGTGCGCCTGCCCGACACCCTGTCCGACACCGCCGAACGCCCGCCGGGCGCCGAGCTTTTCGTCTTCGACGCCGACGAGATCGACCCGCTCGTCACGTCCGAGGTGGGCGGGTCGGCGTTGTTCGCGTCGCGGTTCCGCGAATGCGCGGCGCGCGCCCTGCTGCTGCCCCGCCGCCACCCGGGCCGCCGCTCGCCGCTGTGGCATCAGCGCCAGCGCGCGGCGCAGCTGCTCGACGTCGCCCGCAAATACCCCGACTTCCCGGTCGTGCTGGAGACCATCCGGGAATGCCTGCAGGACGTCTACGACGTCCCGGCGCTGGTCGAGCTGATGGCCGGCATCGCCGACCGCCGCGTGCGGGTGCTCGAGACCGAGACCGCCACGCCCTCCCCGTTCGCGGCGTCGCTGCTGTTCGGTTACGTCGGCGCGTTCATGTACGAGGGTGACTCCCCGCTGGCCGAGCGCCGCGCCGCCGCGCTGTCGCTGGACAGCACGCTGCTGGCCGAGCTGCTCGGCCGCGTCGAGCTGCGCGAGCTGCTCGATCCGGAGGTGATCGCGGCGACCGGCCGCCAATTGCAGCACCTGGCCCCCGACCGGGCGGCCCGCGACGCCGAGGGGGTCGCGGACCTGCTGCGGCTGCTCGGGCCGCTGACCGAGGACGAGGTCGCCGCGCGCACCTACGTCGCCGACGTGGGCGGCTGGCTGGAAGGGTTGCGCGCGGCCCGGCGCGCGCTGACCGTGTCGTTCGCCGGCCGCAGCTGGTGGGTGGCGGTCGAGGACATCGGCCGGCTGCGCGACGGGGTCGGGGCCGCGGTCCCGCCCGGCGTCCCGGACGCGTTCACCGAGCAGGTGGCCGACCCGCTGGGCGAGCTGCTGGGCCGCTACGCGCGCACCCACACCCCGTTCACCACCGCCGAGGCCGCCGCCCGGTTCGGGCTGGGGCTGCGGGTGACCGCCGACGTGCTGGGCCGGCTGGCCGACGACGGGCGGCTGGTGCGCGGCGACTTCGTCGCCGCCGGGGTGTCCGGCCCGGGGGCCGAGCAGTGGTGCGACACAGAGGTCCTGCGCATCCTGCGGCGGCGCTCGCTGGCGGCGCTGCGCGCCCAGGTCGAGCCGGTCAGCACCGCGGCCTACGGGCGATTCCTGCCGGCGTGGCACCGGGTGGGCGGCCCGGATTCGGCGGGGCACGCCGGCCTGGACGGGCTGATGTCGGTCGTCGAGCAACTGGCCGGCGTGCGGCTGCCGGCCTCGGCGATCGAGCCGCTGGTGCTCGCCCCGCGGGTGCGTGACTACTCCCCCGCGATGCTCGACGAGCTGCTCGCCACCGGCGAGGTCACCTGGTCGGGTGCGGGTGCGATCTCGGGCAGCGACGGCTGGATCGCGCTGCACGTGAGCGACTCGGCGCCCCTGACCCTGGCCGGCCCCGCCGAGATCGACCTCACCGACGCCCACCGCGCGATCCTGGACACGCTGGCCGGCGGCGGCGGGTACTTCTTCCGGCAGCTGGCGCGGGACGGGGTCGGCGAGGCGGCGCTCAAAGCCGCGCTGTGGGAACTGATCTGGGCGGGCCGGGTCACCGGCGACACGTTCGCCCCGGTGCGCGCCGTGCTCGGCGGCGCGGGCGCCCGCAGGCGGTCGGCGCCCGCGCACCGGGCGCACCGGCCGCCGCGGCTGAGCCGCTACAGCGTGGCGCACGCCCAGCAGCGCAGCACCGACCCCACCGTGGCCGGCCGGTGGTCGGCGCTGCCGGCTCCCGAGCCGGATTCCACGGTGCGGGCCCACTACCAGGCCGAGCTGCTGCTGAACCGGCACGGCGTGCTGACCCGCGGCGCGGTGACCGCCGAGGGCGTTCCGGGCGGGTTCGCCACCCTCTACAAGGTGCTGAGCACGTTCGAGGAGGCCGGCAGGTGCCAGCGCGGCTATTTCGTCGAGTCGCTGGGCGGCGCCCAGTTCGCCGTCGCGTCGACCGTGGACCGGCTGCGCGGCTACCTCGACGGGGTCGACCCGGAACGGCCCGAATACCGGGCGGTCGTGCTGGCCGCCGCCGACCCCGCGAACCCCTACGGCGCCGCGCTGCCCTGGCCTGCCTCGAGCGAGGAGCGGCCCGCGGCGCGGCCGGGCCGCAAGGCCGGGGCGCTGGTGGTGCTGGTGGACGGCGAGCTGGTTTGGTTCCTCGAGCGCGGCGGGCGCTCGCTGCTGACCTTCACCGACGATCCCGCCGCCGACCACGCGGCGGCCGCGGCGCTGGCCGATCTGGTCGCCGCCCGGCGGGTCGCGTCGATCCTGGTCGAGCGCATCGACGGGGTGCCGGTTCTGCAGTTGCAGGATTCGCCGGTGCACGCGGCGCTGACCGCCGCCGGGTTCGCTCGGACCCCGCGCGGGTTGCGGCTGCGCTAATGCCCGAGGGCGACACCGTCTTTCGCACGGCGGCCACGCTGCGGCAGCATCTGGCCGGGCGGACGCTGACCCGCTGCGACATCCGGGTGCCGAAGTACGCCACGGTAGACCTCGCCGGGCAGGTGGTGGACGAGGTGATCAGCCGGGGCAAGCATTTGTTCATCCGCGTGGGGCGGGCCAGCATTCACTCGCACCTGAAGATGGACGGCAGCTGGCGGGTCGCCGACCGCCCGATGCGGGTCGACCACCGCACCCGGATCGTCCTGGAGGCCGGGGCGGTGCGGGCCGTCGGCGTCGACCTCGGCGTGCTGGAGGTCCTCGAGCGCGACCGCGACGGCGACGCGGTCGCGCACCTGGGACCCGATCTGCTGGGCCAGGATTGGGACCCGCGGGTCGCCGCCGCCAACCTGACGGCGCGCCCGGAGAGGCCGATCGCCGAGGCCCTGCTGGATCAGCGGGTGCTGGCCGGGATCGGCAACGTGTATTGCAACGAATTGTGTTTCGTCAGCGGGCATCTGCCCACCGCACCGGTGAGCGCCGTCGCCGATCCGCTTCGGCTGGTTTCTCGTGCCCGGGACATGTTGTGGGCCAACCGATTTCGCTGGAACCGCTGCACCACCGGAGACACCCGGGCGGGCCGGAAGCTGTGGGTCTACGGGCGGGCCGGTCAGCGCTGCCGTCGCTGCGGCACGCCGATCGAATCCGACGACACCGGTGAGCGAGTGGCGTACTGGTGCCCCGCCTGCCAGCGCTGAGCCCGGTCAGCCCCTGGCGTGCGCCAGGAAGAACTGTGCGATCGCCTCGGACGCGTCCAGCGCCCGCGTGGTTGACCCGATGACCGGCTTGGGCAGGTATTGCTTGCCGCCCGGCCAGGTGTGCCCGCCGTTGTCGATCTGATAGAAGACCACCTCGGTGGACTCCAGGCATGCCGTGGAGTCGAATCGGTGAACGACGGTGCCGTCACCGACATTTGGTAACGCCTCCACCGTCGGATCACCCTGGCACCCGTCGACCGTGCGCCACTTGTTCACCATGGCGCCGGCCGAGATGGAGTGGCTGACGCCGCCGCGGCCGCGCACGGCGCCGCCGTTGAAACGCACCAGCGGATCGGCGGTTCCGTGCGCCTCCCACACCGAGACCGGCCGCGACGGGTTGCAGGTGACGCCGGTGCCCAGGGTGCCCGCCACCGGCGCGATCGCGGCGAACACGTCGGCGCGGTCGCAGGCCAGCCGGTTGGACATGAAGCCGCCGTTGGACATGCCGGTGGCGAACACGTGCCCGGCGGCGATGCGGTAGTCGTTCTGCAGCTTGCCGGCCAACCCCACCAGGAACCCGACGTCGTCGATGTGGCGTCGGTCCGCCGGCGACGCCCCCCGCCCGTCGGCCCAGCTCTTGTCGTAGCCGTCGGGATAGGCCACGAGCAGGTTGTGGGCGTCGGCGACGGTGTCGAAGTCGGTGAGGCTCTGCTGGCCGATCCCCGTCCCGCCGCCGCCGTGCAGGCTGAGCACCAGTCCGACGGGATCGCCGGGCGGCACGTGCAGCGTGTAGGTGCGGTCCATTCCGCCGGAGCGGAACGTCCCGGCCAGGTCTCGCGGGCTGGCCGCCGACACGTGCCGCTCGCCGCATCCCACCAGGCACGCCGCGAGGACGCCGACCGACAGCAACCGCGCCCATGGCATGGGGGTCAAATTACCGATCGGACCGCGCTCGGCCCGCGCCACCCTATGACCTTCGTCACTGCACCGCCCGCGCTCGGGTTGCGCGCCGCCGCTTGGATCATCGTGATTTGATTTCGCGTCGGCGCCCGACGGGATCGGCTCCCCGTTGGCCTCGCCGCGCGCCGCGGCCGCGCGCCGTGGCGGAAAGCCCCGCTGCGAGCGCGCGATACGGGATCGTGCCCCTTTGGTGCCCTTCCTGTGTCGCGCACTTAACCGGCGGATGAACAACGCATTACAAGTAATCGTTAACTGGGCGCCGCGGTTGTCAACCGTCGCGGTGCCCAGCAGACTGATCCCGTAAATGCTGAATATGTCGAGGTTGAGGGCGAATTTGACGTCGGCAGTTCACAACTTCAGGGGAGTATCGGAAATGGTCAACCGCGTTCTACTGGCTGCGGCAATCGCTTTGCTTGGCCCGCTGGCGGCGGTGGCGACGGCTCATGCCGACACCAGTGACGACAAGTTCATTTCGATACTGAAGTCCGAGGGCATCACGGACCACGTATCGTCCGCACACGCCGTCGAGGCCGGCCACACAGTCTGCTCGAAACTCGACGGCGGCGCCACGCCGGCCGACGTCGCCAACGACGTGCTCAACAGCAGCAACATGCCCGCCTACCACTCCGGCTACTTCGTCGGCGCGGCCATCAAGGTGTACTGCCCGCAGTACATGCCGGAGGAGACTCCCGCGGACAACCCGCCCAAGTCCTGACCTCGCGAATCTAGGCCGATCTAGGCCGATCTAGGCCGCCGCGGGCTGAAATGTCCTGTCGGCCTTGGTGATACAGCCCTTATCCGCGCGGAACGCCGTTGACGGCATGGAACCGTGCGGCGCGTCGCCGGATGCGGTGGGTGCGTCCGCGGGTGCGACGCGGCTGCCCGACGAGGTGTATCGGCTCGGCGTAGAACATCATCTTGGCCAGTTCCACCAGGACCAGGTAGCTGACGATGAACAGGCCCAGCACGCCGAAGAACTGCCATGGCAGCGGGGTGAAGCCCAGGGTGCGCGCCAGCGGCGAGATCGTCAGGACGGCGCCGGCGGCGACCACGGTGATGGTGGTGATCGCCAGTAACGCGCTGGGCTGGCTGCGCAGGAACGGAACCCTGCGCGTTCGGATGGCGAAGATGATCAACGTCTGCGTCGCAAGCGATTCCACGAACCAGCCGGTGCGGAACTCGATGGCGCCGGCGTGCAGCACGCCCAGCATCAGCCCGAAGGTCAGGAAGTCGAACAGCGAGCTGATCGGGCCGAAGGTCAGCATGAACCGCCGGATGAACGCCACGTTCCAGTGCGACGGCGCGTGCAGCTGCTCCTCGTCGACCCGGTCGGTCGGTATCGCCAGCTGGGAGGAGTCGTAGAGCAGGTTGTTCAACAGGATCTGGCTGGGCAGCATCGGCAAGAACGGCAACAGCGCCGACGCCGCGGCGGCGCTGAACATGTTGCCGAAGTTGCTCGACGTGCCCATGAGCACGTATTTGATGGTGTTGGCGAAGATTCGCCGGCCCTCCGCCACACCGGTGGCCAGCACGCCCAGGTCCTTTTCCAGCAGCACCACGTCGGCGGCGTCCTTGGCGACGTCGGTGGCGCTGTCGACCGAGATCCCCACGTCGGCGGCGTGCAGCGCCAGCGCGTCGTTGACACCGTCGCCCAGAAACCCGATCGCCCTGCCCGTGCGCCGCAGCGAGACGATCAGCCGTTCCTTCTGCTCGGGGGAAATGCGGGCGAAGATGGTGTGATTCTGTGCGGCGGCGGCGAACTCGTCGTCGTCGAGCGCCTCGAGCTGTGCGCCGGTGATGGTTCCCCTGGACGCCAAACCGAGGTCGGCACAGACCTTTTCGGCGACCCGCGGATTGTCGCCGGTGGCGACCTTGGGCTCGATGCCGAGCTCGGCCAGTTGCGACAGGGATTGGCGCGCCGCGGGTTTGGGTTCGTCGGCGAAAACCAGGAACCCGGCCAGCACCAGATCGCTTTCGTCGGCGGCGGTGATCCCCGTCAGCTCCGTCAGCTCGGCCGCCGGCTTGGTGGCGACGGCCACCACGCGGCGCCCGGCGGCGAACAGGCCCGCGAGGGTGTCCTGCGCGACCGCCGCCGTCGCCCGGCATTGGGCCAGCACTTGTTCGGGCGCGCCCTTGACCGCCAACAGGCGTTTGCCGGCGTCGTCGACCAAAACCGACGTCGCCCTTCGCTCGTGGTCGAAGGGCAGCATCGCGACCCGGCGCACACCGCCGCCCACCAGTTGCTGTGCCCGCGGGGACTCCCAGAGCGCGGCGTCGAGCGGGTTGGCGCTGACGCCACCCTGGGTGGAATCCACGTCGGTGGCCAGCAGCCCGAGGCGCCGCACCGAATCGCTGTGCGCGCCGGCCGCATCGATCGTGTCGACCAGGCGGAGCCGGCCCTCCGTCAGGGTGCCGGTCTTGTCGGTGATCAAGACATCGATGTCCCCGAGGTCCTCGATGCACACCAAGCGCTTGACGAGCACCTTGGCCTTGGCCAGCTGCCGCGACCCGGTCGCGAGGCTGGTGCTGACCACCGCGGGCAGCAGTTGCGGGGTGATGCCGACCGCGATCGCCAGCGAGAACAGCACGGAATCGATGACCGGCTTTCGCAACAGCAGGTTGCTGATCAAGATGATCAGCATCAGTGCGATCGCCACCTGCAGCAGCAGATAGGAGAACCGCCGCAGCCCGACCTGGAAGCCCGTTTCGGGTTGTCGCTCGTCCAAACCCGCTGCGATGCGCCCGAATTCGGAATTCTTCCCGGTCGCGAAAACCACGCCGGTGCCCTCGCCGGCGCTGACGATGGTGCCCATGAAGGCCAGGTCGGTCGATTCGGCCAGCTCGGCGCCGGCCGGCACCGGTTGTGCCGATTTCGCGGAGTCGGCCGATTCCCCGGTCAGGATGCTTTCATTGCATTCCAGGTCGGTGACATCGATCAGCCGGACATCGGCCGGCACGGCCTGGCCCAACGACAGCCGGATCACATCACCGGGCACCAGCTCGGTGACACCGATCGTGACGAACTTCCCGTCGCGGCGCGCCACCGCCTTGTGCTGCATCCCCGCGTGCAGCTCCGCGGCGGCCCGCTCGGCGCGGTACTCGTTGACGAAGCCCAGGCCGATGCTGGCCGCCAGGATCACGAAGATGATGGTCGCCTGCATGCTGTCGCCGAGAAAGAACGAGGCGACGGCGGTGCCGGCGAGCAGGACGAGCACCGCGTTGCGCAACTGGCGACCCAGCACCGCGAGCGCGTTGACGTGATGGGTCCGAACCGCGTTCGGGCCGTAGCGCGCCAGCCGGGCGGACGCCTCCGCGCCGGACAACCCGGCGGGCGAGCTGTCCAGCCAGCGCAGGACCTCGTTGACCGGGGCCGCGGCGACCCGATCGGCAAGTTCGCGCCCGTTCGCGCTCAATAGGTGGATATCTCATCCTCGGGCGGTAGCTCACCGCTGTCCATGAAGACGACGCGACGGCCGATCTCCACGGCATGGTCGGCGAAGCGCTCGTAGAAGCGGCCGAGCAACGCCGTCTCGACGCCAACGGGGATGCTGTGCTTCCATTCCCGGTCTATCAGCACGTGAAACAAGTGCCGGTACAGCCGGTCCATCGCGTCGTCTTGCTCGTGAAGCTGAGCGGCCTGCCGAGGGTCGCGCGACACCAGCACCTGTTTTGCGCTGTCCGCCATGGCGATTGCCACGTCGGCCATGTCGGCGAAGCACCCGCGGACCTCCTCAGGCGGGATGCGCTTCGGGTACTCGCGCCGGGCGATCTTGGCCACGTGGACGGCCAGCGCGCCCATCCGCTCCGCGTCGGCGGTGATCTGTATGGCGCTGACGATCTCCCGCAGCTCGCGGGCCACCGGTTGCTGCAACGCCAGCAGCGCGAACGCCTCCTTTTCGGCCTGGGCGCGCATCGTCACGATCCGGTCATGGTCGCCGATCACCCGCTCGGCGGCCGCGATGTCGGCCTCCAACAGGGCCCGGGTCGCGCCCCGCATCGCCGCGCCGGCCAGGCCGCACATCTCCCCCAGCTGCGCCATCAGGCCGGCCAGCTGCTGGTGATAGGCGGTTCGCATGGGTCGCGCCTTGTCAGGCCGAATCGGCGTCCAGGTCCGCGGCGGCGCTGTAGACGCCCAGCAGATCGCGGGCGGAGACGATGCCGGCCAGCGCGCCGTCGCGCTGCACCAGGACGTGGCGGATGTAGCGGTCCATCATCCGGGTGGCCACCTGGTCCACCGTGGCGTCGGCGTCACACCAGACCAGCTTGGTGCTGGCCACCTCGGCGGCCGGCACGGCGGCCGGGTTCTTGCCGGCGGCCACCACCCGGACGACGTCGCGCTCGCTCACCAGCGCGGTGGGGCGCTGATCGTCACCGACGACGACCGCGCCGACGTCGACGTCCGCCATGGCCATGGCCACGTCGGCAACCGTGGCGTCGGCGGCGACGCGCGCCACCGGGTCGCCGGTGATGGTCGCGATCGGTAGGGATCCGGGGGAAGCGAAGCTGGTCACGCCACCATGCTCGCCGGGATGCGGCGGCCGGGTCTAGTGACCTCAGTCCCTCATTCGAGTGGCGGAGGTAACCCGTTCGGCTGCCCAGCCCGCGCGGCGGCTGGCGAAGTCGCGCCGGATGCCGCTGACCGGGTCGTCGAACTCGATGCGCTGCGCCAGCAATTGCAGCGGCGCGCTGAAGTCGTCCGCCGGCACGTCAATGATGTTGGGGTACAACGGATCACCGGCGATCGGTATCCCCAGCGAGGCCATGTGCACCCGCAGCTGGTGGGTGCGTCCCGTGCGCGGCGTCAACCGGTACAGGCCGTCCGGCGTCAACAGCTCCACCAGCGTCTCGGCGTTGGGCACGCCGGGCTCGCTGACCGCCTGCAGCCGTCCGCGGCGTTTGACGATGCGGCTGGTGACCACGCGCGGGAGCGCCAGGGCCGGGTCGACCGCCGCCCGTGCGAGGTAGGTCTTGCGCACCTCGCCCCGGGCGAACAGCGTCTGGTAGGCGCCGCGCAGCTCGCGCCGGGCGGTGAACAGCAGCACCCCCGCCGTCAGCCGGTCCAGCCGGTGGGCCGGGCTCAGCTCCGCAAACCCCAGTTCGCGGCGCAGCCGCACCAGCGCGGTCTGCGCGACGTGCCGGCCCCGCGGCATGGTGGCCAGGAAGTGCGGCTTGTCGACGACCACGATGTCGTCGTCGCGATACAGCACCGGCATGTCGAAGGGAACCGGAACCTCTTGCGGCAGTTCACGATACAGGTATACGAACGAGCCCGCCGGCAGCACCGTCGTCTCGTCGACCGGAGCGCCGCCGGCGTCGACGACCTCGCGGGCCTGCTCCCCGAACCGGGCGGACAGCTCGGCCAGCACCGGTCCGCCGCACAGCCGCACCCTTGCGGGTCCCAGGCCGTCGCGGACCGGCAGCGGCGCGGCCCTCGCGGTTCTCGCGGTTCTCAATTGAGCGGCACCGGCTCGAGGATCTCGGCGCGGGCCTCGGGCGCGCTGGCGCGCAGCTCGTCGGCCGACACGTCGTCGGGCTGCCCCTGCGACAGGACCTCGGCCTCCACCCGCGCGGTGTAGTTGGCGACCTCGCGGTCGACGTCCGCGGCGCTCCACCCGAGCACCGGCGCGACCAGCTCGGCCACCTCCCTGGCGCAGTCGACGCCGCGGTGCGAGTACTCGATGGAGACGCGCATCCGGCGGGCCAGGATGTCCTCCAGGTGCAGGGCGCCCTCGGCGGCGGCCGCGTAAACGGCCTCCACCCGCAGGTAGCCCGGCGCCTCCTTGATCGGGCTGAGCAGCCCGGGGGTTTCGGCCGCCAGCTCCAGCACGTCGCCGATCAGCGAGCCGTAGCGGTCCAGCAAATGTCGTACCCGGTAGGGGTGCAGGCCCTGCAGCGCGCCGACGTGTTCGGCCTGATTGATCAGCGCGAAATAGCCGTCGGCGCCCAGCAGGCTCACCTTCTCGGTGATCGATGGCGCGACGCGGGCCGGAACGTATTGGGCCGCAGCGTCGATCGCGTCGGCCGCCATCACCCGGTAGGTCGTGTACTTGCCACCGGCGATGGCCACCAGACCCGCGGCGGGCACCGCCACCGCATGCTCCCGCGACAGCTTGGAAGTTTCGTCGCTCTCCCCGGCGAGCAGCGGGCGCAGCCCCGCGTACACCCCGTCGATGTCGGCGTGCGTCAACGGCGTGGCCAGCACGCCGTTGACGGTCCCCAGGATGTAGTCGATGTCGGCCTTGGTGGCCGCGGGGTGGGCCAGGTCGAGATTCCAGTCGGTGTCGGTGGTTCCGATGATCCAGTGGTTGCCCCACGGTATGACGAACATCACCGACTTCTCGGTCCGCAGGATCATCGCGACGTCGCTGACGATGCGGTCCCGCGGCACCACCACGTGCACGCCCTTGGACGCGCGCACCTGGAATCGCCCGCGCTGCTTGGACAGCGCTTGGATCTCGTCGGTCCACACACCGGTCGCGTTGACCACGACGTGGCCGCGGACCTCGGTGATCGAGCCGTCCTCGGAGTCGCGGACGCGCACGCCGATCACCCGGTCGCCGTCGCGCAACAGCCCGACCACCTGGGTGGAGGACCGCACCACCGCGCCGTAATGCGCGGCGGTGCGCGCGACCGTCATGGTGTGCCGGGCGTCGTCGACGACGGTGTCGTAGTAGCGAATCCCGCCGATCAGCGAGCTGCGTTTCAGGCCCGGGCACAGTCGCAGCGCGCCGGCGCGGGTCAAATGCTTTTGCGGCGGAACCGATTTCGCGCCGCCGAGCCGGTCGTAGAGGAAGATGCCCGCCGCGACGTAGGGCCGCTCCCAGATCCGCTTGGTGAGCGGGAACAGGAACGGCAGCGGCTTGACCAGGTGCGGCGCCAGCGTGGTCAGCGACAGCTCGCGTTCGTAGAGCGCCTCGCGCACCAGCCCGAACTCCAGCTGCTCGAGGTAGCGCAGCCCGCCGTGGAACATCTTCGACGAGCGGCTCGACGTGCCCGACGCCAGGTCGCGCGCCTCGACCAGCGCGACCTTGAGCCCACGCGTGGCGGCGTCCAGCGCGCACCCGGAGCCCACCACGCCCCCGCCGATGACGACGACGTCGAACTGCTCGGTGCCGAGCCGCTCCCAGGCCGCCTCGCGCTGCTGGGGTCCGAGCACCGAGGCCGGCCAGGTCTGCTCGGTGGGCGCATGGATCGGGTCGCTCACGGCGCAAGGCTCCTGTCGGTTACTCGTCAGTAGGACGGTGCAACACCCAAGGCTAACCGGTTCAGTCCAGATCGTCGTGCGCCATCAGCCGCCGCGCCGCCTCGGTGATCGACCCGGACAGCGACGGGTAGACGGCGAGCGTCTGGGCCAGCTCGTTGACCGTGATGCGGTTGGTTACGGCCACGGCGATCGGCAGGATCAGCTCGGACGCGATCGGCGCCACCACCACGCCGCCGATGACCACGCCGGTGGAGCGCCGGCAGAAGAGCTTGACGAAGCCGTGGCGCATCTCCGACATCTTGGCCCGCGCGTTGGTGCGCAGCGGCAGCATGATGGTCCGGGCGGTCACCGAGCCGTCGTCGATCATCGATTGCGGCACCCCGACCGCGGCGATCTCGGGGCTGGTGAACACCGTCGCCGCGACGGTGCGCAGCCGGATCGGGCTCACCCCCTCGCCCAGCGCGTGGTACATCGCGATCCGGCCCTGCATCGCGGCGACCGACGCCAGCGGCAGCAGACCCGTGCAGTCGCCGGCGGCGTAGATGCCGGGCACCGACGTGCGCGAAACGCGGTCCACGGTCAGGTAATTGCCGGGGCCCAGCTCGATGCCGACCCGCTCCAGGCCCAGCCCGCCGGTGTTGGGGGTCGAGCCGATGGTCATCAGGGCGTGGCTGCCCTCCACGGTGCGTCCGTCGGCCATCGTCACCAGCACGCCGGCGTCGGTGCGGGTGACCGACTGCGCGCGGGCGTTCTTGAACAGCCGGACGCCGCGTTCGGCGAACGACTCCTCCAAAACGGCTGCGGCGTCGGCGTCCTCGTACGGCAGCACCCGGTCGCGGCTGGCCACCACCGTGACCGGCACGCCCAATTCGGTGTAGGCGTCCACGAACTCGGCGCCGGTGACGCCCGAGCCCACCACGATCAGGTGGGTCGGCAACGCCTGCAGGTCGTAGAGCTGGCGCCAGGTCAGGATGCGCTCGCCGTCCGGGACGGCCGACGGCAGGATCCGCGGGCTGGCGCCGGTGGCGATGAGCACGACGTCGGCGTCGTGCTCGGTGGTAACGGGGCCGTCGGGCCCCGGATCGGAATGGGTGGCCCGGATCCGGTGCCGGGCCAGGCCGGGCGTGGAGTCGACGAGCTCCCCCCGCCCGGCGACCACGTGGACTCCCATGCTGAGCAGCTGGGCGGTGACGTCGGCCGACTGGGCCGCCGCCAGCTTCTTGACCCGGGCGTGGATCTGCGGCAACGAGATCCTGGCCTCGTCGAAGTCGATGCCGAAACCCAGCTGCGGCGCCCGGCGCAGTTCGCTGCGCAGCCCGCACGACGCGATGAACGTCTTGGACGGCACGCAGTCGTCCAGCACGGCCGCCCCGCCGATGCCGTCGGAATCGACGACGGTGACCTGGGCCGTTTCCGGGTGTGAGGTGGCGGCGACCAGCGCGGCTTCGTAACCGGCCGGGCCTCCGCCGAGGATCACGATGCGGGTCACCACAGGCCTTAACCTAGCCCGCCGCCGGTCGCCATGCCGTCTAAGCTTGCCCCCGTGCCGCTCTACGCCGCCTACGGGTCGAACATGCATCCCGAGCAGATGCTGCAGCGCGCACCCCACTCCCCGATGGCGGGAACCGGCTGGCTGCCGGGATGGCGGTTGACGTTCGGCGGCGAGGACATCGGCTGGGAGGGCGCGCTGGCCACCATCGTCGAGGACCCGAATTCCAAGGTGTTCGTGGTGCTCTACGACATGACGCCGGCGGACGAGAAGAACCTCGACCGCTGGGAGGGCTCGGAGTTCGGCGTGCACAAGAAGATCCGCTGCCGGGTGGAGCGCCTGTCGTCGGACACCACCACCGATCCCGTGCTGGCGTGGCTGTACGTGCTGGACGCCTGGGAGGGCGGCCTGCCGTCGGCGCGATACCTGGGCGTGATGGCCGATGCCGCCGAAATCGCTGGCGCGCCAGCCGATTACGTGCACGACCTGCGGACCCGCCCGGCCCGCAACATCGGCCCCGGCACGTCGACTTAGCCTCTCTTGTCGCGAGCGTGCGTGTTTGTACACGACACACCGCGTCTGGGTGGCATTCTGCGCACGCTCACGCGGCGCGTTGCAGGCGTCGCTCGATCCGCGCGACGAGTTCGACGGGCCATTGTCTGACGTCCTCGGCGACGATGGGTACTACCACCCAACTCAGGTCTTGCAAGGCCGCCGACCTTTTGCGGTCCCGTCGAAACGCATCGGGCCCGCTGTGCCAGTCAACCCCGTCGTACTCGGCAGCCACCCGAAACTCGGGCCAGGCGAAGTCGAGCCGCCACGTGTCTCCGTTATGGTCGACGAGCTCGTACTGCAGCACTGGAGGCGGTAGGCCTCCGTCGTGCATGACCAACCTGGCCTCGCTTTCCATCGGCGACTCGGCCAGCGGGTTGGCCAACTCGAGCAATTCCCGTGCCACCACGACGCCGCGCCGCCCTGCATGCCGCTTGAGCACGCGCCGCAGTTCGCCGCGGTCGCACGTACCGCTGCGCAGCGCGGCGTCCAACGTCGCCAGTGCCCGCGGCCGGCGCAGTCCACGCGCCACCTCGATGGCCGTCCAGGCGGGCGTGGTGGCCGGCCGCCCGTTGACGATGGTCAGCGGCGCGCCCTCGCGGCGGTGTACCACCAGGCCGCGGGTCGGTCGCAACTGTCGCCCGACGGGATTGAGCACGTGCAGGTGTCTATCCAGTTCGGTGTCGAAGCCGTGTGCCGCCGCCGCGGTGCTGAGGCATGTTGCGACCGTCGTCCCGGTCAACAAGTCCAGGCCCCGCAGTCGCAACGCGTCCGTGATCTCGCCGCGGCCGTAGACGCCATACCAAACCTGCTGCAGCACACCACATTTCAAATCGAATTCCAGGCCGCGGCGGGTGAGGTGGGTCAACGCCTGAGCGGAGGTCACCACGCCGCCCTGGGCAGCGAGCAATCGGTCGAGCTCCACGTTCACGCCGGGTATCGTCGGCGCACCGCGGCGTCCCCACAATTCACCTAGGCCGAGCGTGCACAGAATGCCAGCAGGAAGCGGCGCGTCGCGTACAAACACGCACGCTCGCGCGTCTAAGGGGGGCTAGAAGAGCGCCGCCTGCTCGATGATGTTGACCAGCACCCGCAGGCCGATCGCGAGGGACCGCTCGTCGAGGTCGAACGTCGGCTGGTGCAGGTCCAGCTGCGGGCCCTCGCCCGACCACACGCCCAGTCGGGCCATCGCGCCGGGCACCTCCTCCAGGTACCAGGAGAAGTCCTCGCCGCCGCCGGACTGCCGGGTGTCGGCCAGCACGTCGGGGCCGACGGCCTCGATCGCGTGCATGAGGATGCGCGTCGAGACGTCCTCGTTGACCACGGGCGGCACCCCGCGCCGGTATTGCAGCGTGTGTTCGATCGCCAGCGGCGACAGCAGCGCGGCCACGGCCTCGCGGATGAACGCCTCCATGCCCATCCAGGTCTGCCTGCTGGCGGTGCGCACGGTGCCGGCCACCACGCCGGATTGCGGAATGGCGTTGGCGGCCACGCCGGCGTTGACCGCGCCCCACACCAGCACGGTGCCGTTGCGCGGGTCGATGCGGCGCGACAGCACCCCGGGCAGCCCGGTGATCAGCGTGCCCAGGCCGTAGACCAGGTCGGCGGTCAGGTGTGGCCGCGACGTGTGCCCGCCGGGCGAGTACAGCGTGATCTCGATCTGGTCGGCGGCCGACGTGATGGGGCCCTGCCTGACGGCGACCTTGCCGACCTCGAGCCGCGGATCGCAGTGCAGCGCGAAGATCCGCGACACCCCGGTCAGCGCGCCGGCGGCGATCGCGTCGATCGCGCCGCCGGGCATCAGCTCCTCGGCCGCCTGGAAGATCAGCCGCACCCCGACCGGCAGCTCGGGCACCGACGCCAGCGCCAGCGCGGTGCCCAGCAGGATCGCGGTGTGCGCGTCGTGCCCGCAGGCGTGTGCGACGTTGGGCATCGTCGAGGTGTACGGCGCGCCCGTGCGCTCGGCCATGGGCAGCGCGTCCATGTCGGCCCGCAGCGCGATTCTCGGCTCGTGTTCGGGGCCGAAGTCACAGGTCAGCCCGGTGCCGCCGGGCAGCACCTTCGGGTTCAGGCCTGCGTCGGCCAACCGCTCGGCGACGAACTGCGTGGTGGCGTACTCCTGGCGGCCCAGCTCCGGGTAGCGGTGAATGTGCCGGCGCCACTCGACCAGGTCCTGGTGGTGGGCGGCCAGCCACGACTCGGCGGTGTCGACCAGGCTCATGCGCCGGCCCCGTGTCTGCGCTGCCGCGCGGTCAGCACCCGGTCGCGTTCGCCCGGATTCTCGGCGAGGTGGACGACCGTGCGCGCCAGCATGATCGCGCCCTCGACGACGGCGCGGTCGGCGCTGGGGCCGGCGGCCGCGTCGGCGAACGCGCGCTGGTGCACCGTGGCGCCGCCGGCGTCGACGCCGATCACCGGGTGGATGCCGGGCAGCAGCTGCGTCACGTTGCCCATGTCGGTGCTGCCCATCGGCAGCCGGTCCTCGACCTCGGGCCCCACCGGGTCACGCCCCAGCCGGCGCATCTCGTCGCGGAAGACGCCGGCCAGCCAGCGGTCCGGCTTGAGCTCGGCGTAGGGCGGTGACGGCTGGTTGATTTCGTACTCGCAGCCGGCGGCCAACGCGCCCGCGGCGAAGCACGCAAACATCCTGCCCTCCAGCGCTCGCAGCGAATCCGACTCGGCCGCCCGCATCGCATACTTCAACGTCGCGTGGCCGGGGATGACGTTGACGGCCTGCCCTCCGTCGGTGACGATCCCGTGCATCATCTGCCCCGGCGCCAGTTGCTGCCGCAGCAGCCCGACGGCCACCTGCGCGACGGTCACGGCGTCGGCGGCGTTGATCCCCAGATGCGGCGCGACGGCGGCGTGCGATTCCTTGCCACGGTACTCGACGACCGCCTCCGACAGCGCCAGCGAGCGGGCCGCGGCGATGTCGGCCGGGCCCGGATGCACCATGACCGCCACCGCGACGTCGTCGAACACCCCGGCCTTCAGCATCAGCTCCTTGCCGCCGCCGGCCTCCTCGGCGGGCGTGCCCAGCAGCGCCACCGTCAGGCCCAGCTCGTCGGCCACCTCGGCCAGCGCCAGCGCCGTCCCGACCGCCGAGGCCGCGATGATGTTGTGCCCGCAGGCGTGCCCGATTTCGGGCAGCGCGTCGTACTCGGCGCAGATCCCGACGACCAGCGGTCCGCTGCCGAAGTCGGCGCGAAAGGCCGTGTCCAGCCCGCCCGCGCGCGGGGTGATCTCGAAGCCCCGCTCGGCCACCAGCGCCTGCGCCTTGGCGCAGCTGCGATGCTCGGCGAACGCCAGCTCGGGCTCGGCGTGGATGGCATGCGACAGCTCGACGAGGTCGGATCCGCGGCGCCGCACCGCGTCCTCGACGCTGGCTAACGGTGCTGCGGGCATTCTCGCAGTATCTCACCCGGGCGCACCGGCCCGAGGTCCCGACGCCTACACCAGCCCGGCGATGAATCCCGCCGCCTGTCCGGGGTAGGGCGGCGCCTCGTAGTCGTGGTGCGCGTCGCGGTCGCGGCCGCCGACGACGCAGACCGGATCGCCGGGGCTGCACAGGTCGATGGCCCGCCCCGCGAACGCGCCCGTCGACGACAGGGGCGTGTTGAAGCGGTTGCCGGGGTTGCCGAACACCGCGACGGCCCGCACCTTGCCGGCCAGCCCGGGGTCCAGCGCGGGCGCCGACCCGAAGTTGCCGATGCGCTGCCCGACGGGCGGCACCCCCGCCAGCATCGACACAGCGGCCGCGCCCTGCGAGAAGCCGCCGAGCACCAGCCGCGTCGACGGGCACTGGGCGGCCATCTGCGCGATGTGATCCCGCGCGTCGTTGGCGGCGTCGGCGGTGGTCAGGAAGTTATAGCTGGCCGGATAGTTCACCGGGTAGGCCTCGACGGTGCGCGAGCCGAGGGCGGGCTGCAGCGCGGCGAACAGCGCATCGCCCACGGCGCCCAGGCCGGGCGGCTCGGCGGTGCCGCGGGCGAAGATCAGCTGGACATCGGGACACCCGTCGGCGCGCGCCGCCGGCGAGCCAAACGCGAACACCGACACCGCGACGACGAGAACCAGGCCGACGATCGGCCAGTTACGAAAACCCATGCGGCAGATCCTGACATATGCCGCCGACAACCGTCGCGGCGCTAAGGTCGATGGCTGTGGCCGAATCCCCGCCCGCTCCCGACGAACTCGCGCAACTGGCGGCACGCGCGATCGGCGAGCGCACCGGGTTCGGCGAGCACGACGTCGCCGTCGTCCTCGGGTCCGGTTGGGCGCCGGCCGTCGCCGCGCTGGGCTCCCCGACCGTCACGCTGGCCCAGGCCGAGCTGCCCGGGTTCGCGCCGCCGCGCGCGGTCGGTCACACCGGCGAGCTCATGTCGGTGCCCGTCGGCGGGCACCGGGTGCTGGTGCTGGCCGGCCGGGTGCACGCCTACGAGGGGCACGACCTGGCCCACGTCGTGCACGCGGTGCGGGCCGCGTGCGCGGCCGGGGCGCGCGTCGTCGTGCTCACCAACGCGGCCGGCGGACTGCGCCCGGACATGCGCGTCGGGCAGCCGGTGCTGATCAGCGACCACCTGAACCTGACCGCGCGTTCGCCGCTGGTGGGCGCGCAATTCGTGGACCTGACCGACGCCTACGCCCCGCGGCTGCGCAAGCTCGCCCGCGAGGCGGACCCGGAGCTGACCGAGGGCGTCTACGCGGGCCTGCCCGGGCCGCATTACGAGACGCCGGCGGAGATCCGGATGCTGCGCACCCTGGGCGCCGACCTGGTGGGCATGTCGACGGTGCACGAAACCATCGCGGCCCGCGCGGCCGGCGCCGAGGTGCTCGGCATATCCCTGGTGACGAACCTGGCCGCCGGCATCAGCGGCGCCCCGCTGCAACACGCCGAGGTGGTCGCCGCCGGGGCCGCGTCGGCCGGACGGCTGGGCGCGCTGCTGGCCGGCGTCATCGCCCGGCTCTAGCCATGACGCCCGAGGAGTGGATCGCGCACGACCCGGACCCCAGGACGGCCGCCGAGCTCGCCGCCTGCGGTCCCGACGAGCGCGCGGCGCGCTTCGCCCGCCCGCTCACCTTCGGCACGGCGGGGCTGCGCGGCCCGGTGCGCGGGGGGCCCGACGCGATGAACGTGGCGGTGGTGTCGCGCGCGACCTGGGCGGTGGCGCGGGTGCTCGCCGACCGCGGCCAGGCCGGGTCGCTGGTGGTCGTCGGGCGCGACGCGCGGCACGGCTCGGCGATTTTCGCCACCGTGACGGCCGAAGTGCTTGCCGCCGAGGGCTTTTCGGTGCTGCTCTTACCGGGCCCGGTGCCCACGCCGGTGGTCGCGTTCGCGGTGCGCCGCACCGGCGCCGCCGCCGGGATACAGATCACGGCGTCGCACAATCCGCGCACCGACAACGGCTACAAGGTGTACTTCGACGGCGGCATCCAGATCGTCTCCCCCACCGACCGCCAAATCGAAACCGCGATGGCCGCCGCCCCTCCCGCCGACGAGATCCGCCGCAGGGCAGTCGAACCCGCCCACACCGACCTGGTCGAGCGCTACATCGAGCGCGCGGCGGCCGTGCGCCGGGCCGGAGGTTCGGTGCGGGTGGCCCTGACGCCGCTGCACGGGGTGGGCGGTGCCGTCGCCGTCGAGACGCTGCACCGCGCCGGCTTCGACCCGGTGCACACCGTCGGCGCCCAGTTCGCACCCGACCCCGACTTCCCCACCGTCGCATTCCCCAACCCCGAGGAGCCCGGCGCCACCGACGCGCTGCTCGCCCTGGCCGCCGACACCCACGCCGACGTCGCGATCGCGCTGGACCCCGACGCCGACCGCTGCGCGGTCGGCATACCCACGGCATCGGGGTGGCGGATGCTGTCGGGAGACGAAACCGGTTGGCTACTGGGCGATTACATCCTGAGCCACGAGCGCCCGGAAACCGCGGTCGTGGCCAGCACCGTGGTGTCGTCGCGGATGCTGGCGGCCATCGCCGCGCACTACGGCGCGACCCACGTCGAGACCCTGACCGGCTTCAAGTGGCTGGCGCGCGCCGACGCCAACCTGCCGGGCACCCTGGTGTACGCCTACGAGGAGGCGATCGGGCACTGCGTGGACCCCGCCGCGGTGCGCGACAAGGACGGCATCAGCGCCGCGGTGCTGGTGTGCGACCTGGTGGCCTCGCTGGAAGGCCGATCGGTGTCCGACCGGCTCGACGAGCTCGCGCTGCGCCACGGTGTGCACGAAGTGGCGGCGGTGTCGCGCCGGGTCGCCGGCCCCGACGAGGCCGCCGCGCTGATGCGGCGGCTGCGGGCCGCCCCGCCGTCGACGCTGGCCGGCTTACCGGCGACCGTCGACGACATCGGCGACGCGCTGATCTTCGCCGGCGGCGACGACGCGGCGTCGGCTCGGGTGGTGGTGCGGCCGTCGGGAACCGAACCGAAACTGAAGTGCTACTTGGAGATTCGCTGCCCGGTGGCCGACGGCCTACGGCCCGCCCGCGAAAGGGCAGCCGCGTTGCGCGACGAGCTGGTGACCGAGGTGCGCGGCTGGTGAGTCAGCGGGGCCCGTACTGCCGGTCGCCCGCGTCGCCGAGACCCGGGACGATGTAGGCGATCTCGTTGAGCCCATCGTCGACCGCGACGGTGAACAGCCGCGCGTCCGGCGCCGTTTTCTCAAGCGCTGCAATGCCTTCCGGGGCGGCGACGACACACAGCACGGTGATCTCCGTCGCGCCGCGGCGCTGCAGCAGCGCGACGGTGTGGCTCAGCGACCCGCCGGTGGCCAGCATGGGGTCCAGCACCAGCACCGGCTGCGCGCTCAGGTCGTCGGGCAGCGACTCCATGTACCCGCTCGCGCGGTGGGTTTCCTCGTCGCGGGCGACGCCGACGAAGCCCACCCGAGCCTCCGGCAGCAGCGCGAGCGCCTGGTCGACCATGCCGAGCCCGGCGCGCAACACGGGCACCAGCAGCGGCGGGTTGGCCAGCCGCACACCGAGCGTCTCGGCCAGCGGACTGCGGATGGGAAAGGTCTCGCGGCCGGCGTCCCGGGTGGCCTCGTAGACCAGCATCGCCGTCAGGTCGCGCAACGCGTTCCGGAACCCCGCGTTGTCGGTGCGTTCGTCGCGCAGCGTGGTCAGCCGGGCGGCGGCCAGCGGGTGGTCGATCACGCGGACGTCCATGGATTTCCAGCGTATATAACGATCCGGGCTCTATTGGCTAAAGGCCCGCTGACACGCTCGCGTCAGTCCCGTCGAAGCCGCGGATCCGCTCATATACTCCCCGGGTGTTCGGCGAAATTCGAAGTCCGAGAAGGCTGCTCGCCTGGGCGTACCGCGTCCTCGGAGTCGCGGGCGCGGTGACGCTGGCGGGCCTGGCGGCCATCCCGTTGACGCCTCGCGTCGGCCTGGCCGCGGCCGCGCTGCCCCGGCCGGCCCACGTCGTAATCGTGGTGGAGGAGAACCGTTCTGAGGGCAACATCATCGGCAGCAGGTCGGCACCCTTCATCACCGCGCTGGCCGCCCACGGCGCGAACATGGCCCAGTCCTTCGCCGAAACGCATCCCAGCGAGCCGAACTACCTGGCGCTGTTCGCCGGCAACACGTTCGGGGTGACCAAGGACGTGTGCCCGGTCAACGCGGGCAACGCTCCGAACCTCGGTTCCGAATTGCTCGCCGCCGGTTACACATTCATCGGTTACGCCGAGGACCTGCCCGCCGTCGGCTCCCCCGTGTGCAGCGCCGGCAAGTACGCGCGCAAGCACGTGCCGTGGGCCAACTTCACCAATGTGCCGCCGCAGAACTCGGTGCCGTTCTCCGCGTTCCCGATGGGCAACTACGAAAACCTGCCGACCGTGTCGTTCGTGATTCCCAACAACGACAACAACATGCACGACGGGTCGATCGCGCAGGGCGACGCGTGGCTGAACCGCCAGCTGTCCGGCTACGCCAACTGGGCGCTGGCCAACAACAGCCTGCTGATCGTGACCTGGGACGAGGACGACAACGGCAGCCGCAACCAGATCCCGACGGTGATCTACGGCGCGCACGTGCAGCCGGGCACCTACAACGAGCAGATCAGCCACTACAACGTGCTTTCCACCCTCGAGCAGATGTACGGGCTGCCCAAGACGGGCAACGCGGCCAACGCCGCCCCGATCGCGAGCATCTGGGCGCCCTGACCGGCGCCGGCCGCCACACCGGCACCGGTGTCCGCCGCGGCCGTCGCTATTCTGTGCCGCATGGCTGCTGACCTCGTGCCCATCCGCCTGAGCCTGTCCGCCGGTGACCGCTACACCGTGTGGGCGCCCCGCTGGCGCGATGCCGGCGACGAGTGGGAGGCGTTCCTGGGCAAGGACGACGACCTGTACGGCTTCGAGACCGTCGCCGACCTGGTCGCCTTCGTGCGCTCCGATTCCGAGAACGATCTGGTCGACCATCCCGCGTGGAAGGACCTGGTCAGCGCCCACGCGCGCAAGCTCGACCCCGCCCAGGACAAGCACTTCGATCTCGTCGTCGTCGAGGAGCTGGTGGCGGAGAAGCCGACCGAGGAGTCGGTGGCCGCGCTGGCGGACGTGCTGGCCATCGTGTCGTCCATCGGATCGGTGTGCGAGCTGCCGGCGGTGGCGAAGTTCTTCAACGGCAATCCCAACCTCGGCATGGTGTCCGGCGGGATCGATAACTTCACCGGCAAGGCCGGCGCCAGACGCTGGGATTCGATCGCCGAGGTCATCGGGCGCAGCTGGGACGACGTGCTGGGCGCGATCGACGACGTCGTCAGCACCCCCGAGGTCGACGCCAAGCTGTCGGCGAAGGCCGCCGAGGAGCTCGAGGAGGAGCTCGAGGAGGAGCCGGCCGACGAGGACACCGAGGCCGAGGAGTCCACCGAGCTGACCGAGGCCGCCGAGGAAGCCGACGCCACCGAAGAAGCCGAGGACGACACCCTCGGCGAGGAGGCCCGCGCGGCCGGCGACACCGTCGTGCTGGGCAGCGACAAGGACTTCTGGCAGCAGGTGGGCATCGACCCGATCCGCATCATGACGAGTTCGGGCACGTTCTACACTCTTCGCTGCTACCTGGACGACCGCCCGATCTTCCTGGGCCGCAACGGGCGCATCAGCGTCTTCGGCTCCGAGCGGGCGCTGGCCCGCTACCTGGCCGACGAGCACGACCACGACCTGGCCGACCTGAGCACCTACGACGACATCCGCACCGCCGCGACCGACGGCTCGCTGTCGATCGACATCACCGACGAGAACATCTACGTGCTCAGCGGCCTGGCCGACGACTTCGCCGACGGGCCCGACGCCGTGGACCGCGACCAGCTCGACCTCGCCGTCGAGCTGCTACGCGACATCGGCGACTACTCCGAGGAACCCACCGTCGACAAGGCCCTCGCAACGAGCCGGCCGCTGGGCAAGCTGGTGGCCTACGTGCTGGAGCCCGGCTCGGTCGGCAAGCCCTCGGGCCCGTATGCCGCGGCGGTGCGGGAGTGGGAGAAGCTGGAGCAATTCGTCGACGGGCGGCTGCGCAGGGAATAGCGCCCCGTTTGACGGGTAATCGAGTGTCCTCTTTACTGGCGTTTACTGGCGCCAGCGTCCGCCGGCAGTCCAGCCGCGGCCAGACGGGAAGGTGAGCGGAGTGTCGCTTCCCGGGATCGGCCCACTACCGCTGTATGGGTTCCAGCGCCCGGGCATGCTGCTGTTCGCGTTGGTCCCGCTCGCGCTGCTTGGCCTCTACATCGTCATGCAGGCCCGACGGCGGCAGCGCCTGCGCCGCTACACCGAGACGCCGGTGCCGCAGTCGGCGTGGCGGCACGTCCCGATCGCGGCGTCGCTGCTGTGCCTGCTCCTGCTGACGATCGCGCTGGCCACCCCCACCCACGACATGCGCATCCCGCGCAACCGCGCCGTGATCATGCTGGTCATCGACATGTCGCAGTCCATGCGGGCAACCGACGTGGAGCCCAACCGGCTCAAGGCCGCCGAGCAGGCGGCCAGCCAATTCGCCAGCCAGCTGACGCCGGGCATCAACCTGGGGCTCGTCGGCTTCGCCGGCACTCCGTACCTGCTGGTGCCGCCGACCCCGCAGCACCAGGCGACGGTCGAGGCCCTCAAGAAGCTCGAGTTCGCCGACAGCACGGCGACCGGCCAGGCCATCTTCACCGCCCTGCACGCGATCGGGGCGTCGGCCGTGCAGGGTGGGGACAAGCCGCCGCCGGCCCGCATCGTGCTGCTGTCCGACGGCGGGGAGAACAAGCCGCAGGATCCCAGCGATCCGCACGACGGCGCCTACACCGCCGCGCGGCTGGCCAAGGATCAGGGCGTGCCCATCTCGACCATCACGTTCGGCACCAAGACCGGTCACATCGAGCTGGACGGCCAGCGGGTGAACGTGCCGGTGTCGACCGACCAGATGAAGAAGATCGCGCAGCTGTCCGGCGGGCAGTCCTACACCGCCACCAACCTCGAACAGCTCAACAAGGACTACAACGCGATCGAGAACGAGATCGGGTATCGCACGGTGCCGGGGCCCGGCAGCTCGGGGTGGCTGCGCCTCGGTGTCATCACCGCCCTGATCGCCACCGCCCTGGCGCTGTTGATCAACCGGCGGCTACCCGCCTGATCAGGCCGGCAGCCGGCGATTCAGCAGCAGGCCCGCCAGCACGGCGCAGGCCATCACGAACGCGCCGAGCAGCATCCACGCGGCGCTCGCGTCGCCCTTCACGGTTTCGTAGCCGATCTGGTGCTGCAGCGTCGCGTAGACGTCCTTGAGCGATTCCAGGCTGTCGGCGTGGAACGCCTGGCCGTCGGTGATCTCGCAGATCTTCTGCAGCGTCTGGTCGTCGACCGGGACGGGAATGTTGGCCCCCTGGTACTCGACGGTGCCATACGGCGTGCCGAACGAGATCGTGGATATCTGCACGCCCTGATCCTTGGCGGCCCGGGCCGCGGTGAACGCCCCCTGCGGGGCGTTGGGGTCCAGCGGCACGTTTTCGGCGCCGTCGGACTCCAGCACGATCCGCGCCGGCGGCGGGCCCTCGCCGCCGCCCATCACCGAACCGACCGTCGCGATCGCCTGCAGCGCGGTGAAAATGCCTTCTCCCGTAGCGGTTTTCGGTGCCGGTTTTAGGCTGTCGATCGCCGCCTTGACCGCGTCGCGGTTGGTCGTCGGCGCGACCAGGAGCGAGGCATTGGCTGCGAATTCCACCAGGCCCAGGTTGATGGCCGGGGTCAGCTCGTCGGCGAACTGCTTGCCGGCGACCTTCGCGGCGGCCAGCCGATTGGGGGCGACGTCGGTGGAAGCCATCGACTCCGAGACGTCGATGACGAGCATGACCACCGCGCGGTTGAGCGGGATCCGGACGTTGGAGGTCGGCCCGGCCATCGCCGTGGTGAGCAACACCAACGACGTGGCGAGCAGGATCGTGGGCAGGTGCCGCCACCGGCCCGGGTGGCTCGGCGCGACGCGCTCGAGCACCTCCATGTTGGCGAACCGCAGCACCCGCCGGCGGCGGGCGAATTGCTGGGCGACGTAGATCCCGATCACCAACAGCACGGCGAGCAGGAACAGGAAGAACCAGGCATGCTGAAAGCCCGCCAGCGACACCGGGCCCAGCAGCGGCAACTTCATGTCCAGCCACAGTATTCGTCAAACGTCGACCGTGCACATGGCGGCCAAACCCCGGCATGGTCGGCAGCCGAAACTTGTCGTACCCCCCTGCTTTGATGTGGCCATGTCGTCGACCGCAACGCTTGACTCGGAGTTGCGTCCTGCCGATCGGCTGGGGGAGCTCT
>NZ_JCALDU010000008.1:0-325150 GCF_059813025.1 Mycobacterium sp. NGS26
ACCGGTGCTACCCACCGTCAACGTGCCGCTATTGGCGGTGCCGGTGCCCACCGTCACGGTGCCCGAATCGGTCAATGTGCCCGACACCGTGACCGTGCCGGTGTCGGTCAGGGTGCCGCCGGCGTTGACAGTCAGGCCGCCATTGACCGCCAGGGTGCCGCTGCCCGGGCCGGTGCTACCCACCGTCAACGTGCCGCTATTGGCGCTCGCGGTGCCCACGGTCAGGGTGCCCGAGTCCGTCAACGTGCCTGAGACGCTCACCGTGCCGGTGTCGGTCAACGTCCCGCCGGCATTGACCGTCAGGCCACCGTTGACCGCCAGGGCGCCGCTACCGGGCCCCGTGCTACCCACCGTCAACGTGCCACTATTGGCGGTCGCGGTACCCACCGTCACGGTGCCCGAGTCCGTCAACGTGCCCGACACCGTCACGCTGCCGGTATCCGTCAGGGTGCCCCCGGAGTTCACCGTTAATGTCACCCCGGAGCTGACATTCACCGTGCCGCTACCCGGACCGGTGCTACCCACGGTCAATGTGCCGCTATTGGCACTCGCGGTACCCACCGTCACGGTGCCCGAATCGGTCAACGTGCCCGACACACTCACGGTGCCGGTATCAGTCAGCGTCCCGCCGGCGTTGACGGTCAGACCCCCGTTGACCGCCAAAGTGCCACTGCCCGGCCCGGTGCTACCCACGGTCAACGTCCCACTATTCGCGCTGCCGGTGCCCACCGTCACCGTGCCCGAATCCGTCAACGTGCCCGACACCGTCACGCTGCCGGTATCAGTCAACGTGCCCCCGGCATTGACCGTCAGACCGCCATTGACCGCCAAGGTCCCGCTACCCGGACCCGTGCTACCCACCGTCAACGTGCCGCTATTGGCACTCGCCGTGCCCACCGTCACGGTGCCCGAATCGGTCAACGTGCCCGACACCGTCACGCTGCCGGTATCGGTCAACGTGCCCCCGGCATTCACCGTCAAGGTCACTCCGGAGCTGACATTCACCGTGCCGCTACCCGGCCCAGTGCTACCCACCGTCAACGTCCCACTATTGGCACTCGCCGTGCCCACCGTCACGGTGCCGGAATCGGTCAACGTGCCCGACACCGTGACCGTCCCGGTGTCAGTCAACGTCCCCCCGGCGTTCACCGCCAAGGTGACCCCGGAGTTGACATTCAAAGCGCCGGTGGAGCCGACGTTGATGGTGCTGCCGGTCAGGGTCACACCGCTGTTGAGGGTGAGGGTTCCGTTGTCGATGAGGGTGGCGCCGGAGGTGAGGTTGAGGGTGCCGCTGTCGGTGAGCAAGCCACCGGAGTTGATGGTGACCGCACCACTGGTGGTGCTGCTATCTGCGAGGGTGCCGCCGGAGTTGATGGTGACGGTGCCGCTGTCGGAAAGGGTGCCGGTGCTGACGGTCAGGGTGCCGTTGATATTGAGGTTGCCGGTGGAGCCGACCGTGATGGTGCTGCCGGTAAGGGTGACGGTCTGGGGAGAGCTGATGGTCAGGGTGCCGTTATCGGTGAGGGTGAGCCCGGAGCCGATGGTCAAGGTGCCGGAGTCGGTCAGAGTGCCACCGGTATTGATGGTGACCGTGCCGTTGTCGGTCAGCGTGCCGGTGACGGTGACAAGGTTGCCGGTGTCGGCGCCGCCCGTGCTGATGTTCAGAGTGCCGCTGCCTGCGGTGCCGGTCCCCACAGTCAAGGTGCCGCCGTCAGACACGCTGCCGCCGCCAGTGACGGTCAAGGTGCCGTTGTCGACGAGGTTGGCGCCGGCGCTAATGGTGAGGTTGCCGCTGTCGGTGAGCAAGCCGCCGGCATTGATGGTGAGGGCGCCGCTGGTGGTGCTGCTGTCGGTGAGAGTGCCGCCGGCGTTGATGGTGACGGTGCCGCTGTCGGTCAGGGTGCCACCGGTGCTGATGGTGATGGTGCCACTGTCGGAAACGCTGCCCCCGGAGCTAACGGTGACCGCGCCATGATTCGCGATGGCGAGCGTGTCGCCACTGGTGACGTTGAGCACGCCGGTGGAGCCGACCTGGATCGTGCCCGTGCTGGTGCCGCTGGAGGGCAGGGTGACCGCGGTGCTGGAGTTGATGGTCAGGGTGCCGTTGTCGACGAGGGTGACGGCACCGCCGCTGGTGTTGAGGTTCAGGGTGCCGCTGTCGGTGAGCAAGCCCCCGGAGTTGATGGTCACCGCACCGGCGGTCGTGCTGCTATCGGTGAGGGTGCCGCCCGAGTTGATGGTGACGGTGCCGCTGTCGGTCAGCGTGCCACCGGTGCTGATGGTGATGGTGCCGCTGTCGGAAACGCTGCCGCCGGAGCTCACTGTGACCGCGCCATGATTCGCGACGCTCAGAGTGAAGCCGCTATTGACGTTGAGGGTGCCGGTGGAGCCCACCTGGATGGTGCCGGTGCTGGTGCCGCTGGAGGGCAGGGTGACGGCGTGGTTGAGGGTGAGGGTGCCATTGTTGACGAGGGTGACGGCACCGCCGCTGGTGTTGAGGTTCAGCGTGCCGCTTTCGGTGAGCAGGCCACCGGAGTTGATGGTGACCGCACCGGCAGTGGTGCTGCTGTCGGTGAGGACGCCGGTGGAATTGATAGTCACCGTGCCGCTGTCCGTGAGGGTACCGCCGGTGCTGATGGTGATGGTGCCGCTGTCGGAAACGCTGCCACCGGAGCTAACGGTGACCGCGCCATGATTCGCGACGCTCAGAGTGAAGCCGCTGTTGACGTTGAGGGTGCCGGTGGAGCCCACCTGGATGGTGCCGGTGCTGGTGCCGCTGGAGGGCAGGGTGACGGCGTGGTTGAGGGTGAGGGTGCCATTGTCGACGAGGGTGACGGCACCGCCGGTGGTGTTGAGGTTGAGGGTGCCGCTTTCGGTGAGCAGGCCACCGGAGTTGATGGTGACCGCACCGCTGGTGGTGCTGCTGTCGGTGAGGACGCCGGTGGAATTGATAGTCACCGTGCCGCTGTCCGTGAGGGTACCGGTGGTGACGTTCAGGGTGCCGCTGACATTGAGGGTGCCGCCGGCGTTGACGGTGACGCTGCCGGTGTCGGTGAAGGTTTGGCCGGCGTTGATGGTGAACGTGCCGCTGTTGGCGGTGGCCGTGCCGACGTTGATGGCGCCGCCGGTGTTGGTGACGTTATTGCTGCCCACGGTCAGGCTGCCGCCGCTGGTGAGGGTCACCGTGCCGTTGTTGGTGAGAGTCCCGTTGATGGTCAGATTGACGGTGGAACCGCTGACGGTCAGCGTCCCGCCGCTGTTGACGGTGATCGTGCCGGTGTTGACGGTGAGGGTGCCGCTGTCGGTGAACAGGCCGCCCGAGCCGACGGTGATGGTGCCGAGGTTGGTGACCGCGCCCCCGGAGTTGACCGTGACGGTACCGCTGTCGGACAGCGTGACGCCGGCATTGATCGTGATGGTGCCGCTGTTGCTGATGGTGCCGCCGGATTGGACGGTGATGGCGTTGTCGACGGTGAGCGCGCCGCCGGATTGGATGGTGATAGAGCCGCCGCTCTGGATGGTGGTTCCGCCAACCGGGACGGTGTAGAGCTGGCCGCTCGTGATGGTGACGGAGTTGCCGCTGTTGATGGTGGATGGCAGGAGCGGATCGATGTAGGTGACGCCGTTGAGGGTGACGGTGGGGTGAGTGCCGATGATGGCGCCACCGGCGTTGGCGGTGAGCGTGCTGTTGTTCGCGATGTTGATGTTGACGGTGCCGCCGGTGGCGTCGAGGGTGCCGCCCGAGTCGACGGTGAGGGTGCCGGTGGTGGTGCTGGTGCCGACGTTGAGGGTGCCGGTGTCGGTCAAGGTGCCGCCGACGTTGACGGTGCCGGCGTCAGTCAGCGTGCCGCCGCCGGTGACGGTCACGGTGCCGTTGTCGGTGAGGGTGCCGCCGGAGCTGATGGTGAGGCTGCCGTTGTCGGTGAGGACGCCGCCGGCGTTGACGGTCAGGGTCTGGCCGGAGCTCACTGTGAGGGTGCCGCTGTCCGTCAGGCTGCCGCCGGAGCTCACGGTGAGGGCGCCGTTGTCGGTGAGGACGCCGCCGGAGCTCACGGTCAGGGTGCCGCTATCGGTGAGCACGCCGCCCGAGCCCACGGTCAGGGTGCCGCTATCGGTGAGGACACCACCGGAACTCACGGTCAGGGTGCCGCTATCGGTGAGCACGCCGCCCGAGCCCACGGTCAGGGTGCCGCCGTCGGTCAGGGTGCCGCCCGAGCTCACGGTCAGGGCGCCGCTGTTGGTGACCACGCCGCCGGCGTTGATGGCGAAGGCACCGCTGTTGGTGTAGGTGCCGCCGGAGTCGATGAGAAGGGTGCCGCCGTTCGCGACGGTGAGGGTCTGGCCGGACAAGGTGACGGCTTGTTGGCCTGTGGTGATTTCGACGGTTTGGCCGCTGCCGATGGTGCCTTGGAGGTCTATCGAATCGGCGCCGTTGACGATTACGTGAGTCACCGAGAACGGCTGGGAGGCTGCGGTCGACGCCGCCTGCTGAGACGCCGCCGGCGCGGCCGACTGCGGGGTGGCGGCAGTCGCGGCCGCCTGCTGAGACGCCGCCGGCGCGGCCGACTGTGGGGTGGCGGCAGTCGCGGCAGCCTGCTGAGAAGCCGCCGGCGCAGCCGACTGCGGGGTGGTGGCCGTCGCGGCCGGCTGGTTGGAGGCCGCGGGCGAGGCCAGCTGATAGGCGGCGGTCGAGGTCGGCTGAGGGGACGCGGCGGGCGTGCTGAGCTGCTGAGAGACGGCAGGCGAGGTCAGCTGCTGTGACACCGCGGGCGTCGTCAGCTGCTGAGACGCCGCAGGCGAGCCGAGCTGCTGAGACACCGTAGGCGAGATCAGCTGCTGCGGCACCGCGGTCGAGCCGAGCTGCTGCGGCACCGCGGTCGAGCCGAGCTGCTGGGTGGCGGCGGTCGAGCCGAGCTGCTGCGCCTCGGCGGTCGAGCCGAGCTGCTGGGTGCCGGCGGTCGAGGTCAGTTGCTCCGTCTCCGCGGCCGAGGTCAGCTGTTGGGTGACGCCGGGCGAGCCGAGCTGCGTGGGCGAGCCGAGCTGCGTCAGGGATTGGGTGCGGGTGCTGGTGGCGTCGCCGGCGGCCCGGGCCACCGCGCCGGCCTGGGCGGCCTGCCCGGCCGGGTTCGTGGTCTGCGGCGGCTCGCTGAATGGGGACAGGACGCTCGCGACCGCCGACGCAGCCTCATAGGCATACATCGCGGCGGCGTCTTGGGCCCACATCTCCATGTACTGGGCTTCGGTGGCCATGATCGCCGGGGTGTTCTGTCCCAAAATATTGGTCGCCACCAACGCCGCCAGCCGCGCCCGGTTTTCCGCGATCACCGGCGGCGGCACCGTCATCGCAAACGCCGCCTCGTAGGCCGCCGCCGCCGCGTAGGCCTGGGCAGCCGATTGCGCGGCCTGGGCGCCCGTGGCAGCCAGCCACTCCGCATAGGGGGCCACCGCCGCCGCCATTAGCAGCGACGTCGGGCCCGACCACCCCTGGCTGATCAGCCCCGCAATTACCGCGGAATAGCCGCTGGCGGCGGACTCCAGCGCGGCGGCCAGCGCGTCCCAACCCGCCGCCGCCGCCAATAGCGGCCCCGCCCCGGGGCCGCTATACATGCGCCCGGAGTTGACCTCCGGGGGCAGCGACGCGAATTCCATGGCTTTCCGGTGCCCAGGTCAGCGCCGCGCGGCCTGTTTGAAACTGACGGTCATGTTAATTCCGCATAAACCAAACCATTGGACCAGTGTTGAACAAGTTATGTTACTGCAGGCATGCAGGGTTTTGGCCATTTCTTTGGGACTCATTCCGACCCGCGATGGGTCCGGGACCAGCCCTGCAGCGGCCACTGACCACCGCAGGTCGCGGAGGGCCGCCGGATGCGGATCACTGCCCCGCCGTCGTCCGCCAGATGGGTGATCGGTGGATCGTCGAAGGCGCGGCGAGAACGCCCGAGGACCAGCGGCCCCCTCAAGCGCCACGGCGCACCAGGCTTGGCAACAGCAACCGTCTGCCGTGTGGCAAGGCTGGGCCCGGCCTGTCAGCGACGCCCTTGGGCCGCATCTTGTTTCGGTCCGGACGACCAATGGTGGCTTGCATTGGCGCGCAACATGTTTCGGCCTGACCGCAGACCTCCAGCCTCACGCGCCGCGCCGCGGGCATTTATTGACGAGCCAGCGCGCCTTATGGCGGCCGTCGCGCCGCATCGGATATGGTGTGACCGCCCTGCTAGCAGCCGTCGTAACGGGAGCAACCCATGGAATTAACGGCAATTCTGTGTAACCATGCCGAGGCGCAGAACAACTTGCTGTACGTCGCCGGTGGCGGCATAGACCGGGCCATCATCCCTGCCGGGCGCTCGGAACCCTATACGGTCTCGGTGGGTCTCGGGATCATCATCGAGGTGCCGTGGACGGCGACCAACCAGGAGCACGCGGTCGACGTACGACTGGAGGACGCAGACGGGCACCCGGTCGAGGTCGAGACGGGATCGGACGAACACGAACCGTTCCGCACCCAATTCCGATTCAACGTCGGCCGACCGCGCCACCTCGAGCCCGGCGAGACCCAATCCGTCGCTTTCGCTATCAACATTCCCGTGCTGCGGTTGGAGAAGCTGGGCACATACGTCTTCACCATCAGCGTCGACGACACCGTCCTGCGCCGTCTGCATTACCGACTGGTCGGGCAGACGGGCGTGACCATTACGACGAATTGATCAGCTAGCGCTCAGCCCTCGAGCTTGTAACCCAGCCCCCGCACGGTCACCAGGTGCACCGGATTGGCCGGGTCGGCCTCGATCTTGGACCGCAGCCGCTTGACGTGGACGTCGAGCGTCTTGGTGTCACCGACGTAGTCCGCGCCCCACACCCGATCGATCAGCTGCCCGCGCGTGAGCACGCGGCCGCTGTTGCGCATCAGGTATTCCAGCAAGTCGAATTCCTTGAGCGGCAACGTGATCGTGTCCCCGTTGACCGACACGACGTGGCGTTCGACGTCCATGCGGACCGGCCCGGACTCCAGCACGCCGTCGCTGATCTCGGAGTCGTCGTCGCCACCGCGGCGCAACACGGCCCGGATCCGCGCGATCAACTCGCGGGCGGAATACGGCTTGGTCACATAGTCGTCCGCGCCCAGTTCCAGACCGACGACCTTGTCGATCTCGCTGTCGCGGGCGGTCACCATGATCACGGGCACGCTGGATCGGGCGCGCAACTGCTTGCAGACGTCGGTGCCGGACATCCCCGGCAGCATCAAATCGAGCAGCACGATGTCGGCGCCGGCCCGGTCGAACTCGGCGAGCGCCGCTTGCCCATCAGTCACCACCGTGGCCTCGAAGCCCTCTTTGCGCAGGAGGAATGCCAGCGGGTCGGCCAGCGATTCCTCGTCCTCGATGATCAGCACACTGGTCATGCGCGCCACTCCTCCTCATCGCTGCGCTCTGCAACGTCGTAAGCGCGGGTCATCTGCTCAGCTCTTCCTCTCGTTGGGCCGAGTGGGGCCGCACCTCGCGGCCCCGGGGTTGCTCGGGTTGTCCGTCGTTGTCCGGGGAGGCCGGGATGGACAGGGTGAACGTCGATCCGGTTCCCGGTTTGCTCCACACGCCGATGGTGCCGTTGTGGTTGGCCGCGACGTGCTTGACGATGGCCAGCCCCAGCCCACTGCCGCCGGTGGCCCGCGAACGCGCCTTGTCGCCCCGGAAGAAACGCTCGAAGACCCGTTCCTGGTCCTCGAGCGCGATCCCGATGCCCCGGTCGGTGACCGCGATCTCGACGTTGTCCCCGCGGCGACGACGGCTGATCGACACCGGCGTGCCCGGCGGCGAATAGGCGATCGCATTGGAGACCAGGTTGGCCAGCGCGGTCACCAACAGCGTTTCGTCGCCAAGCACCCGCAACCCGCTGGGCGCGTCGGTGCGGATCTGGATGTTCGCGGTGTCGGCGGCCACCTTGTGGCGTGAAATCGCTTCGGAGACAACGGTATCCACGTCGACGTCGGTGACGTTGGGCAACCGCTCGGCGCCCTGCAGCCGGGACAGCTCGATCAGCTCGCCGACCATGTCGCCCAGCCGGTTGGCCTCGACGAGCACCTTCTCGGCGAACCGGCGCACGGTCTCGGAGTCGTCCGCCGACGCCAGCAGCGCCTCGGCGAGCAGGGCCATGGCCCCGACCGGGGTCTTGAGCTCGTGGCTGACGTTGGCGACGAAGTCGCGCCGCGTGGCCTCCATGCGGGCGTAGTCGGACTGGTCGTGGGCGAACACCACCGCGAACCGGCGGTCCTCCTCGCTGAGCAGCCGGGCCTGCCCGTGCACCGACAACCCCGACCGGCCCCCCGCGCGCTTGGCCGGGTGCAGGTCGAACTCGACGTCGACGCCGGTCAGCGCCTGCTGCGCGGCCTGCCAGGCCTGGTCGTCGAGCTGCCGGTCGCGCACCAGGCCCAACTCCCTGGCTCGATCGTTGAGGTAGACCACGTCGCGATGGGAATCCACCACCGCGACGCCCACCGGCATCAGCGCCGCGATGCGCTGCAGCATCTGCGCGACGGTGATCCCGGTCCACTCGCTGGAGACGCGTTGCCGGCGTTGGACCACCCGCGGCGACAGCCGGGTCCCGATCGCAACGCCTGCGGCGACCGCCAGCACGGACAAAACCCCGGCCAGCAACAGCGCCGAGAACACAGTCACATAGAAAATCCTACAAATCTTCCTGAACACTGCCCTAGCGCAGCGAGGCCAAAATCGGACAAGTCACATCCTGCGCTACAGGTGTTCGGCTGCCGTTTACGCGATGTTTGGCAAACGGGGCCCCAATACACGCGAAAACACCGAGGCACGTCAGCCCCGGCCCTGGCTGGCCACCGCGGCGGCGCCGGCCGCGGCCGCCTCGGGGTCCAGGTAGGTGCCGCCCGGCAACACCGGCCGCAGCCGGTCGTCCAGGTCGTAGCGCAGCGGGACGCCGGTCGGGATGTTCAGGCCGACGATCTCCTCGTCGGACATCCGGTCCAGGTGCTTGACCAGCGCCCGCAGCGAGTTGCCGTGCGCCACGATCAGCACCGTCTTGCCCGACCGCAGATCGGGGACGACGACGTCGGTGAAGTACGGCAGGAAGCGCGCCACCACGTCCTTCAGGCATTCGGTCAGCGGGCCGCCGCCGATGTCGGCGTACCGCGGGTCGGCGTCCTGGCTGAACTCGCTGCCGCGCTCGATCGGCGGGGGCGGCGTGTCGTAGCTGCGCCGCCAGGCCATGAACTGCTCCTCGCCGTAGCGGGCCTGGGTCTCGGCCTTGTCCAAACCCTGCAGCGCCCCGTAGTGGCGCTCGTTGAGCCGCCAGCTGCGCCGCACGGGGATCCACAGCCGGTCGGCGCGGTCCAGGGCCAGGTCCGCGGTGATGATCGCGCGCCGCAGCAGCGACGTGTACAACACGTCGGGAAGCAGATCCTGTTCGGCCAGCAACTCGCCACTGCGAACCGCCTCGGCCCGGCCCTTGTCGGTCAGGCCGACGTCGACCCAGCCGGTGAACAGGTTGAGGGCGTTCCAGTCGCTCTCGCCGTGGCGCAGCAGTACCAGCGTGGCAGTGTCACCCATGCCGGCAAGTCTCTCACGCGTCCGAATCGTCCTCGTCGTCGATTATTGCTCGACTCCTCCTCATCGCGCTTCGCGCTCTGCATCGTCGTCTTCGTCGATGAGATGGGCGAACGCCTGCAGGTTCTTCAGCGACTCGCCGCGAGACACCCGCCACTCCCACTCCTTCTGGATCGACGAGCGAAAACCCAACTCCAGCAACGTGTTGAAGTCCGAATCCACCGCCTCGAGCACCTGGCCGAGCACCCGGTCGATCTCGTCGGCGTCGACCGACGCCAGCGACATCCGGCCCACCAGGTAGATGTCGCCGACGTTGTCGAGCGTGTAGGCGACCCCGTAGAGCCGGCGGTTGCGCCTGAGCAGGAAGCGGTAGACGCCCTCGTGGTTCTCGTCGGGCTTGCGGCACACGAACGCCTCGACGCGCACCGAATGCTCACCGATGCTCAGGATGGTGTTGGTCTTCAGCTTGCGCTCGCCGGGCAGTTCGACCACCAGTCCCGGCAATCCGCCATGCGCCCCAGGGAATTCCGAGTAGGTCAGGTGGCTGGCTCGCAGCGCGCGCTCGATGACCGCCTGCACCGACGTCGTGCGCCGCTCCTCCTCATCGCTGCGCTCTGCATCGTCGCCGGCGCGGGAATTCATGCGCCCACCCCGCGCCGCGACGCCCAGCGACGGGGCTTGCGCGCCGCCGCCCGGTCCACCCTCACCCCGACCCGGCGCTGGCGTTCCGCGGCGAAATCGCCGATCGCGCGCCGGTAGCTGGCCAGCAGCGCGTCGGTGGTGTTGTCCCAGGAGAACGTCGCGGCGTGGGCCGCCGCCGCCCGGCTCATCGCGGCGCCGGCCGGCTCGCCGCGCAGGCGCAGCAGGCCGTCGATGGCCGCCGCCCACCGGTCGACGTCGTGCCCGGCCACCAGGGTGCCGGTGATCCCGTCGCGCACCGCCACCGGCAGCCCGCCGACGGCGGCCGCCACCACCGGCGTCCCGCAGGCCTGCGCCTCGACGGCGACCAGACCGAACGACTCCGAATAGCTCGGCACCGCAACCAGATCGGCGGCCCGGAACAGGGTGGCCAGGTTCGCCCGGGACTGCGGCGGCAGGAACGTCACCCGCTCGGTGATGCCCAGTTCGTCGGCGAGCCGGACCAGCCCGTCCGGGGCGGCCAGGCCGCTGCCCGACGGCCCGCCGGCCACCACGATGCGCACACCCGGCAGCTTCGCCGCGGCGCGCAACACGATGTCGGGCGCCTTCAGCGGCTGGATCCGCCCGACGAACGCCACGATGTCCTCGTCGGGCGGCAGCCCCAGCGCGGCCCGGGCCGCCCGGCGACCACCCGGGCGGAACACGTCGAGGTCCACCCCCGGATGCACGACGTCGATGCTCGCCGGATCGGCGCGGTGAATCGAAATCAGTTGTCTCGCTTCATCATCGGTGTTGACGATCAGCCGGTCCGCCTCGTCGACCACCTGCTGCTCGCCCACCGTGCGCAGCGGCGGCTCGGGCGCGTCCCCGTCGGCCAGTGCGGCGTTCTTCACCGCGGCCAGCGTGTGCGCGGTGTGCACCAGCGGCACCGACCAGCGGTCGCGGGCCAGCCAGCCGACCTGACCGGACAGCCAGTAGTGCGAGTGCACGATGTCGTAGTGGCCCGGGTCGTGGGACGCCTCGGCGCGCAACACCCCGGCCGCGAACGCGCACAACTGGGTAGGCAGATCGTATTTGTCCAGGCCCTCGAACGGACCGGCCACCACGTTGCGCACCAGCACGCCGGGTGCCACCCGCTCGACCGGCGGATCGGCGGACGCGGTGGCCCGGGTGAAGATCTCCACCTCGATGCCCCGCCGGGCCAGGTGCAGCGCGGTCTGCAGGACGTAGACGTTCATGCCGCCGGCGTCGCCGGTTCCGGGCTGGGCCAGGGGTGAGGTGTGCACCGCCAGCACCGCGATGCGGCGCGGGTCGTTCAGCCGGAAGACGTCGTCGTGCCGCACCCTCTCATGTTTACAGCACGGGGCGGCACAGACCTGGGCTCAGGCCGAGGACTCGTCCGGGTCGGCGTCGGGCACCCGCGCTACCAGCGCGCCGGCCCGCCGCATCGCGCCCAGCGGATCGGCGTACAGCCCGCCCAGCGACACGATGCCGGCCCCGGCCTCCTGGACCCGGTTGCCGAACGCGGTCACGCGGATGTCGCGCGGCGGCAGCACCGAACGCGCGGCGAACGCCTCCTCCACCTGGCCCATCGCCTCGGGATACTCGGTGAACCCCTGGCCGCCGACCACCAGCTCGTCGGGATTGAGCACGTCGCGCAGCAGCGCGACGGCCTCGCCGAGCACCCTGGCGCGTTCCGCCAGCAGCTCCTTGGCCTGCTCGTTTCCGGCCCGGGCGACGCGCAGCAGGTCGGTCATGGCGGTGGCGGAGCCGGCGGCGCGGCCCGGCGGGGCCGCCGGCAGGATCCGCAGCCGGCGCGCGGCGGCCAGCACCGCCTCGTCGCTGACGGTGGATTCCAGCTGCCCGGTGCCGCCGAGCAGCTCCGAGTGCGCGGGCAGGCCGGCGATGGTGCCGGGGCCGCTGGCCGGGCAGTGCACGCGCCCGCCGATCACCAGCGCATAGCCCACGGTCTCGCGGGCGTAGACGTAGAGGCTGGTGGGCGAGCTCGGCGCGAAGCGCCGCATGCCGAGCAGCAGCTCGGCGCCGGCCATGGCGTCGACGTGGGAGGCCACCGAGACCGGCAGGCCCAGCGCGTCGGCCAGCACCGATCCGACCGGCGCCTGCCGCCAGCCCAGCCTCGGGTGGTCGACGTGGCCGGTGGCGCCGTCGACGGTGCCGCCGATCGCCACGCCCACCCACAGCAGGCGGCGCCGGTGCCAGCGCCTCAGATAGCGGGACGCGCTGTCGGCCAGCGACGCCAGCGCGGCCCCGGCGGGGCTCAGCGGGGTCGGGGTCTCGACGGTGTCCAGCGTGCGGCCGAACAGGTCGGTGGCCACGATGCTGGTGGTTCGCGCGCCGATGTGGATGCCCAGCGTGACGAACGGCTCGTGGTTGACCTCGACGGGCACCCGCGGGCGCCCGATGGCACCGGACACCGCCAGGTCGGCGCGCTCCCGCAGCAGGCCGGCCTCGAGCAGCGCGATCACCTGCCGGTTGACCGTCGCAATGCTCAGGGACGTGACCCCGGCGATGACGTCACGCCCGACCGGACCGCGCAGCCGCACCGCGCGGAACACGGACGCGGCCGCCGAGTCGGAGATGTGCAGGGCCGGCGGCATGATCTGGCGGTGCGACCGCGGGCGACCCTGGCGGCCGGGGGAATGGTGGGTGAGACTGGTCGAGCGCACGAGCGTCCTTTGTTTGATTACCGATGGCCGGTCTTCGGCCACACCCGGAAGTCAGGCGCGGCGAAGTGCGCGGCAACAACACGCACCCGCCGCGTAGAGACACGCGGCGGTGGTGTCGACCAAGGCGCTGTACTGCACACGGAAAATTTATCACGGTTACTAGAGTTGTCTCGGTGGATTCAGCTAACGAGCGGGTCGCGGTCGTCACCGGTGCGAGCTCCGGGATCGGCGAGGCGACCGCGATAACCCTTGCGGCCCTTGGCTTTCACGTGGTGCCGGTGGCGCGCCGGGCCGACCGGATCAACGCCCTGGCAAACAAGGTCGGCGGCACGCCCGTTGTGGCCGACGTCACAGACGACGCGGCCGTCGCGGCGCTGGCGCGCGGCCTGGGCCGGGTCGACGTGCTCGTCAACAACGCCGGCGGCGCCCGGGGACTCGAGCCCGTCGCCGACGCCGACCTGGAGCACTGGCGGTGGATGTGGGAGACCAACGTGATGGGCACCCTGCGGGTCACCCGCGCGCTGCTGCCCAAGCTGATCGAGTCCGGCGACGGCCTGATCGTCACCGTCACCTCGATCGCGGCGATGGAGACCTACGACGGCGGAGCCGGCTACACCGCGGCCAAGCACGCCCAGGGCGCGCTGCACCGGACGCTGCGCGGCGAGCTGCTGGGCAAGCCGGTGCGGCTCACCGAGATCGCGCCGGGCGCGGTCGAAACCGAGTTCTCGCTGGTCCGGTTTGACGGCGACGAGCGGCGCGCGGACGCCGTCTACTCCGGCATCACGCCGTTGTCGGCCGCCGACGTCGCCGAGGTGATCGGGTTCGTGGCCTCCCGGCCGTCGCACGTCAACCTCGACCAGATCATCATCCGGCCGCGCGACCAGGCCAGCGCGTCGCGGTTCAACCGCCGGGTCTAGACGTCGTCGTGGTCGTCGTGGTGGTCGGGGTCCCCGACAGGGTGGGCGCGTCCGTCGGCGTCACCGGCGCGGTGACCGGGATCTGCGTCGCCGGCGGGTGCGCGTTGGGTGGCGGCAGCGCCGACATCGCCACCCAGGTGTCCCAGTCCACCGCCCAGTCCCAGATGTCGCCGTCGGAGTAGGACAGCTGGATCGAGCTCCCGGTCACCTCGACGGGGTCGCCGTAGATCGCGCTGCCGTAGTACTGCTCGGCGTCGGCGGTGGACAGGTTGATACAGCCGTTGGTGACGTTGGTGTTGCCCTGGGCGCCGGAGCTGGCCGGGTTGGCGTGGATGAACTCGCCGTTGTTCGAGATCCGCACCGCCCAGCGTTCGTGCACGTGGCTGTAGCCGGCCGCCGGGTTGGACATGTAGAAGTCGGCGTACTTCTCGGTGACCACGTGGATGCCGTTGCGGGTGACGTTGCGGGCCTTGTCGGCCTCGCCGTAGCTGCATGGGAAGTCCATGATCACGCCCTCGTCCCGGATCACCTGGATGCGGTGCGACGAGACCTCGGCCTTGACCACCTGGCGCCGGCCGATCTGAAAGTGCAGCGAGATGTCGTCGGCGCCGTAGGCGCCCTCGCCGAACGGCCGCCCGTAGAGCCTGGCGTCGACGTTGACCGTTGTGCCCGCCGGGTAGTACTCGCGGGGGCGCCAGTGCACGCGCGCGCCCTGCGCCTCGTCGGGCAGCCAGGCCCAGCTGCCCTCCACGGGCGGGTTGGTGGTGACGGTGAGGGCCTTCTCGACGGAGGCCTTGTCGGCGATCAGCGCGTCGAACTGGATGATGATCGGCGCCGCCACCCCGACGGTCTGGCCGTCGGCCAGCTGGAACGAGCCACCGATCTTCTTGGTGGGGGCCACCGTGGTGAACTTGCCCGACACCGGAACGGTCTTGCCGTCGTGGCCGACGACCGAACCGCTCCACGTGTAGGTGGCGTCGTAGCCCAGCGGCTCGGTGACCGTGTAGACGGTGCGGTCGGGGTTGAAGGCTCCGGCGACGGCCTTGCCCGACGAGTTCGTCAGCGCCACCTTCTGGAACCAGCCGTCGCCCACGTGAACGCTCACCGGCGCGGTCGGAACCACGTCCGAGGCGGCGTCGGCCGGCTCGAATTTCAGGTGCGGCGCCGCGGCCTCTTTCTTCTGGCCCTGCTTGGCCACGGTGCCCCCGCACGCGGCCAGGACGTTGGGCGCGAACACACCAAGCCCCAAGGCCGCCAAGGCCAAGCGCCGGTTGATCGGCGGAGGGGAACCGGATGTGCTCACGACAAGTAAAGATACCGGCCGAACGGCATTCGCCCCGCCACCACAAGTCGCCGACGGGGTGGCCTCACCCGTATTCGACCGCTACAGCCTGCACCCCAGCAGGACGGGTTCGGGTTGCAGTGTGATGCCAAACACGTCGCGGACTCCGTCACGGATGGTGCGGGCCAGGGCGATGACGTCCTCGGCGCGGGCGGCGCCGCGGTTCGTCAAAGCAAGCGCATGCTTGGTGGACAGCCGGCACGGGGCCCGCTCGTCGTCCGGATAGCCCTTGCCGAAGCCGGCGTGCTCCACCAGCCAGCCGGCGGCCAGCTTGACCCCATTCGGGGCCGGCCAGTGCGGAATCGACTCGCCAAAGTGCCGCGCCAACCGCTCGTAGACCTCGGGCGCGACGACGGTGTTGGTGAAGAACGAACCCACGCTCCAGGTGTCGTGGTCGGCCGCGTCGAGCACCATGCCCTTGCGGGCGCGCAGCGCCAGCACCGCCTCGCGCACGTCCCGCGGGTCCGCGCGCTCGCCGCTGCCGGCGTTCAGCGCGGCCGTCAGCTCGCCGTAGCGCAGCGGCGCGCTGCGCCCCGACGCGTCCAACGCGAACTCGACTTCCAGTACCACGCAAGGGATTTCGAGGCCGTCGGCCCGCTTGAACACGCTGGTGCGGTAACCGAAGCCGAGCTCGCCGCCCGGCACCCAGCGCACCGCGCCGCTGCGCCGGTCCAGCAGCCGGACGCGGGTGATGGTGTCGGACACCTCGGCGCCGTAGGCCCCGACGTTCTGCACCGGCGTAGCGCCGGCCGAGCCGGGGATGCCGGACAGGCATTCCAGCCCGCCCAGGCCGCGCTCGATGGCCGCGAGCACCACGTCGTCCCACACCGCACCGGCCTCCGCGCGCACCATGTTGCCGTCGATGCTGATGCGGCCGTTGGCAAGTCGCACCGCGGTGAGCCCGGTCAGGCCGTCGTCGATCACCAGGTTGGAGCCGCCGGCGAACACCAGGGGCGGGCCACCGTTCCCGTCGGCGGATTCCGAATCCAGTTGCCGCACAACGGCGATCACCTGTTCCGTGCTGGAGCAGGTGATCAGCCGGCGCGCCACGGGCCCGACCCGCAGCGTGGTCAGCGGCGCCAGCGGCACCTCCTCGGCGACGTGCGCACCGGCGAAGAGCGAACCGACCCCCCGTTTCATAAGCTCCGTTTCATGGCCCGTAACGGTAGCCTGGCCTGCTATGCCGCGTTCATTCGACATATCGGCTGACTATGAACGGGACGTCGAAGCGGTACTGCGGGCTTACCGCGAGGAGGACTACTGGCTGGCGCGGCTGGCGGCCTCCGGCGTCGACGAGGCGAGGCTCGAGTCGCTGCGGCTCGGCGGCGAGTCCGGAACCGACGACACCATCGACGTGGTCACCCTGCAGGTGATCCGCAGCGACAAGCTGCCGGCCCTGATCACCCAGATACACCGCGGCGATCTGTGCATCAAGCGCGAGGAGACCTGGGGCCCGGTGTCCGGCGGCGTCGCGCTGGCAACGGTCGCGGGATCCATCGTGAACGCCCCGGCGAACGTGTCGGGCACCGCCGAGCTGGCCCCGACGGGGAAGCCGGCGGCCTCCCGCCTGGAGTGCCGGATCACCGTCCACGTGCGGGTCCCGCTGATCGGGGGCAAGCTGGAGAACTTCGTCGGCACCCGGCTGGCCGACCTGGTGGTCGCCGAACAGCGATTCACCACGGAGTGGATCAGCACCCGCGGCTCTTAAGCTGGCGCACATGCGAATCGCGTTGGCCCAGATCCTCAGTGGCACCGATCCGGCGCAAAACCTGCAGCTGGTCCGCGAGTACGCCGGCCGGGCCGCGGACGCCGGCGCGCGGCTGGTGGTGTTCCCCGAGGCGACCATGTGCCGGTTCGGGGTCCCGCTGGGACCGGTCGCCGAGCCCGTCGACGGGCCCTGGGCGAGCGGCGTGCGGCGGATCGCCGCCGACGCCGGCATCACGGTGATCGCCGGCATGTTCACCCCGTCCGGCGACGGGCGGGTGAAGAACACGCTGATCGCGGCCGGGCCGGGCAGACCCAACGAGCCGGACGCCCATTACGACAAGATCCATCTGTACGACGCGTTCGGCTTCACCGAGTCGCGCACCGTCGCGCCCGGGCAGGAGCCGGTGGTGGTCGCGGTCGACGGCGTGCGGGTCGGGTTGACCGTTTGCTACGACATCCGTTTCCCGGAGCTCTACACCGAGCTGGCCCGGCGCGGCGCGCAGGTGATCGCCGTCTGCGCGTCCTGGGGTTCGGGCCCGGGCAAGCTCGAGCAGTGGACGCTGCTGGCCCGGGCCCGGGCGCTGGACTCGATGAGCTACGTCGTCGCGGCCGGTCAGGCCGACCCGGGCGACGGCCCGGGTTCAGGTTCCGGCGCGCCGACCGGTGTGGGTGGCAGCCTGGTGGTCTCGCCGCTGGGTGAGGTGGTCGCGTCGGCGGGTGCCCGGCCGGAACTCGTGGTCGTCGACGTCGACGTCGACGCCGTGGCCAAGGCCCGCGAGAGCATCGGGGTGCTGCGAAACCAGTCGAGCTTTGCTCGCATCGATAGGGCAGAATCGGTTGGGTGACGAACCCACCAGGCCCTCCCCGCCCGCCAGGACCACCGAACGAGGGCCCGTCGCCGTGGGGCCGTCCCGGCAATCAGGGGCCCTTCGGTCAGCGGCCACCTGACCGGCCGACCGAGCGGCCGACCGAGCGGTTCCCGACCGGCGGCCCCGGCCAACCACCGCAGCAGCCCGGGCCCGGCCCGGCGCCGCAACCGCCACCGGGGCCGCCGCGGCCCCAGGAGCCGCGAACCGAGCAGCTGGGCGCGCCCCGCGCCGGCATGCAGGGCCCCGGCCACCGACCCCCGCCCGCTGCGCCGGCGGGCGCGACGGAACGAATCGCCACCCCGAACGAAGAGCCGGCACCGGTGAAAAGAAAACGACGCTTCCTTCGCGACCCGCTGTCCATCCTGCTGGTCTGCATCATCGTGGTCTCGCTCGTCATCGCCGGGCTGATCGGCGCCGAGCTGTACGTGCGCCACGTCGCCAACAACAAGGTCGCCGAGGCGGTGGCGTGCGAGACCAAGGACCAGGCCACGGCGTCGTTCGGGGTGACGCCGCTGATGCTGTGGCAGCAGCTGACCCATCACTACAGCAACATCTCGGTGTCGACCGCCGGCAACCAGATCAAAGATGCCAAGGGCATGAAGATCCAAATCAACATCAGGGATGTTCGGCTCAGGTCCAGCCCCGATTCCAAGGGCACCATCGGATCGCTCGACGCCACCATCACCTGGACCACCGACGGCATCAAGCAGTCGGTGCAAAACGCGATCCCGGTGCTGGGGCCGTTCGTCACCAACAGCGTGACCACCCATCCCGCCGACGGCACCGTCGAGCTGAAGGGGATGCTGGACAACATCACGGCGAAGCCGATGGTGTCGGGCAACGGGCTGCAGTTGCAGATCGTCAGCTTCAATGCGCTCGGCTTCACCATGCCGAAGGAAAGCGTCCAGTCGACGCTGGACAAGTTCACCTCCGACCAGACCAAGAACTTCCCGCTGGGGATTCACGCCGACAGCGTGCAGGTGACGGATTCCGCTGTGGTGAGCCACTTTTCGAGTCAGAACGCGAACATCCCGCCCGGCAACACGAACCCCTGCTTCGCCAACCTCTGACAGTCAGCCCAGTCGGTCGAGCACAGCCGTCAGCCCAGCCCGTCGAGCACGGCCCGGGTGCCCGACAGGCCCAGCCGGGTCGCGCCCGCGTCCAGCATCGCCACGGCGTCGGCCGCGGTGCGGATGCCGCCGCTGGCCTTGACGCCCAGCCGGCCGCCGACGGTCTCGGCCATCAGCGCGACCGCGCGCACCGACGCCCCGCCCGCGGGATGAAAGCCCGTCGACGTCTTGACGAAGTCCGCGCCGGCGGCCTCGGCGGCGCGGCACGCGGCCACCAGCGTGCGCTCGTCGCGGCCCAGTAGCACCGCCGACTCCACGATCACCTTGAGCACGGCCCCGGCGGCGGCCGAACGGACCGCCTCGATGTCGGAGCGCACCGCGCCGAACTCGCCGGCCAGCGCGGCGCCGACGTCGATGACCATGTCGACCTCACCGGCGCCCGACGCCACCGCCTGCGCGGCCTCCTGCGCCTTGACCGCCGACACGTGCTTGCCCGACGGGAAACCCGCCACCGTGGCGACCCGCACGCCGCAGGCGTCGATCGCGGCCGGCACCATCGACGGCGACACGCACACCGCGTAGACGCCCAGCTCGGCGGCCTCGGCGACCAGCGCGGCCACGTCGGCCGCGGTGGCCTCCGGCTTGAGCAGGGTGTGGTCGACCAGCGCCGCCAGCTGCGCCCGGGTGGGTCGGCCCGCCACTAGAACGCCCCTTCCGGGGCGCCGGGGTTGCAGCCGGCGGCGACCATTTGGTCGTCGTCGACGACCGGCCGCCACGGCTCGAGGTTCCAGCTGGGCTTGCCCGGCTCCGCGGTCTCGGCGAACTCCCAGTGGCAGAGGAACTGCGCCCGCATGCCGGGGGTGTCGGCGCCCGGCGCCAGCGCCAGCACCTCGGCCCACGCCTCGTCGGCCGCGGCCGGCGTCGCGGGCTGCCGGGCGGCCGCGCGGCCGGACGGCGTCGGGAAAACGCGCAAGCTGGCCAGGCCCGCCCACTGCGTCCATTCGGTGTGATCGATGAACGGCGGCGCGTACGACGAGCTCGCCGCGCCGGCGCCGGGGTCCGCCGGGGCGGGGGACGCCGCGGTCAGCCAGCAGGCCGGTGCGACGAGCGCCGCCGCCGGCAATGCCAGCAGGGCCTTCATCCCGTCAGCGCGACTTGCCCTGAATCTCAAGGAGTTTGGGCCGAACGTCGACCAGATAGACACCGGCCGCGCAGGCTGCGATCGCCATGCCGAGCACGCCGAAAACGAAGCTCAGGATCGATGTCAGCGCGACAGCCAGGCCGAGGATCACCAGCCACACCGGCTTGGTCAGCTTCTCGGCGGCGGTGTAGGCGTCGGGTCGCTGTAGCGCTGCGTGCACAAACGCGTACACCGTCGTAACCAAGACGGCGACCTGCAAGACCAACATGACGGTACCCACGAGGTGGTTCACGCCATAAGCGTATGCGGGCGGCGTCAAAAACGTCGACTCCGAGTTGCCCGGGGGCAACTCGGAGTCGAGTCTGCAGCTGGATCCGAGTTGCCCCCCCAGGGCAACTCGGGGCCTCGCTACTTCTGGGTGACCTTCTTGGCCGTCGACTTCTTGGCCGCGGCCTTCTTGGCCGGGGCCTTCTTCGCCGGCGCCTTCTTGGCCGCCTTCTTGGCCGGGGCCTTCTTCGCCGGCAGGTCGATGCCGACCAGCTTGGCCGCCCGCTCGCCGACCGCGCGGGTCTGCGACGCGACGGTGCCCAGGGCCTCCTGGGTCAGCTCGACGGCCTGGTCCACGCGACCCTGTGCGCGCGCCGACGCGTCGTCGAAGCCGGACTGGCTGCGCAGCCGCTCCAGGGCGGCCTCGCCCCGCTCGACCAGCTCGTTGTACCGGTTGGTCGCGGCCTCCACGTAGCCCTCGGCGGCCCGGCGCAGCTCGTCGGCGGTGAACCGCTCGCGCAGCTCGGTGAGCTGCTCGGGCAGGTCCTCCTGCAGCTTGGCCAGGCGGGCGCGCCGCTCCTCGACCCGGCTGCGGGTCTCGGTGCGGGTCTCCTCGGCACGCTCACGCAGGTTGACGATCAGGTCGTTGACCGTGGCCAGGGCCAGGTCGGCGGCGCCGAGCGCGGCAAGCAACGGGGCGCGCAAGTCGTCGATGTTGGGGTTTTCAGCCATTGTTTTCCCTTTCGTTATTTCTTTTCGTTATCGGCATTGCTGACGTATTGGAAGACGTGTGGAAGTTGAGCGGAACCTCCTGGTTGGTCGGGTCTTTGGCACCGAGATGCCTCCAGTCCGCGACTGGCCGGGAACGGTTTGGCCCCTTACTTTTGGGTAACCGAACGCCTCGCCGTGTACACGTCACCGGCGTCATCGGTGCGAGTGGCGGGGCCTTGCCGTGGTGGTTCGGCCCGATCAGTCGCTGTTGGAATCGGTCGGACACTCCTCTTGGATGGATTCGTTTTGTTGGGTGAATGACGCGTAGATGTCGAGCAGGATTTGCTTTTGCCGCTCGGTGATCGCGGTGTCGGTGATGATGGCGTCCCGGACCTGGCTGGCCTCGCTGGGCTCGAGGATCCCGGCGCGCACGTAGAGCACCTCGGCCGAGATGCGCAGCGCCTTGGCGATCTGGTTCAGGACGTCGGCGGACGGCTTGCGCAGGCCGCGCTCCACCTGGCTGAGATAGGGATTGCTGACACCGGACCGTTCGGCGAGTTGGCGCACCGAGACCTGGGCGTTCTCCCGCAGGTCGCGGATGAAGCTGCCGATGTCGGAGGCCACCTCGGAGGCCGCCGTCGACACCTTGGTGGAGAGCTTCTCCTCGGGTGCCATTGCGTGCTCCTGGGTCGGTGGTCGGTCGTGACGGCCACCAGACTACGGAGAAGTGCTTGCTTTTGCAAGCACTTGTTAGCACCGCTAGAAAAGCAGCTGCACCACCGTGTAGATCGCCAGGCCCGCCAGCGAGCCGACGACGGTCCCGTTGATCCGGATGAACTGCAGGTCACGGCCCACGTGCAGCTCGATGCGCCGGCTGGCCTCCTCGGCATCCCAGCGCTCGATCGTCTCGGTGATGATCGCTGTGATCTCCACCCCATACTGCGAAACCAGGTGCTGGGCCGCCCGGACTATCCAGTTGTCCACCTTGTCGCGCAGGTCGGCGTCGTCGCGCAGGGATTCCCCGACGAGAACCACCGTGTCGGCGATGCGGGTCCGCAGCGCGCTGGACGGGTCGTCGACGCCCTCGAGCACCAGCCGCTTCACCGTCCGCCACGCCGTCGCGGCGGCGTCGGCGATCTCGTCGCGGGCCATCAGCTGCTCCTTGACGGCCTCGGCGCGCGCGATGGTGTCCGGGTCGTGCTGCAGGTCGCTGGCGAACTCGAACAGGAAGCGCGTCGCCGAACGGCGCAACTCGTGGTCGGGGTTGCGGCGCACCTTGTCGGTGAAATCCATCAGCTCGCGGTGGATGCGGTCCCCGACGAGATGGTCGATGAACCGCGGCGACCAGCTGGGCGAGTCGCGCTCGACCACCCGCTGGATGATCTCCCCCGCGTTCAGCGACCACTGAAAAGCCCGGTCGGCGAGCAACTGGATCAACGCTTCCTGCCGGTTCTCGGCCAGCAGGGTGGCCAGCACCCGGCCCACCGGCGGGCCCCACTGGGGCTCGGCGATGCGGCGCACGATCATCCGGTCGATGACGTGCTGGACGTCCTCGTCGCGCAGCAGCTCCACCAGCACCCGCAGTACCGTCGCGGTCTCGCTGGCCACCCGCTCGGCGTGCGACGGCTCCGACAGCCACTTGCCGAGCCGGCTGGGCACCTGGGCGTCGCGCAGCTTGGTCTCCACCACGGGCGCCGACAGGAAGTTCTCCCGCACGAAGGTGCCCAGGCCCTCCCCGAGCTGGTCCTTCTTCCGCTTGATGATCGCCGTGTGCGGGATCGGTATGCCCAGCGGGTGCTTGAACAGCGCGGTGACGGCGAACCAGTCCGCCAGGGCGCCGACCATGCCGGCCTCCGCGGCGGCGCCGACGTAGCCGACCCACGCCCCGACGGCGTAGTGGCCCTGCGCCCACCGGCACGCGAGGAACACCCCGGTGGCACCGATCAGGAAACTCAGCGCGACGATCTTCATCCGGCGCAGCGCCACGCGCCGCTCGTCGTCGGCCACCGGGTCGGCCCCGGCGAACGATTCCGCGAAGGACGCGTGCGCCGGGGTCGGCGACGGTTTCGGGTTCGGCCGCCGCGTCGGCGGGCCCGGCGCATCGGCTCGGTGTGCCACCACACCATCATCTATGCCGCGGGCGATTAATGTGACCGCACTGGCCAGGTGCCCACAGGCCGTATCATCGAGGGCGTCTAGGGAACGGAATTCGGCGACAGTGACAGAGCAAATCCCGGCTGCGACCGCCAAGATGGATGGTCGCAAGCGGCGCTGGCATCAGCACAAGGTCGACCGCCGCAATGAGTTGGTCGACGGCACAATCGAGGCGATTCGGCAGCGCGGGCGCTTCCTGAGCATGGACGACATCGCGGCCGAGATCGGCGTTTCCAAGACCGTGCTCTACCGCTACTTCGTCGACAAGAACGACCTGACGACGGCCGTGATGATGCGGTTCACGCAGACCACGCTGATACCCAACATGGCGGCCGCGCTGTCGTCCAACCTGGACGGCTTCGACCTGACCCGCGAGGTCATCCGGGTCTACGTCGACACCGTGGCGAACGAGCCCGAGCCGTACCGGTTCGTGATGGCGAACAGCTCGGCCAGCCACAGCAAGGTGATCGCCGACTCCGAGCGCATCATCGCCCGGATGCTCGCGGTGATGATGCGCCGGCGCATGCAGCAGGCCGGGATGGACACCCGCGGCGCCGAGCCGTGGGCCTACCTGATCGTCGGCGGCGTGCAGCTGGCCACCCACTCGTGGATGTCGGATCCCCGGATGAGCCGCGACGAGCTGATCGACTACCTGACCATGCTCAGCTGGAGCGCGCTGTGCGGCATCGTCGAGGTCGGCGGATCACTGGAAAAGTTCCGCGAGGAGCCGCATCCCTCGCCGATCGTCCCGCCCCCGGCCGATGACTGAGCCGGGCGTGGCCTCGCGGCTGAGGTCGTGGGCATACGCGCTGCGCACCACCAACCCGCCCCCGGACGGGCCGGTCGACACCGTCACGCGGTGGCTGGTCGTCACCCGCGCGGCGGTGCTGCCGATGACGCTGGTGTCCGGCCTGGTGGCCGCGCTGCTCGCGGTCGGCAAGCCCGGCCTGGACTGGCGGTGGCTGGTGTTGGCGGTGCTCGGAATCACCTTGGCGCACACCGCAAACAACCTGATGAACGACCTCTACGACACCCGGGTCGGCACCGACAGCGCCAGCTACCCGCGCGCGCTGTACGCCCCGCACCCGGTGCTGTCCGGGCTGATCAGCCGGCGCACGCTGGGGCTGGCGATCCTGCTGGTGAACGTCGCCGACCTGGCGATCCTGGTCGCGCTGACGTGGGCCCGCGGCTGGCCCGTGCTCGCGTTCGCGCTCGGCGGGTTCGCCCTCAGCGTCGCCTACACGGCCCCGCCGCTGCGGCTGAAGAAGCGCGGCCTGGGCGAGCCCGACGTCTTCGTCGTCTGGGGTCCGCTGATGGTGTGCGGAACGTACTACTCCGCCGTCGGAGCGGTCGGCTGGGACGTCGTGCTGGCCTCGCTGCCCTACGGCTTGTTGTGCACGACTGTGTTGATGGGCAAGCACATCGACAAGATCCCCTACGACGAGCCGCTCGGGATCCGGACGCTGCCGGTGCTGCTCGGCGAGGCGCGCGCCCGCGTCGCGACGCTGGGCATGATGGTCGGCTTCTATGTGCTGGTCGCGGTGGCCGTCGCGGCGGGCGCGATGCCCTGGCCCGCGTTGGTGGTCGCCGCCGCGCTGCCCCGGCTGGCGAAGGTGTGGCCGTACTTCAGACGGCCGAAGCCCGCCGAGCCGCCGCCGAACTTCCCGGTGTGGCCGCTGTGGTATGCCGCGCTGGCGTGGGTGCACGTGCGGCAGGCCGGTGCGCTGCTGGTGGCCGGCCTCGCGATCGGCGCCGTGCTGCGGGTTTGGTGAGCCCGGCGCGCTGAATGCGACGCGCGCGATCGCGGCGGCTAGCATGCACTGAAACGGAAAGGCTCTGCCTCTATATGGCTGTGCAACTCACGCCGCATTTCGGGAACGTGCAAGCCCACTACGACCTGTCGGACGACTTCTTCCGGCTGTTCCTCGACCCCACCCAGACCTACAGCTGCGCGTACTTCGAGTGCGACGACATGACGCTGGAAGAGGCCCAGCTGGCCAAGATCGACCTGGCGCTGTGCAAGTTGGACCTGGAGCCGGGGATGACGCTGCTGGACATCGGGTGCGGCTGGGGCGCGACCATGCGGCGCGCCATCGAGACATACGACGTCAACGTCGTGGGCCTGACGTTGTCGGAGAACCAGGCCGAGCATGTCCGGAAGGGGTTCGACCGGATGGACACGCCCCGCTCGGCGCGGGTGTTGCTGGAGGGCTGGGAGAAGTTCGACGAGCCCGTCGACCGCATCGTGTCGATTGGCGCCTTCGAACACTTTGGCCGCCAACGGTATACGCGCTTCTTCGAGATGGCGTACCGGGCGCTGCCCGCCGCGGGCGTGATGCTGCTGCACACCATCACCCGCCCCACCTTCAAGGACGCCCGGGCCCGCGGCATGAAGTTGACGCACGAGATCGTGCACTTCACCCAATTCATCCTGGCCGAGATCTTCCCCGGCGGCTGGCTGCCGACCATCCCGTCGGTCGAGGAGCACGCGGGCGCGGCCGGCTTCGAGGTGACCCGGGTGCAGTCGCTGCAGCTGCACTACGCGCGCACCCTCGACGCCTGGGCCGCGGCGCTCGAGGCCAACCGGGCCCAGGCCGTCGCGACGCAGTCGCAGGAGGTCTATGACCGCTACATGCACTACCTGACCGGCTGCGCCAAGCTGTTCCGCGGCGGCTACACCGACGTCGCCCAGTTCACCTGTGAGAAGTAGCGACTACTTCACCAGGGTGAATTGTCCCACGCTGGTGATGCCCCGGCGGAAGAAGTCCTCGCAGCCCTGTAGGTAGCGCATGTAGCGGTCGTAGACCTCTTGCGACTGGGTGGCGACCGCCTCGTCCTCGTTGGCCGCAAGGTTGGCGGCCCACATGTTCAGCGTGCGCGCGTAATGCTCCCGCAGCAATTGCACTTTTTCCACCGAGAACCCGGCGCCCTGCGCACATTTGAAAATATCCTCCTGCGCCGGCAACTGCCCGCCCGGGAAAATTTCCGCGCCGATGAATCGCATGAATCGCACGTCGCTCATCGTGAGCTTGACGCCTTGCTCGTGCAGCTGTTTTTGGGTGTACGTCAAAATGGTGTGCAACAACATTCTGCCGTCGCGGGGAAGAAGGTCGTGGGCGCGTTCGAAAAACGCGGGCCAGCGCTCCGACTTGAACGCCTCGAAGGCGCCGATCGACACGATCCGGTCGACCTTGTCCTCGAACTCTTCCCAGCCCTGCAACCGCACCTCGACGTTGCGCCCGGTCGACAGCCCGGCCAGCTTTGCCTTGCTGTACTCGAACTGGTTGTGGCTCAACGTGATTCCGATGACGTTGACGTCGTACTTCTGGATCGCCCGTTGCAGCGCCCCGCCCCAACCGCAACCGACGTCGAGCAGCGTCATCCCCGGCTCGAGGTTCAGCTTTCCCAACGCCAGGTCGAACTTGGCGTTCTGGGCCTCCTCGAGCGTCATGTCGTCACGCTCGAAATAGGCGCAGGTGTAGCCCATCGTCGGGTCTAGGAATAATGCGAAAAATTCGTCTGAAACGTCGTAGATGGATTGGGACTCTTCGTAATACGGCCTCAATTGAGCCATGCTCTGCGAAATACCTCTCGTTGGTTGTCGCGAGTATGCTACCCGACGCCGAACCAACCGACGGACCGCGTCAGTACGAATAGAACCCCTGGCCCGATTTCTTGCCCAGCCGACCCGCCTCCACCATGCGCAGCAGCAGCGGCGGCGGACCGTAAAGGGGCTCCTTGAATTCCTCGAACATCTTGTCCGCGATCAGCTTGAGGGTGTCCAGCCCGACGAGGTCGGACAGCCGCAGCGGGCCCATCGGGTGCGAGAGCCCGGCGACGACGGCCTTGTCGACGTCCTCCACGGTGGCGAAACCCGCCTCGACCATCCGGATCGCAGACAGCAGGTAGGGCACCAGTAGCGCGTTCACCACGAAGCCGGACCGGTCGGAGCAGCGCACCACCTGCTTGCCCAGGACCGCGCTGGCGAACTCCTCGGCGCGGGTGGCCGCGGCGTCGTCGGTGACCAGCGTGCTCACCAGCTCGACCAGCGGCAGCACCGGGACCGGGTTGAAGAAATGCAGGCCCAGCACGCGTCGCGGGTTCTTGGTGGCCGCGGCGATCTTCATGATCGGGATGCTCGACGTGTTCGACGCCAGCACCGCGTCGGGGTCGGTGATGACCCGGTCGAGCTCGGCGAAGACCTTGGCCTTGACCGCCTCGTCCTCGACGATCGCCTCGATCACCAGCTGCCGGTCGGCCAGGTCGCCCAGGTCCGTGGTGAAGGTCAGCCCGTCCAGCGCGCGGTCGCGCTCCCGCTCGGTCACCTTGCCCGCGCTGACGCCGCGCTCCAGCGACTTGACGATGCGGTTGCGTCCGGCCGTGAGCAGCTCCTCGCTGGGCTCGTACACCGTCACGGCGACGCCGGCGCGGACCGCGACCTCGGCGATGCCGGACCCCATCTGCCCGGCCCCGATCACACCCACTCGCTGGATCACTGTGCCTCCTCACATGCGCGAACAGACGCAAAAGCACCTCATTTCGGGCGGAAAAGGGTGCTTTTGCGTCTGCTCGGCAGACTAACTCAGTGGAACTGGCCCTCTTCGGTCGAGCCGGTCAGGGCGGTCGTCGACGAGCTCGGGTCCACCGTGGTGGCGATCCGGTCGAAGTAACCGGCGCCCACCTCGCGCTGGTGCTTGGTCGCGGTGTAACCCCGCTCCTCGGCGGCGAACTCGCGCTCCTGCAGCTCGACGTACGCGCTCATCTGGTTGCGGGCGTAGCCGTAGGCCAGGTCGAACATCGAGTAATTCAGCGCGTGGAAGCCGGCCAGCGTGATGAACTGGAACTTGAATCCCATTGCGGCAAGCTCCTTTTGGAACTTGGCGATGGTGGCGTCGTCGAGGTGCTTGCGCCAGTTGAACGACGGCGAGCAGTTGTAGGCCAGCATCTGGTCGGGGAACTCCGCCTTGACGCCCTCGGCGAACTTCGCGGCCAGCTCCAGGTCCGGCGTGCCGGTCTCCATCCAGATCAGGTCGGAGTAGGGGGCGTAGGCCCGGGCCCGGGCGATGCAGGGCTCGAGGCCGTTGCGCACCCGGTAGAAGCCCTCCTTGGTCCGCTCGCCGGTGATGAACGGCTGGTCGCGCTCGTCGACGTCAGAGGTGATCAGCGTCGCGGCCTCGGCGTCGGTGCGGGCGATCACCACCGTGGGCACGTCGGCCACGTCGGCCGCCAGCCGGGCCGACGTCAGCGTGCGGATGTGCTGCTGGGTCGGGATCAGCACCTTGCCACCGAGGTGGCCGCACTTCTTCTCCGAGGCCAGCTGGTCCTCCCAGTGCGAGCCCGCGACGCCCGCGGCGATCATCGCCTTCTGCAGCTCGTAGACGTTGAGCGCGCCGCCGAAGCCGGCCTCGCCGTCGGCGACGATCGGCGCCAGCCAGTTCTCCACCGACCGGTCGCCCTCGACCTTGGCGATCTCGTCGGCGCGCAGCAGCGCGTTGTTGATTCGGCGGATCACCTGCGGCACCGAGTTGGCCGGGTACAGGCTCTGGTCGGGATAGGTGTGGCCGGACAGGTTGGCGTCGCCGGCGACCTGCCAGCCCGACAGGTAGATGGCCTTCAGGCCGGCGCGCACCTGCTGGACGGCCATGTTGCCGGTCAGCGCGCCCAGCGCGTTGATCCACTCCAGGTCGTGCAGCTGCTCCCAGAGCACCTCGGCGCCGCGGCGGGCCAGGGTGTGCTCCTCGACCACGCTGCCCTGCAGGGCGACGACGTCCTCGGCGGTGTAGGTGCGGCTGACGTTCTTCCAGCGCGGGTTGGTGTCCCAGTCGTGCTGGATCTGCTCGGCGCTCTTCGGGGTGCCAACGACAGACATTGGGTTAACTCCTTTGCAAACGGTGAACGGTTGACGCCACTCCGCCGTCCGGCGGTAGCTGGAGGCTCAACTTCACTGGCGTGCTAACTCGACCTTGGCACAGCGGGTTCGCCCTGGTCCACCCGTTTCATTTGCCAATTTCCGCAACGAGTTTCGTCGAATTTGCAAATCTTGCGAAGCCGCGTAGGAACTTAACCGTTTCAGAAGCTACCGGCCGGTAACCGCAACGCCGCAGGTCAAGACGGAAAATTGAGCAAGCCGCTTAGCGCCCCGTTTGGCCTACAGGGAGAAGAGCGCGGCGACGGCTTTGGTCTCGTCGCCGACGGCGTATGTGAGGGTTGTAACAGTGCGATCGGTCAGCCCGGGGCCGAACTGGTCGGTGGAGCCGGCCGGGTGAATGTGCGAGATGATCTCGAGCTTGTCGCCCAGGGCGACCGGCGCCTCGTGCTCGATGGTGGTGCGCAGCGGCACCTGCAGCAGCTCGGGATGCGAGGCCAGGTAGTCCTCGACCACGCTCCAGTACACCGAGTTGTTCATGTGGTCGAACAGGTCGATGTCGGTGACCCGGACCGGGAACTCGTGGATCTCGGTCGCGTCGTCGCGGCTGCCCGGCTTCAGGTAGCCCTTCCAGCGCAGCCGATCGATAGACGTGGTCTTGTGCAGGCCCGCCAGGAAGTCGTCGGCGATGCGCGCGGGCATCTGGGTCTCCCGGTTGATGTTGATCCAGAACGCCTCGGACTCGATCAGGCCGCCCTTGCGCCCGTCGATGCGGACCCGCATCTCGCACCACCGGTTCGAGGTGCCCGAGCACCAGCGCCGGCAGCGCAGCATGTCCTGGAATTCGATCGGGCGGATCAGGTCCACCATGGTGCGCCGGACGATCCACAGCGGGTGGGTCTCCTCGAAACCCATCTCGCGCAGCTGGTCCTGGCCGATGTCCTGGATGTGCCGGCAGGCCGCGTCCAGCCGCAGCCGGCCGGTGCGGTCGATGTCGCCGACCCGCAGCGGCCATTCGCGATCGAATACATCCGGGTGGCCGTCGGGCACCGGCATCATTGTCTTGTCCAGGCTCACGGCTTCGCTCCCCGTTCCCTCCGCATCGGTATCCCAGGTTAACCCCGGGCGCCGCTGCGCATGATGCCAAATGGCAACTTCAAAACGCCAATCGCGATCGGATCGCGCCGTCGTGCCAACTCTGCCAACGGCGTCTTCGCAGGTGCGGGTACGCTCGGTCGGGTGCCCAAGACATTCGTCGGCTCGCGCGTTCGCCAGTTGCGCAGCGAGCGCGGGTTCAGCCAGGCCGCGCTGGCCCAGATGCTGGAGATCTCGCCCAGCTACCTCAACCAGATCGAGCACGACGTCCGGCCGCTGACGGTGGCCGTGCTGCTCCGGATCAGCGAGGTGTTCGGGGTGGACGCGACCTTCTTCGCGCCCCAGGACGACACCCGGCTCGTCGCCGAGCTGCGCGAGGTGACGATGGACCGCGACCTGGGCATCGACGTCGAGCCGCCCGAGGTCGCCGAGATGGTGAACGCGCATCCCGCGCTGGCCCGCGCGCTGGTCAACCTGCACCGGCGCTACCGGATCACCACCGCGCAGCTGGCCGCGGCCACCGAGGAGCGGTTCTTCGACGGCAGCGGCACCGGGTCGATCACCATGCCGCACGAGGAGGTGCGCGACTACTTCTACGAGCGGCAGAACTACCTGCACGAGCTGGACACCGCCGCCGAGGAGCTGACCACCCAGATGCGCCTGCACCACGGCGACCTGGCCAGCGAGCTGACCCGCCGCCTCACCGAGGTGCACGGCGTGCACATCAACCGGCGCATCGATCTCGGCGACACCGTGCTGCACCGCTACGACCCGCAGACCAAGACGCTGGAGATCAGCAGTCACCTGGCGTCGGGGCAGCAGGTGTTCAAGATGGCCGCCGAGCTGGCCTACCTCGAGTTCGGCGACCTGATCGACAGCATGGTCGAGCAGGGCAAGTTCACCAGCGACGAGTCGCGCACGCTGGCCCGGCTGGGGCTGGCCAACTACTTCGCGGCGGCCGCGGTGCTGCCGTATCGCCAATTCCACGACGTCGCCGAGAATTTCCGCTACGACGTCGAACGGCTGTCGGCGTTCTACTCGGTGAGCTACGAGACCATCGCGCACCGGCTTTCGACGCTGCAGCGGCCGTCGATGCGGGGCGTGCCGTTTTCGTTCATCCGGGTCGACCGCGCAGGCAACATGTCAAAGCGCCAGTCCGCCACGGGTTTTCACTTCTCCTCGAGCGGCGGCACCTGCCCGCTGTGGAACGTCTACGAGACGTTCGCCAACCCGGGCAAGATCCTGGTGCAGATCGCCCAGATGCCCGACGGCCGCAACTACATGTGGGTGGCACGCACCGTGGAGCGCCGCGCCGCGCGGTATGGTCAGCCGGGTAAAACCTTCGCGATCGGGCTGGGCTGCGAACTGCGGCACGCGCACCGGCTCGTCTACTCGGAAGGACTCGACTTGTCGGGAGACGTGGCGACGCCGATCGGCGCGGGTTGCCGGGTGTGCGAACGCGACAACTGCCCGCAGCGGGCGTTCCCCGCGCTGGGGCGCGCGCTCGATCTCGACGAGCACCGCAGCACCGTGTCGCCCTACCTGGTGAAGCAGCCGTGACCGCGGCGCACGACGGTCAGGCCGATCACACCGGCCGCATCCCGCCGGGCCGGTTCCGGGAGCTGGGCCCGATCAACTGGCTGATGGCGAAGCTGGCCGCGCGCCGGATGCGGGTGCCGGAGATGCACCTGTTCACCACCCTGGGGCAGCGCCAGCTGCTGTTCTGGACCTGGTCGATGTACAGCGGGCGGCTGCTGCGGGGGCGGCTGCCGGCGGTCGACACCGAGCTGGTGATCCTGCGGGTCGCGCACGTGCGCGGGTGCGAATACGAGCTGCAGCACCATCGCGGGATGGCGCGCAAGCAGGGACTGGACGACGACCTGCAGGCCGCCATCTTCGCCTGGCCCGACGGCGGCGAGGCACTCACCGAGCGGCAGCGGGCGCTGCTGGCGGCCACGGACGAGTTCGTCCAGGACCGCACGGTCACCGACGCCAGCTGGCAGCGGCTGGCGGCTCACCTGGATCGGCGCCAGCTGATCGAATTCTGTTTGCTCACAAGCCAATACGACGGGCTGGCCGCGACCATGGCCGCGCTGAACATCCCGTTGGACAGGCCGGGCTAGCTACAGGTAGACGTCGGCCAGCACGGCCAGCGTCAGCGCCACCGGAAGGACCGGCAGCGCGAAGGCGAACGCCGCCCACAGCCGTTTGCCGCGCCGGCGCAGCCACAACCCCCACAGCGCCGCGCCGGTTCCCAGCACCACCGAGATCAGCAACACCAGCGGGCCCCACCGGCCCGCCGTCGCGTTGTCCCCGATCGAAATGGCGATCAGCCACAGCACATACCCGACGACCACCCCGCCGATCGCGCCGACGACGGTCTCGCTGGTGATGCCGGTCATGCTCAGAAGTTGATCATGTGGCCGGTCAGGCCGTGGAAGCACTCCTGCAGCGCCTCCGACATCGTCGGATGGGTGTGCACGTTGCGGGCCAGCTCGGTGGCCGTCAGGTCCCACTTCTGCGCCAGGGTCAGCTCCGGCAGCAGCTCGGAGACGTCGTGGCCGATCAGGTGCCCGCCGAGCAGCTCGCCATGCTTGGCGTCGGCGACCAGCTTGACGAAGCCGCTGGGGTCGCCGACGCCGTGGGCCTTGCCGTTGGCGGTGAACGGGAACTTGGCCACCACCACGTCGTGGCCCTCGTCGCGGGCCTGCTGCTCGGTGAGCCCGAAGCTGGCGACGTTGGGCTGGCAGAACGTGGCGCGCGGCAGCATCCGGTAGTCGCCGAGAGCCAAAGTCTCTGCGCCGGCGATGGTTTCGGCCGCAACCACACCCATGGCCTCGGCGACGTGGGCCAGCATCAGCTTTCCGGTGACGTCGCCGATCGCGTAGATGTGCGGGACGCTGGTGACCATGTAGTCGTTGACGCCGATGGCCTTGCTGTCGGTGAGCGCGACGCCGGCCGCCTCCAGGCCGTAGCCCTCGACGTTGGGCGCAAAACCGATGGCCTGCAACACCTTTTCGGCCTTGAGCTCCTCGGCGTTCCCATCCTTGCTGACGGTCACCCGCACCACCGCGCCGTCGTCGGAGATGGACTCGACCTTGGTTCCCGTCAGCACCTTGACGCCCAGCTTCTTGAACTGCTTCTCGATCTCCTTGGACACTTCGGCGTCCTCGTTGGGCAGCGCCCGCGGCAGGAACTCGACGATGGTGACGTCGACGCCGTAGTTCTTCAGCACATAGCCGAACTCCATGCCGATGGCCCCGGCCCCGGCGATGATGATCGACGCCGGCAGCTCGCGGGTCAGGATCAGCTCCTCGTAGGTGACCACGTTGGCCGACAGCGACGTTCCCGGAACCAGCCGGGTGCTGCTGCCGGTGGCGATGATGGCGTTGTCGAACGTGACGGTCTCGGTGCCCCCGTCGTTGAGATCCACCGACAGCGTTCGGGGGTCGGTGAACCGGCCGTACCCGTGGATCTCGGTGATCTTGTTCTTCTTCATCAGGAAGTGCACGCCGGCGACGCGGCCCTCGGCCACCTTGCGGCTGCGGTCGAAGGCGACCCCGTAGTCGAAGGTCGCCTCGCCGCCGATGCCGAAGGCCTTGGCCTCCTTGGTGAAGATGTGAGCGAGCTCGGCGTTGCGCAGCAGCGCCTTGGACGGGATGCAGCCGACGTTGAGGCAGACGCCGCCCCAGTACTTCGGTTCGACGATTGCGGTGTTCAAGCCCAGCTGCGCGGCACGAATCGCTGCGACATAACCGCCGGGGCCGGCCCCGAGCACGACGACGTCATAGTGGGTCACGGCCCCAGACTAGTGGGGCCGCCCCAACCCCGCGGCGCCGAGTGTGGGCCGTAGGTATGCGAACTGCCTTCGACTCGTCCATAGGCCACACGGTCGCGGCTCGGATCAGTACGGGATGACGCCGATCAGGCAGTGGCCCACCCGCTCGCAGTAGTAATAGCCGTACAGCGGGGCGGCGGCCGCGACGGACGCGAACGGCCCGGACATCACCGCGATCGACAGCGCCGAGATCAACGGCCTGCCCTGCACCATCGCCAGCAGCACGCCGCCGACCACGCAGGCGACGACGTAGACCAGCACCATGAAGACCGGCAGCGTCTTGTCGATGGTGTGATACCACCAATAGAAGAGGCTCAGCCCCACCTCACCGGTGACGACCCACACGCCGAGGATCACCAGCACCAACTTCCACCACTTGAGGTATTGGTAGCGGCCGGGCACGGTGACCGGCGGCGCCGGCGTCGCGGGCGCCTCGGGCTCCGCCCCCTCCTCGGGCGCCGACGGCTCCGCCGCGGGCGGCTCGGGTTTGTCGGCGGCCCCAGCGGATTGGGCGATCGGCTGCGCGCCGCTGTCGTCGTCGGAGTCGCCGAAATCCGGCACGAACGCCTCGGTGCGCGGGTGGGTGTCGCGGTCCTCGTCGGGCAACTCAGGCACCGGCGGCCACCCGCAGAGCGACGAGGGCGCCGAACCAGCCCGGCGCCACCGCCAGGATGAACGCGCCGACCATGGTGACCCAGCGACGCCCGGACAACACGATCGTCACCAGCCCGATCAGGCTGGGCACCCCGACCACCAGCGCGATGGCGACGTCCGGGCGAATGCTGGCGTGGACCGCGACGGCGAACGCCACCCCCGCCAGCAGCCCGACCGCGCTGCCGACCAGCATGGCGCCGGCCAGCAGCCAGGGACGTGGAAGCGGGATCACGGTGACGACCTTACTGCGATTCCCGACCCCCAACGGGGCACGTTTCCGGCGCGGCCGCCGAGTTCAGCTCCACCACCGCGCCGCGCACCGGCGGGCGTTCGCCGCGCTCGTAGGCCGCCCCGGTGATCACGGGAGTGCCTTGCAGTTCGGCCTTTTCGGCGTCGGCCAGCACCCGGCCGCGGGACAGGAACCGCACCCCCTCGGGCGCCTCGAGGCTGAAGCCGCCGCCGCGGCCGGGCACCACGTCGATGACCAGCTGGGTGCGCTTGTCGCCCCGATAGTGGGCGTCGTACTGCGGGCCGGAAATCCACACCGGAACCCCGTCGGAGTCGTCGCCCACGTCGAGCACGCCGAGCAGCACGTCGCGGTCGCCGACGATGAAGTCCCCGCGCGGGTAGCACATCGGCGAGGACCCGTCGCAGCAGCCGCCGGACTGGTGGAACATCACCGGGCCGTGCCGATCCTGCAGCCGCGCCAGCAGTTCGGCGGCCGCAGCGGTCAGCACAACTCCTGATGGAGGCCCGAGACCCATCTAGAAGAACCCCTGCGCCTTCTGCGAGTAGGACACCATCAGGTTCTTGGTCTGCTGGTAGTGGTCGAGCATCATCTTGTGGTTCTCCCGGCCGATGCCCGACTGCTTGTAGCCGCCGAACGCGGCGTGCGCCGGGTACACGTGGTAGCAGTTGACCCACACCCGGCCGGCCTGGATGTCGCGGCCGGCCCGGTAGGCGGTGTTGCCGTCCCTCGACCACACCCCCGCGCCCAGGCCGTAGAGGGTGTCGTTGGCGATCGAGATCGCGTCGTCGTAGTCGGAGAACGACGTCACCGCCACCACCGGCCCGAAGATCTCCTCCTGGAAGATCCGCATCTTGTTGTTGCCGGCGAAGATCGTCGGCTGCATGTAGAAGCCGCCGGACAGGTCGCCGCCCAGCTCGGCGCGCTCCCCACCGGTGATGATCTTGGCGCCCTCGTCCTTGCCTATCTCGATGTAGGACAGGATCTTTTCCATCTGGTCGTTGGACGCCTGCGAGCCCAGCATCGTCTCGCTGTCCAGCGGGTCGCCCTGCCGGACGGCCTTGGTGCGGATCGCGGCCAGCTCGAGGAACTCGTCGTAGATGTCGGCCTGGATCAGGCTGCGGGACGGGCAGGTGCACACCTCGCCCTGGTTGAGGGCGAACATGGTGAACCCCTCCAGCGCCTTGTCCTGGAAGTCGTCATGGGCGGCCATCACGTCGGAGAAGAAGATGTTGGGGCTCTTGCCGCCGAGCTCCAGGGTGACCGGGATCAGGTTCTGCGACGCGTACTGCATGATCAGCCGCCCGGTGGTGGTCTCCCCGGTGAACGCCACCTTGGCGATCCGGTTGCTCGACGCCAGCGGCCTGCCGGCCTCGGCGCCAAACCCGTTGACGACGTTGACCACGCCGGCCGGCAGCAGGTCGGCGATCAGCGACATCAGGTAGAGCACCGACACCGGGGTCTGCTCGGCGGGTTTGAGCACCACCGCGTTGCCGGCCGCCAGCGCCGGCGCCATCTTCCAGGAGGCCATCAGGATGGGGAAGTTCCACGGGATGATCTGCCCCACCACGCCCAACGGCTCGTGGAAGTGATACGCGACGGTGTCGGAGTCGATCTGCGACAGCGAGCCCTCCTGCGCGCGGATCGCCGCCGCGAAGTAGCGGAAGTGGTCGGCGGCCAGCGGGATGTCGGCGGCCAGCGCCTCGCGGATCGGCTTGCCGTTGTCCCAGACCTCGGCGACGGCCAGCGCGGCCGTGTTCTCCTCGATGCGGTCGGCGATCTTGTTCAGGATCGCCGCCCGCTCGGCGGGCGCCGTCTTGCCCCACGCCGGGGCCGCGGCGTGCGCGGCGTCCAGCGCCTTGTCGACGTCGGCCTCGTCGGAGCGGGCCACCTCGCAGAACGTCTGGCCGGTCACCGGCGTCGGGTTCTCGAAGTAGCGGCCGCCCGCCGGCGCGACCCACTGGCCCCCGATGAAGTTGTCGTACCGGGATTCGTATGACATCAATGCCCCGGCGGCGCCCGGACGTGCGAAAACAGTCATCTGCTCTCACTCCTGTTCTGTCCTTGTGCGATGTAACTCACACTACCGCCGGGTCCACAATGGGCTCCATGACTTCCGAGGCCGCCGCCGGCGCCGACATGACCGACGACCCGTACCTGTGGCTCGAGGAGGTCACCGGCGACGCGGCGCTGGACTGGGTGCGGGCCCGCAACGAGCCGACGCTGACCGAATTCTGCGACGCGTCCTTCGAGCGGATGCGCGCCGAGGCGCTCGAGGTGCTCGACACCGACGCGCGAATCCCCTACGTCGTGCGCCGCGGCGAGCACCTGTACAACTTCTGGCGCGACGCCGCCAACCCGCGCGGACTGTGGCGGCGCACCACCCTGGACAGCTACCGCACCGACGCCCCCGAGTGGGATGTGCTGATCGACGTCGACGAGCTGGGCCGCGCCGACGGCGAGAAGTGGGTGTGGGCCGGCGCCGGCGTCATCGAACCCGAATACACCCGCGCGCTGATCGGCCTGTCCCCCGGCGGCTCGGACGCGTCCGTCGTGCGCGAATTCGACATGGCGACAAGGCAATTCGTTGACGACGGGTTCGCGCTGCCCGAGGCCAAGTCGCAGGTCGCCTGGGCCGACCCGGACACCGTGCTGGTGGGCACCGATTTCGGTCCCGGCTCGCTCACCGAATCGGGCTACCCGCGGGTGATCAAGCGGTGGCGGCGGGGCACGCCGCTGGCCGACGCGCAGACCGTGTTCGAGGGCACCGCTTCCGACGTCCGCGTCTCCGCCTCGGTGGACCGGACACCCGGCTTCGAGCGCACCCTGCTGGGCCGCGCTCTCGACTTCTGGAACGACGAGATCTACGAGCTGCGTGGCCCGGAGCTGATCCGCATCGACGCGCCCACCGACGCCGGCGTGTCGGTGCACCGCGAGTGGATACTGATCGAGCTGCGCAGCGACTGGTACTTCCGCGACGCGGTGTACGCCGCGGGTTCGCTGCTGGCCGCCGACTACGACGAATTCCTCGCCGGCACGGCGCAATTGCGGGTGGTGTTCGAGCCCGACGGGCACACCGCGCTGAACCACTACGCGTGGACCAAGGATCGGCTGCTGATCGTCACCCTGGCCGACGTGGCCAGCCGCGTGGAGATGGCCACGCCCGGCGAGTGGCGGCGCGAGCCGGTGCCGGGCATCCCGCCCGCCACCAACACCGTCGTGGCCGCCGCCGACCACACCGGCGACGAGTTCTTCCTCGACTCCAGCGGATTCGTCACGCCGTCGCGGCTGATGCGCGGCGCCGGCGACGGGAAACTGGAGCCGATCAAATCCGCGCCGGCGTTCTTCGACGCCGAAAACCTATCCGTGGCACAGTATTTCGTGACGTCGGACGACGGGACTTCGATCCCCTACTTCGTGGTGCGGCCCCGCGACGCCGACGGCCCGGGCCCCACCCTGCTGAGCGGCTACGGCGGGTTCGAGGTGGCCAGGACGCCCGGGTACGACGGCGTGTTGGGCCGGCTGTGGCTGGCCCGCGGCGGGACCTTCGTGATGGCGAACATCCGCGGCGGCGGCGAGTACGGGCCCGGCTGGCACACCCAGGCGATGCGCGAGGGCCGGCACAAGGTGGCCGAGGATTTCGCCGCGGTGGCAACCGATCTGGTGAGCCGCGGCGTCACGACCGTCGAGCAGCTCGGCGCCCGCGGCGGCAGCAACGGCGGGCTGCTGATGGGCATCATGCTCACCCAGTACCCGGAGAAGTTCGGCGCGCTGGTGTGCGACGTGCCGCTGCTGGACATGAGGCGCTACCACCTGCTGCTCGCGGGCGCCTCCTGGGTGGCCGAGTACGGCGACCCGGACAACCCGGACGACTGGGCGTTCATCTCGAAATACTCGCCGTACCAGAACATTTCGCCGGCACGACGGTACCCGCCGGTGCTGTTCACCACGTCCACCCGCGACGACCGGGTACACCCGGGCCATGCCCGCAAGATGGCGGCGGCGTTGCAGGCCGCCGGCCACAAGGCGTGGTACTACGAGAACATCGAGGGCGGGCACGCCGGCGCGGCCGACAACGAGCAGGTCGCGTTCAAGTCGGCGCTGAGTTTCTCGTTCCTGTGGCGGATGCTGGGAGGCCAACCGTGAAGATCCTCGACGTCATCGAACTCGGCCTGATCGTCGCCGGGCTGGTCCTGATCCTCGCCGGTTGGGCGCAGTCGCGGTTTCGCTTCATCGCCGACCGTCGCAAGGGCCGCTACTTCTACTGGGGGGTGTCGGCCCTGGGCATCCTCTTTTTCGCCTTCGGCACCGGCCAACTCTGGCCGAACGGTGTCATGACGACGCTGATCTTCGGCGCCATCGTCGTGCTGACGGCCTACCTGACGACGCCCTACCTGAAGATCGGTGACCGGATTTACGCGTCGGACCCGGAAAACCGCGAACCCGATCCGCCCGCCGAACAGCCCTGACCGACACTTGGCGCTATGAAACAGCCAGACTTCGAGACGCTGCTGTACAGCACGGCCGGACCGGTCGCCACCATCACGCTGAACCGCCCGGACCAGCTCAACACGATCGTCCCGCCGATGCCCGACGAGATCGAGGCGGCGGTGGGGCGCGCCGAGCGCGACCCCGACATCAAGGTCATCGTGCTGCGCGGCGCCGGCCGCGCCTTCTCCGGCGGCTACGACTTCGGCGGCGGCTTCCAGCACTGGGGCGATGCCATGATGACCGACGGCCGGTGGGACCCGGGCAAGGATTTCGCGATGGTCACCGCCCGCGAGACCGGGCCGACGCAGAAGTTCATGGCCATCTGGCGGGCGTCCAAGCCGGTGATCGCCCAGGTCCACGGCTGGTGCGTGGGCGGGGCCAGCGACTACGCGCTGTGCGCCGACATCGTCGTCGCCAGCGAGGACGCGGTGATCGGCACCCCGTACAGCCGGATGTGGGGGGCCTACCTGACCGGGATGTGGCTGTACCGGTTGAGCCTCGCCAGGGCGAAATGGCACTCGCTGACGGGCCGGCCGCTGACCGGCGTGCAGGCCGCCGAGGTGGAGCTGATCAACGAGGCGGTGCCGTTCGAGCGCCTCGAGGCGCGGGTCGCCGAGATCGCCACCGAGCTGGCCCGCATCCCGCTGTCCCAGCTGCAGGCGCAGAAGCTGATCGTCAACCAGGCCTACGAGAACATGGGCCTGGCGTCGACCCAGACGCTGGGCGGCATCCTCGACGGCCTGATGCGCAACACCCCCGACGCGCTCGACTTCATCAACACGGCCCAAACCCAGGGTGTGCGGGCCGCGGTCGAGCGCCGCGACGGCCCGTTCGGCGACTACAGCCAGGCCCCCGCCGAGCTGCGGCCGGACCCGTCGCACGTCATCGTCCCTGATAGCGGTGCTTAGTAAGCTAGGTTACGAATTTTCGATCCGCTGTTCGCGGGACCCGGGAAAGTGCTACCGTAGCCTCTATGTCTCGGCTCAGCACCAGCCTGCGTGCAGGCACCATGTTCCTCGCCCTGGGCGTCGCCGCTGCGATTTTCCCGACGACCGCCACGGCCGATTCCACCGAAGACTTCCCGATCCCGCGCCGGATGATCAACACCACCTGCGACGCGGAGCAGATCCTGGCGGCCGCCCGGGACACCAGCCCGGTGTACTACCAGCGCTACATGATCGACTTCGACAACCACCCGAACGTCCAGCAGGCGACGATCGACAAGGCGCACTGGTTCTACTCGCTGTCGCCGGGGGACCGCAGGAACTATTCCGAGAACTTCTATGCGCCCCAGGGCGATCCGCTGTGGGAGGCCTGGCCCAACCACATGAAGATCTTCTTCAACAACAAGGGCGTCGTCGCCAAGGCCACCGACATCTGCAACCAGTACCCGCCCGGCGACATGTCGGTCTGGGACTGGGCCGAGCCAACTGGTCCGCCTGGGTGGCCTGGACCTCCCAAGGGTCGGGTGCAGTAACGCGGAGTCGCGGCCGCTCGAGTCAGCGCCGGCCGGAAAAGTACTTCTGGTAGGCCTCCGCCGCCGCGCGCAACTCGGGGTCGGCCGCAAACTTCGGCTCGAACTTCGCCCACGCCGCCGCGCGCTTGGCGGGGAGGTACTCGGTGGGCCAGTACGGGTGCTCCTGCGGCCGGTAGTCCCGGAGCACGCGGCGGGCCACGGTGGCCTTGTGCACCTCGTCGGCGCCGTCGGCGAGGCCCATCGCCGGCGCGCCCGCATACATCGCCTGCAACGGGGTGAGGTCGGTGGTGCCGAGTGACCCGAGGATGTGCAGGGCGTTGAACGACACCTCGCGCAGCACCCTGGCCATCGTGAACTTGACGGTCGCGATGTCGGTGCGGGCGTCCTTGGTGCTGGAATTGTCGATCTTCCAAGCGGTTTCGAGCACCAACAGCCGCAGCATGCGAATCGCGGCGTAGGAGTCGGCGATCCTCTCCTGCACCATCTGGTGTTCGGCGATCACCTTGCCGTGCGACTCCCGCGACAGCGCCCGCTCGCACATCATGTCGAACGCCAGCTTGCACTGGGCGATGGTGCGCATCGCGTGGTGGATGCGCCCGCCGCCGAGGCGGCGCTGCGCCAGGGTTTTCGCCCCGTCCTCGGGGCCGAGCAGGTGGTCGAGCGGAACCCGGACGTCCCGGTAGACGATGTGGTTGTGGTTGCGCGGCTCCGGCTGGATCTCCACCCCCGGCGTCTTGCGCGGCACGACGAACATGCCGTTGGTGCACATGACGAAGAGGATGTCGGCGACGCGGCCCGCCGACGTGAACCACTTCTCCCCGTTGATGACCCACTCGTCGCCGTCGCGCACGGCGCGCGTCTTGAACAGGTTGGGGTCGGACCCGCCCTGGGGCTCGGTCATCGAGTAGGCCGAGAACATCTCCTGGTCGAGCAGCGGCCGCAACCAGCGCCGCTTCTGCTCCTCGGTGCCGTAGGCGGCGAGCATCTCGATGTTGCCGGTGTCGGGGGCGGCGGCGCCGAACATCTGCGGGGCGGCCGGATAGCGGCCGATGACCTCGTTCAGCAGCGCCAGCTTGAGCTGCCCGAAGCCGGGGCCGCCCAGTTCCTTGTCGAGGAAGATCGCCCACAGCCCCTGGTCCTTGATCTGCTGCTGCAGGCCCCGGACGTAGGCCTTCACCGCGGGGTCGGGCGAGCGGACCGCGTAGGGGAACACCAACCCCAGCGGCTCGATCTCCTCGCGGCAGAACTCCTCGACCCAGTCGAGCTTGCGCTGAAAGTCCGGATCGGTCGAGAAGTCCCACGCCATGGTGGTCTACGTTCTGCTATGCTGGCGACGCTGTCAATGCAAGGATCAGCGCGCCTGTACCACCCCGCCCGCCGGGCGCTCGTCGGCGTCCTTGAGGAGCAAATCGCGCACGGCGGGACGCGGTCCGTACGGTCGCAGCATGGTACTGGCCGGCCGTGGACGCACGTGCTGCGGCCACCAGAACCAGCGCCCGAGCAGGGTGGCCAGCGACGGTGTCATGAACGCTCGCACGACCAGGGTGTCGAACAACAAACCCAGCGCGATCGTCGTACCCACCTGGGCCATCACCAGCAGCGGGCTGAACATGAACGTGGCCATGGTCGCGGCGAACACCAGACCGGCGGAGGTCACCACCGAGCCCGAACCGGCCATCGCGCGGATCGTCCCCGTTCTGAGCCCCGCGTGGATTTCCTCCTTGAACCGCGATATCAGCAGCAGGTTGTAGTCCGAGCCGACCGCCAGCAGCAGGATGATCGCCATTGCCAGCACCATCCAGTGCAACTTCATGCCCAGGATGTACTGCCATAGCAGCACGGAGAGTCCGAACGAGGCGCCCAGTGACAGCAACACCGTACCGACGATCACAAAGGCGGCCACGGCGCTTCGGGTGATCACCAGCATGATGATGAAAATCAGTGTGGCTGCGGCAATTCCGGCGATCAGCAGGTCGATGTTGGAGCCGTCGTGCATGTCCTTGTACGTCGCGGCGGTGCCGCCGAGGTAGACCTTGGCGCCCTCCCAGGGCGTGCCCTTGATCGCCTCGTGCACGGCCTGCTTGATCGGTTCGATGTGTTTGATGCCTTCAGGACTCGCCGGGTCGCCCTCATGGGAGATGATCAACCGGACGGCGTGGCCGTCGGGCGAGATGAAATTTTTGAGACCCCGGGCGAAGTCCGGGCTCTTGAACGCCTCCGGCGGAAGGTAGAACGTGTCGTCGTTCTTCGCCTTGTCGAAGGCATCGCCCTGGGCGGTGGCGTTGTCGGCCTGCGCCTTCGCCTGGTCGTTGAGACCCTGTGTGATCGCATAGTTCGACATGATGGTGTCGAGGTTGTGCTGCTGACTCTCGATCTGCGGCGGGATCAGCGCCACCAGCTGCGGCTGGATCCGATCCAGCTTGTCCAGGTTCGCGCTGAGCTCCACGATGTTCTCGGCCACCTGGTCGATGCCGTCGAGCGCGTTCAGGACCGACCGTAGCGCCCAGCAGACCGGAATGTCGAAACAGTGCTTCTCCCAATAGAAGTAGCTGCGGATCGGCCGGAAGAAGTCGTCGAAGTTGGCGATGTCGTCGCGCAACGCCTCAGTGATCCGCACGGTTTCCTTTGTGAGCCTGGTGGTTTCGTGCGTCGTGTTGCTGAGGTCCTGGGTCACCTGCATCTGCTCACGCAGCGTTGCCATCGTCTTGCGCAGCTCGTCCGCCTGCTTGAGCAGGTTTGCCGCCTGCTCCTCCTGATAGTGCTGGGTCTGGATCCGCCCTGCGGCTTGTGCACTCATCTGGAAACCGAGGGTGCTGTGGTCGAGCGGCGTGCCCAACGGCCGGGTGATGGTCTGGACCCGGCCGATGCCGGGGATGTGGAACACCGCCTTGGCAACCTTGTCCAGGACCAAGAAATCGGCCGGGTTACGCAGGTCGTGATCGGTCTCGATCATCAACAGCTCAGGATTGAGCCGGGCCTGGTCGAAGTGCCGGTCCGCGGCGGCATAACCGACATTGGCCGGGGTGTCCGCCGGCAGGAAGTGGCGGTTGTCGTAGTCCGTCTTGTAACCGGGCAGGGCGAGCAGACCAACCAGCGCGACCCCGACCGTCACCGCGAGAACCGGTGCGGGCCAGCGGACGACCGCGGTGCCGATGCGACGCCAGCCCCGAGTCTGCAGCTTTCGCTTCGGATCCAGGAGCTTGAAGAATGACGCCACCGTCAGGATCGCCGGAGCCAGCGTCAAGGCCGCGAGCACCGCGACAAGCATGCCGACCGCACAGGGCACCCCCAGCGACTGGAAGTACGGCAGCCGGCAGAAGCTCAGGCAATACATCGCGCCGGCGATGGTCAGGCCCGATCCCAGCACGACGTGCGCGGTGCTGTGGAACATGGTGTAGAACGCTTGTTCGCGGGTCTCGCCCAGACCACGGGCCTCGTGATAGCGCCCGACCACGAAGATCGCGTAGTCCGTCCCGGCGGCGATCGCCATAAGCACCAGCATGTTGTTGGCGAAGGTCGACAGCCCCATGACGCCGTAGTTACCGAGCGTCGCGACGACACCGCGGGCAGCCGCCAGCTCGATGAACACCATCCCCAGCATGATCAGCATGGTGACGAACGAGCGGTAGACGAACAACAGCATCAGCACGATGACAAGGAAGGTGACGAGCGTGACCGTCGCGACGCCCTTCTCACCCGCGTGGGACTGATCGGCGAACAGCGGACCCGCCCCGGTGACGTAAGCCTTGATTCCCGGCGGCGCGGGCACCGAGTCCACGATCTTGCGGACGGCCAAGGCGGACTCGGTCGCCTGCCCGCCGCCCATGTTGCCGGTGAGGTAAACCTGGACGTACGCGGCCTTCTGATCGTGGCTCTGGGAACCCGCCGCCGTCAGCGGATCGCTCCAGAAATCCTGGACGTGCTGAACGTGTTTCTTGTCTTGCTCGACGCGCCTGACGATCTCGTCGTAGTAGCGGTGCGCTTCCGGCCCGAGTGGCTTGTCGCCCTCCAGCAGGATCATGGCCGAGTTGTCGGAGTTGAACTCTTTGAACGTCGATCCGACCTTCATCATCGACTGAAAGGATGCCGCGTCGGTCGGACTCATCGACACCGAGTGGGTTTTGGCGACGACCTCCAGCTGCGGGGCCACGGTGTTGGTGACGAAAACGATGCCCAGCCACACCAGCACGATCGGCAGGGCCAGCCGATGGATCATCCGCGGCAGGAACGGCGGGATCAGCGGCTGATCGACGCGCGGCGGAGCCTCGCCCGGCTCGCTCATGCGGACTTGTCCAGGCAGTAGACGAAGGCGTTCACGGTTTGATTGGGATCCGACCGATTCGGGGTCTTGATGACGTCACCGCTCCCGTCGTGCTTGTTCACCACGAACTGGCAGGCGATCCAACTGCCGTCTCCTTGCGCCACCAGGTTTGCCGGGATGCCGGGCTTGGTCGAACTCAATACCTTGCTCCAGGGCAGGGGCACGTTGAGGGCCTGCTGCGGGTGGGAGTTCTCGTCGAGGTAGTTGATGGTTGCCGTGCTGCCCGGCGGGCCCCAGACCTGGAGCGTGATCGTCTTGGCGTTGAACTCGTCGAGGACCTCGCCCGAGGTGCCGCCACCGAACGAACCGCGGTGAACGCCGAAGACGCCGTGCAGCCGGTACACCACGAATCCCGATACCGCGACGACAGCTGCGATCGTGAGCACCAGCCAGAAACGGCTCAGCAACCCCTTCTTGGTGCGCTGCGGGGCGACCTTGTTGCCCTCGCCGCCGGCGGAGTCCTGCTTCCTCAGCGGCTCGGTCCTTGGCTCAGTCGTCGTCATGGGCGCTTCAAGTCCTCCCCCACGGGCCGAAACATTAGTTGGCCTAAGCGTAACCCTAGCGATGACCCTCTTGAACGCGTTGGCCACCGCACTGCCCCCCGAGCGCTCGGAAACCTCGGCGTCGTTCGCACGGGTTGCAGTTCGCCAAGCCACAGCGCCTTGGTCTCCTTTCCTGTTCATGACGACCTCATGACGACTCCGACTCCGAGATGAGGCCGATGCAGGTGGCCGTCAGCACTCGGGTGAGGGCGGACGCGAAGTCGATGTTCCACTCCGGCGGAAGGGCGTCGGGCTCCTCGGCGTAGGCGTCGGTGAGCCGCTCCGGCGGGTTGGCGATGTGCCAGAAGGCCGATGCCAACGAGTAGGCGGCGATCAGGATGTCGAAGGCGCCGGAACGGCCCAGCGCGGGCAGCGCGCGCTCGATGGCGTCGGCCAGCGCGACCGCGGCGGCGGCGATGTTGCGCCTGATCTCGACCACCCGGTCGATCTCCACCTCGTGCTCGAGGTGCAGGTGGAGGTTGGACAGCAGGTCGCAGAACAGCGGGTCGGCGGCCAGCCCGTTGGCCAGCGTCTCGGCCACCCGCGCCGGCGTCATCGGCCCGGGCTTGGCCAACTCCTCGCACACGGTGGCCGACCAGCGCGCCCACCCCTCGGCGGCGAGGTGCAGCAGCACCTCCTTGTGCGAGGTGAAGTAGCGGCGCACCGCGGAGTAGTGGATCCCGGCGCGGCCGGCGACCGCGGTCAAAGTGACTGAGGCGACGCCGGTCTCGAGCGCCAGCGAGCGCGCGGCCTCGACGAGGGCCGCCGCACGCTGACGCTTGTTCTCCTCGGTGCGGGCGCGCTGAAATGTGAGTTGCGCCACCGGGTGAGGATAACGCACATCGTGTGATTTGTATAACGCACATCGTGTGATTTGCGCTGGCCCACACCGAGCCCACACCGAGCCCTCTGTTACGCACGTGGTAAGCGTTACACTCCAGCGCGCGAGGGGAAGGAGTCAACGGTCCCACCGCTACTGCTTCGCACTCGGGCCGACCGTTGAAAGGGATTCCGAATTTTCAAGGTGCTGTCCCGGACATGGATCCCACTGGTCATCGTGGCGGTACTGGTGATCGGGGGGTTCATCGTGTTCCGGGTGCACGGCTACTTCGGCTCCGCAAAGCGGGAATCCTACGCGGACAGCAACCTGCAAAACCCCAAGCCGTTCAACCCGAAACGCATCGTCTACGAGGTCTTCGGCCCGCCCGGCACGACCGCGGACATCAGCTACTTCGACGTCAACGGCGACCCCCAGCGCGTCGACGGGGCCGCGCTGCCGTGGGCGCTGCGCGTCACCACCGACAAGGCCGCCGTGATGGGTAGCCTCGTGGCGCGCGCCAGCGGCGACAGCGTCGGCTGCCGCATCACCGTCGACGACGTCGTCAAGGCCGAAAGAATCTCCAACGAGGTCCACGCCTACACCTTCTGCCTGGTGAAATCCGCGTGACCACAACACAATTCGCCAGCACTGCCGACACCCACGCCGACCGTCCGTTCCTCGCCAGGATGATCCACGGCCTCGCGGTGCCGATCATCCTGTTCTGGGTCGGGATCGTGGTCGCGCTGAGCCTGTTCGTCCCGTCGCTGGAAGTCGTCGGGCAGGAGCGGTCCGTGTCGCTGAGCCCCCGGGACGCGCCGTCGTTCGTGGCGCTGCAACACATCGGCCACGCGTTCAACGAGGGCGAGACCGACAGCTCGGCGGTGATCGTGCTGGAGGGCAGCCAGCCCCTGGGCGACGACGCGCACAAGTTCTACGACGCGATGATCCGCAAGCTGCGCGACGACAAGAAGCACGTGCTGAGCGTCCAGGACTTCTGGGGCGATCCGCTCACGGCCGCGGGCGCGCAAAGCAACGACGGCAAGGCCGCCACCGTCCAGGTGAACCTGGCCGGCAATCAGGGCGAGCTGCTGGCCAACGAGTCCGTCGACGCCGTCCGCACGATCGTGAACAGCACCCCACCGCCGCCCGGGGTCAAGGTCTACGTGACCGGGGTGGCGGCGCTCGCCGCCGACCTGCACCACAGCGGCGACAAGTCGATGCTCAGGATCACCGCGACGACGATCGCGGTGATCCTCATCATGTTGCTGCTCGTCTACCGATCGATCGCCACCGTGGTCCTGCTGTTGGTCACCGTCGGACTCGAATTGACCGCGGCGCGAGGGGCCGTCGCGCTGATGGGCCACTTCGGCCTGTTGGGGCTGTCCACCTTCGCGGTCAGCCTGCTCACTTCGCTGGCGATCGCGGCCGGCACGGACTACGGGATCTTCATCGTCGGCCGCTACCAGGAGGCCCGGCAGGCCGGCGAGGACAGGGAAACGGCCTTCTACACCATGTACCGCGGGACGGCGCACGTCATCCTGGGCTCCGGCCTGACCATCGCCGGGGCGACGTTTTGCCTCAGCTTCGCCCGGATGCCGTACTTCCAGACCCTCGGCGTTCCGTGTGCGGTCGGGATGCTGACCGCGGTGGCGGTCGCGCTGACGCTCGGCCCCGCGGTGCTGATCGTCGCCGGCCGGTTCGGCGTGTTCGATCCGAAGCGCAAGCTCGGGGTCCGCGGCTGGCGACGGATCGGCACCGCGGTGGTCCGCTGGCCGGTGCCGATTCTGGCCGTCACGTTCGGCATCGCCCTCGTCGGCCTGGTGACCCTGCCCGGCTACAAGGCCAATTACAACGACCGCGGGTACCTGCCCGACTTCATCCCCGCCAACGCGGGCCTGATGGCCGCGGATCGCCACTTCTCGCAGGCCCGGATGAAGCCGGAGATCCTGATGATCGACGCGGACCACGACATGCGCAATCCGACGGACTTCCTGGTCCTCGACCGGTTGGCCAAGGGCATCTTCCGGGTTCCGGGGATCTCGCGCGTGCAGGCGATTACGCGGCCCGACGGAACGACGATGGATCACACGTCGATCCCGTTCCAGATGAGCATGCAGAGCGCCGCTCAGATGCAGAGCATGAAATACCAGCGCGACCAGATGAACAACATGCTCAAGCAGGCCGACGAGATGACCAAGACGATCGCGACCATGCAGCGGATGTACGACCTGATGCGGCAGCTCGTCGCCACCACGCACCGCATGGTCGGCGACACCGAGGAGATGCAGCAGATCACCAAGGACCTACGCGACCGCATCGCGGACTTCGACGATTTCTGGCGGCCGGTCCGTAGCTATTTCTATTGGGAGAAGCACTGTTTCGACATCCCGATGTGCTGGTCGATTCGGCAGATATTCGACGCGCTCGACGGGGTCGATCAGATCACCGACAAGCTCGACACGCTGGTGGGCGACATCAAGGATCTGGATCGGCTGATGCCGCAGATGATCGCCCAGTTCCCGCCGATGATCGCGACCATGGAGAACATGCGGACCATGATGCTCGACATGCACAGCACCATGTCGGGAATCTTCGCCCAGATGGACGAGATGAGCGACAACGCAACGGCGATGGGCCACGCCTTCGACGCGTCCAAGAACGACGACTCGTTCTACCTGCCGCCGGAGGTCTTCAAGAACAAGGACTTCAAGCGCGCGATGAACAGCTTCCTGTCGCCGAACGGGCACGCGGCGCGCTTCATCATCCTGCATCGCGGAGACCCCGCATCGGCCGAGGGCATCGCGAGCATCGACAAGATCCGCACCGCGGCCGAAGAGTCAACCAAGGGGACGCCTTTGGAGGACGCGAAGATCTACCTGGCCGGAACCGGGGCGGTCTTCAAGGACATCTCCGAGGGCGCCAAATGGGATCTGGTGATCGCCGGAATCTCGTCGCTGTGCCTGATTTTCATCATCATGCTGATCCTCACCCGCGCGCTGGTCGCCGCCGCGGTGATCGTTGGCACGGTGGCGATTTCGCTGGGCGCTTCCTTCGGGCTGTCCGTGCTGGCCTGGCAGCACATCCTGGGAATCCAATTGCACTGGATCGTGCTCGCGATGTCGGTCATCGTGTTGTTGGCCGTGGGTTCCGACTACAACCTGTTGTTGGTCTCCCGGTTCAAGCAGGAGATTCACGCCGGCCTGAACACCGGCATCATCCGTTCGATGGGCGGCACCGGCAAGGTGGTGACCAACGCGGGCCTGGTGTTCGCGTTCACGATGGCGTCCATGGTCGTCAGCGACGTCCGGATGATCGGGCAGGTCGGCACCACGATCGGCCTCGGCCTGCTGTTCGACACGCTGATCGTGCGTGCCTTCATGACGCCGTCCATCGCCGCGCTGCTGGGCCGCTGGTTCTGGTGGCCGATGCGGGTGCGTTCCCGCCCGCCCAGGGTTCCGTCGCGGCCGGTCGAGCCGCACCGTTCCCTCGCCTATACCGACTGAACGTTTGCGCGCGGCCCGGCTAGACGTCCATGAATACGGCATCCCCTAACTTCGAGATCGTGATGATCCGATTGCTGTTCAAACGCAGCAGTGAGCCGTGGCGGGGCGATTTCCACGCGTCATCTCCAACCCGACTCCTGGGCAATGATGCTGCGCAGGGTTCGCGGCAGTCCGAAGTGCAGCCGGTCGAGTACTGCTCTTTTCAGGAAGAGATGAGCGTCGCATTCCCATGTGAAACCGATTCCGCCATAGACCTCTATCAGCTGGCGAGCGACTTCGACGTAGCGCTCGGTGATGTGCGCTTTGGCAAGCGCTGCATACTTGACAGCTTCTGCGGGCTGGCGATCGAAGACGTGTGCTGCATACCAGTAGAGGCCTTGCGCGGGCTCAGTTGCCACATCCATGTCGGCAAGTTGATGCTTGACCGCCTGAAAGGCTCCGATCGGAACGCCAAACTGTTCGCGAGTCTTAACGTATTCGACGGCGAGATCTACGCACCTCGATGATCCGCCGTACGCATCGGCAGCCAGCAAGACCCTTGCAGCATTAGGTACGTCCGTCGTCAAGCCTGGATCGCCAGACAACAATTGACCGTGACGTCCGGTCAGCTTGATCGATGACACCATTCTCGTTGGATCCAGACCATCGAGTGGCTGCGCTGGACCCGTATCCGTAATGTCCTCTACGGCAACGATTCCATCCGGCGTCGCCACCAGAAGCAATTCAACACAATCCTCGCCCCCCATGATCGATACACTGCTATCACCAGCCGCATTAGATTTGAATGCGAATGCATGGCCGTCCCACCTGATTCTGGGAGCGTACGCGACAGCCACTCGAGTGTCCCCGTGAGCGATAGCCGTTAACCACTTGTCACGCAATGCGCTTGCATCACACCTCTGAAGGGCCAGCGCTCCAACGACAGGCCCGAGCAGGGGACCCGGTGCAGCCGCATAACCGAGCCGCTCGACGACGACTGCTACATCGAGCAACTCTAGGCCGGCTCCACCGAACTCTTCGGGGACCACCATCCCGAAAACGCCAAGTTCGGAAAGCGCAGTGTGCAACTCCTCGAGCACCCGATCCCTTTCCGCGTCTGCATTAACCACGTGTCGTACCCGTGTGAGCGGAAACTTGCGCAACATCAGATCGTCCACAGTTTCGGCGATGGTGCGCTGATCTTCGTCGAGATCGAACTTCATGACCGCGCTCCTGCGTTTCGATCACGCGGAAGTCCTAGACCGCGCTCCGCGATGATGTTTCTCTGAATGTTTGAGGTACCGCCGGCGATCGACAACCCCAGAGATCCAAGGAACTGAGTCATCCACCTTTCGTTCCCTGGGACTGCCCCCTTCGCCTTCGGGCGCGGCGCCAACGCTGCTGTTTCGCCGAGAATCTCGAGGGCGAGTGCGGCCACCTGCTGGCCGAAGTCGGTGTTCATCAGCTTGTTCTTGTATCTGAGCCGGCCAGCTACTTGTCCGCTGAGCGCACGAGTAAATTGCAGAAACTCCGAAAAACGATGTGCCTCTAGGTATCCCATGAGTACGGCGAGGCGATCTCGGATGTGATCGTGTTCGATCGCGGGTATCCCGTCGATATCAGCGCGCTGCGCCAATTTCACCAGACTACGGAACAGAGCTTCTGACCGTTTCGCGCTGCCGACCATCGCACGCTCATGTTTAAGGGTGCTATTGGCTACGGACCAACCTTGGCCCCGCTCTCCGACGATGTGGTCTGCCGGGGTGGTCGCATCAGTCAAAAAAACTTCGTTGAATTCCGCACCGCCATCGATCTGGCGCAGAGGTCGAACATCAACACCCGGCTGATTCATGTCGAGCAGAAGATAGGACAGTCCCGCCCACTTGTTCGGGGCGTCTGGCTCGGTCCTGACCAGAGCGAACATGAAGTCGGCTCTGTGCCCGTTGGTTGTCCAGATCTTTTGTCCATTGATGATCCAGTGGCCATCCTCGAGAATGGCAGAGGTCGACAACGAAGCGAGATCCGAGCCGGCGCCTGGCTCGCTATAACCTTGGCACCACACCATCTCACCAAACAGGGTGGGGGGAATGAACCTCGCCTTCTGCCACTCCTCACCCCACTCGAGCAAGGTCGGCACAACCATCTCGACGCCAATACCCTCGACCTGGTACGGCGCTTTTGCGGCAGCGAACTCCTCTCGAATGATCTCCGCCCGTAGCCCATCGGGTTCTTGTCCAGAGCCACCGAACCTTTTGGGCACGTGACGGTATAGGTAACCACGTTCGATGGCACGTCTCCGGAGCTGGCCAACAGCTTCGGCATCAGAGCGCTTGCTTCCCTCGTTCCACTCATCGGCGATGAATGCGCGGACCTCGTCCCGAAACCGTTCATACTCGGGTCCGTAATTCAAGTCCATGAGAAGCAACCTCCATTGACGTTGGTACTGACACCCTCGACCGTCATCTCGACAGGGCAACGGGCAGCATGGTGCACATCACGGCGACGTCGGCCAACCCGACATCTTGGCGAGGGTTCGTAGCATCACCTCATCGGCGCCCCCGGCGATGGAAAGCAGCCGGCTGTCGCGAAAGTAACGCGATACCCAGGTTTCCTCCATATACCCGATGCCACCGTGGAATTGGATCAGTGTGTCGGAGACCTGGCGGTTCAACCGCCCCGCGGTCAGTTTGGCTATCGTAGCCGCGTAGCTCGTGTCTTCCCCTCGCCTGTATGCCTCCGCCGTGCTGTAGCTGTACTGACGCAGCATGTCCAGTTCTGCGACCAGCTCGGCGAGTTTCATCTGAATGTGTTGGTGCTCGAGCAGTGGCTTCCCGAACACCTCTCGACTCCGCAGATAGTCGACTGTGCGCTCAAGGGCTCTTTCGATCTGTCCGACCGCGATATACACCGCGATCATGCGCTCCGGCTGAAACTGCCGCATCTGTTGCTGAAAGCCACGGCCGATCGTTCCGATCGTGTTCGACACCGGCACACGGCAACGGTCGAATGCCAGCTCGGCTGTGTCTGAGGATTTGTTCCCAAGCTTGCGCAGCTTGTTGCTGACGGAGAATCCCGGGGTGTTCGTCGGGAATACAATTTGGCTCATTCCGCGGTATCCGCCTTCGTCAGAGGTCCGCGCGAGCAAGCAGAGCCAGTCCGCCTGCGTTCCATTTGTGATGAAGGTTTTGGTCCCGCTGATCACCCAGTCACCGCCGTCACGCACGGCTTTGGTTCGTATCCCGGCCACATCTGAACCTGCATCCGGCTCGGTCACGGCTATCGAGGACACCATCTCGCCGGCGATCGTTGGCTTCAGGTACCTGTCCTTCAGTTCAACAGAGCCGAACTCCGCCAATGAGGGCGTAGCCATATGAGTCTGTACGGCAATCCCCATCGACACGCCGCCTGCATCGATACGACCCAGCTCTTCGCCCAACACCACTGAAAAGCTATGGTCGGCGCCAGCACCTCCCACCGCTTCGTCGTACTCCAAGCCAAGCAGTCCGAGTCGTCCTAGTTTCGGCATGAGTTCGTGGGCCGGAAATATGCCCGCGTGTTCCCATGTGTCGATGTTGGGATTGATTTCCCGGTCGACGAAGTCGCGCACCATCGCTCGAAATGCGTCGTGCTCGTCGGTGAACATGCTCGGGCGGAAGGGTGTCATGCGGTCCTCCTAGGGATAGACATGCGCCGACTAGCCGAACGTCCGTGGCGTGTAGACGATGGGAACGCGACTGGGGATCGACTTATTGGTCATGCATGCGTACTTGACGACGTCGTCGGGTGCGATCGCGTAGTCCGGCAACGCTTTCACGAACTCTTCTAACGCGACCTTGACTTGCAGCACCGCCAGTGGCGAACCTATGCATCTGTGCGGACCCGCGCCGAAAGTAACTGCGCCACGCGGTTGGCGATCAAAATCGACCGTATCTCCCGCTGGATACATCCTGCTGTCGTGATTTGCGCTTCCGTTTGGCAACATGACTCGGTCGCCACGTTTGAGCTGTACGCCAGCGAACTCGGTATCGCGGGAGACGTCGCGGGTGATGTTGTGAAATCCGTGATAGCGAATGAGTTCCTCAGTGGCCTGCGGGATGATCTCCGGTGAGTCCAGCAGGCGCTGTTTGTATTCAGGATGAGCTGCCAGAAACATCAGGCTGTAGGTGATCATTGCGCCTGTGGAGTCCGTTCCGGCGAAAAACAGCAGATGCGTGATGTTGAGGATCTCGGCGTCCGTCAGCGGTCGATCTTCGTACGCGGCTGACAGCAGGAACGACACGATGTCACCGCTCGGCTCGGTGCGGCGCCTCTCGATGAGCTCCGACACCAGACCTACTATCTCTTGGCTTTTTGCCACGCGGAATGCCATCGCCGCTTCGTGGCCTTGCTCCTTCCGTACCTGGTCCGGCGTATAGACCATGTCGAAAGCGAGCTGATTGAATGAACGAAAGTCACTCTGAGGCAACCCGAGCAGTCCGCAGAAGGTCGCTGCCGGAAGGGCAATCGCAAAGTCCGTCGCGAGGTCGCATCGCCCCGCCGGGCCGATCTCGCGTATCTGCTCGACCGCCGTCTGCCTAATGATGTCCTCCAGACTCCGCAGCCGCTTCGGACTGAACATGGGTTGCAGCACCTTGCGCCACGAGCGATGCTCGGGCTGGTTGAGGGTCAGCGGAATCATTGACGCCGCGAACGTGCCTGCAACCCCAGGTAACGTTCCCTCTTGAACGAACAGCTCCGGATCCTCATAGATCGCACGGATGTCCGCGTACCGAGTGAACACCCAGTGCCCGACGCCAAACGGCGTGTAGAACACCCGATACCGCTCCCGTAAGCCGCCGTCGAGAGCGGATGGCGGGAACGCGTTTACCTCCGGTCCGATTACGGGGTCGTAGTCAACGACGAGTTCGGGCGGGACGTGACTCGGAATCTTCAAGTCGGTCGTCATGTGTGATGCACCTTTCGAAAGAATTCGACGGCGATGTATTCAGAGCGGGTATCACAAGCCTGATATGTCGAGCACGGCGACGGTCGCGGCGCCCGGTTCAGAGCCGATCCCGATGTCGGGTACGAGGAGCGCCGGCTCGCCCTCCAGCACCCGCGGGTAGACGACATTGAAGTCGGCGGGAAATCGGACCGGACAGTCTGCGCCCTGATCAAGGACCATTGGCCGTCCGCCGGGCGGTATCGCGACGATGTTTCCTTCCAGCGGGTTTGATACCAGGGCCGTGCCGCGACGCGTAATCCCAACGCCATCAAGGACACCCAAGTCTCTGTAAACTGGCGGCGGCTGCAGCTCGGTTTCAAAATCCTGATGATCGAGCCGATACAGTCCCCCATTTGCGGGGTCGATTGTCGAGCAGCTGACCGCATAAGCACGCCCATCGATCGGAGAGACGGTCACCCCGTTGACATACCCCGGCATTACGACGCGTTGGACGGCATCGGCTGATTCCCGAGCGCCAGCTATCAAAGGTGCAATCGCATCGACCGGGATGCGATACACCGCCGGTGGTACCGGCGGCGGTGCGGCCGGATCCGGATCGGGGTTGGTGTTCGGAATATCGGTGACGAATAGGTTGCCTCCGGTATCGACCGCACAGCCGTTCGGTTGTTCGAGTCCGTTGAACCGCTCGCCAATTCGACTTTCAGCATTCAGCGGTAGCAGTCCCAAAACCTCGCCGCGAGCCGGGTCGTAGATCAGCACGTGGGGGTCTGGATCGACTAGCTCGACGCCATCGGCAGTAACTGGGCCACCGCCGGCGACATGGAAAACGGTTCCTCGCGGAAACGCCGCGGTGTCAGTCCGCAATACGTCACAACCCAGGGTTGCAGTGAGCCCATCCACCAGGCGGCGTTCCTCAACAGATAGCGTGCCGCTCTCGTTGAGTCGTGCGCGGGAGATGAACGATTCTCCGCGTCTGTAGACCACCCCCATCCCGCCCCGGAAGCTCGAAACACCGAGCGTTAGTGCGCAATTACCGAACACGATGGTCTCACCATCGTCGAGAAGTTCCGCGCTTTCGGGGTTGGTGCATCCCTCGATTACGCCAACTAACCGGACGCTGCGTCGTTCCGTCACTTCTTCACCCTCGCTGTCCGCGTTGCGTCGAGTTCGCGCGCCCGACTCCTCTGCCGACCATTCGACTCGCGCGTTCCTGCGCCGGTTAACCTTGAGGAAGCACTGTGATGCTCTTGATTTCGGTGTACTCGCAGAACCCCTCAGGTCCGCCCTCTCGCCCGATTCCAGAGGCCTTATATCCACCGAATGGAGTGGCGTTGTCGAGGAAGACCCCGTTGATGACGCAGCCTCCGGCGCGCACGCCTGCCGCGATCGAGCGCGCCCTTTCCTCGTCAGAACTGTAGACCGCACTGTACAATCCGTATTCGGAGTCGTTCGCGATACGGACGGCATCCTCGTCCCCTTGGTGCGGCAGGACTACTACTACCGGACCGAAAATCTCTTCCCGAGACACACGCGCGTGGTTTGTGAGTCCGGCGATGACAGTCGGAGCGATGTACCAACCTCGGGTGAGTTCGGGAGGCGTTCCACCACCGGCGACAAACTTGCCACCTTCTTTCCTAGCGAGTGAAAGGTATCCGAGCACTCGGTCTTGCTGCCGCTTGCTGACCAATGGGCCTACCGTTACCTTCTCGTCAAATGGATCGCCGACTTCGATCGCGTCGAACGCGGCGCCGATCGCATCTGTCCACTCCGACAGCCGTGGCTGCGGAACCAAGATTCGCGTCAACGCAGCACACGCTTGGCCGTTGTTGACTGTGGAGCCGAACACCAGCGTGGGAAGAACTTTGTCGGGTTCGGCATCATCGGCGATGATGGCAGCACTTTTGCCGCCGAGTTCGAGGCTCACGCGAACGAGGTTTTGACCGGCAACGGCAGCGATATGCCGACCTACTGCTGTACTCCCGGTAAAGCTGACTTTATCGATCTGAGTCGATCGGATGAGGTGGTCACCGGCATCACGGCCGCCAGGCAAAATGCTCACAACGCCCTGAGGCAACCCGGCAGCATGGACGGCATCGGCCAACAGGTAGCCGTCCAAGGCGGCCTCAGCGGCCGGCTTGAGAACAACCGTGCAGCCGGCAAGAAGCGCCGGAGCGAGCTTGCTGCAGCATAGATAGTGTGGCGCGTTCCAGGGGGCGATCGCCGCAACCACGCCTACCGGTTCACGGACAAGCGTCGACGTAGGAAGGCCGTCGGACCTCGATCGAGTCTGTGTCCACAATTCCGAGTCGGCCATCTCGGCGTAGTACCGGAACCATCCGGCGCCGGCGCGGGCGTGCCCGTAGAGACAGAACAAGTAGGGACATCCCACTTCTTGGGTCTGTGTGCGAGCGAGCTCTTCAGTGCGCTCATCTAGGGCTTTGGCGATGCGAATGAGGTACGCCGCGCGCTCAGTGGGCATCATTCGTGGCCACGGGCCTTCGTCGAACGCGTGCCGGGCCTCAGCAATAGCTCGATCGATTTCGGCAGTGGTGGGCTCAGGCACCACGCCGACGGGCTCCTCGGTGGCACTGTCATAGACGGTGATGGTCTGTCCACTGCTGGGCGTCGCCCACTGACCGCCGATGAAAAGCTGATCACGCTTGAACATCACAACTCCGTATCCCTGTCTGGGCAAAGAAGATCGACGCGGCGTTGTGCCGTACGCGCCGCTGATGCGCCCGCCTACTGCCGGTATACAGCCTTCCGCGAAGTATCAGGAATTGAGGGCAAGGGGATCTGCCGGCCGTCCCGCACCAGTCGGCTGCCCCCGACCGTCGCGTGTCGACGTTCATCGACCGTCCGATTGCTTGCCATGCCGCGCAGAAAGGCGCATCTGTGCCAACCATGGCGTCAAATAGTACACTGTTTGCGGTTGGCCTGTCTACGGCACGGGATGAACATACGGCACTGCGCTGCCGGCTTGCACCGCGGCGAGAACGGCCTACGAATCAAGGACAACGTCGCCACACGCCAAAGGCATTACTTCGCAGTAGGTATCAGGCACCTGACCACGCATGGACAGTGCGGCTGCCCGGCTACCCGTCAGCTGGCCGACCAGTTCGGGAACCGCTTCTCCGCGAAAGCGGTGGCGCCTTCCTTTGCACCATTCGAACTGAACACGGGACCGATGAACTTCATCTGGTCATCCCACATTTCGTCCTTAGCCCAACTGCTCGACTCGACTTCGTCGCTGCTACGGCTAGCGGCCCGTTAGCCGTGACGCGCTCCGCCAGATCCAACGCCGCATCAAGAACTCTCCTGGGCCTGGCTATCACATTCACAAGGCCGAGAGAACCCATTCCAGAGCTGAATATTCCGTCACTGCTCTGCAATATGGCGGCCGATAAAGTGGCGTCACCTTCGAGTTGGTCGACAGCTGCGGCAAGCCGTGACTCACCATGGCGTTCACCGCATTCCGCGCGTTGGCACGATTGATCGTAATGAGCAGGATGCGACCGCGTCGCTCGATAAGCACAGCCTGTCCAGGACCTCGTTGCCCGATGAGCTCTTGTCACCGGTATCGACCGAGTTTCGGTCAGACACAGTGGGTTATCACATCAGTCTTATTGCAGGATCTTGCGCCCCTCGCGTGGCTTTCGAATGATCGAATCTGCGCTCGCAGGTCATCGTGGCTCGCGCAGCACGTTGTCCCCACTCAACCCCGCCAGCCGACGAACGACGCCGACCGGTTAGGGTTCGTCCGTATCGCCACCTATATACCGGATCTCGTAGACGGACGAATCCGGCTCATGATAATCGCCAGTTGAATAGCTCTTCCGAATCTGACCATAAAGCAGCCGATCTCCGGCGAAAACCAATGTGCCCGCGCCGCCCTGAAGATTCATAACGAAATCGTGCGCATTGCCGTCGGGGTCTATGCGCACAATCTTGGCGTCGTAGGGCAGAGGTCCATCTTCCACCATCGTGGTGTGCATCTGATTCGTTGAACCCTCATCGGACACGAATGCGTGACCTTCAAATTGCCCGAAACCTTCAGGAGCGACCGCGGGTCCGTTCGGAAGGACCAGACCCCAACGGCGGTCCGGCAGCATCTCGGGATCAATGCCGTCGGCTGTGAGTCTCCAATAGTGAAGATCCAGCCCGGGCTTGGCGGATTCCGTAAACGATGTATCCGGTATACCCGCCATGATCAGTTCTCCCTCAAGATCTCCCCAGTGTTCAGTCGCATAGAAGATCGCGAGGGGCATCACCGCCTTGCCATCCATCGTGTCCTCGTTCAGGGACGCGAAGACCGTGCACGAACGATCAGGGCGAACACTGTAGATGGTCCGGTTCATCAGTGACATGACGAACCAAGTACCCTCGTGCGCCGTTGCAGGCCGGCCGAAGGTACCGGTCACCAATGCACCTGGTATTCCGTCTCCCGCAGTTCCTGCGTGTGGCGGCTCGGCGAAGAATTCCGGGGTGTTGCTTCCCGCGGGCAACCTAAAAACCAGGTGTTTCCGCGTCGCGCCGGCCCGGCCGGGATGGGCCTGGCCGACGAAGAAGATGTCGCCTGCATACGGCCCGAACCACGATGGTGCGACAACCGGGCACAGGACCATAGCCTTGCCCGTATTACCAACCGGCATTACGGGTTCGATCTCATAGTCGGGTCGGATTCGATAGATCGCCCCGTGGCCGTTCTCCGCGTCCCACCCGCGCTGCGGCTGGCCGCCTATGTCACCAGCGAGCACGCTCCCGTCCGCTTCGACATGAAACAGTTGCACGTCGTAGAGAATGTCTCCCGGACTGATGACCTCACGAACCACGAAGCCGTTGTCCACAACTTGCGCGCGAGGTTTGCACCAATCGCGGAGCCATTGGTACTCAGCGAAATCAGGGGGTGGGGTTCGTGTCAAGGTCCGTCCTATCCCATTCCTAGTCGGTCCAGTATGCGCCAAACACAATCAGTGTACTATTTGTCCGATTCAAAGTATACTGAGACCTTGCATGCCGTCCTAAGGACGGGATGCGGGCGACGACCGGAGGAGACTCTTGTGTGGCTGCCTGACCATCTGAATCGCTTGGTCAACTTGGATCGTCGGGCTCCAGCAGTCGAAGCCGAAGGTCGTTGGTGGACTTGGGATGACATAGCCCGGTGGCAGGATCGCCTGGTCGAAATCGCTGCCGAGAACGGCGTGCTACTACCCGCCGACATCGCTGTTGTAATGGAGAACTGCTTCACAAGTTTCGCGACGATGGCGGCGGTCCTCTCGACAGGTAGCACCCTCATCCCACTCAGTCCTCTCAAGAGCGCTCAGTCGTTGGCCGAGGAGCTAGACGGACTTCGGCCGCAGATCGTCATGGTCCGAAATCAACACCTGCTGGATCAGGCACTGCGAGATGCCATCTCCGCTGTCGGCGCCATCGGCGTCTCACTCGGAACTGGACGCGCGGAGTTCGCTGAAGTCAGCGTACGACCGAACAGTCGTCCGCCCATGAAACGGAGCGCAGATGCCGACGTCGCCGTGCGGATGGGCACCAGCGGAACAACGGGGCCGCCGAAGCGCGTGTCTTTGCGCTACGACGCGTTGGAACAGACGCTGCGGCATGGTCGCAATCACCATGCCGCCGGTGCTGACGGAAAAGCCACGCTGCGGTCTGGAACGGTCATTCTGATGAACCCTCCCGTTCATATGGCGGGATTCGACGCAGCACTGCGCACCATGGTGGAAGGTCGGAAGGCCTGCTTGCTCGAACGTTTTACCGTCGATGGGTTCGTGGCGGCGCTTCGACGTCACAGTCCACGCGTCGTGGGGCTTGTCCCTGCCGCCCTACGAATGCTGTATGAGGCCGACGTTCCAGTTGACGCTTTCGACGCTACGGAAGTTGTTCTCTGCGGTAGTGCTCCACTGTCGAGCGCTCTATGGCGCGACTTCGAGAATCGTTACGGCGTGGCTATCTTGGTCAATTACGGTGCCACGGAGTTCGCCGGCGCCATCGCAGGCTGGACAGCACCCGATCACGCCCGGTGGATCGGTGCCAAGCGCGGCAGTGTGGGCCGACCACTTCCGGGGACCGAGCTACGCGTAGTTGATGACAATGGCGTTCCCGTCCCCGTGGGTGAGCGAGGAACGTTAGAAGTCAGGTCAGCACACCTCAGCGGCAGTTGGACTAGAACAAGCGACCTTGCTCGGATCGACGAAGATGACTTCCTGTGGCTAGAGGGCCGCTCAGACGGAGTCATCACCCGCGGGGGCTTCAAAGTGTGGCCGGCCGACGTTGAATCAGTCCTGGAGAATCATCCCGCCGTTCGGGAGGCCTGCGTTGTGGCTAAGAAGGATGCTCGCCTGGGCGAGGTTCCCGTCGCGGTGGTCGAACTGGTGTCGGGAATCGCACCGCCAACGCCAAGCGATTTGATCTCTTGGTCTCGCGCACGATTGACTGGCTATCAGACGCCCGTGGACCTGATGATCCTCGACGCCCTTCCTCGCACACAGTCGATGAAGGTCGCGCGGGGGGCAGTACGCGCCTTGGTTGCAGCGGCAACTGACAGAGACGGACACCGTGGTGGCGCGCCGTGATGGAATCCGGGTGCTGCGCAATGTTATTGGCCACGTGTGGGTGTGACGGCAGCTGCGATGCTGTTGAGGTGTTTGAGCATGCGCCGCGACGCCAGGGCCGCGTCCCCGGCGATGATCGCCTCGGCGATGGCCGCATGCGCGCGATGGATCTCGTCGAGGGTTTCCTGCGGCCGCTGAAACGTCACCCCAGGCGTGAAAAGCGCTGCAGGCCCCGGCCTGTCGTGAGTCAACTGCGCCAAAATCTCGATGAACATCCACAACGCGGGATTACCGCTGATCCGAGCCACCACTATATGAAAGTCATGGATGTGGACATCAATCTCAGGACCGATAGCACGCTCTTCATCCAAACACTCACGAAGCGTAGCGATATCAGACTCGGTCAGCACCTCAGCGGCCAACTGCACCGCAAGAGTCTCCAGCGCAGAACGTACCGCCATCAACTGGGCAGTGCTGACCCGCGCATACTCCAGATACAACGCCACCGGACGCACCGCCGAGGACGGATCCGGGTGGCGCACAATCAAACCCCCACCAGAACCACGCTGCATCGCGGCTACACCGTGATGCTCCAACAGGCGCACCGCCTCACGAAACACCGCACGGCTGACATTGAGCCACTTCAACAGCTCCGGCTCAGAACCCAACTGCTTACCCTCGGGCCACCCCTGCCGGATGATCTCGGCCTCAATCCGCATCGCCGTCAACTCCGCCAACTTCAATTTCGTCCCGCTGACAACCGCCGGCGGCGGCTCAATCCACGCACGCGACATCGCCGACGAATTCGCAGATTCCGATTTGCCCACGCATAGAGGATACCCTTACTGCACGGTTTCGCCGTCGAGCCAACTATCAGGAGGCCAAGTTGGAATCCAACAGTCAAACTCGACCGTCCGGCCTGCGCTATGAAGTTCGTGACGGCGTTGCATTGCTGACGCTCGACCGACCTGGCCGAGGCAACGGATTGACCGTCGACCTGGGCGACGACCTGGCCCGAGCCTGGGCGGCGGTCCGCGATGATCCGGCGATTCGCGTTGCTATCATGACCGGATCGGGCGATCGCCACTTCTGCACCGGAGCCGACGTCGGCGCAGCGGAGTTTGCCGGTGATGCCCCACGGAACGACGGGCCGTACGACCAAGACGTCAGGTACACCGCGAGGCAAAATTCCGTGTGGAAGCCGGTTATCTGCGCGGTCAATGGCCTCGTTGCCGGTGCAGGCCTGCATTTTGTGGTTGATGCTGACATCGTGCTAGCTGCCGAGACCGTTGCGTTTATGGATACACACGTCAGTGTCGGCCAGATAGGTGCCATCGAAAATATCGGGCTTACCCGGCGTTTGCCATTGGGATCGGCATTGCGCATGACGCTCATGGGCAAGCACTACCGCATGCCCGCCCAACGCGCTTACCAGTTGGGTCTAGTCGACGAAGTATATCCAGTAGAGGAACTGCTACCCGCCGCAGACGAGATGGCTCGCCTCATGATGCAAGGTTCACCTCGGGCGATGGCCGTGTCGCAGGAAGCGCTCTGGAAGTCCCTCGACATGGGCTACACGCAAGCCACTGATCTCGGATGGGCCCTCGTGAGGAGCCATTGGAACCACCCCGACGCTACCGAGGGTCCAAAGGCGTACACGGAGCGCCGCCAACCCCAATGGCAACCCCCCAGAGCGGGCAGAGATTACCGGCTCCGCTGATCGAGGCTCGGCCAGACTGGGCGGTCGAGCTAATGACACGATGCCTTCCGCTGCGCTCGCGAATGAAGTTAGGGAATCAGCACAGGTTTGACGACTGACCCATCAGCCACTGCTGCCAACGCCGTATCGACGTCGCTCAATTTGAAGGTCTTGGTCATCTTTTCAATCGGCAGCAGTCCCTGCTCCCACATCTGCGCTAACTGCGGGATGAAAACCGGCGGATTGGCCAAGCCCATTACGCATCCGCGAAGTATGCGACCGGAGAGCAAGGAAACAGAATCGAGTTCATACTGCGTCCCGACCGGGGCGGCTCCCACCAGTACGGTGGTCCCGCTGGGCTTGGTCGACATGAAGGCATCATGGAGCCCCTTTTTGGTTCCGCTTGCCTCCACCGCACCATCGACTCCACCCGGAATCAATTCGTGGATGGCTTGAATCGAGTCTTTCGAGTTGGCATCAATGACGTCTGTGGCGCCGAACTGCCACGCAAGATCGAGACGGGTGGATTTGAGGTCGACACCGACTATGCGTGAGCATCCGCTGTACTTCGCGGCTGCAACGGCTGCCAATCCGACTGCGCCCATACCGACGACAGCAACGGTAGATCCCGGCAGCGGCCTAAGTGCATTGAGCACTGCGCCCGCACCGGTAGGGATGCCACAGCCGAGTGTTCCGGCGATTTCCAACGGAACGCTGTCTGGAAGTTTGATTGCGAAGCGTTCTTCGGTTAGCGCGTGGGTCGCGAACGACGACTGCACATTGAACGATCCATGAACCGGGTCACCCCCCTGCGACATTGTCACTGATCCGTCCACTCGGGCGCCGACCATGTTGATCTGCGAGATGTTCGGGCAATTCGCGGGCGAGCCCGAAAGACATGACGGACACGCGCCGCAGAAGCCGAAAGACAAAACGACCCGGTCCCCGATCGCCAAAGTGCTTACGGCCGAACCAACCTCAACGACTGTGCCTGCTCCTTCATGACCGACGACGGCCGGCAAGGGATACGGCCACGCTCCGTCACGAAGTGACAGATCCGTATGACACACACCACAGCCTGCAATCTCGACGATGATCTCGTTCGCTCGTGGCTCATCGAGGTCGAGGGTTTCGATTGACATCGATGCGCCTGCTTCACGGAGAACTGCCGCTGTAATCTTCATACCGCTTCCTACCTTCTGGGGCTGGTGTGATTGCTGTCGGTCGATGGAGGCCGCTGAGCCTTACAAGATGACGCGCTCCCGCCTCAAGGCGGCAATGTCGCTCGCCGAGAAGCCCAAAGCTGTCAACACTTCGTCGTTGTGCTCTCCCAGTTGAGGCGCCACGCGGTGCGGGACATAGGCGACGTCGGTTGCCCTAATCAGGAGGCCGACCTCTCGAACCTTGCCGCGCGTCGAGTGCGGACATTCGACCGACCTCCCGGTTCGGAGATTTTCGGGATCCCGCAGGAACGCTGTGCTGTTATGCGGGACGGGTTCCACAGCGGCCACGCCGGCCACTTGCAGCGCGTCAACCAGCTCTTGGGTTTTCCACATGCCGATCGCATCGCTCAGCACCGCCTCGAGCGCATATTGATTCTCTTGGCGTTGTTCGACATTGCCGAAACGAGGGTCACCGAGGATCTCTACGCCAAGCACATCAGCCAGGCCACCGATTTCGGTGCTGGTCGTGGCGACCACACAGATCCATCCATCGCTGGTCTCGTACAACCGCTCCAGGGGTCCGAATCCCGTTTGGCTGGGGTCCAGCCTCATCGCCCCGAGAACTTCACCATCCGGGCGCCGAACGATGTGGGCCACATGGCACAACGCTGCGTTCAGTTGGGGGTGTTCAACGTACTGACCGTTGCCGGTGCGGCGCTGGTGAAAAGCTGCCATGAGCATGCTCAGCGCACCCAGCAGGCCATTCGCTGGGTCTTCGTTGCCGATCGGATACACAGGAGGATTAAATTGCCCCGAAACTTCGGAGGTAGCACCCACATAGCCAGAAATCAGCGGCGCAAAACTCTGCCCGCCTGCAAGTGGACCGGTCGAGCCCCACCCTGGCGCATAGGCGTACACGATCTCCGGGTTCAGCGATCGCGCCCGCTCGTATCCCACGCCGATGCGATCCGCGACTCCGGGCCGCATGCTGTTGTGCACGACGTCCGCCCACGTGAGTAACCGCTCAATGAGAGGCTCGGCCTCCGGCCGCTTGAGGTCTATTGCAATCGATCGCATTCCAGCATGGCTTCCGCGGAAGATGACCTCCAGCCCGCGATTTGGATCGCCCACCAAGGTTTCAAGTCGGATGACATCTGCGCCGAGGTCTGCGAGGAGACGCGAGCCGTAAGGGCCAGCGTAGAAAGCGCCCAATTCCAGGACTCGTAGGCCTTCCAAGAACGGTCGGCGGTCGGCGTGCGGCGATATTTCCACCTTGCCCGACGTCGTAGACCAAATCTGCGAGGCGTCGTCCTGACCAGCTATCGGTGCCGGCTTGGCCACCGCGGCCGGCGAATCTGCGAATCGTGCGGCCGGTGCAACTTGATCCACCGCACCGATAACCGGGTCATCGACGCGAATGACCATTCCATTATGCAGAGTTTGCTGCTCATCGAACACATCGATCGGTTCCAGTAGCGGTATCGCACAGATATCGGCACCACGAAGAACTTCGAGCCATTCTCCTCGCGTCCGAGTCTCGAAGATGCGCGGCAGATCCTCGCTCAGCACTGTGCGCTGCTCAGGAGTTAACGGGATTCCCATGTCGATGCCGTCTTCGCTGGCGGGTATGCGGTCCTGTAGCCCAACGATTTTCAGGAATCGCCCAAAAGCTCCGACAGCGCCCGTATGGACGCCGATGATCTCGTCGTCGCTGCACCGGAAGTTCCTGGCGACCAACCGGTTCGCACCCGGATCTCGCGGTGGCGGCGGCACATCCGCGTCTCCCCACAACATACTGAGATACACCAACGCGCCATCCAGAAGCGCCGTCTCAATGTGACGGCCTATACCGTCCGCGTGGCGCCGATACAGCGCTGCCACTGTTCCGATCGCGGCCAGATGGGCAGCACCAATGCTGGCGAACGGTAGGCCTTGGAAGATTGGGCCGTCTCTGTGACCGGGTTGCTCCCCCATCGATCCCACAAGGGCATGGACTATGGCTTCATAGCCAGCCAAATTGCGATACGGGCTGTCACATCCGAATCCACTGACAGATACGCAAACGAGACTGGGCCAAGCGGCATGAAGGTCGGCGAAACCCAAACCCAGTCGATCGGCAACTCCTGGCCGCCAACTCTCAAAGAAGACATCGCTTTGTGCGATGAGCTCGCGTAGGCTTGACTGGCCTTCTTGGGTCTTCAGATCAAGTGTGACACTGCGTTTTCCACGGTTGAAAACCGAATAATGAACTGCCAGCGTGGCTCGAAACCGGTCTCCACCTGGAGGCTCGACCCACACGACATCGGCACCGTAATCGGCAAGGATACCTGTCGCCCGCGGCCCAGCAGTGCCAGTCGAACAGTCGACGACGCGGATGCCAGAAAGAGGTCCTGACACAGCTTCACTCCTCAGCTAGGTCTTTCATTGTGTAAGAGGTCGTCACCCGCCGACGCGCCGGGGACCCGCGGTCATCGGTCGTGCCGGCGGATCGGGCAAAGTCACCGGCCCTCGTTGGCGAGACGCCAGTTGTACCCACGCATGTCCGACGGCATTTACTTTGCCTCGTTGATTGGTAGCGGTGATGTCGATCTCTATCGAAGGGCCGAGCGGCGAACTGTCGTGTTTAGCGATAACTGTGCCCGTGATCCATGTGGTGTCACCGATGTAGTTGAACCTTCTGAACTCGCCCCGAAGCCTCGCCAGCCATCCGTCGTCTCCGATGAAGTTCGTGCAGTAGTGGACAAGCCAACTCCACCGCATGGGGCCGATATCGTACGATGACATCACACCGATCTTGCGCGCCGTTTGAGGCTCCCAATGGATACGCTGAATAACGTCCCAGGCGTTGAACTCATTGCGAGTGTAAAAGCCGCGCAACTTCTTTCGATTCTCATATGCCATTCGTAGCGGGGGGTTTCCATACCCGAACCATCCGCCGCCGATGTGGAATGAAATGAGGTCGGTAACTGTCAGCGGCCCCTTGACCATCGTCGGAAGCTCGTGCCCTACTTCGACGTCTTCCCACCACAGAGTGTCGGCGCCGCGAAGGTACTCGCTGTCGTACGCCCGTTCGATCTCAGCGAGCTGTTCGTCGGAGTACCATGCAGGTTCATCCGCCGCATACTTCGTTCGTTCCGAGGACCGTCGGCGCTCAGCGTGCACAAACCAATGCTGTTCCTGCACCGGCACGACTTCGCGTTGGTTCCACCACGTCTGCTCGTTAGTGACGATGACCGACCTCCCCGCGAACTCCGATGGCTTCTCCGCGACATCATGCACAACTCTCTGTCGATCGAGCTCGTCGCCGGGCAAAATGGGGCGAAACCAACGAACATCATTGCCGGAGTGGAACAAGTGAACGCCTCGGAGTGCGCCCCGCGTCTCCCGATCCAGCTCGGGCGGACACACCGGGGTGCAGTCGTGGCCCATCGTGCTCTCCAAGCCGGGGCTGGCGATTTGCGAACCCCAGCGGGTCTTCCTGCCGTAATCGGGAGTGGTGAACAGGGGATTGACGTCGCCGTATCCTTCCGCGAAGTGACGTATCGAATCGAACGTCGCCACCGTATTGAACGGCAGCATCTCGATACCGGATCTGACAGTGGGATTCGAGTAACCGATCCGACGACGCATCATCTCCACAGAGGCGTCGGTTATATGTCCATGTTCAACGTCGCTCATCCCGCTGGGACCCCTCCTCCGATCGGACTCTCTGGGCCGGGCATAGAAGCGGCAAGCGCCACCGATAAATAGTATCCTATTGGCTTCGCCGGATCCACTCCCGCCATAAGCCGTTCAGTCCGTCGGCCAGCAGATCACGGCGGGAAAGCATGAGCTCATGGCCTGTCTCCACACACACGTCGTCGGCACCCCGAGACTCGACGTTCTCGGGCTTCGCCAGCGGCAGTTCTATGTCATGGCGGACTAAGCCATGTCCCTGATGGCGTGACGAAAAACTTGAACGGGCCGTGAGAGCAATACGTACTGCTGTCCGCCATGGTGACGCACCGCGTCGCGTTGTATTCGATGTAACTGCGAGGCGGCAGCTCTTTCTCACCACGACCCGGCGGAAATTGCACACCGAGCAACCGGTCGTACCGCGTGACAACGTTTCCGTTGACCCAACCTATGTTTGTGGTCCCGGGCGGTGCACCTCTGATATCGCCTGTGCAGCCGAAGCTCCCGCGGTCCCAGATACCGCAATTGAGACCAAGCGGCGTCGTAAACCACACGCCCCCAGCGCTTGCGGTGAAGTACTCGTCATACTTGACCGAGTTGTAGGACCTCACAATCAGGTCGGTGTCCGGATAGGGATTGACGGGCGGGGGTTGCGAATGCGCGGGGGTCGGCGTCAAGACGCCCACCGCCAGCATGGCTATCGTCGACGAGCGACGGAGCAGCACTCGAGCATCCCCTCGCTCCGACAGCGCGGTTCGGGATTCTCGAATGCGCCGCCAACTCATGGCAGATTTCCCGGCGATGTTTCGTTCTCGGCCCGGTGGGGCACGCTGCCATAGCACGTTGCATTTCCGACGTCGAGGATGCTCTCGCACAGGAGTTCGTCGCCGCGGTAGATACGCACGGTGACGAAATTCCTGAGCAGAACCCGTCCGACGGTAGCTGCGGTGCGAAAGTTCGGTCGCCAGTCGGCGCGAAGCTCCGCGCCGTCTCCGGTGGGACTAGTCGCGTCCTTGACAGGAACCGTAAGACTCCACGGCAGTGGAATGCTTTGTAGCAGATGCTTACCCGCGCTATCCCGGTACTCGATGCCGGCTAACATGCCCACTGAATCCGAGAAGATCTCGTATCGCACGGTGTCGTCCGCTCGTGCCACTGGCATCTGGAACAGGGTGTTAATGACGACGAGCGCGACGACTGCCACCCATACGCTCCGCTTCATGCACCTCTGTTCGCGCCACCATGTGGCATAGATATCTATCGCGTCTGCACTCATGCCCTACGCAGCCAACAGCACTGTGCTGAGAATCCAGCCAGCCGACTTCTCTTGCATCATGCTGACTCCAACATCGCTATAAGAACAGTCGGGAATCTTGCGATACCCCTGCAGGAGGAGGGCTTTGATGGAGTCTGCTTCATTCATTGCTGCTCCGTAGAGGATCGTGGCCTTAGTTCCCGCGTAGCCGAGGTCCTTCAGTAGCGGCATCGCGTCGGGCACTGGCTGGGCCCGCGACATCTGTTCGAGCCAGAGGACGTTGGACCTATTAGTGTTCTCGGCAGCCTGTTGAACCACCGGGTCCGCTCGCAACGGACCACAAGATGTAGAGCGCACCGCCTGCACCGCCGCCGTGAGCTTGTCTGTGTCGCCCGCGGCCGGAGGCGCCCACAGGACTGGGCTGCAACCTACTATCAGCAATGCAACCGATATGCTCCTTCTCACACTCACCTCCTACTCGCAGACGTGTGAACGATGAATGTCGCTGCCCCACCGCTTCGCCTTCTGCACCGATGGACCAGTGAACCAGTCAGCCTGGTGCGCAAGGATTCCGTTGTTGACATTGCTCAATTGCTCCCAGAGCTTGTAAAATGCTTCGCCCTCGTAGATCGGAAAATAGTTGTCTCCGAACGAGTTTTGAGCTTGAGTCAGCGCCTGGACGCGCGGCGTAAGGAAGGCCACGGCCTGGCCGATGTTTCCAGTGACGATGTCAACCTGCTGCTGAGTATCGTCTCGCGTGTAGTCATAATCTTTGCCGTCAGGACCGATACGGTTGAACTGGAGTCGGTCGATCTGAGCTCTCAGCGTGGCATATTGAGCGCTGTACCACTGACACATCTCTCGCATCGCCGTGATGTCAGCATCGGTGACCCTGTTCCTGGTCTGGTCATAGGGGAAAGGGTATTTCGGCTGCCAATCAGACCTGACCGGCGTGACCGGCGGCAGAGGACGGATGACATCGCTGTCCGATGGCCGGCCAGGCGGCGACGGCGGATCACCCGGACCAGCTCCGGCGGAGCCCACCGCTGTGGTGCCCAATGCCGCCAACATCACGATGGAGTACACCGCGGCGAAGCGACCACTCACTACGAATTTAGTTGCGGCTCGGGCGAGTACGCTTGTCACGAGGCTGACTCCTTCCCTATACGGCCTCAGCGCGACTCCAATGCGTCGCGGATTCCACCAACGTCGGTGATCTGCCAATTGTTGTTGCTGTCGATTGTGGTGCTATACGTCGCGGTGGACTGCAGCGGCTCGGGAGACTGGATCGTCTTTGTGTTAACGCTGACAAAGCTGTCCACGACGTAGACGCCACCGGTGTTCGACCGGACTTTGGCGACCAGCGGTCGCGCACTGGAACTCCACTGCAGCGGAACGAGTACCTGTTCCATCGATTTGCCCGCATCGGACAACTTCTTGTTGAGCTCCGGGCTCGTGCCCCGGACAAGCTGGACTTTCCAGGTCTGAAGATCCTTATAGTCCATCGTCGCAGCGCTCACTGCGTAGTCGAGCGCCATCTTCTCGGCACGCGAATCATTTGCCGATTGAGCAGCTTGCGCGTTCAATTGGCTTCGGGCGCATAGATATAGCCAGCTCACGGTTGCGATCGCGGCGACCAACAGCGCCATGACCGCGCCGACTACAAGACTGCGGACACTGAGCGAGACCGAACGCGTTGTGCGCGCTGACTTGGCATTGCGCTCGGGTGTCGAATCGCTCGCATCACCAGCCTTCTCGGCTGTGGGGGCGACGACCTCGTCATCCTCCGGCTTCGAGCTGTTGCCCGCCTCATCGACCGGCGTCGTATCCAGCTGCGACACGATGGGCTTCCGGTTGTTGGTGGTCGTGGTGTCCATCGATTTGCCTTTCCTTGATCTTTATCGCCCGTGCTGGCGTCACGGAGTGACCCGCAGCGTGATGGTTCCATCGTGCGGAACTGTTTCCAGGAAGTTGTCCAGAAGCTGGCTCGTGTCGAGGTTCATCAACGACCCTGCGATCATGTTCAGCTTGGGTTGGAACGCCTCGCCCAATACCTTGAGATCACCGCCCCTATCGTCGAGCAGCGTCTGTATCCGGTTGAGGAACTTGGCTAAATTGAGTATGTTGGCCGGCTCACCGCGATGCATGATGAGTGGAGTCTGTTTGTAGAAGTCTTGAATGGCTTTGCCGATCTCGCGAACATTCGGAGTAAGGCTGGTCATGATCCGATTTTCCCAATCTGCATTCGCAAGCAGCGCCTGGAAGTTACCGAGTAACAACCGTCCACGGCCATGCATCTCTTGAACGGCGTTGTTCAGCAACACACTGGTTCGCGACAGGTTCGGCAGGACCACGTTCGGATCTGGTAGGGCGGCATCCGATTCGTTGATCACGCGTTCCAGGGCTTCGGGGTCCATCTGCTTCAGCACGCGCGTGACGCTGGTCGCGAGTTCCGAGATCGAGGGTGGTTGCACCACTCGCTCGGAGGAGATCCGTTGTCCATTACGCAGTGTCGGTCCCTTTTCGCTGCGAGGAAATAGCCCGATGTATGACTCTCCGAGTGCGGACAGGTTCTCCAGCCGCACTTCGGTATCAACCGGAATCCGATAGTTGCCGTCGACGTAGAAGCCAATGGTCGCCGTCTGCACAGACGTACCGGTACTAGTCACTTTGCCGACCGGCACGCCGCGCAACAGCACATTCGATCCGACGGCCAGCCCGTTGATATCCGGGACCTCGATCGAGAGGTCGGTCCGGTTGGTCGGCGGCGTCACGCGCAAGCCCTGCATCGCGAAGTAGCCGAGAGCGAAGACGATTATTGCGGCGAAGGCTAGAAAAGAGACCGCATCTCGCACTCTCATGGCATCGCTCCAAGGATCCGCAGAACGTCCTGAACATTGCCCGACAGTTCGCGTCCATCAGGTCCGACGATGGACGTGATGTTGATCGCCGGATACTTGTCCTCCGGAAGGAAGAAATCAGTAAACAGGCGACGGTACTTCGGCACCTCGGATTCGACCGCGACCTTCGATTGCTGAATGGCACCTACGGAGTCGGCGAGCGAATTCAAGAACGGAACGAGCCAGTAACCGCCGGCAGAGATGCTGCCAACGGCGGGAAGCAGAGTAGACACGTAATTCGTGATTGCGATCGTGCGGTCCATGCCGCGCTGGCCGTAGGGTGAGAGCTGGTACTCGAGCTCTGGAATATGCGCGTTCAAGGTATCCGCGGTCCTCGACACCCCATCCAGCAGTGCGTCGACTTGGTCGATCTTCATCGAGAGAGCGCGCAAGTTCGCATCCACTTGGTGTGTGAGCCTTCGCACCTCATCACTCGCCGGAATCACGCGGTTGAGGCGAATTACGGTGTTCTGCGCACGCTGAATAGACCCGCTCGACACGAAGTTCGCGAGGCTGGCGATCGTGTCCTCAAGCTGAGGCGGAGACGTTGTCTGGGCCAGAGGGATCGCGGCGCCCGGCGACAAAGGAACCGCTTGCGGGCCGCCGTCCTGCGGTCGCTCGAGAGCGACGTAAATGTCGCCGAGAACCGTCGCCTGCTCCAACACAGCGTGAATATTCGACGGGATAGCGACGCCACGGTTGACACGGGCGGTGACGTCAACATCGTCGTGAGTCAACGTCATTCCGGACACAACTCCCACGGTTATGCCATCCAGCACTACCTTCGCGCGCTCGGGAAGATTGAGCACACTCTCGAACTTCATCACGATGTCGTAACCATCGCTGTCAAAGGCGCCTGGTTGAGGTAACGCATTCACATTGATGGACGCGCACGCCGAGGTTACGAGGGTACTGACGATGGTCATTGCTGCGAAAACGAGGCCGCGCATTATCGGCTCGCCATCGTCAGAACGTACTGAAGCAGCGCGACATCTACGGCGTAAGGCATGCCTTGAACATTGGCACAACTACCCGGTACCGAGGCATTCATCAAGTTGCACTGCAGCACCCCATCTGGGGCGCGGAGCCGATACAGCGGTGGGCGATAACGAAGCGTGCCGAACTGATGGGTGTTAACGATATTAACCATTCCATTGATGAGCCGCGGCGCCACGTTCAAAATGCTCGCGTAAAACGGTGCCCGCGGTGCTAGCTTCCTGATCGCCACGGATACGGTATCGAGTAACTGCTGAATCTGAGGACCCAGTTGGGTCTCGAGGTCTGCGACCATGGTGAGAATGGGGGCTAGTCCCGACCATGCCACCGATGACGATTGTCCGACGGTCACAATCTCCGGCGCATAGGAATCCACGTCGGAGAAAACACTTTTCAATGTTGGTTCAAGGTTGGCTAGCGTGGTCGTCAGCGTACCGAGATTCGTGGTGATGGAACTGAGGTCGCCTATCGCCTGGCCCGGTGAATCCAACACAGACGCCGCCGTGGTCAACAGACGGTTGGCATTGTGCCCTTGATTGTTGAGCGCCTGGTCGATCCCATGAAGAACACCGGCTACGTTCGCCGATCCCTCGGGGCTGATCGAGTTGACAAACTTTGTCGACGCGCCGATCACTTGCGACAGGCTCTTCGGTGTCAACGATCGGTTGAGGGTAATGCAGGTTCCCGCAGAGAGCTTCGGGCCATCGCTGTAATTGCCGACAAGTTCCAGGGACCGATCCGCGAGGATGGAGGTGGACCTGATGACGGCTTTGACGTTACTGGGTAGCGGCCTTTGCTTCTCGACGGTGAAGTCGACCCGGACCGATTGCGACGACGGACTGACGGCCGTGATTCTGCCGATCTCAAATCCCATTTGGCTGACCGGGTTGTTCACGTACAGTCCTACGCTGTCGGGCATGATCGCGCAGTATTTTGCGGACTGTTGGGTTGTGGTCAGCGGCGCGCACGAACCGCACAGTGCGATCGTGGTCAACACGACGATCGCCACCGTCAGGCGCCGGACGCAGCCACAGTTGAAGCGGAACGTCAACATGACTCCCCTGGAATCGGTATGCAAATATCAGTGGCCAAGAGTGCGGGAGCGGCATTCTGCGCGTTCAGGATTCGGTCGAATAAGTTCTGAACGCGCCGCAGGGCGCGTATCGTCAGGCCATTTCGCTCGACGAACAAGCGCCCCCTGTGCAAGTAATCTTGTACTTTTTCGATGAATTCGACTCGATGTGCTTCATAGAATTCGCCCACTGTCCCCAGCTGGGCCAACACCGTGGCGATCCCTTGGATGGTGTTCTTCATCCCCCCGCTGTAGAGGACAAGTGTCTGCGTCAGGATCGACACCTTCCTGACCAGCTGATCGAACTTGTCGCGATACGCAGAGAGCGCCCGGATGTACTCGTCGGACATATTGAGGATGTCAGTCACTTGCCCGCGCTGCCGGTCGACCGTCGACATGATCGCGTTGCCGGCATCGACGACGGCTGATACCACTTCGACATTGGTTCCGGTCAGTCCCTGCTGAAGCTGATTCAAGGAGTCATTGAGGGGCTTCGCATTCACATTCTCGGTGATCTTCGTCGTGTCCGTGAGCGTCCGAATGAGGCTGTAAGGCATAGTCACTCGCGTGAGCGGAATCGCAGTGTCGCCGATCGGGGTGTTGCCAATCGACACGAGATTCACGTAATAGCCCCCGACTACGGTCAGCATCCTGACATCGATCTGCGACTGATCGCCGACGAAGGCGTCATTCTTGACGCGGGCGGTTACTCGGACCTGTTGGGCCTCTAGTTCCATCTTTTCGACCTTGCCCACCTTGATGCCCGCCATACGCACTTCGTCACCGACACGGATCGAAGCGGCGTCGTTCGTATAGAAAGTCACGCGTTTGCTTTGACCCGGTGGATGGAAATACACGTATGCCAGCACAAGCGACACCACTGCGACAAGAAGAATGGCGCCAGCACCCCATGTCACAGGATTGCGGAAGGCTCTCACCGATTGCATAGCACTACCCTCTGGCTGTTCAGCAGCACATCCATCGTCTCGGGCAGCTGGAACCGGCCGCGCGAGCACGGTTCCGGTGCGTCAGCGTTCTCGCCCGGCGGTTGGATGTTCTCGTTCATCACCGGAACCAGCTTGAACGCGTCGAAGAAGTTGTCCAGATTGCTGAAAGCGCGGTCGAGCGCCTCGTCGATGTTGATTCCCGGCTTCAAACCTGCGTTGTTCAGCAGCCGAACCACCGGATCAAAGAATCCCTTCCCATACAGAAGAGACTTGCGGAACTCATCTAGGATGGTCAGGGCGTGGTCAACCGGCTGGTTGAACAGATCAATGATGTGGATGAATTGCTTTGACTTGCTATCCATGGCGTTTGCAACGTTCGACAGGTTCTGCGTCAGCACCGACACCACTTCTTGTCGGTTGGCGACGAACTCGGTGAGTGTCCGCAGGCTGTCCAGCAGAGGAGCCAATCCGCTGCCATCTCCGGTTAACAATGACGCCGCTTTCGCGGTGAAGTTGTTGATCTCCTCTGGGCTCAACGTTGCAAGCACTGGTTGCAACCCGTTGAATAGCGCCGTTACGTCGAACGAGGGCTGAGTCATGTTCGTCGGCACAGCGGCAATGAGATCTGACGCTCGGTAGCCCTCAGCCGCGTTGGTCACATCCAAATACCGGACGCCAGTTAGTGCCTGGAATTTAATGGCGAGCCGAGAGATGGCCACGATGCCGTACCGATGGTCTAGGGTGAATGTCACCTTGGCGAAGTTCAACCCGTCGTGGCGCGCGAGGTCGACGCTTTGGATCTTGCCGACGCGAACACCGCGCACCCGCACGTCGCCGTCCGGATGCAGTCCAGACGCATCAGTGAATTCAGCTGTGTACGTCCGCGTCTTGACGTCCACTGGGTTAGTAAAGGTATTGGCGAGCAGAATGAACAAGACGACGGCGACCGCAATGCTGAGACCGACGCGCCAGGCGGCTGCAAGAGGCTTCATCGTCGCTGCTCCACGACCACGCCGAGAGGCGCCGCAACACCGGGGAGACTGTCGAGCACGACGCGAACGTTGATCGCGCGCTGGTCACCATTTCCCGCGTAGAGCTTTTCGAACCGGGTTCTCAAGTCGGCCAGCTTTTGCGCGATGTCTTGAGGGCGAAACAGCGGAGGGGTTATGTCCGTCAGCGCTTTTACTCCGCTGATCAGCGGGAGCAGGTCATCGACATGGCTGACTTCCAACTTGCCCACGGCACCGAACAAGCCATTTGCAGCAATGTCGGACCACGCGAGATAGACGTTTTTCCAGTAATCCTCGGTCTCGTCCGCGTAATTCGGTACCGACACGCCCTCCATATATGGATAGCTCACCCTCTTCGGGATCGTCTGTGCCGGCGGAAACGTTTGGCCGGGGTAGTATTTGAAGTCGGTGAGCCTTCTACTCGCTTCGAGAGCTGCGTCGGTGAAGCCTGGAAACGCAGCAGAAACCGATGCAGTGTTCGCAAGCAGTTGTTCGGTTGGAACTGCCTGCACGTCTGTCACCGCCCGCGTCACTGTGACTGCGGTTTCGAACAGCGGGTTGAGCCCGTCGGTGTAGCGCGTGACTCTGTCGATCACGCTAAACAACTGCGGCGTAAGGGAAGCCTGCGACACGTTTCCCAAATTGGACAAGAGCTCTGACAACGTGAAGTTTCCTGTTGGCGCCGAGCTGATCTCGGCCCCGTCGCGAAGGGGGTTGCCGCCCGGCTTCGGCTGCAGGTTGATTCCTGATACTCCGAAGTAGTTGATCGGTCGGAAGTCGAAGCTCATCGCATCGGTCAGACCTTGCAACGGTTGCTTCTGTAATTCCGTATCTAGTCGTATGCCACCGCTGGCCGTCTTTGCGACACCGACTACTTGGCCGACTTTGACACCATGTAGGACCACGGCGGTTCCCGGCTCGACGCCCTGGCCGACGTATGGAGTGCTGATCGCTACAGAAAGCAGATCGGCGGACCGGCTCCCAAACGGATGCACAACTATCAAAGAGGCGGCCAGAACCACGCACAGAACTACCGAAAGACCGATGGTCGCAAGGACGCGGTTCTGGCTACTCTCTGATCCTCTAAGCATGGCGACAGAACTATCCCTTGAACACGAATTCAGGCTTGAGACCCCATAGCAGCACCGTGGTTGCAAAGTCCAGGACCATGATCATGACCAGGCTCGCGCGCACCGCCCGGCCGGATGCTTGGCCCACCCCAACGGGGCCGCCAGAAGCGAAATAGCCGTAATAGCAATGGATTAACGTTGCCGCAATGCAATAGGTAGTCGCTTTGATCAGCGAGTAGAAGAGATCTGTCGGAGTCAGAAACTGGATGAAATAGTGGTGGTAGGTTCCGCTTGGTTCCCCGCTGACCAGGGTCACCACCGTCTCGAGAATAAAGAAAGTTGCCACCATGGTCAGCATGTAACCGGGTACGACGCAGATCAGACTGCCGATCATCCGCGTACCAACTACAAACGGGATCGGGCGAAGACCCATCGCCTCGACGGCGTCGATCTCCTCCGAGATCCGCATGGCGCCGATCTCTGCAGTCATTCGTGTACCGGCTTGCGCGGTGAATGCGATGCCAGCAACCAAGGGTCCGATCACCCGGATAGCTCCAACTCCACCGATCAGACCCGACAACGCACCAAATCCGATGATGTTGAGCGTCGCCAACGCCTCGATGGCCAAAGACGCGCCGACTGCCATGCCCAAGACGAGCAGAACGCTGATTGTGCCGCCATCGACAATGAGTGAGCCTCTCCCCCAAGCTAAATTGAATGTCGCTGTCAGCGTCTGCCGCGTGTACTTACGCAGCGTAAGTGGTAAATAGAAGAACGTTTGACCGATGAACATCGCCCATTGGCCGATTCCGAAGAACGGCGTAAGCACAAATCGCGCGCTCAGCACCCGCACATGGGGGAACGTCGAGGGAACTGCCATTATGCGATCGCCATCGGAAAGAACATCGTCTGAATCTGAGTGATAGCTAGATTCGCGAAGACAACGAGGACGACATTGATCACCACGGCAGCGTTCACCGCATCGGCAACGCCGCGCGGTCCACCTATGGCTTCCATGCCTCGCAGCGCTGAAACGACAGCCACGATCGCAGCGAAGACAACGCTCTTTGCCACGGCGAACCAGACGTCGGTCATGTTGGCGAACGTGCCGAATGAACTCCAGAAGCTGCCCGGAGCGACTCCATTGACGGTCACCGAAAGCAAGAACGCCGCGCCAGTGCCCGACGCGATGATGATCACGCAGAGAATCGGAGCGATCAATAGGAGAGCAAGAAACCGCGGCACCACCAAGCGCCGAACCGGGTCGACGCCAAGGACTCGCATCGCGTCCAGTTCCTCTCGCATGGCACGGGCTCCGAAATCGGACGCGATGGCAGACGCCGCAGCGCCGCCCATCAACAGTCCGGCGGTGATCGGCGCACCCTGCCGCACCACACCCACACCACTGGCCGCGCCGAGTAGTGCGGTCGCTCCGACTTCGGCAACCAAGCCCGATGTCACAACTGTGACCATCGCGCCGAATGGGATCGCCATTAGCAGTGCCGGAGTGGCCGTCACCTTGAGTAGAACCCATGCTTGCCAAAGGAACTCTCGTATTGGCAGTCGCATCGTCACGGTGTCGTGGACCGAGTAATGCAGCACTCTCACTGCCAGATGCATCCCGCGACCGGTGGTGCCTGCTGCGCGCACAGGCACCGCAGCGGCCTTCGATGCCGCTTGTCCTGCCAAGGCTAGGGCCGAACGCGTCGACCGTGCTGGCGCGGGACATTCAGCGCTAGCGACCACTCGGTTCCTCTGCTTTCTGCCCAGGCTGCTGAGGTGCAAGCTGAATGCTAACGCAAAGAGTATACTAATGTAACCCCTTGCGAAGCAGACCGCGCAGAATCGGGAGCACAGAACTCGATCGGCACATTGGCGTCAATTTCGCGACCAGGCGCTACCAGAAGGCGCCCTCATGGCCAAAGCGGAAGTCCTTCCGGCACGCGGTCTATAGATGGACAGATCCGCGGCGACGCGACCACGCTTCCGCGCGGTAGATAGCCACGACACATACGCGCGTTGTTCAGAAAGTTTCTGCGCGGGGGACGATTTGAGTATCGAGCGCCCGGGAGCTGAGCATCTCGACGGCATCTGGCTTTCGCGATTCCTGCTGCGCAGACGTTTGCGATAGGAGACCGCATCGCGCTTCGCGTGCCGGCCGGCAGCAATCACCGGCACGCTGGCCAGCAATTGAGTGTCCCATCTGGCCGAGCGGAGCATGGAAGCCGCTGAGACCCGGATGTCTGTTGGCGAAGTTAACCTCGACCGGAGAGCATCTGGGATGCAGCGGTGACCGTTCGACTAGGAGGGATTTGTTTCTTCGCTCTCTTTCGAGGCACTGAAGACGTCGGGGTGGGTCGCATGACGACCTTGCGGGCAATTTGTCACGTAAGTAGCCGCTAGTTCGGCGATCTGTTCAGGTGTATAGCCGAGTTCGCGCAGCACGGATTCCGTGTCTTGGCCCAGCTCGGGAGCGGGCGTTGGCTCGACATAAGGCTGGTCGGCCACTAAGACGGGCGGTGCAAGCAGATGGGTTCCCGGAATTGATGTTGACTCGAGGATGACCCGGCGCGCCCTGATTTGGGGGTCCGAGTCCACCTGCGCGATCGTCGAGTGGACGGGACCGATCGGAAGTCGATTGGCTATTGCCACCTCCATCCACTGCTCGAGGGTCTTGGTCGAGAAGATGCTTTGCAGCTCTCTTCGTAAGTCTTCGCCGTAGCGAAGTGGCTTGAGCTCCGGTCGCTCGACGAGGTCGCAGAAACCCTCCCAAAACTTCTGTTCCTCGGGGCAGAAGAGCACGAACCGGCCATCTGCAGTGCCGTAGTACTGGTAACGGGCGACGCCTCGACTGGCTGCTTCATCGTCTCCAGCGGCATGCGTGGACGGGTCGAGTGCGGCCAACGCTGGAGCCCACGCACTCGCAAGCACACAGGCCGAAGCTGAAACATCGAGCGCTGCCCCGCGTTTGCTGCGGCCCCGCCCGGCTAGGGCCGCCGCGACATAGAGCGCGGCGTACAGGCCGCTCATGGAGGTTCCCTCGCCCGCGGCCTCTAGAGTGTTGATCCGCTGCGTCCCGGACCACCGTGCCGGGCGCACCAGACCGTCCTCGCCCATCTCCACGGGAGTGGCGCCGGCCAAGCCGTCCATCATTTGGCCATGCGTCGGTACATCTGCATACGGGCCGGTAGCGCCATAACCGGTGTTCCGGCAGTACACGATGCCGGGATTGTGACTTACCAGATGCTCGTAAGCGACGCCAAGAGAGCGGCTTCGAGCTTCGGTCATATTGGTGACAAACACATCAGAATTCGCGGCCAACCGGTACAAGACCGATCGACCGGCGTCAGTGGTCAGGTCGAGAGCTACGCTGCGCTTTCCTTTATTGACCTGGCGATGCAACTGGGGCATCGAGGTATGTGCCCGGAGGTAGTCTCCGCGAAAAGGGCTTTCAACTTTGATTACCTCGGCGCCGAGGTCGACCAAGTGCATCGTCGGTGAGGCGGCATTGAGAAGGGGACCGCATTCGATGATCCGATAGCCAGCCAGTAACTGCGCCACGATTTCAACCCACCAAGAACGGAAGTTGATTGAGGCGCACGCGCTCAACACTGGTTGGTAGCTCCATGGTGTGCCTCCCGGACAGGATCATCGGCAACTTGCAGTGATTATCCGCTTCGCGGTCTACCGATCAAGATGGGTGCTGCGATCAATCAGCCGCTGAAGGCGGCTAGAATATCCTATCTGGGTTTCGCAAGTGAAGTACCGTCCGCGTGCAACAGACCAAGCGATTCTTGCAGTCCGCCGCCCTTAATATTCTGCGCTGCAATGGATTCTGGTGGATTTCGGTCTTGTTCTGCTCAGCGATAACGATAGGAGACCGCGCGACGGTAACCAACACGGCTCTCGCCAACCACCCCGGGCAACCGCCGTTTCGGTGGTGCACAGTCGGGCCTGGCCCAGCTTTGCCAGACACCACTGCACAATTCGAAGATTCAGTCGCTGACGCGACCTTGGTACTGCGGGCAATAGTTGTCGACGGACATCGCGAAGAACTTCCGCGCCATGTCGGAGTCGACGCTCAAGGATCGCGAGATGCGATTCGCAATTTCATCGGGATCACGATTGCGGCCCAAGAAGTAACAGACCGACCGCGCCGCGCTGATCAGGTTGTCAGATTCTTGCTGAAATCCGAGCGCCTTCGCCGCGTCGACAAAACTCCAGTCATCTGCCTGGGCTTGGGGCGCCCACAAGACGAGCGACATTCCGACGAGTATTCCAAAACCTGTGACAGTGAGCTTTCGCATACGAACTCCCCTAGTTACGTAAACCGAACGCACTCAGCGCGGGCAGAGGTAGATGAACGCGAGTTGCGTGACGGCTGGCGCGACTAGCGTCGCCGGGGCTCCGACGAGGCCATTCTCGCGCTGATGACATACCATCCGGCCTTGATCCAACAGTTCACCATCGCTGCGGAATGCCGTCGGGTCTTGGTGAGCCGTGAAGACGCGACGCAATTGCTGGAGATACTGGACTTCTGCAGGCGACAAGGGAGTCAACGGCTCCGCCGCCGCGACCGGAGACCCGGTGACAACTAGTGCCACAGCCAGTAATCCGATCTGCACCAACCGTTTGGAAACGCGCATCTGCGTGAGCCTCCTGCCGCGGGAGTCGGCTCGCGTGCCGCCTCGATCGGTACAACTCGGCCGATTCTCGCGATCGACTTCGCGAGGATCTGGCGGTTTATGAGGATACTATATAGATCTTGTCGCGGCCATCTCTAACAGTGGCCTTCAGTTCGGCTACGCGCCGGATTGTTCCGCGTATCCACGTGTCCGGCGGCGGCAGCTTCTCCGACTGCGCCCCCGTGGCGTTCGTTTCTGACTCCTAAGCATGCTGCCCGAGCCGTTCCATTTCGGCAGCCTCTTCGGCGCCGCTGAGGAAACTGTCGGCGTAGTGACAAAGATGCACGTCCGTATGATGCCTTCATACAACAAAATTGAGATGCAACAGACCAATTTCTGCCTGGTGGCGCACTTGATGGATGGCCCGTATGTAGGTTTGCGCGACTACCCGTTCGGGCAGCCGGACCTGACACCGGTTGGACTAAGCAGCACCGGTTCTGAGCGCATTCACGAGCCGATCGCCTTGCGCCCAACCGTCACTCAGGTATGTCTCGGCGAACTTGGCGCGTTTCATCAAGATGTGGCAGTCATGCTCCCACGTGTACCCGATGCCGCCGTGAACCTGCATGGCATCCCCTACCACTCGACCTGCACCTGAACGGCCGAATCGGCTCGCCGCGGCAATTGCCACCTGGGTGCTGGCATCCAGTGGCGCACTGTCGAATTTTTCGGCCGCCTTCTCGATCGCGGCCTGACAGGCTGCGACTGTCACGTACATGTTTGCAAGCTTGTGCTTGACGGCTTGGAAAGAGCCGATTGGTCGTCCGAATTGACAACGATCCTTGGCATAGTTGACCGACAGATCGAGGGCCCTGGCTGCGGCACCCACGGCGTCAGTCGTCAACGCCAAAGCCGCGATGTTGGTCAACCGGTCTATCAGCTGCTCGGCCTCGCCTCCGCGTGCAAGGATTGTGTCGGATTCCGCGCTAATACCCGATCCCATCTCGACATTGCCGCACCGGCGAGTGCGGTCGATAAGGGGAACCTCCGTGACTGTTGCGCCCGACTCTGCATCGAGCAATGCCACGACTGGGCCCTCTTGCGAACCGGCGATAACCATGAAAACGTCTGCGACAGGCGCATCGAGAACAAGCGGAGCACTACCGTTAAACCGAACGCCGCCGTCCGGTAATTCTTCGCATGTAAGGCTCCATGGTCCGCCTCTTAGGCGCGCTGCGACAGCACCGACGGCGACGGCACCGACTGCGCTTCCGTCCGCGATCCGTGGCAACCACTGTGTGACTGATGCGTTGGCTTGACCGCTGAGGGCACCGGCGAACAGCACCGCACTCGACAGGAACGGGCCGGGTGTCGTGTGCGCCCCTAATTCTTGAAGCACCGCAGTGGCCGCACTTAGCCCGCCTTCGCTCCCGCCAAGGGATTCCGGAATAAGCAAGCCGGTCCAACCGGCGTCAACGATGTAGCGCCAAGTCTGCGGATCGACATGACGGTCGCCATCGACAGCAGCACGGACGTGTGAGCGCCCCGACCAACGGTCCAAGAGCTCGGCGGCCGCCTGCTGCAGGATCCCGCGGTCCTCGCTGTTCAACATCACGAAAGGGTCCTTTAAATCGGCGGCCGGTGGTGTGCTCATCAGCTGCGAGACGGTTCGCGGGGCAAGCCGAGCACTCGCTCACCAATGATATTGCGCTGAATCTCGTTGGTGCCAGCCGAGATTGTCCAGACCCATGAGCCGATGTGATCAACCGCCCAGTTGCCGGATACTGAGGCGAAAGCTTCTATACCGCCCTCGATCCAGGACTCCGTACCACGAAGGCGGGCACCGAGACCCGTAAGCTTCTGCAGCGTCTCGCTGTAGAAAAGCTTGAGCACCGAGCCCTCAGGACCTACCTCGCCATGTTCGACGACTCCTCCGACAATCTTCTCGATCAGCATGCCGAGAACCTCGACGTCGGCGGCGCAATCGGCCAGTTCTGCTCGTACCCCGCCGTCGTCAATTGCGAAACCGTTCATCCCCCAGGGTATCCGGGCGGCTTCAGCGCAGAGGTCACCGACCGCGTTTGCGAGCTGGGCGTGGTTGCTGACCATCAAACTCATGCGCTCAGTAGCCAGTATGGTTTGCGCCACGCGCCAACCCTCGTTCTCTGGTCCGAGAAGGTTCTCGACGGGTATTTGAACATCGTTGAGAAAGATTTCGTTGAAGTGTGACGCACCGGTTGCTGCCTCGCGGATCGGCCGGACTTCAACGCCCGGTGATGACATGTCCATCATGAATAGGCTGATGCCCTTGTGTTTTGGGGCAGCGCTGTCCGTCCGCGCCAATAGCAAGCACCATTTGGCAAGGTGCGCCTCGCTTGACCACACCTTCTGGCCGGTGACCACATAGTGCTGTCCATCTCGGACAGCTTTCGTTTGCAGCGACGCCAAATCTGACCCAGCACCCGGCTCGGAAAACCCTTGGCACCAGATTTCACCGTCCAAAATGGCGGCCAGGTGGGCCTGCTGTTGAGGAGTGCCATGCTGGATCAAGGTCGCCGCCGCGTGATGGAAGCCGATGCCACGTTCGACCGGGGGAAAGTCCAGACGTTGAAGTTCGATCTTGAGCACGATGTCTTGTGCTGCCGACAATCCGCGGCCACCGAATTCGGGAGGCCAATGCGCCGCTAGCCATCCCGCCTCTTTGAGCGCCTTTCGGTGTCGGTCATCGAATGCGCGCTGTTCATCGTCGGACATCGCCAGGTAGGTCTCACGCCAACCCGGCTCAGGCGCTGCGGGTGACAACGATGATCGGATCTCTTCACGCAACGCATCCAGGTCGGCGCTGTCGACCTCTTGCATATAAGCCTCCCTGTTACGCGCGGGGCTTGAAGTTTCGGGCGAGCCGACCGTCGTCTATTCGCACTCCGGGGAAACCCGCCGTGACTGCAGATCCCGGATGGAAGAAAGAGTACACCATTAGGATGTGTTCGCGTCATCCGTCACTCAGCAGATTCGGCTCGCCGGACGCAACGGTGGGTTGCGTGGTGGGTGGCGTCAGAGATGCAGGCACGAGCACTCGAGTGGCGCGCAATGCTTCGCCGGCCGACTTGGCTTGGCTGTCGATTTGGGTCGTTGAGGCTACGCCTTCGCCGAGGCCGCCCCGAACAACGAAGTTCACGGCTAAGAGGTTCGGCAGCACATACGTGTCGATGACGCTCTTCTCCGGTAGACGCATCGCCGCGGCGAAGCGATCAGCGCCATATGCGTTACTCAGCCACGCATATGATGCCGGCGTTCGAGCCCATACACCCACGTTGAAATCGCCGCCCTTATCACCGGACCGCGCGCCGAACAATCTGCCGAAGGGCATCTCGATACAGTTGCCGTCGTCGTCGCGGCCAGCAAACGATTGCACACTCGTTGACGGCTGCCGAAATAGCGCAGGGTAACGCACTGGTGGGCACTCAGCCATGATGAGGTTGCCGTCGAGTTCGACCGTTTGTGTGACCTTTTCTGCGAGCACGGTGCCGGGCCAGTAGCGTTGAAACGCCTTGGCCGACGCGGGCGGACCTGCGAAGTACAGCCCTGGATAACTTGCCAGGCCTGTTTCGACCGCTGCGCTGGAAAACGCTCGGCCGACCTTCCGCTCATCCTCGTCTTGGACCGTTACCTTCAACAACGCCAGCGGCACGCCGTCAGCGGCACCATCGACACTTCCTGCGCCACCGATGAGGTCGACCGCCACGAGGTCGAAGTAGTCCAGACCCCCGGGAAGTCGGTCCCACAAGGCGTTCAAACATGCATCGACTTTGTCCTCTATGTCGAGGCCAGTGAGCACAAAGGTCGTCGAATTCTGCCAGCCACCCTGCGACGTCATTGACACCTTGAGTTTGTCCGGAGGTGGTTCCCCAGCGGCCCCGGAGATGCGCACACGATCGGGGCCGACCGATTCGAGCTGTAGCGAGTCCAGCCGCATGGTGACATCTGGTCCGGCGTACCGCGGTCCATCTACTTCATAGAGAAGCTGCGCCGTCACGGTTTCGACGGTAACGGTGCCCCCTGAATCGGGATGCTTGGTGATGACGCTCGAACCGTCCTTCGCCACTTCGGCAATGGGAAATCCGAGGGCTTCGATGCCGGGCACCTCCTGAAAGAAAGCGAAATTCCCTCCAGTGGCCTGCGTTCCGCACTCGATGACGTGTCCTGCGGCAACGGCGCCTGCTAGGCAATCCCATTCCCCTGTGCCCCAGTCCCACCACCACGCGGCCGGCCCGACAACAAGTGAGGCGTCGGTGATCCGACCCGTGATGACAATGTCAGCTCCGCCGCGCAGTGCCGCCGCGACGCCCCACCCGCCGAGGTAGGCGTTGGCCGTTTCGGGGTCCGGACGCTGGTCGGGATAGGGTGCTCCCGAGCACACGTGCGCGAATGTTTCTCCTGCGCTACGTAGTTCGCGGTAATGAGGTACCAGATCGTCGCCATGCACGACGGCCACCCTGACCTCGAAGCCGCGAGCTGCCGCGGCCGCCTTGACCGCGTCGGCGCAGCCTCGGGGGTTCAGTCCACCCGCGTTGCTAACGACCTTGAGTCCCCGATGAGCGACAGAATCCATTACATCGTCGATCTGCGTCAAGAATGTACGTGCCCAACCACCGTCAGGCCGTCGCTGTCGGTCCTTCGCAAGAATGGCCATCGTCAGCTCAGCCAGCCAGTCGCCAGTCAGTACATCGATCGAGCCTCCGTCGACCATCTCACGCGCGGCGGAGAGTCGATCACCATAGAAGCCGCTGCAATTGGCGATCCGGATCGGGCGGGCTCTGTTCGGACCGCTACTCACTCATCCTCCTGTACGACGAACAACGACTGGCCGACTGAGACTGAAGCACCAATGGCGACATTAACTTTGGTGATCACGCCATCTGCAGGAGCGCGGATTACGTGTTCCATCTTCATCGACTCCAACACACACAACGAGTCGCCCGCGACTACCTGCGCGCCAGGAGTTACGTCGACGCGTACGACCGTACCGGGCAGCGCCGCGACGCAACTTCCTGAGGCTGATTGCCCTGCGCCCGATCCACGCGGAGCCACACGTCGGTGTCGCGTCTGCCATTCGTGACCTACGACCCTGACTTCGTCACCGTTCCAAAGCATTTCGGTTTGATACCGAAGACCATCGATCTCGGCATCGACGCTGCTGTCACCGATCGCACGGACACGAATGTCAACCAGCCGATTATCCACCGTCACTTGATTGCGTTCTCGGTCGACGGCAGTCACCTCGATGCTGTACTCATTGGAACCGCACGACCAACGGGATGCCTGACCGACGCCGTATACGTTTCGCCATCCCACTGGCACCTCGGCAAGCAGGCCACTGGCGCGTTTTACACCGACCGCGTACGCCAGGGCGGCGAGCACCGAGTGCGCTTCTGATATGTGATCGGGTGGTGCCACTGACATGAGGTCTGCGCGCTGTTCAAGCCATGTTGTTGGCTGAGGGGTCTGCAGAATCTCCTCATTCCGGCATATCGCTTTCAGGAGTTCGATGTTGGTCTCAATGCCGTCGATGACCAACCCCTGCAGTGCGCCCGACAGCCGTGCGAAAGCCTCGGGGCGGTCCTTGCCGTGAGCGATTACCTTGGCGATCATCGAGTCGAAGTTCGGGGTGATCTCATCGCCGGCGCCCACCGCGCTCTCGATCCGAATGCCATCACCTTGTGGCTCGCGGTACGCCGTGATGCGACCGATCGACGGGAGCCAATGGTTGCCAGGTTGCTCAGCACATACCCTCGCTTCGACAGCATGGCCGACAGCAGCGATGTCACGGAGTTGCGCAGGCAGGGCTTCACCACGTGCGATTTCGAGCTGGTAGCGAACGATATCGAGTCCCAGTACTTCCTCAGTGACCGGATGCTCGACCTGTAGCCGCGTATTCATCTCAAGGAAGTACGCGTTGTCACCGTCGACGAGGAACTCGACCGTCCCCGCTCCCAGGTATCCGATCGAGCGCGCAAGCGCGACCGCGCTGTCATGGAGTCTGTCGCGCACTTCACGGCCGATGTCGACGGCTGGCGCCTCCTCGATCACCTTCTGGTGGCGTCGCTGTATCGAGCAGTCCCGGTCAAGCAAGTGGAGCACGCCCCCATGACTGTCAGCCAGAATCTGCACTTCGACGTGCCGGCCGCCCGCTACGTAATGCTCAAGGAACAGCGAACCGTCGCCGAAGGCCGCTTCAGCTTCGCGGGCAGCGCCGGCGCAGGCGGATGCCAAGTCTTCGCGACGGGTCACCTGCCTCATGCCCTTGCCACCACCACCTGCCACCGCCTTCACGAGCAGCGGGTAGCCGACTGAGTCGGCCCGCCGCTCCATCAGGGGATCATCCGGACCGGTTAGCTCCCCTGTCGGAAGTACGGGCACCCCTGCGCGCTCGGCGATTTGCTTGGCTGCGATCTTGTTGGCCATTGCTTCGATGTTGTCGGCACTGGGGCCAATGAACAGGATTCCTGCTTTCTCACAGGCGCGAGCCAGCGCAGCGTTCTCCGCCAGAAACCCATATCCCGGATGGACGGCATCCGCCTCGACACGTTGCGCTGCGGCGAGCAACTTCTCCATGTCGAGGTACGTCTCAGCCGACGTCGTCCCCTGAAGGGGCACGGCACGGATCGCTTCTCGAACAAAGTGTGCGTGAGCATCCGACTCGGCGTATACCGCAACTGGAACGATGCCCATCGACTTGGCCGTGCGAATGATCCGCCGAGCGATTTCGCCGCGGTTGGCGATTAAGAGTGTGGATAATTGGGGCTTGCGAATCGTCATTGTCACCTTTCAGAGCCGGAAGACACCAAAAGATCGAGTGCCCTTGAATGGGGCATTCGCGCACGCCGACAAAGCAAGTCCGAGAACAGTCCGCGAATCGCGGGGGTCAATGATGCCGTCATCCCAAACCTGCCCGGTCGCGTAGAGGGCAGTCGATTCGCGGTCGATCTGATCCTCGATACGTTGTTTTAGCGCTGATTCGTCGTCTTCTGAGTACGGCCTTCCCATTGCCTGAGCCGATCGACGTTGCACGATCGACATGACGCCGGCAAGCTGCTTACCTCCCATCACCGCGATCCGGTGGCTAGGCCAGGAGAAGACGAACCGCGGCCGGTACCCACGGCCGGACATCGCGTAGTTGCCAGCTCCGTAACTAGCGCCCACCATCAAGACAAGGTGCGGCACAGTGGAGGTCGAGATGACGTTGATTAAGGCCGCGCCGTCTTTGATGATGCCGCCGCGTTCGTACTCCGTTCCCACCATGAAGCCGTTTATGTTGTGCAGGAATAGAATCGGCAGATCTCGGCGGTTGCACAATTGTACGAACTGCGCCGCCTTCCGGGCGTCTGGCGAGAAGAGTATGCCGTTGTTCGCCAAGATGCCGACTGGATATCCGTGCAGTTCTGCGAATCCCGCGACGAGCATCGAGCCATAGAGCGGCTTGAATTCGTCTAATTCCGAGCCGTCGACGATGGCCACGATGACATCCCGTATGTCGAACGGTGCGCGCAGGTCGGGGGTGACGATCGACATCAACGCTTCTGGATCGACCGTTGGAGGTCTTGCTTTGCCGGTCGGACGCGGACCCTGCTTCCGCCAGTTCAGATTACGAACTATCGAGCGCACCTTTGTTGCCGCTTCGGCTTCGTCGGCCACCAGCGCGTCGGCCAATCCTGAGATTCTGGCGTGCATCTCGGCACCGCCGAGATCCTCTTCGTCGGCATCTTCGTCGATGGCCATTTTCACCAGGGGCGGCCCTCCAAGGTAGACACGGGCTTCACCGGCGACGAATACGGTGTATTCGCTCATCCCTGGAACGTAGGCTCCCCCTGCTGTAGAAGGGCCTGTCACTATCGCGATGGTGGGGATCCCGGCGGCCGACAGCTCCGCAAGGTGCCGGAACTGGGTACCGCCGCGGTTGAAGGTTGTGGCCTGATGAGGCAGGTCGGCACCGCCCGACTCGACGATATTGACGAGTGGAAGCCGGTTGGATAGCGCAATCTCGTACGCGCGCAACAGCTTGTTGATGGCTGATGGATTCAGCGTGCCGCCGCGCACAGTGGGATCATTCGCCATCAACAGACATTCCGTGCCCGAAACAATGCCAATGCCGGTCACCAGCCCAGCCCCGAGAGGATCGGTGGTCTGGGCTCCGGCGAGAGGCGAAAGTTCCAGAAATGGAGACCCGTTGTCCAACAGCAGCGCAATGCGCTCCCGCACCATCAGCTTGCCACGCTGCCGATGCCGCGCGACATACTTCTCGCCGCCACCACTGAGCAGGGTGCGCTGCAAAGCCGCAACCTCGTCGAGAAGGCCCTGCATGAAATCGCGGCGAGCGTCGGGCGAGAGGTCGGCCCGGGTCGACCCGTTGATTGCAGCTGTCACGATCACACCTTTCCAGCGGTCCTCGAATAGTATACTGAATGCCCGTTGGGAGGAATGCATATGGACGTCATTGATTCACTGGTCGGCGACCTCAATGCAGAGACAGATGAGCTGGTCAGTGTGATCGGTCCGCTGACACGCAAGCAGTGGGACACCCTCACGCCGGCGCCGGGATGGACGATTGGCGACCTGGTCACCCATCTACTCGTCACCGAAAGCCGGGCGTGCCTAGCCGCCGCCGATACCAGCGCGTTCGCCCATATGCGCAGCGCCGACCTCGCAGACCCCGGTCGACTCGACAGGGCGGTGACTGGCCGGCGGGCGACGCCCCCCGCCGAGGCAATCACCGAGCTCCTCGCTCAACGCGAGAAGCTGGTCAAGCAGCTACGGACTCTTCCACCGCGTGCCCGCATCCCTTGGTACGGGCCCGATATGGGTGTGGCGAGCATGTTGACCGCGCGGCTTATGGAGACATGGGCACACGGCCAGGACATTCGTGACGCGCTGCGCCTAGCTCCGAGCGCGAGCGATCGGCTGCGTCACATATGTCGCATCGGCGTCGCAACACGACACTTCAGCTACCTCGTCAACAAACGGGATATACCCGAGGCCCCCATAGCCATCACCCTTTCGGCACCCGACGGCGCCAGCTGGTTCTATGGCGACGAGAAGGCCCGGGACACCGTCTCGGGTTCGGCGCTCGACTTCTGTTTAGTTGTGACACGACGCCGTCATTTCGCCGATACCGCGCTCGTGGCCTCGGGTGACACGGCCATTGAATGGCTCGCCATCGCACAGGCATACGCCGGAGCGCCAGGCGAGGGTCGAAAGCCCGGCCAGTTTGTTAACGACAACGATCACTCCGCCAACTGGACCTCGACCTCAGGAGCACCAGGATGACGCTATCCGACCAAACCGCATCGTCGTACGTCAAGATCGAGCGAACTGAACGCCACATGCGCGTGGTCTTGGATTCGCCGCACAATCGCAATGCGCTTTCAGCACAGTTGCTCACAGAACTGGACATCGCGCTGAGAGATGCACTATCTAACCCAACCCTGCGGACCGTCGAGCTGACTGCCGCCGGAACCATCTTCTGTTCGGGAGCAGACCTCAAGGAGCGAAGCCAAGGAAATCAGGGAAGCGATCTGTTCTCTACGATATTGAAGCGCATTCGCTCCTCGGACAAACCCGTGATCTGCCGCCTCAACGGGTCCGCCCGTGCAGGCGGCATCGGTCTGATGGCTGCCTGTCACATTGTCGTCGCCCCGCGGAGCGCTACATTCGCCTTCACGGAAGTGCGGCTCGGAGTAGCGCCGGCGGTCATCGCGGTGCCGGTTCTGCAGCGCGTCGTTCCGCACTCAGCACGCAAGCTTTTTCTCACTGGCCGCCCGTTCGATGCGGCAGAGGCAGAAGCGATCGGCCTAGTCGACGACGCCGTTGCCGACGATGAGGTCGCCGGTGTGGTGGACGGCTACGTTCGAGAGATAGCACTAGGAGCACCAAGCGCTGTTGGAGCAACGATGCGGCTCCTGCTCACTGTTCCGACGACTGTTTACGACGAGGCGCTATACGAGATGAACGCGCTGTCAGGCATGCTTTTCGCAGCCGAGGAGGCGCGCGAAGGGATCGCCGCCTGGCGCGAGCGGCGCTCCCCCGCCTGGGCTGATACCAATCGAATCGACGGCACGGTCTAGATGTGGCCTGTGCTGCCGCAGTGGCTCAGCGTGCCAGAGTGACCTATGTCTCTCCGGCGTTCGTATAGTATCCTCAAATCGCCATGCGGGCTCGACCGCCGGCCCGCGTTCACACCATCTGCACCGAGCCCGCAGGGCACTTTTCGCTTCACATCTGTGATAGCGCCGACCTCGGAGGTGATCCGCTCAATGGCAACGAGCACAGATAACGCCAGCAACATTCCCGGTGTCCCCATCGTCGATTCGACCACCTTGCCGATGGCTACCGACCGACAACTCGGCTGGGATGCGCTGCGGCAGTTGGGGCCGGTGGTGCTCATGGACGGCTGGTATCACCTCACGCGCCGCGAACACGTCGTGGACGCGCTGCGGACACCCGAGGTGTTCTCCTCAAAGAAGGCGTTCGACACACTAGGTAGCCCGATACCGGTCGTTCCCAGCGCCTTCGATCCCCCGGAGCACACCAGATACAGAAAAGTGCTGCAGCCCTTCTTCAGTCCTGGGTCGCTGAAACCGCTCAATGAGGCTCTGCGCACACAAGTCATCGAACTCGTCGATGACGTTGCCACCAAGGGCCAGTGTGAGGCCATGAATGACGTGGCGATTCCGTTTCCATCGCAGGTTTTCTTAACCCTTTACGGTCTGCCGTTAGCTGACCGCGATCGACTGGTCCGATGGAAGGACGCGGTGCTCGAACTCGGGAAGACACCGACGCTCGAGGGCAAGGATCTCACCCCGGCGATGGAGTTGTTCGGCTATCTGGCTGAGGCCATCAATGAGCGCCGAGCCAACCCGAGAGCGGACATTCTCTCGCAACTGTTGACGAGCGATGACCCACTCGATGACACGGAGATGCTCGGCTTGAGCTACCTCATCGTGCTCGCCGGCCTCGACACTGTCACGTCAGCGATCGGATTCAGCTTGCTCGAGCTTGCACGCAATCCACAACTGCGACAGGATCTTCGAGCCAATCCGGACAAGATCAGGGTGTTCGTTGAGGAGATCGTGCGTTTGGAACCACCAGCGCCGACTATTCCGAGAATGACCACTCAATCCGTCACTCTTGCTGGCGTCACGCTGCCCCCGGACACCCCGGTGATGTTGTGTGTCGGAGCCGTGAATTGTGACGGCGAAGACGAGCTATCGAGCAATCATCTTGTGATGGACGGCAAGGTTCAGCGGCATTGGGGATACGGCGGCGGACCACACCGGTGCTTGGGATCGCACCTGGCAAGGCTGGAACTAGGATTCTTGGTCGACGAATGGCTCAAGCGCATCCCAGATTTTGAAGTAGAGCCAGGATACACACCCCAGATTCGATATCCCGCCGGGACATTCGCACTCACGTCTCTCCCGCTGCGTTGGACCTGAAGCATGGAGGGACTGTAGATCGCGGTGGTCGATCAGGGATCCCGGGCCCCGCAAATGTTGACCGCTATGTGCCGCCGACGGTTCCGGAAAAGGTATCGATGCTGAGTTGTCCCGTGTGGTGGGCGTACTCCGAATGCGGCGTTGACAAATGCTCTATCGCTGCTGCTCGATCATCCGTGGCTGTCAGCTAGTCAGCGATTGACGGCATCTACGTACGCAACAGTAGGGTTGTGCCAGCAAGGTAGTCCGTTGTCCGCGAGTTCGAGCTGTTCGGGGAACCAGATCGTACTGAAGTTGTCGCCGGTGATGAGCGGTATCCCGCGCACACCGGCCGCTCAAGACGATCGATGATCTCTCAAATACGTTCGTAGACTTCCAACTTCGTTGACACAGCCTACATACTCCTTTCCCATTCGAACAGCGTGCGATCCGGTCCAAATTTGCATTCGACAGATACAGGCTGCCGAGTGACCCTTCCAACAGATCGGAGTGTCTCTTCTCATTCCTCCAGGATGAGCGCATTTTCCGGGCAGGCCCGCACGCCGTCTCGCGCCTCCTGCTCCAACTCTGGACTGACGACATGCGGTTTGAGGGTGCAAAATCCAGAGTCATCATCTATAGGGAAAACTTCCGGTGCAGTCGCGTGGCACTGCGCGTGTCCGACGCAGCGGTCAACGTCCAAAGATACTTTCACGACGCAGTCCTCTCAGTTTATTTTGATTTTGCGCTGTGGCAGACGCTCGAGAAGTCGACATGTCTGCCCAGCCGGTTGCCATCAGATCGCGCTCAGGCGACGTCGATAACTAGTGCGGCCCCCATCCCTCCTCCGGCACACATCGACAACACACCGATCCCACCACCGCGGCGCCGCAACTCATGGACGGCTGATGTGACCATCCGCGCCCCCGTCGCGGCGATTGGATGACCGAGGCTTATTCCAGACCCGTACACATTGACCCTTTCCTCGTCGAGATCCAGTGCGCGCGAGCACGCGATGACTTGTGCCGCGAAGGCCTCATTGATCTCGAAGAGTGCTACGTCCTTGATGGTGCGGTTCGCCAGCTCTAGGGCCTTCGGGATGGCTTTGATCGGACCCGCGCCGGTCTCTTCCGGCGAAACGCCGGCCCACGCCCAAGACAGGACATTTGCCATCGGTTGACCTACGCCCGGTGCCGCTAGCGCGACTACTGCGGCCGCATCGTTCACACCCGAAGAGTTGCCGGCCGTCACGGAGAAGCCTTCGATTTCAGGATGCAGCACTTTCAGGCCGGAAAGGACCTCCAGGGTGCTATCTCGACGGGGGTGCTCGTCAACCTGGAAGCGTCTCGTCGTGCCGTCAGGCTGCGGTACGTCGATGGGAACAATCTCCCCAACGAACGAGCCGGCATCGATCGCCTTGATGGCTCGTTGATGGCTGCGCAATGCCCACTCATCTTGATCGAGACGAGATATGTTGAACTGTCGAGCACTGTTGTGCCCCACGGTTATCGACATGTCCATGGCGGGCGCATCTTCGGTGGGTGGGTGCGAAAATGAGAACCAGGGATCCTCGTAGTCAGCAAGGTCCGCACCGAGTGCGAAAGGCTTACGTTTACGACAAATCGGCACCGTGGAGGCAGACTCGGTTCCACCCGCCAACACTGCGCGGCTCATTCCTGCAGCGACCTGTCCGGCGCCGAGCGCAACCGCCGTCAAACTGCTGGCGCATTGTCGGTTCAAAGCCACGCCAGGCAACGACGTCAAGCCAAGATCGGCTGTGACATAGCGAGCTATATCGCCTCCACCCTGCATTACCTCACCCAGAAGTAGATCGCTGAATTCTTCCGGAGCAAGGCCCGAGCGTTCGATCGCGGCCGAAACCACCGGCTTGGCCATGTCCGCTGCGTCCACGTTGACCAACGTGCCCTTACGGGACGTACCAATCGCCGTGCGGGCCACCGCCACGATCGTGGCCAAAGGCGTTTTCGATGTCATGCATCCTCCGAGTTGCAGTCTTCGATGGCGGTTTGCCTATCAGCTCAGCCGGCGCATTGCGGCATGCTCCCAGCTATATATGATACTAATACTGCTGCATGTAAATTTATCAAGAGCAGCAGCTGCACTTGCCCCTGGAGCCAACAACCGAAGGTGGCTTAATAGTGGCCTAAACGACATGGTTGTCGGGGTCTGCGGTCGGTCTGGGAAGAGAGGATTTCTGAATGATCGCGCGATGTTCCAGATCGTCGCCTGCCTGGCTCACCCGACGCCACAGGAGTTCAACTCCCGTGCGTTACTTCGGCAACGTCAACTGCGCTGCATCCCGCTCACTCACCCGCCGCCGCGCCGGGCGCGATGTACATCCCTAAGAAGCCCTAGTAATTGGACTGACACCGTGAGTATTTCGTTGCTGCTGGAGATGGCAGCGTCCAAGAACCCGGATCGGACCGCGGTGGTCTCCGGGGAGATGCGGCTGAGCACGGCGCAACTGAGTGAGCTGGCTGACGGCGGTGCGGGCGTAATCGCCGCGCTGGGGGCGTCGCATGTCGCCTACGTCGGTATGGGCGGAGCGATGTTGCCCTTGCTGCTGTTCTCCTCGGCGCGCGCCGGCGTGGCGGTCACCCCACTGAACTACCGACTGTCCGCCGACGGGTTGCGCGAGCTCATCGATCGACTCCCGGCGCCGTTGGTAATCGCCGATACCGAATATCTCGATGTCGTCGCCGGGGCGGGCAGGCAATTGATCAGCTCTGATGAGTTCGTCGCCGCCGCACGCACCGCAGAGCACTCCGCAGAGTTCCCCGATCCGGAGGATGTCGGGGTGGTGCTGTTCACCTCCGGCACCACGTCGCGGCCCAAAGCCGTTGAGCTGACCCACAACAACCTGACCAGCTACATCACCCGAACCGTCGAGTTCGATGGCGCCGAACCCGGCGACGCCGCGCTGATCTGCGTGCCGCCCTATCACATCGCCGGAGTAAGTGCGGCACTTTCGAATCTGTATGCCGGCCGAAAGATGGTGTATCTGCCGCAGTTTGACGCCGCCGAGTGGGCTCGGCTGGTGCGCAACGAAGGCGTCACCTCAGCCACTGTCGTCCCGACGATGCTCGACCGCATCGTCACCGCTCTCGAAGCTGACACCGTCTCGCTACCCACCCTGCGCAGCCTGGCCTACGGCGGCTCCAAGGTGCCACTTCCGCTGGTGCGCAGGGCATTGTCGCTGCTGCCTGAGGTTGGCTTTGTCAACGCCTACGGCCTTACAGAGACCAGCTCGACGATCGCCATCCTCGGGCCCGAGGACCATCGCGCCGCGCTGGCCTCAAACGATGATGCGGTGCTGCGCAGACTGGGGTCGGTCGGTCAACCTGTTCCCGGCATCGAGGTGCAGATCCGCGGCGAGGATGGCACCGTGCTGGGCCCCGGACAGACCGGCCAACTGTTCGTCCGCGGCGATCAGGTCTCCGGGCGCTACGCCGAAATCGGGTCCGTCCTCGACGCCGAGGGCTGGTTTCCCACAAAAGATGTCGCGATGCTCGACGACGAGGGCTACCTGTTTATCGGCGGTCGCTCCGACGACACCATCATCAAGGGCGGGGAAAACATCGCCCCCGCCGAAATCGAAGACGTCCTCGTCGAGCACCCCGCCGTGCGCGATTGCGCCGTGGTCGGACTTGAAGACCCGCAATGGGGCCAGATCATCGTCGCCGTCGTAGTACCCGACGGCGAAAATACCCCCAATCCCGAAGAACTGCGCGCCCACGTGCGCGCCCACCTGCGCGGATCGCGCACCCCCGACAGAGTGGTATTCCGCGGAGACCTGCCGACCAACGCGACCGGTAAGGTGCTGCGCCGCGAACTGGTCGCCGAACTGACAGCCCCGAAATGACGCGGAGCCGAACGTGATCAAAATCGGCACCCGTCGACATGACGTCGCTGTGCCCGCACTACGCCGTCAACATGACGGACTCTTCGGCGTCGCGGGTGGCTGCCTGGATGGAACGGACGGAGGCGGCGGCGGTACTTTGTCGTCGGGGTGAAGCTCGGGTGGATACCACTTGAGATCCGCCGCTTGCCACCACAGGGTCCCGGCCTGTCACCGGATGATTGATCCGAAGATCGCTGTTGCGGTTGCTGATCCTAGGGCGCGGCAGCATCGTGGTCGGGCTGCAGCTCCGGTGGATCCCTGCGGTTGTTCAGTCATTGTTGTCCTCGATGCGTGATGGATTTGGTGACAAGCGAAACGATCAACCATCAAAGCCAGCTAAGGGCAGATCACTTCGATCTCGAAGGACTTGCTGACCTGCTGGGTTGCGTCTCAGGGTGTTGCTGATTCCGATGCCCGTGATCTTGTAGGCACCGCGACCTCGATCCGTGGAGCCTCCGCCCTGCATCAGAGCATGGGCAACAATTCGGCGCCGCCGCGCCCCGCGATCAGCTCGACATGCGGGTCAGCAAAGGTGGCAGGTATTTTGGTTCACCGTCGGCGGCCCGTCCGCTGCGCCGACGGCTCCGAATAGCGGGTGTGGATCAGCCCTACGCACGCTCGGTCGCGGTCATCGGCAGCGGCGTGGCCGGCCTCACGGCCGCCTACGTCCTGTCCGGGCGCGACCGCGTCACCCTGTACGAGGCCGACGCGCGGCTCGGCGGCCACGCACACACCCACCTCGTCGACGACGGCGACGGGCGGGTCGTCGGCGTCGACTCGGCCTTCCTGGTGCACAACGACCGGACCTATCCGACACTGTGCCGGCTGTTCGCCGAACTCGGGGTGGCCACCCAGGACTCGGAGATGTCGATGTCGGTGCGGGCGGACGACATCGGCCTCGAATACGCTGGAGCCCTTGGGGTTTCGGGCCTGTTCGCGTGCCGGCAGTCGCTGCGGCCGCGTTATCTGGCGATGCTCGCCGAGATCGTCCGCTTCCACCGCGCCGCCGCCCGGCTGCTGCGCGACGACGGCGCCGACGGTCTCGAGACGCTGGACGCCTTCCTGAGCCGGCACCGGTTCTCGTCGTACTTCGTCGACTACTTCATCACCCCGTTGGTGGCGGCGGTGTGGTCCTGCGCGGGCGACGACGCGTTGCGCTATCCGGCCCGCTACCTGTTCGTCTTCCTCGCCCATCACGGCATGCTGTCGGTGTTCGGCTCCCCGACCTGGCGCACCGTCACCGAAGGTTCGGCCACCTACGTGCGGGCCGTCGCGTCCCGGCTCGACGAGGTGTGCGCATCGACGCCGGTGCACTCGCTACGACGGGTGCCCGACGGCGTGCTGGTGCGGGCGGGCGGCCACCCGGCGCGGCTCTTCGACGCCGCGGTCGTCGCCGTCCACCCCGACCAGGCGCTGCTGCTGCTCGACGGCGCCACCCCGCGGGAGCGCGCCGTGCTGGGCGCGATTCCGTACTCCACCAACAGCGCCCAGCTGCACACCGACGCCTCGCTGCTGCCGCGGCATCGCCGCGCGCGGGCCTCGTGGAACTATCTGGTGTCACCCGGCGGGGACCACGTGGTGGTCAGCTACGACGTCACCCGGCTGATGCGCCTCGACACGAGGCGCCGCTACCTGGTCACCCTGGGCGGTCACGACCGGGTGGCGCCGCAGACCGTGCTCGCCGAGATGACCTACAGCCACCCGCTGTACACGCCGCAATCCGTTGCGGCCCAACGCCTCTTGCCCACGCTCGACGACGGCCGGGTGGTGTTCGCCGGCGCCTACCACGGCTGGGGATTCCACGAGGACGGCGCCGCGTCAGGGCTGCGCGCGGCCCGCCGGCTCGGCGCGGACTGGCCCGTCGCCGCCCGGCGCGAGGTGGTGCCTTCGTGCTGACGCCCGCGATCTACCGCACCACGATCACCCACACTCGCCGGGTCCCGGTGCGCCACTCGTTCGAATACCGAAGCTACAGCTGGTATGTCGACGTCGACGACCTCCCCCGCCTGCCCCGCTGGCTGCAACCGTTCGCACGCTTTCGCGCCGACGACCACTTCGCCGAGCCGGCGCACGGGTCACTGCGCGAGAGGCTCGCCGTCTTCTTCGCCGACCGCGGGCTGGCCCTCCCCGACGGCCCCGTCACGGCCCTGCTGCAGGCGCGCGTCTTCGGCTATGTCTTCAACCCGCTGAGCATCTTCTGGTGCCACGACCGCGACGGCCGGCTGACGCACGTGGTCGCCGAGGTGCACAACACCTACGGCGGGCGGCACGCTTACCTGTTGCCCCCGGCCGACCTGCCGGTGGTGACGGCCAAGCGGTTTTACGTCTCGCCGTTCAACCAGGTGGACGGCTACTACCTGGTGCAAGCGCCGCGACCGGGCAACGAGGTCGACATCACCGTGGCGCTGCACCATGGCCACCGACCGACGTTTCTCGCAAACCTACGCGGCACACGCCGGCCGGCCACCACCAGACAGGTCGCGATCATGCAGTTCATTTCGCCGCTGGCGCCGGTGCTGGTGGCCGCCCGCATCCGGATACAGGGGATCAAGCTGTGGGCACGTCGGCTTCCGGTGGTACCGCGATGAGCCTGAACACCATCCAAAGGCCCTCGGCGGCAATCGATTCGGTGCGCTGGCCGGCGGTCGCGAAAGTGCCGTCGGGCCCGATCGCCGCGGCGTCGGCGGTTATCGCCGGCCGGCTGCTGCGCCGCGCGGCCGCGCGCCTGCCGCTGCGCCTGGCATACCCCGACCGCACCGTCGTCGGCGCGGCCGACCCGGCGGCGCCGACCCTGATCGTCCATCAACCCGAGGCGCTGGCGCGCCGGATCGGGCGACACGGTCTGATCGGGTTCGGCGAGTCCTACATGGCCGGCGAATGGTCGTCGGACGACCTGCCCGCGCTGCTGACGGTCCTCGCCGCCTCGGTGACCGAGCTGGTGCCGCGCGCGTTGCAGCGGCTGCGGCCGATCGCCCCGGCGTTTCGGCCGCGGTGGCGGGCCACCGGCCGGGATCGGGCGCGGCGCAACGTCGCGGCGCACTACGACCTGTCCAACGAGCTGTTCGCCGCGTTCCTCGACGAGACCATGACCTACTCGTGCGCCCTGTTCGCCGAATTACCCGCCGCCCCGGGCGATCTCGCCGCCGCGCAACGCCGCAAAATCGACCGGCTGCTCGATGCGGCCGAGGTGGGGCCCGGCAGCCGGGTTCTCGAGATCGGCACCGGGTGGGGCGAGCTGTGCCTCCGCGCGGGCGCCCGCGGGGCGCGCGTCCGTTCAGTGACCCTGTCGGCCGAGCAGCAGCGCCTGGCTCGGCGTCGCGTCGCCGCGGCGGGGCTGTCCGACGCCGTGCGGATCGATCTGTGCGACTACCGCGACATCGACGGGTGTTATGACGCCGTGGTCTCGGTCGAGATGGTCGAGGCGGTGGGATACCACGCCTGGCCGCGGTACTTCGCCACGCTCGAACAACTGGTGCGCCCCGGCGGCCGGGTGGCGATCCAGGCCATCACCATGGACCACGACCGGATGCTGGCCACCCGCAACACCCACACCTGGATTCAGAAGTACATCTTCCCCGGCGGCCTGCTCCCCTCGACCCGCGCCATTTCCCACATCACCCGGCGGCACACCGGTTTACACACCGTCGACATAACGTCGCTGCGCCCGCACTACGCCGAAACACTGCGGCTGTGGCGGGAGCGGTTCGCGCGGCACCGGGATGGGTTGGCGCGGTTGGGCTTCGACGAGGTGTTCGCCCGGATGTGGGAGCTGTACCTGGCGTACTCGGAGGCCGGGCTCCGGTCGGGCTATCTTGACGTCTACCAGTGGACGTTCGCACGCGAGGGCCGCCAATGAATCCAGCTCAGCTGACCAACCTCCTCCAAGTGTCCGGCGCCTCGGTGTTGGCCCTCGCGGTGGTGCACTCGGTCACGTTCGCCATCGGCCAGCGGGTCGGCCGCTACAACGTCGTCGACGTCGCCTGGGGCGTGGGCTTCGTGGCCGTCGCCGCCGCCGCGGCGACTCTGGGGCGCGGCGACGCGCCCCGGCGCTGGCTGCTGCTGGCGCTGGTGACGATCTGGGGTCTGCGGCTGAGCTGGCACATCCAGCGCAAGACCGCGGGCAAGGGGGAGGATCCGCGCTACGCCGCCCTGCTGCGGGGCGCGACGCTGTTCGGCGTCATCCGCAAAGTCTTTGTGCTGCAAGCCCTCATCACGTGGTTCGTCTCGTTCCCGCTGCAGCTGTCGGCGGTGACCGGTCCCACCCCGGGGCCGCTGGCGGCCGTCACGGTGCTGGGCGTGGCCGTGTGGGCGGTCGGCGTGACCTTCGAGGCGGTCGGCGACCGGCAGTTGAGGGTCTTCAAGTCCGACCCGGCCAACCGCGGGGTGGTGATGGACCGCGGCCTGTGGGCCTGGACGCGCCACCCCAACTACTTCGGCGACGCCACGGTCTGGTGGGGGCTGTGGCTGATCACCATCAACGGCTGGGTGTCGCTGGCCACCGTCGGCTCGCCGCTGCTCATGACCTACTTCCTGGTGTTCGTCACCGGCGCCCGGCTCACCGAGAAGTTGATGGCCGGCCGTCCGGGCTTCGACGAATACCGGCAACGGACGGCATTTTTCTTCCCTCGACCACCCAGATCGGTCGATGATGGGCGATAGGCTACCCGTCGATGAGCAACGACCTGGACGGCCTGCTGCGCCGGGTCGCGCGCGGGGACCGCGACGCCTTCGCCGCGGTCTACGACCTCACCAAGGGCCGGGTGTTCGGACTGGTGGTGCGGGTGCTGCGTGATGCCGGCTACAGCGAGGAAACCACCCAGGACATCTATCTCGAGGTGTGGCGAACCGCGTCGGACTACGACCCCGCCAAGGGTTCCGCGCTCGCCTGGCTGATGACGATGGCGCACCGGCGCGCCATCGACCGGGTGCGCGCCGAGCAGGCCGGCAGCCGTCGGGAATCACGTTATGGCGCAGCCAATGTCGATCCGGCCGCCGATGTCGTCGCCGACTCCGCGATCGCCGACGACGAACGTCGCCGGGTGACCGAATGCCTGGAGGCGCTGACCGATGCGCAGCGGCAGTGCATCGAGCTGGCCTACTACGGCGGCCTGACGTACACCGAGGTGTCGCAGCGGCTGGCCGCCAACTTGTCGACGATCAAGTCGCGCATCCGCGACGCGCTGCGCGGCCTGCGCAACTGTCTGGACGTGTCATGACCGACCCGACCGATTTCGAACTGCTCGAGCTGGCCGCGCCGTACGCGCTGCACGCCATGTCGGACGAGGAGCGCGCCGACGTCGAGCGGCGGGTGGCGGCCGCGCCGTCGCCGGTGGCCGCCGCGTTCGCCGACGAGGTCCGCGCCGCCCGCGAGACGATGGCCGTCGTCTCCGCGGCGACCGCCGCCGAACCGCCGGCGCGCCTGCGCGCCGCCACGCTGGGGGCGGTGAAGGCCCGCGACTGGCGCCAATTGAGTTGGCGGGCAGCCGCTTTGGTGTCCGCGGCGGCGGCCGTCGTGGTCGGTGCCGCCGCGTTCGGCATCGGGGTGCTGATGCGGCCGCCGGCGCCGTCGACGGTCGCCGAACAGGTCCTGGCGGCCCCGGACGTGCGGACGGTCTCGCGCCCGCTCGCCAACGGGACGGCCACGGTGATGTTCTCCCGCGACCGCAACGCCGGCGTGCTGGTGATGAACAACGTGCCGCCGCCGTCCCCCGGCACCGTCTATCAGATGTGGTTGATCTCGGCCAACGGTCCGGCGTCGGCGGGGACGATGGGCGCGGCCGCCGTGTCGCCGTCGACGAAGGCGACGCTGACCAACCTCGGGTCGTCGACGGCGCTGGCGTTCACCGTCGAACCCGGCACCGGGTCGCCGCAGCCGACCACCCCGATACTGGCCGAGCTGCCCCTGAGTTAGGCCTTGCCGCGCCACAATTCACTTGCCGAGCGTCCTCAAAATGCCGGCGTGGACGGCGTGTCGGCGTACAAATGAGCGCGCTCGCTACTGCGCGATCCCTCGGACGTAGGCCGCCTGCCCGAGGTGCTGGGCGCAGTCGTCGACGATGCTCACCAGCCGCGCGCTGGCGGTCACCGGCGGATCCCAGTTGGTGTCGACGACGCGGGACAGCTCGGCGGCGGTCACGCCGGCGACGTAGGACAGCGTCAGCTTGTGTACCTCGTGGTAGTAGCCGGAGAGCAGGTCGGCGGGCGCCCGGACCTTCGCGACCTCGTCGGGGCCGTGGCCGTAGCCGGTGTCGTTGCGGGGCAGGTCGAGCCCGAACCTGTCCACCCAGCCGTCGCGGGTCCACACCTGCTCGACCCCGGCCACATCGGCCAGCTGAATGTCCTGCACCCGGGCGCTGTGCCAGATCAGCCAGGCGATGCTGTTGGCGTCCGGGGTGGGCCGGTAAGCGGACAGCTCGTCGGTCAACCCGTCGGTCAGATCGTCGACGTGTTCGATCAAGCGGGTGAACGCGTCGCGAAGCAACTCCTGGGCGGCGGCGTCGGTGCTGGAGGTGTTTGGCATACCCGCGACATTACGGACCGCCGTGCCAGACCGCCTCGACGTTGTTGCCGTCCGGGTCGCGCACGAACGCGCCGAAGTAACCCGGGTGGTACTCGGGCCACAGCCGCGGCTCGTGCAACGACTCGGCGCCGCATTCCACGGCCGCCCGATAGAAGGCGCGCACGGCGTTCTCGTCGCCGGCCTCGAAGGCGACGTGGACCTCCCGATTGGACCCCATCCCGGCCCCATCCGCGATCCAAAATGTCGGCTTGCCGTCGCGCCCGTACCCGATGGCCGGACCGACGTCCATCTGCCGCGAAAAGCCCAGCGTGGCCAGGACCGTGTCGTAGAACTCCTGCGATTTTGCGTAGTCGGCGCAGTTGATTCCGATGTGGTCGATCACGGAAGAGATCCTGGCACGACGCACCGGCGCGGTCGTAGATTATTTAGATGACCTACGACCTGATCATCCGCAATGGCACCATTGTCGACGGGCTGGGCGGCGAGCCGTACGTCGGCGACGTCGCGGTGCGCGACGGCGTGATCGCGGCGGTGGGTTCCGTGAACGGCGACGGCGCCGCGCGCGAGATCGACGCGACCGGGCTGCTGGTCACGCCGGGCTTCGTCGACCTGCACACCCACTACGACGGCCAGTCCATCTGGTCGGAGCGGCTGACCCCGTCGTCGGCGCACGGGGTGACGACGGTGGTGATGGGCAACTGCGGGGTCGGCTTCGCGCCGTGCCGGCAGGAGGACCACGACGTGCTCGTCGACGTGATGGCCGGCGTCGAGGACATTCCCGGCGTCGTCATGACCGACGGCCTGCCGTGGACCTGGGAGACCTTCCCCGAATACCTGGACGCGCTGGACGCGGGCAAGCGTGACATCGACGTCGCCGCCTACCTGCCGCACTCCCCGCTGCGGGTCTACGTGATGGGTCAGCGCGGCGCGAACCGCGAGCCGGCCACCGCCGAGGACCTTGCCAAGATGCGGGCGCTGGCCAAGGAGGCCGTCGAGGCCGGCGCGCTGGGCTTCGCGTCGTCGCGGCTGACGATCCACAAGACCGAGAGCGGTTCGCCGATCCCGAGCTACGAGGCCGCCCGCGAGGAGATCGAGGAGATCGCCCGGGGTGTGGTGGACGGCGGCGGTGGCCTGCTGCAGTTCGTGCCCGACATTCCCTCCGGTGGCTACGAGCCGGTGTTGCAGACGGTCTTCGACGTCGCCGAGGACGTCGGGCTGCCGCTGACCTTCACGCTCGTCGTCGCCAACGCCGGCAACCCGACGTGGCCGGAGGCCATCACCATGATCGAGAAGGCGAATTCGCGGGCGGGCACCGGCGACCCCCAGGTCACCGCGCAGCTGCTGCCGCGGCCCATCGGGCTGATCATCGGGCTGCAGCTGTCCGCCAACCCGTTCGTGCTCTACCCCAGCTACCGCGAGATCGCGCACCTGCCACTGGCCGAGCGCGTCGCCGAGATGCGCAAGCCGGAGGTCCGGGCCCGCATCCTGGCCGACAAGCCCGGGCAGGGTCACCCGATCCTGTACGTCGCGCAGATGTGGGACTGGATCTTCCCGCTGGGCGACGAGCCCATCTACGAGCCCGACCCGTCGACCAGCATCGGGGCCCGCGCCCGGGCCCGCGGGGTGGACCCGATGGAGGAGGCCTACGACCGGCTGCTCGACGACGACGGCCGCGCCATGCTGCTGGTCGCCACCAGCAACCTGGAGGGCAACTCGCTGGACACCGTCGGGCGGCTGCTGCACCGCGACGACGTGGTGCTGGGCCTCGGCGACGGCGGCGCGCACTACGGCATGATCTGCGACGCCAGCTACACGACGTACTTCCTGGCGCACTGGGCGCGCGATCGCAAGGCCGGCCGGTTCACCGTGCCCGAGGCCGTCCGCGAGCTCACGTCCGTGCCGGCCCGCATCGCCGGGCTGGGCGACCGCGGCCGCATCGGCGTCGGATACAAGGCCGACCTCAACGTCATCGACCACGCCGCGCTGCGCCTGCACAAGCCCGTGATCACCTACGACCTGCCCGCCGGGGGACGTCGCCTGGACCAGACCGCCGACGGGTACGTCGCGACGATCGTGTCCGGCGAGGTGATCGCCGAGGGCGGCGTTCCCACCGCCGCGCGACCCGGCAAGTTGGTCCGCGGCCGCAAACCATCCCCGGTACCTAGTCGATAACGCCACGAAGAGCGGCTTGTCCCGGTTAACTTTGGTTGGTGACGAGCCCGCATTATGCGCGGTTGCCGCCCGAAATCAACTCGGCACTCATTTTCGCCGGTCCGGGAGCGGCGCCGCTGCTTGCTGCGGCGAAGGCGTGGGACGGGCTGGCCGAGGATCTGGCGTCGTCAGCATCCTCGTTCTTTTCGGTGACATCGGACCTGGCCAACGGGGCGTGGCAGGGCGCGTCGGCGGCGGCGATGATGGCCGTCGCGACCCAGTACGTGAACTGGCTGTCCGCGGCCGCCGCCCAGGCGGAGGCGGCCTCCACCCAGGCGGCGGCCATCGCGGACGCGTTCGAGACCGCGCTGGAGGCCACCGTCCAGCCCGGGGTGGTGGCGGCCAACCGCGCCCTGGTGCAGGCGCTGGCGTCGGGGAATCATCTGGGGCAGAACGCCCCGGCCATCGCCGATATCGAGGCCGCGTACGAGCAGATGTGGGCGGCCGACGTGGTGGCGATGTCGGGCTACCACGCCGACGCATCGGCCGCGGTGGCGAAGTTGGAGCCCTGGCATCAGGTCCTGCCGAAACTCGACCTCGGCCCCGGCCGGCCCGCTTCGGCCCTGCCCGCCGGCACGCAGGCCATCGGCAACAGCGTCGGGCAGAGCGTCGCCGCCGCCGCACCCGCCGACGCCGGCAACGTCGGCCCTCTCAATTCCGGCCATTACGTCACGGGCGGCGTGAGCTCGAACGTCGGCTCGGCGCTGCTCAACTCGGCCACCGCGAGCACCGGCTTCAACTCGGGCGTGACCGGCCCCGGCCTGCTCAACCGGCCCTGACCGACGCGCCTATCCTCGAGGGCATGCGCACGAAGAAGAGGGTGGACTTCGAACGGCTCGCCGCCGCCCTCCCGGACTACCCGTTCGCGTATCTGATCACCGTCGACGACGACTACCGCGCGCACACCGTGACGGTGGAGCCGCAGCTGCGCGAGGCGACCCTGGACGTCGGCCTGATCGGCGGCCGCACCCGGGACAACCTCGCCCGGCGCAGCGACGTCACGCTGCTGTGGCCGCCGCCCGAGCCGGGCGGCTACTCGCTGATCGTCGACGGCACAGCCGAGGTGACCGACGCTGGCGATGAGGCGGTTCGGTTAGATGTCGTGCCCACCCGGGCGCTGCTGCACCGCGAGGCGGACGCCGGCTCGCCCGCGGCGGCCAAGGGCTGCCTGCACGATTGCGTGGTGTTCTCGCTCCCGGCCTGACGCCGTGGCGCGGCGCGGCGCCGAGCGTGGGCCCTAAGTACGGGGAACGCCTTGAATTCGTCCATAGGCCCCACGCTCGCGCAGCCTGGTTTTGACGCGCTCAACGATCGCGCTCGGCCGCGACAACATCTCGGCGCTGACTCTGATCACGGCCCAGCCGGCCGCTTCCAGCAGTGCGATTCGCTCGATGTCCCAGGACCGCTGATAAGGGTCATCCCAATGCTGGATCCCGTCGTATTCGACGGCGACCTTCCACTCGCGCCACCCCATGTCGACCCGGATCCGTCGCCTGTGCAGGTTACGAAACTCGATCTGCGTCTCCGGCCTCGGCAATCCAGCGCCTACCAGTAGCAGCCGCACTCTGGTCTCCTGCGGCGACTCCGCGCCGCCGTCGACCAACTCCAGCGCGGCTCGCAACCGCCGGATACCACGGGTTCCGGGATGGCGGTCGGCCACAGCGGCGACGTCGGCGGGTTTGATGCCCGTCGCATTGAGCAACGCATCGAGGATCGGCACCGCCTTGGCGGCGGGGAGGCCGCAACCGATGTCGAAAGCCGTACGGGCCGCGGTCGTCACGCGCATTCCCCGGACCCTGTGCACCTCGCCATCGGCCAGCTCGTAGCTGTGGACAACAATGCCTCGCTGACCGTGCCGATCACCGCGCACGATCTCCGCGGGCGCGGACCCGTCAAGCCATTTCGTGCCGAGTACCGCGGCGGCAGATAACCCGGCCAATGTCGCGCCGGTGGATAGCCAAGCCGCTCGGGCTCTTACGGCTGCTGTCAGCTCCGCGTCCTTGCGGATGTACACGTCGCGGTATACCGCTCGATAGCGGGTGCGCAATTGATTCCGGGTGACGACACCACGCTTGAGCGCTTCGCTGCCGAGAAATGGCTCCATGCCGGCATATTCGCCGCCACGCCTTCGCGGCGTGTGCGCCGACCGTGGGGTCTGTGGACGAATTTCGATGTGTGGACATCCATATCCCACACGCTCCGCGCATACGAAAAAGCCCGGCCCCCCAACGGGAGCCGGGCTCTTTCGCTGACTGGGACCTAGAAGTCCATGCCGCCCATGCCGCCGGTCGGGTCGCCCGCCGGAGCGGCCGCCTTCTCCGGCTTGTCGGCGACGACGGCCTCGGTCGTCAGGAACAGCCCCGCGATGGACGCCGCGTTCTGCAGCGCCGAGCGGGTCACCTTGACCGGGTCGGCAACGCCGGCCTTCAGCAGGTCCTCGTACTCCCCGGTGGCCGCGTTCAGGCCCTGGCCCGCCGGAAGGTTGCGCACCTTCTCGGCCACCACGCCCGGCTCCAGCCCGGAGTTGAAGGCGATCTGCTTCAGCGGAGCCTCCAGCGCCACCTTGACGATGTTGGCGCCGGTGGCCTCGTCGCCGGAGAGCTTGAGCTCCTCGAGGACCGGGGCCGCCTGCAGCAGGGTCACGCCACCACCGGCGACGATGCCCTCCTCGACGGCGGCCTTGGCGTTGCGGACCGCGTCCTCGATGCGGTGCTTGCGCTCCTTGAGCTCGACCTCGGTGGCCGCGCCGGCCTTGATCACCGCAACACCGCCGGCCAGCTTGGCCAGGCGCTCCTGCAGCTTCTCGCGGTCGTAGTCGGAGTCGCTGTTCTCGATCTCCTGGCGGATCTGGGCCACCCGGCCGGCGATGGCGTCGGAGTCGCCGGCGCCCTCGACGATGGTGGTCTCGTCCTTGGTGACGACGACCTTGCGGGCCTTGCCCAGCAGCGAGATGTCGGCGTTCTCCAGCGTCAGGCCGACCTCCTCGCTGATCACCTGGCCACCGGTGAGGATCGCCATGTCCTGCAGCATCGCCTTGCGGCGGTCACCGAAGCCGGGGGCCTTGACCGCCACCGACTTGAAGGTGCCGCGGATCTTGTTGACGACCAGGGTGGAGAGAGCCTCGCCCTCGACGTCCTCGGCGATGATCAGCAGCGGCTTGCCGGCCTGGATGACCTTCTCCAGCAGCGGAAGCAGGTCCTTGACCGTCGACACCTTGGAGCTGACCAGCAGGATGTAGGGCTCCTCGAGCACGGCCTCCTGACGCTCGGCGTCGGTGACGAAGTAGCCCGAGATGTAGCCCTTGTCGAACCGCATGCCCTCGGTCAGCTCGAGCTGCAGGCCGAAGGTGTTGGACTCCTCGACGGTGATGACGCCCTCGTTGCCGACCTTGTCCATCGCCTCGGCGATCAGGTCGCCGATCGACTGGTCGCCCGCGGAGATGGCCGCGGTGGCAGCGATCTGCTCCTTGGTCTCGACCTCCTTGGCCGTCTTGAGCAGCGTCTCGGTGATCTTCTCGACCGCCTTCTCGATGCCGCGCTTCAGACCCAGCGGGTTGGCGCCCGCCGCGACGTTGCGCAGGCCCTCCTTGACCAGCGCCTGGGCCAGCACCGTGGCCGTCGTCGTGCCGTCACCGGCGACGTCGTCGGTCTTCTTGGCGACCTCCTTGACCAGCTCGGCGCCGATCTTCTCGTACGGGTCCTCCAGCTCGATCTCCTTGGCGATGGACACGCCATCGTTGGTGATCGTGGGGGCACCCCACTTTTTCTCGAGGACGACGTTGCGGCCCTTGGGGCCCAACGTCACCTTTACCGCGTCGGCAAGGCTGTTCAGGCCCCGCTCGAGGCCGCGACGGGCCTCTTCGTCGTACGCAATTGTCTTGGCCATTGCGAAGTGATTCCTCCGGATTGGGGATGACACGTCCTGGCCGGGTGCAGTGCCCGCGACGGACGACCGGGCTGTCGTTGGGCCTGGTCTCACCGTCCCGACCTAGCACTCACCGGTCGCGAGTGCCAACGTCATTCTTAGCACTCGCCTATGGAGAGTGCAAGAAGGTGCCCCCGGTTCAGGGCAGGTCGAGCAGCTGTTCGTAGAAGCCACCGAAGCCGCGCCGGCGGTCGACGAGGTGGATCTCGAGAATCCAATGGCAGGCGCGGCCGCGGGGATCCGTGCGGCGCATCGGTTTGGTCGACCCGGGCATGATGTACCACTCGACGCCGGGGCCGGCGATCTTCTTGTGCGCGAACTCGCCGATCAGGTGCCCGGCGATGGGGCTGCCCCACTCGAAGCCCTCGGCGCGGGCCGCCCCGACGGCGTGGTCGAACAACTCGGCGCCGGTGATCTCGGGGTGGCTCGCGAAGTGCTCGCGGCCGGCCTCCCAAACCCGGGGCAGCGCATCGCGAATGGCCGCCTTGTGCGGGTCGTCGCCGAGGACGAACGTCCGCCCGAAATCGGCCTCCCACTCCTCGAAGACCGGCCCCAGGTCGAGGAAGACGACGTCGTCGGCGGCGATCACCCGATCCGGCGGGCGCTCCCGGAACGGCTGCAGCGTGTTCTGCCCGGCCCGCACGATGCGCCGGTGCCAGTGCCGGGTCACGCCGAACATCTCGCCGGCCAGGTCGTGGATCTCGTCGGACAGCTCCCGCTCCCCGACCCCGGGACGGATCATGGCCCGCCGCTCGATCTCGTCGAACAGTCGCGCCGCCTTGCCCTGGGCGTCGAGGAGCCGTTGCACGCGAACGTCTTCGGGGGGCTGCACGCACGCGATGCTAACTGGCAGGCTGGAAACCATGTCCCTCGTCGTGCCGCCGTACCCGCCGCCCCGCTACACCAAGGACGAGCCGGAGCTCAGTGCCTGGCTCAAGCGAGCCGACGAGCCGCCGGACTATCAATCGCCCATCGGGGTGAGTTACCACTATCTGGCCGACCAAAAGGCCACCGACGGCGACTACGGCCTGTACCGCGTCGACATCAGCCCCCGCGGCGGCGGCCCGGGGCCGCACTTTCACCGCGCCATGTCCGAGGCGTTCTTCGTGCTCTCCGGGACGATGAAGCTCTACGACGGCACCGACTGGGTCGACGGCCACCAGGGCGACTTCCTCTACGTCCCGCCGGGCGGCGTGCACGGTTTCCGCAACGAGGCCGACGACGCCGCGTCGATCCTGATGCTGTTCGCCCCCGGCGCGCCGCGCGAGGCCTACTTCGAGGGCTTCGCCGCGCTGGCCGACATGACCGACGACGAACGCCGGGAGTGGTTCGTCCGCCACGACAACTACTGGATCCAGTAGTCCGGTTCCCTCGCGAGCAGACGCAAAGGCACCTCATTTCGGCACGAAATGGGTGCCTTTGCGTCTGCTCGCGGTCTCAGCTCAGGCGGTAGTCGCCGGGGATCATCGCGCGCGTGCGTTCGAAGAAGGTGCGGCCGCTGTAGGGCAGCTGGGTGACGACCTTGCCGCTGGGATGCCGGAAGTAGTTGGTGCACGCCAGCCACACCTTGCCCTGCATGGCCGATTGGATCTCGTCGTTGTAGCGGCGCTGCGCCTCGGGCGTGACCTCGACGGTGCGCGCGCCGCGGCCGTCCATCACCTCGAGGATGTGGCGGATGAACGTGGTCTGCGCCTCGTGGATGTACAGGATCGAGTTGACCCCGTTGGTGTTCGGGCCGTAGAGCGTGAAGAAGTTCGGATACCCGGCGATCAGCGTGCCCAGGTAGCCCTCCGCGCCGTCGCGCCACTCCTCGCGGAGATGGCGGCCGCCGGTGCCGTACACGTCGATGCTGGACAGGTAGTCGGCGGCCTTGAACCCGGTGCCGTAGATGACGGTGTCCACGCGGTGTTCGACGCCGTCGACCGTGCGCACCCCGCGCTCGGTCAGCTCGGCGATGGCGGTGGTCTCCAGGCTGACGTTCGGCAGCGCGAACGTCGGGTACCAGTCGCGCGACATCACCGGGCGCTTGCAGCCGGCCGGGTAGTCCGGCGTCAGCTTGGCCCGCAGCTCGGGGTCGGCCACCTTGCGCGCCAGGTAGCTGCGGGCGAGCTCGGTGGCCTCGCGGGTCTGCGCGGCGTCGACGTCGAAGCTGGACGACTCGTAGGCGTCGAACGCCTCGTCGCGCAGCTTTCGCGCAATCTCGGGGTGGCGTTCGAACTCCTCGTGCTGCTCGGGGGTGAACGGGAAGTCGAACCGCGGGGCGATCCAGATCGGGGTGCGCTGAAACACCGTGAGGTGGGCCGTCTTTGGCGCGATCGCGGGCACGTATTGCACCGCGCTGGCCCCGGTCCCGATGGAGGCGACCCGCTCCCCGTCCGTCGACTTGCTGTGATCCCAGCGCGCCGAATGGAACCGCCGGCCCCGAAACCGTTGCGCCCCGGGGATATCCGGGATGTAGGGCACGTCGAGCATCCCGACGGCGCTCACCACCACGTCGAAGTGGTGCTGCTCGCCGTCGCCGGTGCTCAGCGTCCAGCGCTTGTGGGTGTCCGACCAGCGCGCCGCGGCGATCGTGGTGTGGGGCCGCAGGTGAGGGCCCAGCCCGTGCTCGGCGGCCACCCTTTCCAGGTACGCCAGGATCTCGGGCTGGTTGGCGTAGGTCTTGCTCCAGCGCGGGTTGGGTGCGAACGAATAGGAGTACAGGTGCGACGGGACGTCGCAGGCCGCGCCGGGAAAGGTGTTGTGGCGCCAGGTGCCGCCGAACCCGTCGGCGCGGTCGAAGATCGTGAATTCGTAACCGGCGCTTGCGAGTTGGATGCCCATCGCGATGCCGCCGGCGCCCGCGCCGATGACGCCGACGGTCCGGTTCACTCCCATTGCGCGAAATAGGGTCGGCCGGGCCGGGTCTTCTCCACGAGGATGAACACCACTCCCCACGGGTCGGCGAACCAGGTGGTGCGGACCCGCGCGACGTCGGCGATCCCGCCGACCAGAAAGCGCACGCCCTTGCGCTCCAGCTCGGCTCGCGTGGCGTCGATGTCCTCACAGATCAGCCCGACATGCGAGAGCCCGTGTTCGGTGAGGGCCGCCCGCCGGCCCGAGCCCTCGACGTTGAGGTATTCGATCACCTCCAGGACGCGGTCGCTGCCGTCGTCGAACCCGACGATGGCCGCCTTCATCGTGGGGTCTGCCACCAGCTCGCCCATGTCGTCGCGAATGGCGTTACCGGCCATCACGTACGGCGGCGAAAGCACACGCAGGCCCAACACATCTCGGTAGAACGCCACCGCGGCCTCGCAGTCGGGAACGCACACGCCGGTGTGGGCCAACCCGGTAATCACGTTCTCGACTTTACGTCGCCCGTCGTCGCCCATCGCCGCGCGGCGGCGCCGAATTCCGGCTCGGTATGTTTTGGGCCATGGCTTCCATGGCTGCCAACGACACCGGGAACCGCAAATGGTCGGAGGCCGACGTGCCGGATCAGAGCGGCCGCGTCGCGATCGTCACCGGCGCCAACACCGGCATCGGGTACCAGACGGCCGCCGTGCTGGCCTACCGCGGCGCGCACGTCGTGCTCGCGGTGCGCAACCTCGACAAGGGCAACGCGGCGCTGTCGCGGATCGTGGCCGCCGGGGACCAGGGGGCCCGAAAAATCGACGTCACCCTGCAGGCGCTGGACCTCAGCTCGCTCGACTCGGTCCGCGCGGCCGCCGACGCGCTCAAGGCGGCCTACCCGCGCATCGACCTGCTGATCAACAACGCCGGGGTGATGTGGACGCCCAAGCAGCTCACCGCCGACGGTTTCGAGATGCAGTTCGGCACCAACCATCTCGGCCATTTCGCGCTGACCGGCCTGCTGCTCGAGCACCTGTTGGGGGTGCGGGATTCGCGGGTGGTGACGGTCAGCAGCCTCGGCCACCGGCTGCGCGCCTCGATCCACTTCGACGACCTGCAGTGGGAGCGCGGTTACGACCGGATCGGCGCCTACGGGCAGTCCAAGCTGGCCAACCTGCTGTTCACCTACGAGCTGCAGCGCCGGCTGGCCGCGCGGCCCGACGCGAAGACCGTCGCCGTGGCCGCGCATCCCGGCGGCACCAACACCGAGCTGGCCCGCTACCTGCCGGGGATCTTCAAGCCCGTGCGCGCCGTCCTCGGGCCGGTGCTCTTTCAGAGTCCGGCGATGGGCGCCCTGCCGACACTGCGGGCCGCCACCGACCCGTCCGTCGAGGGCGGCCAGTACTACGGCCCCGACGGCTTCGCCGAGCAGCGCGGCCACCCCAAGCTCGTGCGGTCCAGCGCGCAGTCGCACGACGAGGACCTGCAGCGCCGGCTGTGGGCCGTCTCCGAAGAGCTCACCGGCGTCAGCTACCCGATCTGACGGGGCCGATAATGGCCGGGTGCGGTCAGTCGACGAACACCAGCGCGTTGTATCCGGGATGATTCACGCCCGCCCCGCGGCCACCGTCGGGTTGGCCGACGCCCAGGGGCTGGTCCTGGCCGAGGATGTGGTCGCGCAGCTGGCGCTGCCGGTGTTCGACAACTCCGCGATGGACGGCTACGCGGTGCGCGCCGAGGACGTAGCGGGTGCCACCCCCGAGCGCCCGGTGGTCCTGCCCGTCGCCGAGGACATTCCCGCCGGGCGCACCGACGCGTTGACGCTGCAGCCCGGGACCGCGCACCGGATCATGACGGGCGCGCCGCTACCGGCCGGCGCGACGGCCGTCGTGCCGGTCGAGGACACCGACGGCGGCATGGATACGGTGGCGATCCGAAGTCCCCGCGAGGCGGGCAAGCACATCCGGCGGGCGGGCGAAGACGTCTCGCCGGGCACCACCGTGCTGCGCCGGGGTCAGGTCGTGACGCCGGCCGTGCTCGGGCTGGCGGCGGCGCTGGGAATGGCGGGGCTGACGGTGATCCCGCGGCAGCGGGTGCTGGTGATATCCACGGGGTCGGAGCTGGTGACGCCCGGGACCCCGCTGCGGCCCGGGCAGATCTACGAGTCCAACTCGGTCATGCTGGCCGCCGCGGTCCGCGAGGCGGGCGCCGACGTGGTCGCCGTCGCGACCGCCGAAGACGATGTCGCCCAGTTCAATTCGATCCTGGACCGGCACGCGGCCGACTCCGACCTGATCATCACCAGCGGCGGTGTCAGCGCCGGCGCCTACGAGGTGGTCAAGGACGCCTTCGGCCGGGACGGCGACCAGGGCGTGGAATTCGTCAAGGTGGCGATGCAGCCCGGCATGCCGCAGGGCATCGGGCGCGTCGCGGGCACCACGATCGTCACCCTGCCCGGCAACCCGGTCAGCGCGCTGGTGTCCTTCGAGGTGTTCATCCGGCCCGCGCTGCGGGCGGCCATGGGACTGCCCGATCCGGAGCGCCCGCACCGCCCCGCGGTGCTCGCCGAGTCGCTGACGTCGCCGCGCGGCAAGCGCCAGTTCCGCCGCGCGATCCTCGACGCCGACACCGGCAGCGTCACCAGCTACGGCCCACCGGCGTCGCACCATTTGCGGTGGCTGGCGTCGGCGAACGGGCTGCTGGACATCCCCGAGAACGTGACCGAGGTGTCCGCCGGAACCCAGCTGCAGGTCTGGGATCTCAGCTAGCCGGGCGCGGCTCCGTAAGATGGCCGCGTGGCACGACGCCCCCGCACGATCGGCCCGACGGCCGAGGACCCGACCTTCGGCCCCCAACACGTAGTGGAGCTGGTGCGCTCCACGATCCCGCCGGTGCACCCCGCCGGGCGGCCGTTCATCGCCGCCGGCCTGGCGCTGGCCCTGGCCGGGCGCAACCACCGCTGGGTCCGCCGCGCGGGCCTGCTGGCGGCGGGCGCCTGCGCGGGGTTCTTCCGTCATCCCCCGCGGGTCCCGCCGCCGCGGCCCGGCGCCATCGTCGCGCCCGCCGACGGCGTGATCTGCGTGATCGACTCCGCGGCCCCGCCGGCCGAACTCGGCATGGGCGAGGCGCCGCTGACGCGGATCAGCATCTTCCTGTCGCTGCTGGACGCCCACGTGCAGCGGGCGCCGGTCAGCGGTGAGGTGGTGGCCGTGCAGCACCGGCCGGGGCGGTTCGGCTCGGCGGACCTGCCCTCGGCGAGCAGCGACAACGAGCGCACCAGCCTGCGGATCCGCACGCCGGGCGGGGCCGAGGTCGTCGTCGTGCAGATCGCCGGCCTGCTGGCCCGCCGCATCGTCTGCGACGCGCACCTCGGCGACAAGCTGTCGATCGGCGACACCTACGGCCTGATCCGCTTCGGCTCCCGGCTGGACACCTACCTGCCCCCGGGCGCCGAGCCGCTCGTCAAAGAGGGGCAGCGGGCGCTGGCCGGCGAAACCGTGCTGGCGGAACTGCCGTGATCAGCAGGCCCCGGGCGAGGCGGCCGGTCAACCTGCAAATCCTGCCCAGCGCGATGACGGTGCTGTCCATCTGCGCGGGGTTGACGTCGATCCGGTTCGCCCTCGAGCACCAGCCCAAGGCCGCGATGGCGCTGATCGCCGCGGCCGCCATCCTGGACGGCCTGGACGGCCGGGTGGCCCGCATCCTCGACGCCCAGTCGCGGATCGGCGAGGAGATCGACTCGCTGGCCGACGCGGTGAACTTCGGGGTGGCGCCCGCGATCGTGCTCTACGTGACGATGCTGTCCAAGTCGCCCGCGGGCTGGGTGGCGATCCTGCTCTACGCGGTGTGCGTCGTGCTGCGGCTGGCCCGGTACAACGCCCTGCAGGACGACGGCAGCCAGCCGTCCTACGCGCACGAGTTCTTCGTCGGGATGCCCGCGCCGGCGGGCGCGGTCTCGATGATCGGGCTGATCGGGCTCAAGCTGCAGTTCGGTGAGGGCTGGTGGACGTCGACGGCGTTCCTGTGCGTCTGGATCGCCGGGACGTCGGTGCTGATGATCAGCAAGATCCCGATGCGCAAGATGCACGCCGCGGCGGTCCCGCCGAACTGGGCGGCTCCGCTGCTGGCGCTGCTGGCGATCTGCGCGGCCGCGGCGGTGCTGGCGCCCTACGTCCTGATCTGGGTGATCATCATCGCCTACCTGTGCCACGTCCCGTTCGCCGTGCACAGCCAGCGCTGGCTGGCCGCGCACCCCGAGGCGTGGGACGACGAGCCCAGGCAGCGACGCGCCACCCGCCGCGCGATCCGCCAGGCGCACCCCAACCGCCGGTCGATGGCGCGGCTGGGGCTGCGCAAACCGGGCAGGCGGCTGCCGTGAACCCCGGCCCCGGTGCTGGAGCGGGCCGTCAGCTCACCCTCACCGCGCGGCTGAACACCTCCGCCGTCGACTCTCGCCGCGGCGTCATCCGATTGCACCCGAATGCCGTTGCCGCCCTTGGCATCCGGGAATGGGACGCGGTGTCGCTGACCGGATCGCGGACCACCGCGGCGGTGGTCGGCCTCGCCGACCAGGACAGCCCGGTGAGCATCGCGCTGCTCGACGACGTCACGCTGTCCAACGCCGGGCTGCGCGAGGGCACGCCGGTGATCGTCGGCGCGGTCACCGTCTACGGCGCGCGGTCGGTGACGCTGAGCGGCTCGACGCTGGCCACCCAATCGATTTCGCCGGTGACCCTGCGGCAGGCCCTGCTCGGCAAAGTGCTGACCGTCGGCGACGCGGTCTCGCTGCTGCCCCGCGACCTCGGGCCCGGCACGTCCACGTCGGCGGCCACCCGCGCGCTGGCCGCGTCGGTCGGGATCAGCTGGACCTCGGAGCTGCTGACCGTCACCGCCGTCGACCCGCCGGGACCGGTCAGCGTGCAACCGAACTCGCTGGTGACCTGGGGCACCGGCGTTCCCTTGGGCGCCGGGGTGTCGACCGAATTGGTCGACGTCGCCAGCCCGGAGACCGTCGTCGAGGAGCTCAAGGGCTCGCAGCCCCAGGCCGCCAAGCTCACCGAATGGCTCAAGCTCGCGCTCGACGAGCCGCACCTGCTGAAAACCCTTGGCGCCGAGGCCAATTTGGGTGTGCTGGTGTCCGGCCCGGCCGGGGTGGGCAAGGTGACGCTGGTGCGCGCGGTGTGCGACGGCCGCAGGCTGGTCAAGCTGGACGGCCCGGAGGTGGGCGCGCTGAACGCCGAGGATCGGCTCAAGACCGTGAGCTCGGCGGTGCAGGCCGTCCGCGACGGCGGCGGCGTGCTGCTGATCACCGACGTGGACGCCCTGCTGCCGGCCACCGCCGAACCGGTGGCCGCGCTGATCCTGGGCGAACTGCGCACCGCCGTGGCCACCGAGGGGGTGGCGTTGATCGCGACCTCCGCGCGACCCGACCAGCTCGACCCGCGGCTGCGCGCCCCCGACCTGTGCGATCGGGAGCTCAGCCTGCCGCTGCCGGACGCCGCCACCCGCAAGGCGCTGTTGGAGTCGCTGCTCAAACCGGTCCCCGTCGGGGAACTGAACCTCGATGAGATCGCCGCGCGCACACCGGGATTCGTCGTTGCCGACCTGGCCGCGTTGCTGCGCGAGGCGGCGCTGCGGGCGGCGTCGCGGGCCAGCGCCAACGGGCACCCACCCGAGCTGAACCAGGACGACCTCGTCGGCGCGCTGACGGTCATCCGGCCGCTGTCGCGCTCGGGCAGCGAGGAGGTGACCGTCGGCGACGTCACGCTCGCCGACGTCGGCGACATGGCCGAGGCCAGGCAGGCGCTGACCGAGGCCGTGCTGTGGCCGTTGCAGCATCCCGACACCTTCGCCCGGCTGGGCGTCGACCCGCCCCGCGGGGTGCTGCTGTACGGCCCGCCCGGCTGCGGCAAGACCTTCGTCGTCCGCGCGCTGGCCAGCACCGGGCAGCTGTCCGTGCACGCCGTCAAGGGCTCCGAGCTGATGGACAAGTGGGTGGGCAGCTCGGAAAGGGCCGTGCGCGAGCTGTTTCGGCGCGCCCGCGACTCCGCGCCGTCGCTGGTGTTCCTCGACGAGGTGGACGCGCTGGCGCCGCGGCGCGGGCAGAGCTTCGACTCGGGCGTGAGCGACCGCGTGGTGGCCGCGCTGCTGACCGAGCTCGACGGCGTCAATCCGCTGCGCGACGTCGTCGTCCTGGGCGCCACCAACCGGCCGGACCTGATCGACCCCGCGCTGCTGCGCCCGGGGCGGCTGGAGCGACTGGTCTTCATCGAGCCGCCGGACGCCGCCGCGCGCCGCGAAATCCTGCGCACCGCGGGCAAATCCATCCCGCTGAGCGCCGACGTCGACCTCGACGAGGTGGCCGCCGAGCTCGACGGCTACAGCGCGGCCGACTGCGCGGCGCTGCTGCGCGAGGCCGCGCTCGCCGCGATGCGCCGCTCCATCGACGCCGCCGACGTGACGGCGGCCGACCTCGCGGAGGCCCGCAAGACCGTGCGCCCCTCGCTGGACCCGATCCAGGTGGACGCCCTACGCGCGTTCGCCAAAGCTCTCTAACACCGCCCGGGCCGAGGCGGCGACGTCGGCTTCCAGCCAGCGCGGCAGCGGATCGTCGTGGGCGTGGCGGCGGACCACGGCGTAGGGTAGGTCGGCCACCGCCCGGGCGACGGCGTCGACGGACCGGGAGTCCTTGCGCCCGTAGAGTTTTCGGGCCAGGACGCCGACCCGCTCGGTCAGCGGCGCGTTCATGGCGGCCAGCGTCTCGGAGAATCGCGCGTCGGGCTCGCCGTCGAGCAGGTCCCCGGGCCGGATCGTCAGCAACAGCCGGGCGTCCTCGGGAAGCTCGCGGGCGAAGGCGATCGCGGCCACGGCCATGGCGACGGCAGTCTCGATCGGTGTAGCCGCCTCGGCGGCCATCGCCCGGGACTGAAAGCGTTCCAGCGCCCGCAGCCACGCCGCCGCCAGGATGCCGTCGCGGTTGCCGAACCGGTGATACAGCGTGCCGGCCGGGGCGCCGCTGGACTTCGCGATCGCCGCCACGCTGGCCGCCCGCGGCCCACCGTCGAGCACCAGCGCCCGCGCTGCGTCGAGGATCACATCGGTTTCGTGCTTCCGCGGAGGCGCCATGATCTAGTACATTCCTTCTATATGGAACGATTACCCTATATTGATGAGCATGCCATAACCGTCGATGCGAATCGCGACGACACGTGGTCGGCGCTGCTGCGCGTGTTGTGCCGCGACCCGCGCGACCCGTCCAGCGTGCCGTTCGGTTTCGTGCTGGACGAGGCGCGACCGCCCGAGCGGTTCGCTTTGAGGGGCCGCCACCCGTTCGCGGTGTACCGGTGGGTGTTCGAGCTGGACGCCCGGCCGGAGGGCCGCACCCGGGTGCGGGCGGCGACCTGGGCCGCCTTCCCGGGCGTCCACGGCAAGGCCTACCGCGCGCTCGTGATCGGCACCGGTGGACACCGCGTCGCGGTGCGCTGGACGCTGAAACACATTGCGGCGGCGGCGCGAGGTCCGGCCGGCCCCGATTACGCCGACGTCTTCGAAGCCCCGATCCGGTACGGCGACACGCGCACCGCCGAGCAGATGTTTCGTGACGCGCTGAGGGACGGACCCGGCGGAGGCATTGTGCTGTGGATTCACCGCCACGTATTGAGATTTCGGCTGGGGCCGCTCTTTTCGCCCGATCATCTGATCGGCTGGCGGATCGTGCATTCGGACCCCGATGCGATAACACTGAGCACGAGCGGGCCGTTGATGCGGGGCGAGCTGACGCTGCGACGCGAGGAGGGTCGGCGTGCCACGCTCACCACTCGCGTGCACTATCACCGCGAGATCGCCGCGAGGATGGTGTGGGCCGCGGTCGGCCCCCTGCACCGGGTCGTCGCACCCCGGCTGATGCAGCGCGCCGCCCGTCTGGTGGCCGCCCCTTGAACCTGGGCCTGACCTGGGGAACGCGGCCCGCCGAGCGAACGACGCCGCTGCCCTGCGATGCGCTGTGTCCGCGCGGCGGCGTCCGGGCCGACCGCGCGATCAGCATTGCCGCGCCGCCGTCGATCGTGTTCGCCTGGTTGCGCCAGCTGCGCGTGGCGCCCTACAGCTACGACCTGCTCGACAACCTGGGCCGGAAAAGCCCCCGAACGCGCGACCCGGAACTGGTGCGCCTCGAGGTCGGGCAGCGGTTCATGACGATGTTCGAGCTGCACTCGTTTGCCGATGGAAAGTGGATCACGTTGCGCGCCAAGGGCGTCGCCGTCACCTACACCGTCCGGCCCGAGGGCGCGGGGTCGCGACTGCACGCCCGCGTGTGGTTCGCGGGCCCGCGGCTGCTCGCACGCGGCCTGGCCCTGGGTGACCTGGTGATGATGCGCAAGCAGCTGCTCACGTTGAAGTCGCTGGCCGAGCGCGAAGCCGCGGCCGGCTCGCTCACGGCTCCGGCAGGTCCGTCCACTCGGCGGAAAGCCGCGCGCTGAACCGCGGCGGGCGGCGTTCCAGGAACGCCGCGACGCCCTCCCGGGCGTCCGCGGTTCCCATCACCCGGTGGTGCAGCTGCGTCTCCAGCGACGCGACCTCTCGCGCGGTGTAGTTGTTGAGCGCGCCGTCCCACAGCAGCCGCTTGCACAGCGCCGCCGACATCGGCGCCACGTTGACGGCGATGTCGCGGGCCATCTGCAGCGCGTGTGCGAGCACCTCGGCACCGGGCACCGCGGCGTTGGCGACACCCAGCGCGACGGCCTCGGTGCCGGTGAAGGTGCGGCCCGTGAGCAGTACCTCCGCGGCCACCCCCAGCGACGTCAGGTGCGGCAGCGTCCAGTGCGCCATGCAGTCGGGTATCACGCCCCGGCGCACTTGCACCACACCGTATTTCGCGTCCGCCGCGACTATGCGGATGTCGGCCTGCAGCGCAATCGTCAGGCCGATGCCGATGGCATGGCCGTTGAGCGCGGCGATCACCGGCTTGCGCAATTCGAAGGCGGCCGGCTCGATCGGCGACGCCGAGAATTCGCCGGCCGGGGCGTCGAAAGGCGATGGGCCACCGGCGAAATCCGCACCGGCGCAAAACGCGCGGCCCGCCCCGGTGACCACGATGGCGCGGACGTCGTCGTTGTCGTCGCAGGCCCGGTAGGCGCGGCCCAGCTGCGCGCCCATCTCGGCGGTGTAGGCGTTGAGCCGCTCGGGACGATTGAGCGTCAGCACCGCCACGCCGTCGTCGATGTCGACCGTCACATCGGTGTTCATTCGGAGAGCTGGAATTCCACCATCTCGGCGACCGTGTCGACGGCCTCGCTCAGCGCGGCCAGCCGATCGGCCGCCGACGGCGCGGCCAGCACGGCGTAGCGGTCGGCCGCGCCGATCGGGAGGCGCGACGCCAACGCGAACAGGCGCCCGCCGGCGTCGTCCGCGAAGGCCTCGTCGTAACCCAGCAGCACCTCGCGGTCCGGCAGCCGCGCGCCGCGCAGCGCGGCGATCCGCTCGAACAGCGCGATCACCCGGTCGTCGACAGCGAGCAGCTGCGCGCGGCTCACCGGATCCCCCGGCTCGTCGGGCCACAGCTCGACGATCGCCCGCGGGTAGGGATCGTCGATCAGCCACTCGCGCACCCGAATCCGCTCACCGGTCCGGCAGCGCAGGGAGTACCGGTCGGCGCCCTGATCGACGCATTCGGTGATCCGGGACAGGACGCCTACATCGCATCGGGTGTCGCCGCCGCCGACCTCGCGTCCGCGGGAGATGAGCACCACGCCGAAGGGGTCGCCGACCTCGACGCAGTGCCGCACCAGCGCGACGTAGCGCGGCTCGAAGATCCGCAGCGGCAGCTCCTGGTTGGGCAGCACCGCCGATTCCAGCGGGAACATCGCGAGTTCAAGTTCGGGCGGGGCCATCGGTCAAACCTCGATCTCGAGCTCGCCCACCAGCGCGTCGACGACGGCGCGCAGATCCCCGTCGTGCTCCTCGGCGATCCGTCGCTGCCGCTGATACGAGGCGCCCAGTCGCGGGATCTCGGCCACCGCGGCCAGCTCGTCAACGCAGCCGAGCGACTTGGCGACCGGCTCGAGCCGGGTCAGCACGTCGTCGAGGTCCTCGGTGACCAGGCGCTCGTTGCTGGCGGCGTCCTGGATGATGATCGCGTCCAGGCCGTAACGGGCGGCGCGCCACTTGTTCTCCTGCACGTGCCACGGCGGCATGGTGGGCAGCGTCTCGCCGGCGTCCAGCCGGCGATCCAGGTCGACGACCAGGCAGTGCGCCAGCGCGACCAACGCGCCCAGCTCGCGCAGGTTGGACACCCCGTCGCACACCCGCACCTCCAGGGTGCCGAGATGTGGCGAAGGTCTTATGTCCCAACGGATTTCGTCCATGTGGTCGATGATGCCGGTCTTCTTCTGGTCGTACACGAAGCCCTCGAACTGTGCCCAGGTCTGGAACTGGAACGGCAGCCCGGCGGTGGGCAGCTGCTGAAACATCATCGCGCGGTTGCTGGCGTACCCGGTGTCCTCGCCGCCCCACCACGGCGACGACGCCGACAGCGCCAGCAGGTGCGGGTAGTACTTCAGCAGCGACGACATGATCGGCATCACCTTGTTGGCCGAGGAGATTCCGACGTGCACGTGCACGCCCCAGATCAGCATCTGCCGTCCCCACCACTGGGTGCGCTTGATCAGCTCGGCGTAGCGCGGCGCGTCGGTGAGCTTCTGGGTGGACCAGCGCGCGAACGGGTGGGTGCCCGCCGAGAACAGCTCCATGCCGCGGTCCCGCACGATCCGCCGCGCCGGCCCCAGGGTTTCGCGCAGGTCCTCCATCGCCTGCCCGGTGCAGTCGCAGATGCCGCTGACCACCTCGACGGTGTTGCGCAGCAATTCCTTGTGCACGCGCGGGTTTTCGCCGATCTCGGCGATGACGGCGGTGGCCTCGTTGCTCAGGTCGCGGGTCTGCGCGTCGACGAGCGCGAACTCCCATTCGACGCCGATGGTCGGCTTCGGTGAGCGCTTGAAATCGATGCGGGCGCGGGCCCGGCTAGCCGGCGCCGATGACACCGCACGCCACCCGCTTGCCGGCGTCGCCGGTGCTCATCGTCGTCGCGTCGGGACCCGGTGTGCCGTTGGTCTGGCTGTAGCGCTCGCGCGGGATGTTGCCGAAGTTGTCGGCGTCGGCGTGGATGATGATCGCGGTCTTCTCGCCGCTCAACAGGTCCTCCATGGTGAAGGCGTCCGTCGTCGTCATCAACGTTCCGGAACCGTCCTTGCGCACCTGCAGCGAGGTCAGGTCGCCGCTGGCCGGCTCGGCGGCGTGCCCGGGCACCTGGAAGTGCCCGCCGGCCGACAGGAAGTCGCCGGGCGCGCCGCCGGTCGGCGCGACCGAGTTGGGCTCGCACTTGCCCACCTTGTGGATGTGCACCCCGTGGAAGCCGGGCTTGAGCTGACCCGCGCCCGTCGTCGCGATCGTGATGGTGGCGTAGCCGTTGCTGAACTCGAACGTCGCGGTCGCGACCTGGGTGCCGTCCGGGGCCTTCAGGTGGGTGATCATTCGCTGCGACGCGGACCCCTCACCGGCGACGGGCGCCGCGCCCTCCTCGCCGGCGCCGCCCGACGGGGCGGGCGACCCGGTCCAGACCGCCGGCGTGGTGCCCGGAACCGACGAGGCGTGCTGGGGCACCGAGCACGCGCTCACCAGAGCGATGGCGGAGATGGCGGCGGCAGCGACATTGCGGTGCTTACGCATAGCCCGAAGCCTAGCCCGACGGCCCCCGAATTTGGAGCAGCGCAATCAGCGTCAGCCCGTCACCAAGACGATGACGCCCGGCGGCTCGCTGGACAGTGCGGGGATTCGCGGTTGCACGGGCGCGCCCAGGGTCTTGCCCACGGCGTCGGCGGTGGCGTGCTCGCCGTCGGCGTCGGTGAAGTACACCGTGGTGGCCGAGACGTCGGGCACCGTCAGGTTGTCGACCTTGGTGACGTTGAACCCGGCGCCCGTCAGCTGGTCCTTGGTGCGCGCGGCGACGCCCTCCTTCGTGGAGATGTTGTAGATGCGCACCTCGGCCTGGTTCGCCGGGGGCTTGCTGGTCGTCGACGTGGGCGACGAGGTGCTGGTCACGCTGGAGGCCGGCGAGGCCGACTCGTCCTCGGAGTTCCCCGAGCTGCCCAGGGCCTGCCAGCCCAGCAGCAGGAAGATGACGCCGAGGAACAGCAGCACCATCACCATGGCCCGCAGGGGAAGCCCCGTCGAGTCGGGGACACGCTCTTTCATCGAGCCCCACTGTAGCCAGGAACGTGCCGGAGCCTGTAAAGGCGCGTCAGGTCACCTCGAAGCCGAGGCGCCGCGCCGCCCGGGCCTTCTGACGGCTGGCGCGCAGCCGCCGCAGTCGCTTCACGAGCATCGGGTCGGCGGCCAGCGCCTCGGGTCGGTCCACCAGCGCGTTGAGCACCTGGTAGTAGCGCGTCGCCGACATCGAGAACAGCTCTTTGATCGCGTCTTCCTTGGCCCCGGCATATTTCCACCACTGACGTTCGAAAGCCAGGATGTCGTGTTCGCGGCGCGTCAGCCCGTCGGCGATTTCAGAGTCGTCCCCCGATCGATTTGCCCGCGCCATGGCGCTGTCCATATCGCTTCCCCTGGACCCTTCCGGCGATTCTCGAATTGTGCGAATGACTTGACTTACGTAGGGGCATGTTTCGGCGAATATTGAACCACGCCGCGAACCCTCAAGCCGTAATCCAGACCCGCGAGTCGGCCGATTGGCCAAGATTGCCCGGCTCTTCACGGCGGCGATCATCCACCCGCCTAAGCTAGCCGACCATGGCAGTCGTACCCATTCGCATCGTGGGCGATCCGGTCTTACACACCCCGACAACACCGGTCGCGGTCGCCGCCGACGGTTCGCTGCCGGCGGATCTGGCCGACTTGATCTCCGACATGTACGAGACGATGGACGCCGCGCACGGGGTGGGCCTGGCCGCCAACCAGATCGGCGTCGCGCTGCGGCTGTTCGTCTACGACTGCGCCGAGGACCGCGGGATGACGGACCGCCGCCGCGGCGTCGTCATCAACCCCGTCCTGGAAACCTCCGAAATCCCCGAGACGATGCCCGACCCGGGCGAGGACGACGAGGGATGCCTGTCGGTGCCCGGCGAATCGTTCCCCACCGGCCGCGCGAAGTGGGCGCGGGTCACCGGCCTCGACGCCGACGGCAGCCCGCTGGCCATCGAGGGCACCGGCCTGTTCGCGCGCATGCTGCAGCACGAAACCGGGCACCTGGACGGCTTTCTGTATCTCGACCGGCTCATCGGCCGGCACGCCCGCGCCGCGAAGCGGGCGGTCAAGTCGCACGGCTGGGGCGTGCCGGGCCTGTCGTGGCTGCCCGGCGAGGGGCCGGACCCGTTCGGTCACTGATGATCTCGTGGCCCGACCCGGGAACGCGGGTGACGGTTCGCTACCGGCGCCCCGCCGGGTCGGTCCCGCCGCTGACCGACGCGGTGGGCCACCTGCTGGCGGTCGACCCGGTGGTGCGGGTGCGCACGAAAACCGGCGCGATCGCCGAGTGCGCGCCCGCCGACGTGGTGGCAATGCGGGTGCTGACCAACGCGCCGGTGCGGGCGTCGGAGATCCGGGCGCTCGAGCACGCGGCCGCCGCGGCGTGGCCCGCGGCCGAACACGCCTGGCTGGACGGCTGGCTGCTGCGGGCCGGGCACGACGCTCCCTCACTCGCGAATTCCGCGGTGCCGCTTGATGTTTCGGCCAGCCTGGACGCGATTCCGGCGATCGTCGCCTGGTATGACGTGCGGGGCCTGACGCCGTTCTTGGCCGTCCCCGACCGGTTGCTGCGGCCGCCGCCCGGCCTGGTGGCCGAGCGCACCGAGCGCGTCTTCGTGCGCGACCGGTCGAGCGTCCCGCCGGCGTCACGCCCGGATCCGAGCGTCACCCTGGAGCGACGTTCGGCCGTCGCGCGCGCGGCGGTGACCGAGGCGCCCGACGGCACCCGCTGGGTGGGCCTGTCGGAGGTGCGCGCGACCGACGACCCCGGCGCCGCCGCCCGGCTGTGCGAGGCGCTGCTGGCCTGGGGCGCGCGGCGCGGCGCGACCCGCGGCTACCTGCGCGCAGACGACGCCGACGGAACCGCGCTGGCCGAGTCCCTGGGTTTCCGGTTTCACCACCGCACCCGCTACTTCCTCGCGACGGCGGCGCCGGACACCACCCGATAGCCCGGATAACCTCTAGCCATGCCCGACGGCACGCTGCGCCTGGCCACCTGGAACGTCAACTCGATCCGCATCCGGCTGGACCGCGTCGTCGACTGGCTGGCCCGCGCCGACGTCGACGTGCTGGCCATGCAAGAGACCAAATGCTCCGACAGCCAGTTCCCCACGCTGCCGCTGTTCGAGCTCGGCTACGAGGTCGCCCACGTCGGCTTCGATCAATGGAACGGCGTGGCCATCGCCTCGCGCGTCGGGCTGGACGACGTGCAGATCGGCTTCGACGGCCAGCCCACCTGGAGCGGCAAGCCCGATGTGGCCGCCACGGCGGAGGCCCGCGCCATCGGCGCGACGTGCGGCGGCGTGCGGGTGTGGAGCCTCTATGTCCCCAACGGGCGCGCCCTCGGCGATCCGCACTACGCCTACAAGCTGGATTGGCTTGCCGCGCTGCGTGATACGGCGGCGGGCTGGCTGCGCGACGATCCCGCGGCGCAGATCGCGCTGGTCGGCGACTGGAATATCGCCCCCACGGACGATGATGTTTGGGATCCCGAATTCTTCGCCGGCGCCACGCATGTCTCCGAGCCGGAGCGGCGCGCGTTCAACGCCATCGTCGACGCGCAATTCGCCGACGTGGTAAGGCCTTTCGCGCCGGGGCCCGGGGTGTACACCTACTGGGACTACACCCAGCTGCGGTTCCCGAAGGGCCAGGGCATGCGCATCGACTTCATCCTCGCGTCGCCGGCGCTGGCCCGCCGGGTCACCGGCGCGCAGATCGTCCGCGACGAACGCAAAGGCAAGGCGCCAAGCGATCACGCGCCGGTGCTTATCGACGTCGGGCCCGGCTGAGCCGGGAAATTGCAGACCGCTTCGCGTTGTAAGCGCGTTTGCAACGTGGCAGGCTTTCGTTTATCAGGTGCAGAAAAACAATCTTGTAGTTGCAAGCCAGGGAGTCATCATGAGTTTCGTCGGTGCGGCGGTCCGCAGCGTGGGCAAGACGGTGAATCGCGCGGCCGACGCGACCACCGCCGCCGCCGGCGCGGTCGGGGGCGCGGCGGTGAATGGAATCGTCGGCGGGGTAACGGGAGCCGCGGAGGGCATCAAGCGCGGGGTCAGCTCGGGCAGTCACTCGACGCCGGCGGCCGCGCTGGCCATCGGCGCGCTCGGCGTCACCGGCCTGGTCGAGTGGCCGGTGCTGTTGGCCGTCGGCGGCGGTGCGCTGTTGTTGCACAGGCTGAGCCGTAAGCCGGAGGCGGCCGCACCGGTGGCGAAGGCCAACCTCAAGCCGGTACCCTCCGAGTCGGCGCCCAAGAAGGCCGAACCGCGCAAGGCCGCAACCAAGTCGGCGGCCAAGAAGACCGGCGGCCGCAGGGCGGGCAGCACCGAGCTGCGCAGCACCAACTGAAAGGCATCGTTGAGTAACCGTTGAGCATCGGCGCAGCACTTCGACGATCACTGCCGTTTCGCGCCGTTGCCACGGGCTTGGACATCGCCGCCATCCCGCTGCGCGAAGCGGCCAGGGCGCTCTCCGGTGACATGACCCCGGAGACGCTGGGCCGGCACTGCTGGCGCGGCGGGGACCGCGCCTGGATCGAGGTGCGGGGCCTCGACGACGCGGGCACCACCGACCTCGGGCCGACCGTCGTCGACGCGGTCCTCGCGCATCCCGGCGTCACCTCGGCGAAGCTGAATCACCCGCTGTCGCGCGTGGTCGTCGGCCTCGAAAACCCGGACGTCTCGCTGCGCGACCTGTGCCGCGCCGTCGAACACGCCGAAAAGCGTTGTGCCGCAACACCCAAATCCCGGCGGGCCGCCGGTGGGCCGAGCCTGCCGGGCGATCACGTCGTGCTGGCGACCCGGGCGTTGACCGTCGCCGCCAACGCGGCCGGGCTGGGCATCGCGCTCACCGGCCGCGCGATGCGCCTGCCGCCCCTGCCGGCCCCCATCGCCGCGGGCATCACGTTCTTCGACTACCAGCCCGCGCTGCGCGGCCTGCTCGAGGACCTCATCGGCGGGCCCGCCACCGACACCGTGATCACGCTGGTCCAAGCGACCAGCCAGACGCTGTCCCAGTCGCCGACGGCGTTGTCGATCGGGCTGACGATGCAGTCGTTGAAGGCCGCCGAGTGCCGCGCCGCGGCGCGCGCCTGGGAACAGCACGAGCCGGAACTGGCCCGGCACGCCGAGCAGCCGCCGGCCGGCCCGTCGTCGCCGCCGCGGGCCAAGACCGTCGACCCCACCGTCCGCCGTTTCGCCCTCCTGCAGGCGCTGAGCACCGGGGCGCTCGGCGCCGGGACCCGCAACGTGACCATGGCCGCCGCCGCGGTGCAGGTGACCACCCCCAAGGCGAACCGGACCACGCCGGAGGCGTTCGCCGCGACGCTCGGCCGGGGCCTGGCCGAGCAGCACCGCGTGTTGTCGTTGCGGCCGGAGAGCCTGCGCCGGCTGGGCAAGGTCGACGCGATCGTCATCGACCCGCGCGTCCTGTGCGCCGACACCCTGCGGATGGCGCGCATCCGCGGCGCCGGCGAGGGCGAGCTGCCCGCGGCGTGGGCCCGCGCGCAGCTCATGCTGGAGAACGACGGCGCGCGCCCGGGCTGGCACGCGGTCGGCGGGCGGGCGGCGGCCGGGGTCGAGGCCCTCTTCCTGCCCGCGCACGACCCGCTGGCCTCGGCCGTCGTCGCCGAGGCGCACCGCACCGGGGCGGAACTGATCACCGTCGACGACGAGTCGCTGGGCGAGCTGCGTCCGGCGTTCGACGACGTGCGGCCCACCGAACCGACGAGCAAGGCCGTCGACGACGCGCTCGCCGCCGCGGTCGCCGACCTGCGGCAGGCGGGCCGCAAAGTGGCCGTCCTGTCATCGTCTGCCGCGCAGGCGATTTCGGCGGCGGACCTGGCGCTGGTCGTCGCCTCGGAGCAAGCCGCGCCGCCGTGGCATGCCGATCTGCTGCTGCCGGACCTGACGGCCGCCTGGCGGGTGCTGCGCGCGGTGCCCGCGGCCAGGACCGCGGCCCAGCGCGGCGCCGGGATCGCGGCCGGCGCCACCGCGATGGGGTCGCTGTTCATGATCCCGGGCGTGCGGGGCAACTTCGCGTCCGGGACGGTGAACGCCGGCGCGGCCGCGGGCCTGCTCTCGGGCTATCTGCTCGCGCGCGGGATCCTCAACGCGGACACGCCCCGGCCGGCCGAGGTGCACGAATGGCATGCGATGCCGGTCGAGCAGGTCCGCAAGGCCCTGCCCCCGCCCGACCCCGCGGCCGCGGAGCCCTTCCGCCGCGGCGCGCAGCCGTCGGAGTCGCCGGCGCAGGCGATCTGGCAGCTCGCCAAGGCCGTCCGGGCCGAGCTGTCCGACCCGCTGACGCCGGTGATGGCGCTCGGCTCGGCGGCCAGCGCGATACTCGGCTCACCCGTCGACGCGGTGCTGGTCGGGACGGTGCTGACCGGAAACTCCATCCTGGCCGCCGCCCAGCGGCTGCGCGCCGAGAAGCGGCTGAGCCACCTGCTGGCCCTGCAGATCCCGCCGGCCCGCAAGGTGCTCCAGGGTCCCGGCGGCGAGCGAACCTACGCCGACGTCGACGCCGCGCACCTGCAACCCGGCGACGTGATCGAGGTCCGCACCCACGAGGTGGTGCCCGCCGACGCCCGGATCATCGAGGAGGTCGACGTCGAGGTCGACGAGTCGACGCTGACCGGCGAGTCGCTGTCGGTGGACAAACAGGTCGAAGCCACGCCCGGCGCCCCGCTCGCCGAGCGCCGCTGCATGCTGTTCGCCGGCACCACCGTGGTGGCGGGCACCGCGGTAGCACTGGTGACCGCGGTCGGCGCCGACACCCAGCAGCGTCGCGCCGCCGACCTGGTGTCGGGCGAGCTGTCGTCGGACATCGGCCTGCAGCACCAGCTCGGCCAGCTCACCGCCCGGGCGCTGCCGGTCAGCATCGCCGGCGGCGCGGTGGTCGGCGCGCTCGGGCTGTTGCGCCGCACCGGTTTGCAGCACGCGGTGTCCAGCGGAATCGCCATCGCGGTCGCCGCGGTTCCCGAGGGGATGCCCCTGGTCGCGACGCTGGCGCAGGCGGCGTCGGCGCGGCGGTTGACGAAATTCGGTGCGCTGGTTCGCGTTCCGCGTTCGGTCGAGGCGCTCGGCCGCATCGAGGTGGTGTGCTTCGACAAGACCGGGACACTGTCCGAGAACCGGCTGCGGGTGTCGCAGGTGCACGCCGAGCCCGGCCATTCGGACCACGACGTGCTGCGCTGCGCGGCGCACGCCGCGCCGGTGACCAACGGCGGCCCGCAGGCGCACGCGACCGACGTCGCGATCGTCGAGGCCGCCGCGGCGGCGGGCGCCTTCGCCGGCCACGACGGACAGGGCCCCAGCGCGCACCTGCCGTTCCGCTCGGGCAGGTCGTTCTCGGCCTCGGTGACCGGAACCGAGCTGACCGTCAAGGGCGCACCCGAAGTCGTGCTGGCCGCGTGCGGGGACCTCGCCGCGCTGGACAAAACCGTCGCCCGGATGGCCGCCGGCGGGCTGCGGGTGATCGCGGTGGCGCGCCGCCGCCTCGACGCGCAGCAGGCCCGGGCGCTGCGAGACGGCCCCGATCGCGTCGCGGAATTCTGCGCCGACGGGCTGACCCTCGCGGGATTCCTCGGGTTGTCCGACACCCCGCGCCCGGAGTCGGCGGGCGTCGTCGGGACCCTGCGGTCGCAGGGCGTGGGCATCAAGCTGATCACCGGCGATCACCCGATCACCGCGAAGGCCATCGCCGAGGAGCTGGGCCTGCCGGTGACCGCGGACCAGGTCATCAGCGGCGCCGAATGGGAATCCTTGTCGCGCAAGGACCAGGAGCGGGTCGCGACCGAACGGGTGATCTTCGCCCGGATGACACCGGAGAACAAGGTCCAGGTCGTCCAGGCCCTCGAAGGCGCCGGGGTGCGGACCGCGATGGTCGGCGACGGCGCCAACGACGCGGCCGCCATCCGGGCCGCCACCGTCGGCCTCGGCGTGGTGGCGCACGGCAGCGACCCCGCCCACCTGGTGGCCGACGTGGTGCTGGTCGACGGCCGGATCGAGGCGCTGCTGGAGGCCATCGAGGAGGGCCGTCAGCTGTGGCGGCGGGTGCAGGCCGCGGTGACCGTGCTGCTCGGCGGCAACGCCGGCGAGGTGATCTTCGCGATCGTCGGCAGCGCGCTCACCGGGATCTCGCCGCTGAACACCCGCCAGCTGCTGCTGGTGAACACGCTCACCGACGCCCTGCCCGCCGCGGCGCTCGCGGTCAGCAAGCCGCGCGGCGCGGTCGACCCCAACCTGCGCGGCGCGGATCAGCCCGCGCTGTGGAGCGCCGTGGCCGTCCGCGGCGTCACCACGGCCGCGGCGGCGACGGGCGCGTGGGCGATGGCGCGCGTCACCGGGCGCCCGCAACGCGCCTCCACCGTGGCGCTGATCGCGCTGGTGTCCGCCGAATTGGCCCAGACGCTGCTGGAGTCCCGGGCCCCGATGGTGGTGCTCACCGCGACGGGCTCACTCGTCCTGGTGGGAACCCTGATCAGCACCCCGGGCGTCAGCCAACTACTTGGCTGTACGCCTCTCGGGCCCCTCGGATGGGCGCAGGCGCTGGGGGCCGCGGGCGCCGCGACCGCTGCGATAGCCGTTGTGAACCTTGTCTCGGAGCGCCGGCGCACGCCGGACACACCGCCACCGGACCCGGACGCGGCGCCCGGCGCCGATCGGTCTCCACAATCTCCACGACGCCCGCGCGCCACAGCAGCGCATACAGCTGGCGCAGGGGCACGGTCAGCACAGAAGCTACCGTCGAAGTCATCGGATCGGCCAGGGCGTCGGTCGTCGACATATGTCCGACGGTGACCGCCCGACCCGGCGCGACGGCAAATCCTTCGTTACCGAAAGGCAAATGATGGCGGAAAAGAAGGCTCGCAGGGCGACATCGCAGAGCGAGGCGGTGCAGAAAATCCGCGAAGGCGAGACGTTCGCCGTCAATCTTCCGGTTTTTGGCCAAATGGAGATACCGCGACCCGAGCAGCTGGCCTATTACGGCGGCCTGGCCGCCCTGGCCGCGTTCGAGCTCATCGACTGGCCGGTGGCCCTGGTCATCGCGGCGGGCCACCTGCTGGCGAGCAACCACCACAACCGGATCCTCGAGGAGCTCGGCGAGGCGATGGAGGAGGCCTGACCGGTACGGGCCACTCAGTCGCCGGGTTCGGCGGGGACGCGCTCGTGCACGGTCAGCAACACGTGGTCGAACCGGCTCTGCACGCTGGCCGAGGGCGACGGCAGACTGAGGACCTCGTTGACGAGCTGCCTGGCCAGCGCGCGCACCTTGACGTTGGTCTCCTGCGACCGCCATTGCAGCACGCGGAACGCCTGCTCGGCGCTGACGCGATAGACGGCCATCAGGATTCCCTTGGCCTGCTCGATGGCCGCGCGGTTCTCGAACAGGTCCGGCAGCGCCTCGTCGAGGACCTCCTGCCGGGTCTCGAACCGGGTCTCGTCGATCGTCGCGGTGAGGTCGATGTAGTAGCCCGCGGTGCCCAGCACCGCGCCCGATTCGTCCACGATGCGGTCGGCCACGACGATCGCGTCGTGCTCGCCGCCGGCGGTATCGATGAACCGGTGCCGGCTGGAGAAGGACTCCCCGGAGTGCAGCGCGTACTCGAGCAGATCCCGGACGTGTTCGCGATCGTCCGGATGCTTGTGCGACAGCAGCAGTTCCGTCGTCGGCGTCACGGACCCTGGTTCGTAACCGTGCATCCGCGCGACCTCGTCGGACCATTCCCAGCGTTCGTCGGCGAACCAGAAGCGGAAGCTGCCGACGCTCAGGAAGGAGGGGGGCGCACCGTCGGCTGAGCTGGTGTTTTGAGCGGACTGCGTCACGGTTCCATCATGGCACCGCGCGGATCGGGCGGCGAAGGTTCACGGGGAGTTCCCAGGCAGCGGCCCGACCGGGCTGGCGCGGCGGGCCCCGGCTGGGAGTAACGTCGCGTGCGGACGATCAAACCAACTGGATTAGGGCGCGGGAGCGCACGCCGAGTGCGCTGAGAGGACGGCTTGGGGCCGTCGACCGTACGAACCTGACCGGGTAATGCCGGCGTAGGGAGATGACAACAATGACCGACACCTTGTCGGAGACCACTGCACCGTCCGTCACCACCGGCCCCATCGCGGGCAGCAGCAAGGCCTACCGCGAGCTGGAGGGGGTGCCCGGCGCGCGCGTCCCGTTCCGCCGGGTGCACCTGTCCACCGGGGACCACTTCGACCTCTACGACACGTCCGGGCCGTACACCGACCCGGACGCGGCGATCGACCTGGCGTCGGGTCTGCCGGCGCGGCCCGGGGTGGTCCGCGACCGCGGCACCCAGCTGCAGCGGGCCCGCGCCGGCGAGATCACCGCCGAGATGGCGTACATCGCCCTGCGGGAGGGGATGCCCGCCGAGCTGGTGCGCGACGAGGTCGCCCGCGGCCGGGCGGTGATCCCGGCCAACCACAACCACCCCGAGAGCGAGCCGATGATCATCGGCAAGGCGTTCGCGGTCAAGGTCAACGCCAACATCGGCAACTCGGCGGTGACGTCCTCGATCGCCGAGGAGGTCGACAAGATGGTGTGGGCCACCCGCTGGGGCGCGGACACCATCATGGACCTGTCCACCGGCAAGAACATCCACGAGACCCGCGAGTGGATCCTGCGCAATTCGCCGGTCCCGGTCGGCACGGTGCCGATCTATCAGGCGCTGGAGAAGGTCAAGGGCGATCCCACCGAGTTGACCTGGGAGATCTACCGCGACACCGTGATCGAGCAGTGCGAGCAGGGCGTGGACTACATGACCGTGCACGCCGGCGTGCTGCTGCGGTATGTGCCGCTGACCGCCAAGCGGGTCACCGGCATCGTGTCACGCGGCGGGTCGATCATGGCGGCCTGGTGCCTGGCGCATCACCGGGAGTCGTTCCTGTACACGCACTTTGACGAGCTGGCCGACATATTCGCGCGCTACGACGTCACGTTCTCGCTCGGCGACGGGCTGCGCCCGGGCTCGATCGCCGACGCCAACGACGCCGCCCAGTTCGCCGAGCTGCGCACCCTGGGCGAGCTGACCACGATCGCGAAAGCCCATGGCGCACAGGTGATGATCGAGGGGCCCGGGCACATCCCGATGCACAAGATCGTCGAGAACGTGCGGCTGGAAGAGGAGCTGTGCGAGGAGGCCCCGTTCTACACGCTGGGCCCGCTGGCCACCGACATCGCCCCGGCCTACGACCACATCACCTCGGCGATCGGCGCGGCGATCATCGCGCAGGCCGGCACCGCGATGCTGTGCTACGTGACGCCCAAGGAGCACCTGGGGCTGCCGGACCGCAAGGACGTCAAGGACGGGGTGATCGCCTACAAGATCGCCGCGCACTCGGCGGACTTGGCCAAGGGGCATCCGCGGGCGCAGGAACGCGACGACGCTTTGAGCACGGCGCGTTTCGAGTTCCGCTGGAACGACCAGTTCGCGCTGTCCCTGGACCCGGACACCGCAAGGGAATTCCACGACGAGACGCTGCCCGCCGAGCCGGCCAAGACCGCGCACTTCTGCTCGATGTGCGGGCCCAAATTCTGCTCGATGCGCATCACCCAGGACGTCCGCGACTACGCGGCCGCGCACGGGCTCGACAGCGAGGAGGCCATCGAGGCGGCGCTGCAGCAGGGCATGGCGGAGAAGTCGGCCGAATTCGCCGAGCACGGCAATCGGGTGTATCTGCCGATCACGCAGTGAACTTCCTGCCGCTTGCGCCGCCCGGCAGCACGCCGCTGCGGGTGCTGACCATCGCCGGGTCGGACTCCGGCGGCGGTGCGGGCATCCAGGCGGACATGCGCACCATGGCGCTGCTGGGCGTGCACGCGTGCGTCGCGGTCACCGCCGTCACCGTGCAGAACACCTTGGGGGTCAAGAGCTTTCACGAGGTGCCCGGCGACGTCGTCGCCGGCCAGATCGAGGCCGTGGTCACCGACATCGGCATCCAGGCCGCCAAGACCGGGATGCTGGCGTCGTCGGCCATCGTCGACGCGGTGGCCGCCACCTGGCGCCGGCTCGGGCTTACCGTCCCGCTCGTCGTCGACCCGGTCTGCGCGTCCATGCACGGCGACGCGCTGATGGCGCCGTCGGCGCTGGATACCCTTCGCGCCCAACTGTTTCCGTTGGCCACGCTGGTGACGCCGAACCTCGACGAGGTGCGCCTGCTGGTCGGCATCGACGTGGTCGACGCGGAGTCGCAGCGCGCGGCCGCCAAGGCATTGCACGCGCTGGGCCCGCGCTGGGTGCTGGTCAAGGGCGGGCACCTGCGGTCCTCCGATCGCAGCTGCGATCTGCTCTACGACGGCGCCTCCCGCTACGAATTCGATTCGGAGCGGCTGCCCGGCGGCAACGACCACGGCGGCGGCGACACGCTCGCGTCGGCGATCGCCTGCGCGCTGGCGCACGGTTATGGCGTGCCCGACGCGGTCGGGTTCGGGAAGCGCTGGGTCACCGAGAGCCTGCGCGTCGCCTATCCGCTGGGCGGCGGCCACGGCCCCGTCTCCCCTTTGTTCAGGCTGTTGTGAACCTCGACCGGATCGCGGGCATCGCGCACCAGCCCGAGGGCGCCGCGGCCGGTGTCGTGGTGCTGACCCACGGCGCGGGCGGCGACCGGGAATCGCTGTTGCTGCAACAGGTTTGCGACGAGTGGGCGCGGCGCGGCTGGCTCGCGGTGCGCTACAACCTGCCGTATCGCCGACGGCGGCCCAAGGGCCCGCCGTCCGGCTCGGCGGCCACCGACCGCGCCGGCATCGTCGAGGCGATCGACGTGTGCCGCGGCCTGGCCGACGGCCCGCTGATCGCCGGCGGACATTCCTACGGCGGCCGGCAGACCTCGATGGTCGTCGCCGCGAACGAGGCCCGGGTCGACGCGCTGACGCTGTTCTCCTATCCGGTGCACCCGCCGGGCAAGCCCGAGCGGTCCCGCACCGAGCACCTGCCCGGCATCACGGTGCCGACGGTGTTCACCCACGGCACGTCGGACCCCTTCGGCACGCCGGCCGAGGTGCGCGCCGCCGCGGCGATGGTCAACGGGCCCACCGAGGTCGTCGAGATCTCCGGGGCCCGACACGACCTGCGCGCCAAGGGCGTCGACGTCGCCGCGCTCGCGGTGGATGCGGCGCTGCGCCTGCTGCGCTGACGCGTCCCTCAGCCCTTCGGTTCGCCGAGCGTGTGGGACATGGATGACAAGCGGTCGCTTTTTGTGCAAATCCCCCACGCTCGACGCGTGCCTCAGCCCCCCACCGAACAGGTCGTGGGCAGCAGCAGTATGGCGGGCCACAGCGCGGTCGCCTCACCGAAGGCGGCGATGTTCGCGCCCACGGGCACCGCCTTGGCCCACGCGGCTTCGAGTTCGCTGACCCGGTCGGCGTGCACGAACGCCCACGCGACGCCGACGACGACGTAGGCGACCCCCAGCCACATCGCGAACTCGAGGAAGGCCGCCACCGTGACCGGACGCTGCAGCACCCGTCGAAGCAATTCCATTGCAGCACCGCCTCTTACAGCAGATGTTTCCCCCGCCTGACCCGTCGCCGCACGTCGGCCAGCAGCAGGTGGCTGCCCCCTTGGCGCAGGAAGGGCGGGATGAAGCGGTTCACCAGCGCGACGAGCAGGAACAGGCGCTCGAAGCGCCGCTGCTTGCGCTCGCTCCACGACATACCCAGCGCGTCGCGGAAGACCGGCGCCAGGAACCCCGCGGTCAGGAACCTCAGCAGCGGCCGAAACGGCAGCCGCAGCAGCGGATTGACCATCTTCAGGTCGACCAGGTCCCGCAGGTAGCCGCGCACCACGTCGTCGACCGCCACGCGCCGGCAGGCGGCGTTCCAGTAGTCGTCGAAGGCGGCGCGCGTGGCCGGCCACTGCTCCGCGCCGACCTGCAAGGTGGTCCCCAATGGCCAGGCCGAGCGGTAGAACTGCTCGGCCTGCTCGGGGGTCATCTCGCCGCGCAGCAGCTGGTAGGTGTCCTCGAGCCCGACGAACAGGCAGGCCGCCACCCACATCTGCAGGTCGCGGTCAAAGGCGTTGTAGGACACCGGGCTTGCCGGCGTCGAGCGGACCTGCCGGTGCACGGCGTCGACCGCCTCCCGGTAGGCCGCGCGGTCCTCGTCGTCGCCGAACACCGCGACGGCCAGGTACTGGAACGTGGTGCGGGCGCGTTTCCACGGGTGCTTGAAAAGGTTGCCCGAATCGACCTTGGACTCCACGACGCCGTAGCCGACCTCCGGCCGCGACAGCTGCATGATCACGTTGGCGGCGCCGGCCGCAAAGGACCAGAAATCCATCGCGTCGCTCACCGCGACCGGCCCGTCGCTCCAGCGGGCGGTGCGCCGGCCGATGCTGATCCGCGTGGTCGTCAGCGGCACGTCGGCCGGCACGGGTGGTGAGGCCATCGTTGACGAAGCGTCTCACATCCTCGACTGGCGCGCAACGATAAGTTAATGTCCGTTCCTAGTCATCCGAGCGAAAGCTTTCCTGCGATTGCGCGTAAAGGGGCAGCGGAAGTGATTGAAAGTTCACCCGAGGTGCGACGGCGGCCCAAGGACCGCAAGGCGCAGATCGCCCGGGCCTCGGCCGACGCGTTCAGCGCCCAGGGCTATCACGCGGTGAGCATGGAGGACATCGCCGCGCGGGTGGGCATCTCGCCGGCCGCGCTGTACCGCCATTCGCCGAGCAAGTATGACCTGTTCCGCGATGCGGTGCTCGCCCTGGGCCGACAGCTCGTCGAGGCCACCGCGTTCGCCGACGACGCCGCCGACGGCGACCCGGCGGAGCTGCTACAAGCCCTGGTCACCGCGCTCGTCGACACCGCGATCGCCAACCGGACCGCCGGCGGCCTGTACCGATGGGAGGGGCGCTATCTGCAGGGCGCCGACCGGACCGCCCTCAAGGACCAGCTCAGGCTCACCAACCGGCGCCTGCAACGGCCGCTGGCGGTCCTGCGGCCGACGCTGAAGCCGCCCCAGCTGTCGACGCTGTCGGCGGCGGCGCTCGCCGTGATCGGCAGCATCACCGACCACACGGCGCCGCTCGCGGTCGGCGAGATCCGCGACGCCGTGTCCCGGATGGCCGCCGACGTCCTCGCCGCCGACCTGCCGGCCGGCCGGGCCCGCGCGCCGGCCACGCCGCGACCCGCCGTCACCGCGTCCGCGGGCACCTACGAGTTCGTCCTGCACGAGTCGCTGCACCTGTTCTACGAGCGCGGGTTCCGCGACACCAGCATGGACGACATCGCGGCGGCCGTGGGCATGCAGCCGTCGGGGCTTTACCGTTACTTCCCCGGCAAGGTCGACATCCTGACCGCGCTGTATCGCCGTGCGGCGGACCGGCTTTCGGGCGACGTGGCCAAGGTCGTCGCGCGCACCGCCGACCCCGGGCGGGCGCTCTCGGCGCTACTGGACGCCTACGTCGCCCGATCCTTCGCGCGTCCCGAGGTCGCCTACATCTACTACACGGAGCGGCACAACCTGCCCGCGGAGGAGCTGCTGATGCTGGACGCGATCCAGCAGTCCAGCGTCGACGCGTGGGCCCGGCTGGCCGCGGCGGCGCGCCCGGGCCTGAGCGTCGGGCGGGCGCGGTACGCCGTCCACGCCGCCTACGCGGTCATCGTCGACCTGGGCCGGGTCGTCCGGCACGACAACAACACCGCACACGCCCGGTCGACCGCGCGCCGCCTGGCGGAGACCATCCTGCTGGGACGCCCGGCCGGAAAGGAGCGCGGCCGTTGATGACCAAGCTGCGGCGGCTGCTGAGCTACCAGATGACCGTCGCCGAGTGGATGGGGCTCGGGGTGCTGCTGGGCGCCCCGTACTTCGTCGTCGGGCTGATCTGGTCGTCGACCCACACCGACCACCTTCGCGGCATGCAGGGCGCCGACCTCGTCGTGTCGTTCCTCGGCTCGATCGTGTCCTGGCCGGTGCTGCTGTTCGCCAACGTCTGCATGACCTGAACGCCTTCCAACAGAACAGAATGTCAATTAACATAATGGGCGCCCGGCGCGCTCGAGGGGGTGTTGCCGAGCGGGGGTCGCCGGAGGGACCGCACATGTTGGACAAAGTTCGCCGGGTGCTCGGCTTCCAGGTCACCATCGGGCAGCTGATCGCCATCGGGTTGATCCTGGGCACGCCATACCTGCTGATAGGCACCATCTGGTCGACGACGCACACCGAGCATCTGCACCAGATGCACGGGGTCGATTTGGCGGTGTCGTTCCTGGGGTCGATCGTGTCGTGGCCGGTGCTGCTGTTCTCGAACGTCTGCATGACCTGAACTAACATTCACATAATCGGCCGTCGGCCGAGAAAGGAAATTGGGGGAATCTTGACTCGTCGTCACACGATCATCGGAATCGCGGGCCTGGCGCTTGCGCTGATCGGGCTCCTGGCCCTGGCGTATCCGGTCTACCTGGACCAATTCGACCTCTACGGCGTCCAGGTCGCCTGCGGCAACGGCTTCAGCGCCGACCTCAACCAGGCCGCGCAGGCCCACCTCGCCACCAGGTGCGACACCGCGCTGATCATCCGTCGCGCCTGGGCGATCCCGACGGTCGCCGTCGGGTCGCTGCTGATCGCGGCGTTCCTGCTGGCCTGGGTGCGGGCCGCGCAGCCCGAGAAGGAAACCTCGTCCGCCTGAGCCCACGGCATCGGCGAGCGCAGAACGGGTACCCCGCGGCGGACCGCCACCGCGCTCGAAGGGACGAATACGCAATGCAAGTCGGAGTGCACTTCATCGATTTCCTGCCGGGCGACCCGGCGAACCTGGGCCCGACGCTGGCCGACGCGGCCAGGGCCGCCGAGCAGGGCGGCGCGACGCTGTTCACCCTGGCCGACCACTTCTTCCAGATGGAAGCCCTTGGGCCCGCGGACAATCCGTTCCTCGAGGGCTACACGTCCCTGGGTTTCCTCGCCGGGCGGACGACGACGATCGAGCTGGCGTTGCTGGTCACCGGCGTCACCTACCGCTATCCGGGGGTGCTGGCCAAGGCCGTCACCACGCTCGACGTGCTGTCGCAGGGCCGATCGATGCTGGGGCTGGGCGCGGCGTGGTACGACCGCGAGCACACCGCGCTCGGCATTCCATATCCGCCGCTGAGCACCCGCTTCGAGATGCTGGAAGAGACGCTGCAGATCTGCCGGCAGATGTGGAGCGACGACGACGGGCCGTACAACGGCAAGCACTATCGGCTGGCCGAGACCATCTGTGCGCCGCAACCGATTCGGCGTCCGCCGGTGCTGATCGGCGGTGACGGCGAGCGCAAGACGCTGCGCCTGGTCGCGCGGTACGCCGACGTCTGGAACAGCATGGCGACCGACGCCGACGAGCTCGAGCACAAGATCGACGTGCTGAACCGCCACTGCGCCGCGCTCGGCCGCGACCCCGGCGAAATCCGCAAGACGGCGGGCGGCCTGCTGCCGCTCGACCCGTTCGAGGACACGGACGACTACCTGAAGACCGTGGAACGCTTCGGGGCGCTGGGCATCGAGATGATCAACATCGGTCCCCTGCCCGGCAACCCGGACCCCGTCGGCTTCATCCGCCGCTATGCCGACGAGCTGATACCGCGCCTCGCCGAAATCTAGCCCGCGCTGTCTTAGCCTGTCGCGGAACCGTTCAGCCGGGATAGCGCGAGTAGCACGCGTCCATGTTGCCGGTCACGCCGCCGCGAAACGCCGCTATCCGCGTGAAACCGGCCGGGACACTGGTGCCGTCGGCGTCGCTGGCGACAAGGTGGTTGGTGAGCAAGCCGGCAACGGCCTCGTCGAGATCGCCGGCGGTCAGCAAAAGCTCCTTCTTGGAAGGCAACTCGATGGGCTCGGCCATCTTGCGGTGCACGACACCGGTCAGGCATGCGGTCCGCAAAGCGGTCCACGGGCTTTGCATCGGCAGCCCGCGCTCGTGCTGCACCGCCAGCGCGTAGCGGGACATCACCACCGACAGGGCGGTGTCGTCGCCCTGCGGCAACGTGTGTTCGCTTTCGGCGGAGACCTTGCCCATCGACGCCAGCGCGGGCAGGTCGATCGAGATGGTGTTGGTGGCCGGGCAGTAGGACGCCGGCGGGCTGGGTTTCGCATCCGGGCAACCGGCCGGGCTGTAGGACACCGCCGGCGGATTCTTCGGGGAGAAGATCTTTCCCAGGAGTTCGGTCAGCGTCGACAGGGTGTCTTGGTCGATCGTGACCTCGCCGGTCTCCGGGTCCCCGTTGGTGTCGACCCGCAGGGCGTTGGGCAGATCGCCGCGGCGCTGCTCGATTTCCTGCTTGTTGATCCCCGCGCACGCCGATGCCCCGCTGATGAAGCCCATCTGGAAGGCACCGATGCGATCCAGCGCCGATCCGTGTTCGTCGTCGTTCTCGGCGTCGGCGTCCATCACCGGGTCGCGGGTGGTGATGATGCCCGCCAGCACGTGGTCGAGCCCGTCGGCGGTGCTCAGCGTGAAGCGCGGCGACTTGCCGTCGGCCACCCAGAACAGGTAGACACCGGCGAAGCAGTCGGCCTGCTGCTCGCGAACGATGGTGGGGTCCTTGCGCGTCACCAGTTTCGCCATCTGCTGCAGGGCATGCCCGAACTCGTGCGCCAGCACGCCGTTGACGGACATGTCGCCGAAATAGCGCTGCGCGATGGGCATGAACACCCCGCGATCCCAGGCGATCAGGTTGCAGCGCGACGTGAAAAACGCGTTGACGAGCTTGTAGGTGTCGTTGTGGCAGACGATCGGGCTGCTGGGGTTGTTGGAGTCATACGAGATCAGCTTGTCGACCGGGATGAACGTTCCCTTCAGCGAATCGCCGTACACCGACTTCCAGTACTCCTCGATGTCGTTCACCGACAGCAACGACAGCTTGTCGATCGTTCCGTTGTTGGTGTTGAGCACCGTCCCGTTCGGACTCGGCGCGTTCGGGCGAATGCCGCTGGGACCGTTGGTGGCCGGCAGGCCCCCGACCCGGAATGGGTCGTTGAGCATCGACAGGGCCCGCCCCTCGACGAAAGTGCTGCAGCCCGCGACCACGAGTGTCGCCGCTGCGCAGGCGATTGCCGCCCGCAGCGCCGCCACCGCGGCGCGCGGGCGGGCACCGGCCGGTCGACGTCGATTCCGCGCGTGGTTATCCATGACCAACCTCATCCCGACCGGCCTGCACGGCAGCATCAAAGGGATCTCATTCTAGATCCGTCGATCAACGAGCGTGCCACAAATCGGCACGCCAGCAAACCCCCGGACCGCCGATCGGCCGACGGGTGCTACGGCAGCCGGGTGCGGTGCCGCTTGTCGTGGGACGGGACGCCGTTGACGCCCCCGATCGACTCGGCGTAGCTGCCGACCGCGAACGCCAGCCCAGAACCCATGACCGCCAACGCTTCCCGGTCGATGTTGTCGAGGGTGTCCCGGGGGCCCTGGAAGTTCGGATCGAAGCCGACGCCGGCCTGCCCGCCCCACAGGCGCGCCTGCACAGTCGTTTTCGGCTGCGAGGCACCGGCGGTCAAACCGCCGATCGGCACGCCCGCCAACATGAAGGGGTGGTAGTCGGTCCGGGTGCCCAACGGCATGTCGGCGGGCCGCTTCCCGGACAGGTTCAGGTAGGCCGACAGCGTGCGCTCGATGCCGGCCGACCCCTCGGGCACGTCGCCGAACGCGATGCCCTGCCCGGGCGGACCGGACTGGTCGCCGTCGTCGGTGAAGAAGCCGGCGTTGCGGGAGCCGATCAGGTTGGCGTTCAGATACAGGGCGATGTCGTTGAGCTGACCGTTGTCCAGGCCGAACAGGTAGTCCATGACGCCGTTGAGGCCGTCCTCGTCGGCGCCCCAGAACGCGAACCGCACCGCGTTGTTCACCGGGGCCAACGGGCCCAGCTGCAGCGCCGTTTCCAGCACCGCGGCCACCCCGGAGCCGTTGTCGTTGATGCCCGGGCCGCCGCGCGGGCCGTCGAGGTGCGCGCCGACCACGATCACGTCGTTCGGCGAGCCGGTTTTGGTCTGCGCCAGCACGTTTCGCGACGTGATGTCGACGTTCTCGGCGTCCAGCACCAGGCGGATCGGCGCGCTGGCGCGCGCCAGGGCCCCGGCGGCGTACCCGCCCGCGACGGCGACCGGCACCGTCAGCTGCTTGAAGTAACCGCGGTTGAACAGCGTGGGCGGCGCGCCCTGGCCGCCGGGCGTGCTGAGCACCACGAGCGCCGCGGCGCCCCTGGCCACCGCGCTGTTCTGCTTGTCGACCACCGAGCAGCGGGAGTCGTCGACGACGGCGATGGCATCTTTGGGCATCGCGGCCGGGTAGTCGCCGGCCGCGCACCCGGACGGCACCGTGGGCCGGACCGGCGGCCCGGTCAGGCCGCCGGGCGGCGTGCGGACCAGCAGCGAGGCCTGGTCGACCGGATAGCTGCGACCGTCCAGCGTCAGCGCCGGCTTGCCCGGCGACACGGCGTACAGCCGGTCGAACTGCGGCGTCGACACGTCGAAACCCTTGCCGCGCAACGTCTTCGCCACATACTCCACGCTGGCGTCGTATCCGGGTGTGCCCTCCGCGCGGTTGCCCTTGTTGGCGTTGGCGATGTCCTGCAGCGCGCGCAGGTGGCCGAACATCGCGTCGACGGTCACCTTCGCGGCCAGGCCACGGCCCAGGTCCGGCGCCGCGGCGCGCGGCGCCGGGCGCGACGACGAGCAGCCCGCCAGCAGCCCGGTCAGCGCCAACACCGCCCCCACCCGGCGCAGCATGGCCCGCGTCATGGCTTGGACAGCACGTGGCGGGTGCGGTCCGGCATGATCGGGACGCCGTTTCGCCCGCCGAGGTCCTGTGCGTACAGGGCCACCGCGTAGGCGACGCCGCTTCCGCTGATGCCCAGCGAGGTGCGGTCGATGTGGTCGAGGGTGTCGGTCTTCTTGTGGTAGTTGGGGTCGAACGGCTCGTCGGCGGTGCCGCCCCACAGCTTCGCCTGCTCGCCGGACTTCTTGTTCTCCGCACCGGAGAACAGGCCGCCCGCCGGGATGCCGGCCAGCGTGAACCCGTCGTAGTCGGAGCGGCCGTCGAACGAGGTGTCCTGGGCCGTCTTGCCGGCCGACTTCAGGTAGGCGACGAAGGTGCGCTCGATGCCCGCGGAGCCCTCCGGCACCACCGGCTGGCCGCGCGCGTCCGCGGGCAGCGACTGGTCGCCGTCATAGGTGAAGTAGCCGGGGTTCGGCGACGCGAGCATGTCGAAGTTGAGGTACAGCGCAATGTTTTTGAGCGCGTCGAGGTCCAGCGACTCGACGTAGTTGCGCGATCCGATCAGCCCGAGCTCCTCCGCGCCCCAGAAGCCGAACCGCACGGCGTTGCGCACCTGTGGCGAATTCCCCAGCTGCACCGCGGTTTCCAGGACCGCGGCCACCCCGGACCCGTCGTCGTTGATGCCCGGCCCCTCCGGCACGCTGTCCAGGTGCGCGCCGGCCATCACCACGTCGGTGGGCGAGCCGGTCTTGGTCTGCGCGATGACGTTGCGGGCCTTGAAACTCTGGATGTGGGCGTTGAGCTTGATCGTGGCGCGTCCCGGCTGCAGGCGCAGCTGCACCCCGACGGACTTGGTCACGCCGACGACCGGGATCTTCACCTCGGTGTTCGCCCCCAGGGTCCCGCCCATCTGCTGCTCGTCGACGTTGTCGGCGACGATCATCGCCACGGCGCCGCGCTGCGCCGCGGCGTCCTCCTTCTGGGAGAAGGGGCAGACGCCGCGATCCACCAGCACCACGGCGCCCTGCACCGCCAGCCCGTCGTAGTCGGCGGGCTTGCAGCCCGGGCTGTCTCCGGTCGGCGCGGCCACCAGCGGCCCGCTCACCCCGTCCGCCGGCGTGCCGAGGCTGTAGTCCAGGGCGTGCGCCTCCACGGGCCTGCCGGCGACCGTCACCTCCGGCTTGTCGCCGTGGAACACCCGGGCCGAGAACTCCGGGGTCTGCACGTCAAAACCCTTGCCGCGCAGCGTATTAGCCACGTAGTCGACGGTGGCCTCATAACCGGGGGTGCCCACCGCGCGAGTGCCGTTGTTGGCGTTGGCGATGTCCTGGAGTTTCGTCAGGTGCGCCATCATCGCGTCGGTGGTGACCTTGTCGTGCAACGCGGTGGCGAACTGGGCCGCGGCGGGGTTAGCGGTCGCCTGCTCCAGGGTAGGGCAGCGATGCGAGCAGCCGGACGTGAGCACGGTGAGGGCGACCACGGCGAGCACCGCCGGGATCGGCCGCGAATTTTTTGCCATCGCGCCCAAGGGTATTAGACATACAGCGCGCTGAATGGCGCGGCGGGAATGTTGCGCACCACAAACCAGGCCAGCACCACCGCCAGCGTCACCGCCGCCGACCATCGACGGTGTTGCCAGCCCCGGATCCGTCGGCCCGTCACCCGGCCGTAGGTCCACGCGCCGTACGCCACCACCAGCAACACCAGCGCCACCAAGGCCAGCGCGTTGAACCTCGCGGCCGCCGTCACGTCACCGTGCAACAGCGAATACAGCATCCGCGCGCTCCCGCACCCGGGGCAGTCGATGCCCAACAGGGCCTTGGTGGGGCACACCGGCATCGGGCCACCCGGGGTCGTCGGGTCGGCCACCCAGGTAAAGGCGCACACCACCGTCGTGGACGCCGCCACCAGGAGCGGCGCGCCCAAACCCGCGGCCGCCGACCCGGTGCGGGTCACCATGATGCCGGCTTAGAACATCGCGGCAAGCGCCGCATTCGTATTGGCGTTGAACGCGCCGATCGCGATCAGGATGCCGTAGATGACGCCTACCACCACACCGGCGACCACCGACCAGATCACCCATTTCTTGGCGCTGTCGGCGGACGCCTGAGCCTCGGCGAAACGGCCCTGTGCCCACAACCCGTTCACCTGGCTCGATTTGACGATCGCCACGATCCCAAACGGGAGGCAGCAGAATATCGTCGCCAAGATCGACCACACCAAGTAGTTGTCCGGCGCTTGACCGCCGGGCGGCTGCTGCGGCGGGTAGCCGGGAGGGGGAGGAGGCGGCGGCTGTTGTGTCATCGGTACTCCAGTCGAGGGGAAGTTAGCTGGCGTAAAGCGGTGCTTACCATACCCGACGGCCGTCGCGCGAGTGGTTTGAACACGAAATTCATATCCCGGCCGATCTTGGCAAACGCAACGGGGCGCGGTGCGGGACCGGCGGCTTGCCACCGGATTCGCGCCTGGCTGCCACAATTCGTCCGGGAAGTCGCTCGAAATGCCGTGGCCTTCAGGATATTTCGCTAGCGCTGACGACGCGCGCGGCCGGCCGGCGCGGTCGCCGGGACGCGCCGAGAAAGGTGACCAGACAGATAATATCCAACGGAATGTGTTGCATACCCACGACATAGCCTTACGATCCGTTTAGCCGAAGCACGTTTCCCGGACGTCAGCGCAGCCGCACCGGCGGTCCGACGACCGTAAGGAGCCATCGAATGTTTCACCTGACCCTCGGGCGGGCCGCGACGGCCGCGGGACTCGTGTGCAGCGCGGTCTGCCTCGGCACGGCCACCGCCGCAGCGGATCCCACGGACACGCTCGCCGGCTCCCTGTCGAAGGGCTACAGCTCCAGCAACTGCACCTCGCAGGCGCCGCCCAACGGCGTGGCGGCGGTCCTGCAGTGCGGCCACAACAACGACCCCAACGGGCCGGTCTTTGCCAAGTACATGCTCTTCAACAACCCCGGCGACCTGGCCGGCTCGTTCGCCAACAGCATCAAGGCCGACACGCTGACCAATTGCGGGGACACCCAGTCGCCGACCGTGTGGCACCAGGGCAGCAATACCGACTCGGCGGGAAAGGTGGCGTGCGGGACGTATCAGGGCCAGGCGGAGGTCATCTGGACCACCGACGCCAAGAACGTGATGAGCCTCATCCGCGGATCCGGTGGTGACGTCGCGGCGCTCTACCAGTGGTGGCAGTCCAACGGCTGAACGGCTGAGCCCCAGCGCATTCCACGCACACCGAGCCGAAAGATGCTCGCAGTCACCGGTTTTCCACTAGAACAAAGGAGTTCAAAATGTCCCCTCTCACCCACGCACTGCGCGCCGCTGCGGCCGTAGCGCTCATGGGCGGTTTCGCCCTCGCCGGTGGCGCCACGGCGAGCGCGGACCCCACCGGCAGCTCGGCCGACGTCAACACGTTGGCCAGCGCGCTGTCGAAGGGCTACGGCCTCAACAATTGTCAATCGGCTGCGCTGACGGGCTCGGTGGTGGCCGAGCTCGACTGCGGGCAAAACCCCGACTCCAGCGGCCCGGCCGCCGGCGTGTACCAGCTCTTCAAGAACAGCACCGATGTCGCCAGCGCGTTCTCGGATGGCCTCGGCGGGGTATCCCTGGTCGCGTGCGGCGACAGTGGTAAATCGCCGACGACGTGGAGCCAGAGCGGCAAGACCGCTGGGCAGGTGGCGTGCGGAACCTACAAGAACGCCGCGGTGATCACCTGGACCACCGACGCCAAGAACGTGTTGAGCCACATCCGCGCCTCCAACACCGACGTCAACGCGCTCTACCAGTGGTGGCAGACCAACGGCTGACCTCTACAGCTGAGCCGCAACGAGTTCCGCGACCGCGCGCATCCCGGCGCCGGTGGGGTGCAGCGGGGCCGGCCGGCCCGGTAGCGGCACGCCGAGTCGCGCCGGCGTCGTCGTCCACGGCTCGGCCGACCAGGCGTGGTGTTGCCGGCTGGCCCCCGCGGCGCTGACGATCTCGCACCCGCTCACCACGGCGGCGTCGGCCGTGAGCCGTTCCAGCGCCTCGGCGACATGGCGGCCCAGGTCGGCCTCCGGCTGCGAGAGCGGCGGGGCCGGTGCGCCCGCGGGCGGCAGGATCGTCAGATAGTCGACGAAGCAGACCCGGGCGCGCGGTGCGCGCTCCCGCACCGCGCGGCCCACCGCGCGCAGCGCATCGGACACCTCGGCCAGGGCCCGGTCGCGGGTGTCACGGTCCAGCAGTTCGGATATCCGCCCACCCAGCACCGGCACGTGCCGCGCCCAGCGCGGCAGCGACGCGGCCATCAGCAGCGGGACGTAGCCGACGTCGTTGCCGCCGATGGTGACCGTGACCAGGCTCTCCGAGCCGTCCAGCGCGGCGATCTGCGGCGGCTGGCCGTGCTGGCGGTCGGTCAGCACGTGCGCGGTGGTCGCGCCGGAGAACGTCACGTCGACCAGGTCGAGCTCCAGCCGTTCGGCCACCAGATGCGGGTAGTTGCGGGCCGATCGGCCCGACCACCGCGGTGCGCCCGCGGCGCGCGGCCGGATGCCGGGACCGGCGGCCATCGAACTGCCAAGGGCCACATAGCGTTTCATCGGGACGGGCTGGATGCCTGCGCCCAGAAGCGTTTCGGGATACGCCCGGCCCGCCGCGCCAGGTAGCCGGCGGTGACGGCGGCGGCCATCGCCGCGGCCATCGCCGGTGGATCGGCGGCCCGGGTCACCGCGGTGGCCAACAGCACCGCGTCGCAACCCAGCTCCATCGCCAGCGCGGCGTCGCTCGCGGTGCCGACGCCGGCGTCGAGCACCACCGGAACGCGGGCGCGGGCGACGATCATCTCGATGTTGTGCGGGTTGGCGATGCCGAGGCCGGTGCCGATCGGCGAGCCCAGCGGCATCACCGCCGCGCAACCGGTGTCCTCCAGCCGCCGGGCCAGCGCCGGGTCGTCGTTGGTGTAGGGCAGAACGACGAACCCGTCGTCGACCAATTGCTCTGCGGCCCTGACCAATTCGACCGCGTCGGGCAGCAGCGTCCGCTCGTCGGCGATCACCTCGAGCTTGACCCAGTTGGTGTCCAGCGCCTCACGGGCCAGTTGCGCCGTGAGCACCGCCTCGGCCGCGCTGCGGCACCCCGCGGTGTTGGGCAGCGGCGTGATGCCGAGCCGGTTGAGCAGGTCCAGCATTCCGGTGCGGCCCTCGGCGTCGACGCGGCGCATGGCGACGGTGGTCAGCTCGGTGCCCGACGCGATCAGCGCCTCCTCCAGCACCGCCAGGTTGGTCGCTCCGCCGGTGCCCATGATGAGCCGCGACGCGAAGCTGCGGTCGGCGATCGTCAACTTGGAATCAGCCACCCTGCACCGCCGTCACCACCTCGAGTCGCGCTCCATCGAAAAGCTTTGTCGTCCAATCCGAACGAGGCAGCACGGAGAGGTCCATCGCCACCGCGATACCCCGGTCGGGAAAGCCCAGCGACTCCAGCAGCGCCGCGACCGTGGTCTGCTCGTCGACCTCGACCCGTTTCTCGTTGACCGTGACGATCATCGGGGGGCTCCCACCGGAACGAGTTCGGAGACAATCCGTTCCGCGGTCCACGGCGCCAGCAAAAATCCCGACCGGCCGTGGCCGGCGGCGACCAGGGTGCGCGCGTCCAGCCGTCGCACCAGGGGCAGGTTGTCGGGTGTCGTCGGGCGCAGCCCGGCGGCGCACTCGGCCAGCTCGTACTCGCCCAGCGCCGGCAGCACCGCACACGCGTCGTCGAGCAGGTCGCGGACCCCGGACACCACCGGGGCCGTGTCGCGGCCGTGCTCGTACTGGGTGGCACCCACCACGACGCCGTCCGCGCGCGGAACCACGTACACCTGCCGCCCGTGCACGCGGGCGCGAATAACCCTGCCCAGCAACGGCATACAACCCTTTCGCCAGCGCAGGCGCAGCACCTCGCCCTTCACCGGGCGCACCGGCAGGCCGGGCCACAGCGCGGGCGCGTCGATGCCGTTGGCGATCACCACCGCGTCCCCGTCGGCCCCGGCCAGGTCGTAGACCGGCGGCGCCCACTCGACGCCGAGACGCTCGCAGTCCGCTGCCAGCGCGTCGAGCAGCACGCGGTTGTCCACCGCCAGCTCGGTCGGCGCCCGGAAGCCGTGCCGGATGCCCTGTGCCAGCAGCGGTTCGACGTCGCGGGCGGCCGGCTCCCACACCACCGGGTGACCCTGCGCGGACAGCCAATCGGCGACGGTGCGCAGGTCCGCCACGTCGGCGGGGTCGACGGCCACCACCAGCGACTCGCGCGCGGTGATCACGCCCGGCGGCAGCCCGTCGGTGAAGCCGCCCTCGCGCCACAGCCGCAGTGACTCGCACCCCAGCCGCAGCAACCGCTCCTCGCCGGGCCAGGCCTCGCTGTGCGGCGCCAGCATCCCCCCGGCGACCCGGGACGCGCCGGCCTCGCCGGTGCGGTGCACCCGCACCGCCCACCCGGCCCGCGCCGCCGCGCGCGCCACCGACAGCCCGATGACGCCGCCGCCGATGACGGCCAGAAACTGCATCCTGCGCTCCCTTCGCCGGCATGACCCGGATCAGGTTCGACGGTAAGGGCACGCGCGCCCACTCTCAGTCCCCGTTCGCCGGGACTCCCGTGTTTGTTCGGGTTCCACGCTAGCGCGCTAGCGTCGCGGTGTGCACCAACCCGCCGCCCGTCTCGCCTCGGCCAGGCTCTACCTGTGCACCGACGCCCGCCGTGAGCGCGGCGACCTGGCCGAATTCGCCGACGCCGCGCTGGCCGGCGGGGTGGACGTCATCCAGCTCCGCGACAAGGGATCGGCCGGTGAGCAGCGGTTCGGGCCGCTCGAAGCGCGCGACGAGCTGGCGGCGTGCGAGGTGCTGGCGGACGCGGCCCGCCGGCACGGCGCCCTGTTCGCGGTCAACGACCGGGCCGACATCGCCCGCGCGGCCGGCGCCGACGTGCTGCACCTGGGCCAGGGCGACCTGCCGCTCGACGTCGCGCGGGAGATCGTCGGGCCGGACACGCTGCTCGGCCTGTCCACCCACGATCCCGGCCAGGTCGCCGCGGCCGCGACAAGCGAGGCCGACTACTTCTGCGTCGGCCCCTGCTGGCCCACCCCGACCAAGCCCGGCCGCGCGGCGCCGGGCCTGGACCTGGTGCGCGCCGCCGCACAAGCGGTCACCGAACTCGCCGGCGACAAGCCGTGGTTCGCGATCGGCGGCATCGACGCCGCGCGGCTGCCCGACGTGCTCGCGGCCGGGGCCCGGCGGGTCGTGGTGGTGCGGGCGATCACCGCGGCCGAGGACCCGGGGGCGGCGGCGCGCCAGCTCAGGTCAGCGCTTGCAGCAGCGAGCTGATCTCCGGGCTCAGCGGCTCCTGATCCGCGTCGCCCGGCATGCACCAGACGAATTTCCCGGATTCGATCTCCATCGTTCGCGGCAGGCGTCGCCGCCGCTCGTCGGCGTGGCCCAGCGGCACCAGCGCCGGTGAGGTGCGCAGCCGGTGCCAGCTGTCGGCGAAGCCGGGGTGCAGCGGCAGGCCGGCCACCTCGTCCTCGCCCACCCAGCGCAGCTCGGCGCTCTCGCGGTTGGGCACGGTGTGCAGCAGCTCGCCGGCGTCGGCGACGACGGTGGTGTAGGTCCAGTGCGCGCCGCCGGGCCCGGAGACCTCGGCGGTGACCACGGTCGCCCGCACGGCCAGCAGCTCGGCGAGCAGCCCGGCCTCCTCGCGCGCCTCGCGGACCGCGGTCTCCTCCGCGGACTCGTGGCTGTCGCGGGCACCGCCCGGCAAACCCCACGTCCCGCCCTGATGGCTCCACACCGCGCGATGCTGAAGCAGCACCGCCGGGGTGCCGTCGGGTCGCGGGGCCCGCAGCAGCAGCCCGGCCGCGCCGTACCGGCCCCAGTAATGGACGCCACGGTCGGATATCACCCATCCGTCACCGTCGCCCTGCACGAGTTCAGGATAGGCAGGCGGGCAATCCTCGAAGCCCGCGGCCAATTGGCTCCGCCTCCCCCCATGCGCCGGAACATTCTCTTAGAATTCGCTTATACAGGTTCGTGCAGCGACTAATAGAGGCCGAAAGCTGAGGTCGGAACAGACGTGACGGTTGAGCTGGCGCACCCGTCGACCGAGCCGCTGGGGTCGCGGTCGCCGGCGGAACCGGCACATCCGCGCTGGTGGTTCATCTCGACGACGCCGGGCCGCATCCTGACCATCGGCATCGTGCTGGCGGCGCTCGGCGTGTCCAGCGCCTTCGCCACGTCGACGACCATCAACCACCGCCAGCAGGTGCTGACGACGGTGCTCAACCACACCGAGCCGCTGTCGTTCGCCGCCGGGCGGCTCTACACCACGCTGTCGGTGGCCGACGCCGCGGCGGCCACCGCGTTCATCGCCCAGGCCGAGCCGCGACCCGTGCGGCAGCGCTACGAGCAGGCCATCACCGACGCCGCGGTGGCCGTGACCCGGGCGTCGAGCGGGCTGACCGACGAACCCCTGGTGCAGCTGCTGGGCAAGCTCAACGCCGAGCTGGCCGTGTACACCGGCCTGATCGAGATAGCGCGGACCAACAACCGGGCCGGCAACCCGGTCGGGTCGTCGTACCTGTCGGAGGCGTCGGGGCTGATGCAGTCGACGATCCTGCCCGACGCGGCGCAGCTCTACCAGGCCACCACGGAGCGGGTGGACTCGGAAACCACGGCGTCCACCCATTTCCCGGCCCCGGTGATCCTCGTCGTCGCCACGACGGTGGTCTTCGGCGCGTTCTCGCATCGGTGGCTGGCGCGGCGCACCCGGCGCCGCATCAACCCCGGCCTGGTTGTCGGCGCGCTCGGTATTCTCGTCATGGTGGTGTGGGTCGGAACTGCGCTGACGATCTCCACGACCGCGAGTCGCAGCGCAAAGGACACCGCGGCGGAGTCGCTCAAGACGGTGACCAATGTGGCGATCACCGCGCAGCAGGCGCGCGCCGACGAGACGCTGTCGCTGATCCGGCGCGGCGACGAGGACCGGCGCAAGCAGTCGTTCTACCAACGGATCGACTCGATGCACAACCAGCTCGAGCAGTACATGTCGCGCAGCGACGCCGTCGACAAGCCCGACCTGCAGGGCGCCGATCAGCTGCTGGTCCGCTGGCGGCAGGCCAACGACCGGATCAACGCCTACATCTCGGTGGGCAACTACCGGGCCGCCACCCAGGTCGCGCTGGGCAGCGGCGAGGACGACTCCACCCCCGCCTTCGACAAGCTCGAGGAAGAGCTGGGCAAGGCCATGGACCAAAGCCGCATCCACCTGCGCAACGACGTGCTGTCCGCGCGCGGCGGGCTGTCCGGCGCGCAGGTCGGCGGCGTGGTGCTCAGCCTGGGCGCCGCCATCGCGGTCGCCCTCGGCCTGTGGCCGCGGCTGAAAGAGTATCGATGATGGTCCGCCTGCGCGGGGCCCGACGGGCGTGCGGCGCGCTGGCCGCCTCGATCGTGCTGGCGGGGTGCAGCCACACCGAATCGCTGACCGTTGCCACGGTGCCGACGCTGCCGCCCCCCACCCCGGTGGGCATGGAGCAGCTGCCGCCCCAGCCGCCGCTGCCGAAGGACGACAGCCAGCACTGCGACGCGACCGCGAGCCTGCGTCCCTTCCCCACCAAGGCCGAGGCCGACGCCGCGGTGGCCGACATCCGCGCCCGCGGCCGGCTGATCGTCGGGCTCGACATCGGCAGCAACCTGTTCAGCTTCCGCGACCCGATCACCGGCGAGATCAGCGGCTTCGACGTCGACATCGCGGGCGAGATCGCGCGCGACATCTTCGGCTCCCCGTCGCACGTCGAGTACCGGATCCTGTCGGCCGACGAGCGGGTGACCGCGCTGCAGAACTCCGAGGTCGACGTCGTCGTCAAGACCATGACCATCACCTGCGAGCGGCGCCAGCTGGTGAATTTCTCCACCGTGTACCTCGACGCCAACCAGCGCATCCTGGCCCCGCGCGACTCGCCGATCGTCAAGGCGGCCGACCTGTCGGGCAAGCGGGTCTGCGTGGCCCGGGGCACGACGTCGCTGCACCGGATCCGCGAGATCGCGCCGCCGCCGGTCATCGTGTCGGTGGTGAACTGGGCCGACTGCCTGGTGGCGATGCAGCAGCGCGAGATCGACGCCGTCAGCAGCGACGACTCGATCCTGGCCGGGCTGGTCGAGGAGGATCCGTACCTGCACATCGTCGGGCCGAACCTGGCCACCCAGCCCTACGGCATCGGGATCAAGCTGGACAACACCGGACTGGTCCGGTTCGTCAACGGCACGCTGGAACGCATCCGCCGGGACGGCACGTGGAACACGTTGTACCGCAAGTGGTTAGGGGTGCTGGGCCCGGCGCCCGCCCCGCCCACGCCGAGGTACGTGGACTGATGGCCGAGCCCATGAAGCCCATGAAGAAGGAGAAGAACGCCGGGCAGGACGTCGAACGCGACGTCGAGCAGGACGACGTCAGCCCCGCGACCCAGCCGCCGGACACCCAGATGGCGACGGGACGGCTGCAGGCCACCCAGGCGCTGTTCCGCCCGGATTTCGACGACGAGGACGACGACCTGCCGCACATCGAGCTCGGCGCCATGGACACCGAGCCGCAGGACCGGATGACCGTCGGGACGCGGGTGCTTCCGCCGACCAGGCAGCTCGGCGGCGGGCTGGTCGAGATCCCGCGGGTGCACGACATCGATCCGGTCGAGGCGCTGATGACCAACCCGGTGGTGCCGGAATCCAAGCGGTTCTGCTGGAACTGCGGAAAGCCGGTCGGGCGGTCCACCGAGGAGGGCAAGGGGGCGTCGGAGGGCTGGTGCCCGTCCTGCGGGAGCCCGTATACCTTTCTGCCGCAACTGAATCCGGGCGACATCGTCGCCGGCCAGTACGAGGTCAAGGGCTGCATCGCGCACGGCGGCCTGGGCTGGGTGTATTTGGCGGTCGACCACAACGTCAACGACCGCCCGGTGGTGCTCAAGGGCCTGGTGCATTCCGGTGACGCCGAGGCGCAGGCGATCGCGATGGCCGAGCGGCAGTTCCTCGCCGAGGTGGTCCACCCGCAGATCGTGCAGATCTTCAACTTCGTCGAGCACACCGACCGGCACGGCGATCCCGTCGGCTACATCGTCATGGAGTACATCGGCGGGCAGTCGCTCAAGCGGGGCCTCAAGGACGGGAAGCTGCCGGTATCCGAGGCCGTCGCCTACGTGGTGGAAATCCTGCCGGCGCTGAGCTATCTGCACTCCATCGGCCTGGTCTACAACGACCTGAAGCCGGAGAACATCATGCTCACCGAGGAGCAGCTCAAGCTGATCGACCTGGGCGCGGTGTCGCGGATCAACTCGTTCGGCTACCTCTACGGCACGCCCGGCTTCCAGGCGCCCGAGATCGTGCGGACCGGTCCCACCGTGGCCACCGACATCTACACGGTGGGCCGCACCCTGGCCGCATTGACGCTGAACCTGCGCACCCGCAACGGCCGCTACGTCGACGGGCTGCCCGAGGACGACCCGGTGCTGGCCAAGTACGACTCGTTCGGCCGGCTGCTGCGCCGCGCCACCGACCCCGACCCGCGGCGCCGCTTCTCCAGCGCCGACGAGATGTCCGCGCAACTGATGGGCGTGCTGCGCGAGGTGGTCGCCCAGGACACCGGGACGCCGCGGCCCGGGCTGTCGACGATCTTTTCGCCCAGCCGCTCGACGTTCGGGGTGGACCTGCTGGTCGCGCACACCGACGTCTACCTGGACGGCCAGGTGCATTCGGAGCGGCTGACCGCCCGGGAGATCGTGACCGCGCTGCCGGTGCCGCTGGTCGACCCGACGGACGTCGCCGCACCGGTGCTGCAGGCGACCGTGCTTTCCCAGCCGGTGCAGACGCTGGACTCGCTGCGCGCGGCCCGGCACGGCTCGCTGGACGCCGAGGGCGCCGACGTGTCCGAGTCGATCGAGCTGCCGCTGATGGAGGTCCGCGCGCTGCTGGACCTCGGCGACGTGGCCAAGGCCACCCGCAAGATCGACGACCTGGCCGAGCGGGTCGGCTGGCGGTGGCGGCTGGTCTGGTATCGCGCCGTCGCCGAGCTGCTCACCGGCGACTACGACTCGGCCATCAAGCATTTCACCGAGGTGCTGGACACCTTCCCCGGCGAGCTGGCGCCCAAGCTGGCGCTGGCGGCCACCGCCGAGCTGGCCGGCACAACCGACGAGCACAAGTTCTACGAGACGGTGTGGAAGACGAACGACGGCGTGATCTCGGCGGCCTTCGGTCTGGCCAGATCCCTTTCCGCGGAGGGCGATCGGGCCGGCGCGGTGCGCACCCTCGACGAAGTCCCGGCCACCTCAAGGCATTTCACCACCGCGCGGCTGACCAGTGCGGTGACGCTGATGTCCGGCCGCTCCGCCAGCGAGATCACCGAGGAGCAGATCCGCGACGCCGCCCGGCGGGTGGAGGCGCTGCCGCCCACCGAGCCCCGCGTGCTGCAGATCCGCGCGCTGGTGCTGGGCGGGGCGATGGACTGGCTGCAGGACAACGAGGCCAGCACCAACCACATCCTCGGCTTCCCGTTCACCGAGCACGGCCTGCGCCTGGGCGTCGAGGCGTCGCTGCGCGCCCTGGCCCGCGTCGCGCCCACCCAGCGGCACCGCTACACGCTGGTCGACATGGCCAACAAGGTGCGGCCGACCAGCACCTTCTAGCGCTACGCACCTCGCAGCGCATCGACTGTGAATCCTGGGCTTCGAGAGTGAATCGTGGGCGGGAAAATCGCCGAGGCGCCGCCCTGTGTTCACAGCGCCGCGTCACGACACCCCGCGGCGGGCGGGAGTTGCCGCAGATCAGCTCGACGGGGACGTCAGCGGGAATCCACTTGGTGCCGTGCAGTGCCGCGGCGGCCGCGCCCGCGATGGTCGCCCGGCCCCTCGACCACAGCCAGGCCGCGGAGATGCGCTGCTCCAGTGAGGGTTGCACCGCGGTCGGCAGGTACACGTCGGGCAGCACGGCGCGGTATCGCGTGCGCAATTGATGGCGGTCCAGGGCCCCGCGCCGCAGCGCCTCGCTGCCGATGAATGGTTCCCGCACGCCGCGAAGGGTCGCACGACAGCCGGCCCCCGCGCCTTCGGCTATCCACAGGCCACCACGCCGACGCAGTCGCGGGCGATGGCCAGCTCCTCGTTGGTCGGGATCACCAGCACGGCGATCGGAGAGTCGTCCGCAGAGATCTGCCGCGGCCCCTTGCCGCCGCCGAGATTGCGGGCCTGGTCCAGCACGATGCCCAGCTCTTCCAGGCCGGCCACGGCGTCGCGGCGGACCGCCGGAACGTTCTCGCCGATTCCGGCGGTGAAGCTGATGACGTCGGTGTGGCCCAGCACGGCCAGGTAGGCGCCGACATACTTGCGTAACCGGTGGATGAACACGTCGTACGCCAATTTCGCTACCTCGTCACCGGATTCGATCATCTCGCCCAGCCGCCGGAAGTCCCGCTCCCCGCACAGGCCCAACACCCCGGACCGCTTGTTCAGCATCGACTCGATCTCGTCCACGTCCATCTTCGCGGTGCGCCACAGGTAGCTGTAAACGCCCGGGTCGATGTCACCGCTGCGGGTGCCCATCACGAGGCCTTCCAACGGCGTTAAGCCCATTGATGTTTCGACCGGACGGCCGCCGACGATGGCCGAAGCCGACGCGCCGTTACCCAGGTGCAGCACGATCTGGTTCACGACGTCCAACGGCCTGCCGAGGAACGACGCGGCCTGCTGGCTGACGTACTCGTGCGACGTGCCATGGAATCCGTAGCGGCGGATCTGGTGTCGCTCGGCCAGCTCGCGGTCGATGGCGTAGGTCGCGGCCGCGGGCGGCAGGTCGTGGAAGAACGCGGTGTCGAACACGGCGACGTGCGGTACGTCGGGCAGCAGCCGTCGCGCCACCTCGATCGCCGTGACCGCCGGCGGATTGTGCAGCGGCGCCAACTCCGACAGCTTGTCGAGTTCGGCGACCACCGCGTCGTCCAACCGCGTCGGACGATAAAACCGCGTGCCGCCGTGCACCACCCGATGTCCGACTGCCGCCAGGTCGACGCGCTTCAATTCGTATCCGGCATCGGCCAGCTCGTCGAAGGCGCGGCGCAGCGCCGCGTCGTGGTCGGCCACCGGCGACGACGGTTCGCCGATCCGCTCCACGATCCCGCCGGCCCGCGACCGGCCGGAAGCCGGTTCGACCAGCTGGAATTTGAGAGATGAAGAACCCGAGTTGATAACCAGCACCAGCGTCTCAGCCATGACCGTCCTGCGCCTGAATGGCCGTGATGGCAATGGTGTTGACGATGTCTTCGACCAGCGCGCCGCGGGACAGGTCGTTCACCGGCTTGCGCAGGCCCTGCAGCACCGGCCCGATCGCGATCGCCCCGGCGCTGCGCTGCACCGCCTTGTACGTGTTGTTGCCGGTGTTGAGGTCGGGAAAGATCAGCACCGTGGCGTGACCGGCCACCGGCGAATCGCGCAGCTTGGCGGCCGCGACCGACGGTTCGATCGCGGCGTCGTACTGGATGGGCCCCTCGACGGGCAGCCGCGGATCCCGGGCGTGCACCAATTCCGTTGCCTTCCGTACCTTTTCGACGTCGGCCCCGGCGCCCGAATCGCCGGTGGAATAGGACAGCATCGCCACCTGTGGGTCGATGCCGAACCGCGCGGCGGTGCGCGCCGACGAGATCGCGATGTCGGCGAGCTGTTCGGGTGTGGGGTCCGGGACGATCGCGCAGTCACCGTAGGCCAGCACCCGATCCGGCAGGCACATCAGGAAGATGCTGGACACCGTCGAGACGTCCGGCACCGTCCGGATGATCTCCAGCGCCGGGCGCACGGTGTGCGCGGTGGTGTGCGCGGCGCCGGACACCATGCCGTCGACCACGCCGTTGTGCACCAGCATGGTCCCGAAATACGAGACATCGTGCATCATCTCGTGGGCCTGCTCGACGGTGACCCCCTTGTCCTTGCGCAGCTCTGCGTACTGCTCGGCAAACCGGTCGCACAGGCCCTCGTCGCGAGGATCGATGACCTTCGCCTCGGTGAGGTCGACCCCGAGTTCGGCGGAGCGCAACCGGATTTCGGCTTCATCGCCCAGGATGGTGAGGTCGGCGATGCGGCGCCGGAGCACCCGCCCGGCCGCCTCGAGGATCCGGTCGTCGTTCCCTTCGGGAAGAACGATGCGCTTGCGGTCGGCGCGGGCCCATTGCGTCAGCCGATGGGTGAACATCTGCGGCGTGGTGATCGTAGGGATCGGAATGGCAAGCTGCGCCAGCAGATCCGCGACGTCCATGTGGGTGTTCACCAGCTCCACCGCGGTGTCGATCTTGCGCTGCGACGTCGCGGTGACCCGGCCGCGGGCCGAGGCGACGGCGCCGGCCGTGTCGTAGGTTCCCAGCTCGGTCGCGATGATGGGCAGCCGCAGCCGCAGGCCCGACACCAGCGCCGATATCGACGGATGCAGCTCGAAGCCGCCATTGAGGATCAGGCAGCACAGCGACGGAAACCCTTCGGCCGCATGGGCGCTCGCGACGGCCAGCACGACATCGGAACGGTCGCCGGGGGTGATCACCGCCATGCCGTCGCGCAGCCGTTCCAGCACGTGGTCGGCCGTCATCCCGGCCACCAGCACGCCCATCGCCTCGCGCCCGGTCAGCTCGGCGTCGCCGCTGACCAGCGTCCCGCCCACGGCCTTCTGCAATTCCGCCACCGTCGGCGCCGACAGCAGCGGGTCGTCCGGCAGCACATAGCTGTGCGGGACGAACGAGCGCAGCGCCTCGGCGACGGCGGCGAGCTCCGCGGGCTCGCACCGGTTGGCGACCACCGCGGCGGTGTGGGCGCGTTGAGCCATCAGCTCGGCCATGCACACCTGGACGACGCCGAGGACCTCGCCCGGGGTGCGGCCCTTGCCGCTCACCGTCAATAGCACTGGTGCGCCGAGGTTTACCGCGATCCGGGCGTTGGCCGACAGCTCCGCGGGGCTGGTGACGTCCGTGTAGTCGCTGCCGACGATCACCACCGCGTCGCAGGCCTGCGCCACGGCCTGGTAGGCCTCGACGATGGCGGCGATCGCGGCGTCGGTGTCGGCATGCAGCTGCTGGTAGGTGACGCCGACGCACTGCTCGTAGGACAGCCCGGCGGTGGTTCGGGTCAGCAGCAATTCCAGGATGTAGTCCCGGTCCGAGTCCGCCCGTGTAATGGGCCGGAACACACCGACTTTGGCGACGGTCGCGGTCAGCCGGTTGAGCAGCCCCAGCGCGATCGTCGACTTGCCGGTCTCCGCCTCGGGCGCCGCGATGTAGATCCCCGAGGCGGTCCGAGCGGTGTCAGCCAAGTCGCCGCAACCTGGGCGCCAGATCCTTTTCGAACAGCGTCAGGAACCGGCGCTGATCGTGGCCGGGCGCGTGGAACACCAGGTGGTTCAGGCCCCACTCGACGTACTGGCCGACCTTTTCGACGGCCTCGTCGGGATCCGACGCGACGATCCAGCGCTTGGCGATCTGCTCGATCGGCAGTGCGTCGGCGGCCTTCTCCATCTCGATGGGGTCGTCGATGCTGTGCTTCTGCTCGGCCGTCAGCGACAGCGGCGCCCAGAAGCGGGTGTTCTCCAGCGCCAGTTCCGGATCGGTGTCGTAGGAGATCTTGATCTCGATCATCTTGTCGATGTCGTCGGGGTTGCGCTCGGCGGCCGCGGCGCCCTCCAGCACCGCGGGCATCAGCTTTTCGGCGTACAGCTCCTCGCCCTTGCCGGACGTGCAGATGAAGCCGTCGCCGGCGCGGCCGGCGTACTTGGCCACCGCGGGTCCGCCGGCCGCGATGTAGACCGGCACGCCGCCCTCGGGCACGTCGTAGATCGAGGCCCCCTTGAGGCGGTAGTACTCGCCGTCGAAGTCGACCCGGTCGCCGCGCCATAGCTCGCGCATCAGCCGCACCGATTCGCGCAGCCGGGCGAAGCGCTCCTTGAACTCCGGCCAGGCGCCCTCGTACCCGGTGGCGATCTCGTTCAACGCCTCACCCGTGCCCACCCCCAGGAAGACGCGGTTCGGGTACAGGCAGGCCATGGTGGCGAAGGCCTGCGCGACGACGGCGGGGTTGTACCGGAAGGTCGGGGTGAGCACCGAGGTGCCCAGCTGCAGCCGTTCGGTGCGTTCGCCGACGGCGGTCATCCAGGCCAGCGAGAACGGCGCATGCCCGCCCTCGTGCCGCCACGGCTGGAAGTGATCGCTGACGGTGGCGCTGTCCATGCCGTGCGCTTCGGCGGCGACGGCCAGTTCCACGAGCTCGCGCGGTGCGAATTGTTCGGCGGAGGCTTTGTATCCAAGTTTCAGTTCGGCCACCCGTTCTTTCTACTCCTAGGCTGGCGGGCATGGCGGAGCTAGTTCAAGTCACCGACATCGTGCACCTCGCCCAGGGCCCGGCCGTCAACTGGACGCTGGTCACCGGCGACGACGGCGTCATGCTGATCGACGCCGGCTATCCCGGCGACCGCGAGGCGGTGCTGGCGTCGCTGCGCCGGCTGGGCTACGACGCGGGCGACGTTCGCGCCATCCTGCTCACCCACGCGCACATCGACCATTTGGGCTCGGCGATCTGGTTCGCGCGCGAGCACGGCACCCCGGTGTACTGCCACGCCGACGAGGTGGGTCACGCCAAGCGCGAGTACCTGGAGCAGGTCTCGATTCTCGATGTCGCCCTGCGCATTTGGCGGCCGCGGTGGGCGACCTGGGGCCTTCATGTGGTGCGCAGCGGCGGCCTGGTCCGCGACGGCATCCCCACCACGCAGCCGCTGACCGCCGAGGCGGCCGCCGGGCTGCCCGGCCGTCCGATGGCCATCGCCACCCCGGGGCACACCAGCGGGCACTGCTCGTATGTCGTCGACGGCGTGCTGGTCAGCGGCGACGCGCTGATCACCGGCCACCCGCTGCTGCGGCACAGCGGGCCGCAGCTGCTGCCGGCGGTGTTCAGCCACAGCCAGCCGAACTGCCTGCGCAGCCTGACCGCGCTCGCCCTGCTGGAGACCGAGGTGCTGCTGCCCGGTCACGGCGACGTGTGGCGCGGGCCGATCCGGGAGGCGACCGACGCCGCGCTCGCGCTGGCGCGCTAAGCGTGAACCCTCACCTCACAGTCGAAGCCGCCAGACCCAGGTGCTCGCGCAGCGTCTCGCCGGTGTACTCGGTGCGGAACGCGCCGCGCTCCTGCAACAGCGGCACCACCCGGTCGACGAACTCGTCCAAGCCGTGCGGCGTGAGGTGCGGCACCAGGATGAACCCGTCGCACGCGTCGGCCTGGATGTACAGGTCGATCTCGTCGGCGATCCGGGCCGGCGTGCCGACGAACTGCTGGCGGCTGGTGACGGCGATGACGAGCTCGCGGATCGACAGGTTCTCGGCCTCGGCCCGATCGCGGTAGCGGCGGGCCACCGCGATCGGGTCGCCGTGCCGGACCCGGCCCTGGGTGATGTCGCTGTCGACGACGGGATCGAAATCGGGCAGCGGGCCGTCCGGGTCGTGGTCGGAGAGCTCGCGGCCCCACACCTGCTCGAGCATCGCGATCGCCGTCGCGCCGCTGACCTGCTGGTAGCGGATGTGGCGCGCCTTGTCCTCGGCCTCGGCGTCGGTGTCCCCGATAACGAACGTCGCCGCCGGAAAAACCTTGAGCCGGTTGGGGTCTCGACCGTAGGACTTGGCGCGGCCCTTGACGTCGGCGTAGTAGCGCTGACCGTTCTCCAGCGACGAGTGCAGGGTGAACAACGCGTCGGCGTGCCGCGCACCGAACGCGCGCCCCTCGTCGGAGTCGCCGGCCTGCAGCAGTATCGGATGGCCCTGCGGTCCGGCGGGCAGCGTGGCGAACCCGCGCACGTCGAACTGCGGGCCGCGGTGTTCGACGCGGTGGATCCGGTCCGGGTCGACGTACACACCCGCCTCCAAGTCGGCCAGCACGGCGTCGGCCTCCCAGCTGTCCCAGAACCGGCGGGCCACGGTGAGGAACTCCTCGGCCCGCCGGTACCGGTCGGCGTGCGGCAGAAATCCGCCGCGCCGGAAGTTGGCGCCGGTGAAGGCGTCCGACGAGGTGACGATGTTCCACCCGGCGCGGCCGCCGGACAGGTGGTCGAGCGTCGCGAATTGCCTTGCCACCTCGAACGGTTCGTTGAAGGTGGTGTTGATGGTCCCGGTCAGCCCGATCCGGTCGGTGACACCCGCCAGCGCCGCCAGCACAGTGAAGGTGTCCGGCCGGCCCACCACGTCCAGGTCGTAGATGCGGCCGCGGTGTTCGCGCAGCCGCAGCCCCTCGGCCAGGAAGAAGAAGTCGAACAACCCGCGTTCGGCGGTGCGGGCCAGGTGCACGAACGAGTCGAATTCGATCTGGCTGCCCGCGCGGGGGTCGGTCCATACGGTGGTGTTGTTGACGCCCGGGAAGTGCGCGGCGAGGTAGATCGGTTTGCGGCTCACGTCAGCCCCCACCGTTTGGCGATCAGCTCGTGCGAGCGCAGCCGGTCGGAGTGCCGGTGGGTGACCGAGGTGATGACGAGTTCGTCGGCGTCGGTGGCGCGCTGCAGCGTCTCCAGCCGCTCGGCCACCTCGTCCGGGTTGCCGACGAATTGCGTTGCTATCCGGTCGTTTACCACCGCCAGCTGCTCGTCGGTCAGCGGCGGGCAGTGGTCGGGGTCGGGGTACGGGATGGCCCCGCCCCCGGCCCGGATGGAGTAGACCCATTGGCCGTAGCTGGACGCCAGGTGCCTGGCGGTGGCGGTGTCGTCGGCCACCACGACGTCGGCCGACACCACTACGTAGGGCCGCTCCAGCGCCTCCGACGGCACGAAGGCGTCCCGGTAGGCGTCGATGGCGTCCAGCGCGGTCGACGGGGTGATGTGGTAGCTGGCGACGAACGGCAGGCCCAGCGCCCCGGCCACCTTGGCGCTGCGGCCCTTGCTGCTGCCGAAGATCCACGGCGTCAGCGCGGCGCCCTCACCCGGCACCGCGTGCAGGTCCACGCCGTCGACCTGGTAGCTGCCCGCCAGCATGGCGATGATGTCGCCGAGCTGCTCTTCGAAGTCGGGGGCGACCGCCTCGGGCTGCTGCAGGACCGACATCGTCGCCCTGACCCGGTCGCTGCCCAGCAACCCGCGCAGATCGAACGGGGGCGGGATCACCACGCCGTCGACCTCGCGCCATTCGCGCGACGGCTCCGGCCTGGGGGGCCGCGGCCCCTTCGGCTTCGATATGCGTCGCTGCGCCGAGCGGCCCACGCCGAGATCGATGCGGCCCGGGAAGAACGCGTCCAGCATCCCGAAGCTCTCGACAATCGCGGCGGCCGTGGTGTGGCTGAGCTGCACCGCGCCGGACCCGACGCGAATCTCCTTGGTGGCGGCTGCGATTCGCCCGATCAGCACCGCCGGCACCGCGGCGCCGACCGCGACGAAGTGATGCTCGGCGACCCAGAACCGGCGATAGCCCCACCGCTCGGCGTGCTGGGCCAGGTCGACGGTGTTGCGCAACGCCGTCGCGACGTCGCTGCCCTCGCTGATCGGCGCGAGGTCCAGTATCGACAGCGGCACCGGGCTCATCGCCGGACCGCGGTTTGGTTGGGCGCGACGGGCAGACCCAGCCGCGCGCGCAGCGTTTCGCCGTCGCGGTAGCCGGCGCGAAACCGCCCGGCCCGCTGCAACAGCGGCACCAGCTCGTCGACGATCGCCGGCAGGTCGGTGGCGTTGACCGCCGGCCGCAGCCGCGCGCCGTCGATGCCGAGCCGCTGCCAGCCCAACAGCAGGTCCACCAATTCCGTTGCGCCACCGGTGAAGACGAGCGCGTCCGACCGAAAGCCGTCGCCGCCGAACGACACCACCACGTCGGCGAACACCTTCAGCTCGGTGCCGCCCGCCGCGCGCAGCTCGCCGAGGATGCCGCGCAGCGACGCGTCGTCGGTGGGCGTGACGAAGACGACGTCGGCGCCGGCGGCGGCGAATTCGTATGCGGATCCGGCGTGCGCCAGCGCGGCCACCACCGGCTGGCCCTGCGGCGGGCGCGGCGTGATCGACGGCCCCTTGACCGAGAAGTACCTTCCGGTGAAGTCGATGTAGTGCAGCTTGTCCGTGTCGACGTAGCGCCCGGTGGTCACGTCCCGGATGATCGCGTCGTCCTCCCAGCTGTCCCACAACCGGCGGACCACGTCGACGTACTCCACGGCCTCATCGAAGAACGCGATCTCCGACACGTCCCGGCGGCCGAACAGCGCCGCCTCGTGCGCGGTCACGCTCACCCGCGGTTGCCAGCCGGCCCGGCCATGCGACACATAGTCAAGCGTCGCAATGGCTTTGGAGACGTGAAAGGGCTCGGTGTGGGTGACCGTGGCCACCGGGATCAACCCGATGTGCCGGGTCGCCGGGGCGATGCGGGCCGCGACCAGCACGGCGTCGCCGCGGCCGGCCAGCCGCTCGGGGCGGATGCGCTCGCCCCGTCCGATCTGCGGCATCAACGTGTCGTCGATGGTGAGGAAGTCGAGCAGCCCGCGCTCGGCGGTGGCCGCCAGCGCAGACCAATAGCCGCCGTCCAGCACCGACAAGGCGGGGTCGGACGCCAGCGTGGCCCGCCACGCCTGCGGGTGCCAGCCGTAGCCGTCGAGCGCGACCCCCAGATGCAGCTGAGTCATGCGAGCCCCTCGCCGAGGATCTTCTCGAACGCGATGGGGTGAAACGGCCCCCAGGACGGCATCGGCTCGGCCTGCACCCGGGTGTACCCGGTCGCGTCGTACAGCGCCTCGGCCTCGGGCTGGCGGTTGCCGGTGATCAGGTACAGCCGCCGGTAGCCGCGCGTCGCGGTCTCCGCCTCCAGCGCCGCCAGCAGCGCCCTCGCGTAGCCGCGGCGCCGATGCGCGCGGTCGGTCCAGATCCGTTTGAGTTCGGCGGTCTCGTCGTCGAAACGCCGGAACGCGCCGCCGGTGACCGGCACCCCGTCCAGCACGCCGATCAGCAAGCCGCCGTCGGGCGCCGCCAACTCCTCGGGCGGCACCGGCAACCAGGTCAGGTGCGCGCTCGGCGTCCCGCCGTAGCGCTGCGCGTACTCGACGGCCAGCTCGGCCAGCAGCGGCTGTGCCAGCGGGTCCTCGTAGGCCGCCGATACGAACTGGAGTCGGGACATCACCTAACTGTCCAACGTGTGGCGGGTGGATGCATTCCGGCCGCGCTCACGGCGCCGCCCGGACAGGGTGGCGGTGACGTAGCGGGGGGTGACGGCCTCGTCCTGCGGGCCGCCGCGCCATAGGCCGGCCATTCCGATCGCAGCGAACATATCGGTGACCTTCCGCTCGACGGTCTCCCAGCCGCGGGCCGCCAGATACTGCGGGACATACCGGTATTCGCCCGGGTGGGTCAGCGCGGCCAGGTCGACGTCCAGGCCCTGCTGCCGCCAGATGTCGATGAAGGCCCGCCCCGCGTCCATCTGCGCCTGGCTCCAGGTCGGCATGTGATCGGCGGCCAACCGGCTACCGGTGGCGCTCTGGGCCGTGAGCGTTTCCAGCAGCCGATTCTGCGCGCGCGGCGGCAGGTAGCCGACCAGCACGCCCTCGGCGACCCACACCGTGCGTTGCGCGGCGTCGAAACCCACGCGCCGCAGCCCGTCCAGCCAATCCTGACGAAGGTCGACGCCGACCGCGCGACGGTTCGCGGTCAGCCCGGCGCCGAGCCCGCGCAGCACGCCGGTCTTGAAATCGATGACTTCCGGCTGGTCGATCTCGTACACCGTCGTGCCCGGCGGCCACCACAGCCGGTAGGGCCGGGTGTCCAGGCCGGACCCGAGGATCACCACCTGGTGGATGCCCGCCCTCCCGGCGTCCGCGAGGTATTCGTCGACGAATCGGGTATGTGCCGCAAGGACATCCGCCATCCCGTTCACGACGGAGTAAGCGCCGCCGTCGTCGGCGTAGCGCCGGTCGTCGATCAGCCGGGTGAAGTAATCCACCCCCGCGGCACGAACCAGGTGCTCGGCGAGCGGGTCGTCGAGCAGCCCCGCGTTGGTGGCCACCGCCCGGGCGACCGCGCCGAACGTCGCCGTCGTTCCGACGCCGGTGGCCGGACCCCAGGTGTCGTCTTCCGTCCGTTTCATCGTGTGTGGGCGCCGCGCCGCGCGGTCAGCGCGACGGCGCCTCGCCAACCGAGCAGCAGGGCCGCGGTGACCGACGCCGCCACCAACACGAAACTCGCCGCCACACCGGCCGAACTGGCCTTGCGCAGCGCCATGCCCACCGCCACCGTGCACAGCCACACGACCACCCCGGTGGGCGCCACGGCAGTCGGGCGCCGCCAGGCCCGGGACGCCAGCCAACCGACGGCGGTCCCGGTGAGAAACGGCCACGCCGTCGTCACCAGGCCGGTGACGTCGAGCCCCTCGCCGTGGCTGCGGCGCCCCGCGGCGCAGAACACCAGCACGGCAATGACGTCCGCGGCTAGGGAGCTCGGCCACCGCTGCATGCAGCGAGACTACCGGGCCGGGTCGCGCGCCTTGACCGCGAAGCCGCGGTGAACCTAGATTCGTCGGCGATGAATGCTGATTCACATTCCGGCGGGATCGCCGTCGTGACCGGCGCCGGGTCGGGCATCGGCAGGGCGATCGCCCTGGCGCTCGCCACCCGGGGCGACCGGGTCGTCGCCGCCGACCTCGACGAGTCGGCCGCGGCGGCCACCGCCGAGCAGCACCCCGGGCTGATCACCGCGCTGCCGGTGGACGTCGCCGACCCCGCCCAAGTCGACACCCTGCGCGCCCGCACCCACGACGAGGTCGGGGTGCCCAACATCGTCGTCAACGCGGCCGGCTGGGACCGCACCGACCAATTCCTCAATGCCACACCGGAATTCGCCGCCAAGGTGGTGGCGATCAATTACCTGGGTCCGGTGTACGTCTGCGGCGCCTTCCTGCCCGCGATGATCGAGACGCACGCGGGCGGACGGGTGGTCAACGTGGCCAGCGACGCGGGCCGCGTCGGCAGCGCGGGCGAAACCGTCTACGCCGGCGCCAAGGGCGGCGTCATCGCGCTGACCAAGTCGCTGGCCCGGGAAATGGCCCGCCATCGGATCACGGTGAACTGCGTGTGCCCGGGCCCGACGGACACGCCGCTGTTTCACGCACAGCCCGAGAAGCTGAAAGAGGCGCTGGTCAAGGCGATCCCGTTTCGCCGCCTGGCCCGTCCCGAGGAGGTCGCGGCGCCGGTGCTGTTCTTCGCCTCCGACGCCGCGTCGTTCATCACCGGACAGGTCATCAGTGTCAGCGGCGGGCTGACGATGGCAGGCTGACTGCTATGAGCACCGACGCACCCCCCGCCTTCGACCGATTCGACCCGCTCGGCCTCGACGCATCCCTGTCGAGCGACGAGATCGCGGTGCGCGACACCGTCAGGAAGTTCTGCGCCGAGCACGTCACGCCGTATGTGGCGGACTGGTTCGAGGCCGGCGACCTTCCGGTGGCCCGCGAACTCGGGAAGCAGTTCGGCGAGCTCGGCCTGCTCGGCATGCACCTGCACGGCTACGGATGCGGCGGCGCCTCGGCCGTGCACTACGGCCTGGCCTGTACCGAGCTGGAGGCCGCCGACTCCGGTGTTCGGTCGATGGTCTCCGTGCAGGGGTCGCTGGCCATGTTCGCGATCTGGAACTTCGGATCCGAGGAGCAGAAGCGGCAGTGGCTGCCCGGCATGGCCGCGGGCGACCTGCTCGGCTGCTTCGGGTTGACCGAGCCCGACGTCGGGTCCGACCCCGCCGCGATGAAAACCGGCGCGCGCCAAGACGGTTCGGACTGGGTGATCAACGGCCGCAAGATGTGGATCACCAACGGCTCGGTCGCCGACGTCGCGATCGTGTGGGCCGCCACCGACGACGGGATCCGCGGGTTCATCGTCCCCACCGACACCCCCGGGTTCACCGCCAACACCATCCACCACAAGCTGTCGCTGCGGGCGTCGATCACCAGCGAGCTGGTGCTCGACGACGTGCGGCTGCCCGCCGACGCGATGCTGCCCGACGCCACCGGGCTGCGGGGGCCGCTGTCCTGCCTGTCCGAGGCGCGCTACGGCATCATCTGGGGATCGATGGGGGCGGCGCGGACGGCCTGGCAATCCGCGCTGGACTACGCCACGCAGCGCACCCAATTCGGTCGCCCGATCGCCGGATTCCAGTTGACCCAGGCCAAACTCGTCGACATGGCCGTCGAACTGCACAAGGGCCAGCTGCTGTCGCTGCACCTCGGCCGCCTCAAGGACGGCGTCGGCCTGCGCCCCGAACAGGTCAGCTTCGGCAAGCTCAACAACACCCGCGAGGCCATCAAGATCTGCCGGGCCGCCCGAACCATATTGGGCGGCAACGGGATATCGCTGGAATACCCCGTCATCCGGCACATGGTCAACCTGGAGTCGGTGCTGACCTACGAGGGCACACCCGAGATGCACCAGCTGGTCCTCGGCCAGGCCTTCACCGGCAGCGACGCCTTCCGCTGACAGGAGCACCCGATGGCCGTCGACTACGGTGAGCTTCCCGTCGAGGAGGCCGTCCGCGCGGTGCGGGCCAGCTCGCGGCGCCGTCAGGTGCTCGACGCCGCGGTCAAGGTCATGGGCAGGACCGGGTTCCACCGGATGTCGATGCAGGACCTGGCCGCCGAGGCCAATGTCAGTGTCGGCCTGCTCTACAAGTACTTCGGCGGCAAGGAAGACCTGCTGCTCGCGACGATCGTGCGCATCCTGGACGTGTTCCGCGACCAGCTGGCGCCGGTGATGGACGCCGCCGGTGACGATGTGGTCGAACGGCTGGCCGCCGGGATCCGCCGCTACATCCAGATCGTCGACGAGAACCTCGACGGCGTGGTGCTGACCTACCGCGAGAGCCGGACGCTGGGGCCCGCCGGCCGCGCACGGATCAAGGAGCTCGAAATCGCCACGGCCGCACCGCTTCGCGCGGCGATCGAGGCCGGGATCGCTCAGGGCGTGTTCCGCGACGTCGACGTCGATCTCACCGTGTTCGACATCATGCTGATCGCGCACGGGTGGGCGCTCAAGCACTGGCACTTCGGGCCGATCTACACCGTCGACGAATACATCCGGGTGCAGACGGCCCACGTGATCAACGCGTTGCTGTTGCCCCCGGGGGGATAGGCTCGAGAGCTATGACAGTCCGGGTCGCCGCGAGGATCGCGGCCTGTGCACTATCCACGGGCGTTCTGGTCGGGACGCCCACGGCGACCGCCGATCCCGTCGCGCTGCCCGCGATGACGTCCGGCGGGGGCGGGCCGATCATCGGCGGCGGCAGCAACGCCGGGATCGCGCAGCAGTTGACCAGCCTCGGGAATCCGGATGTCCAGGAGGTGGACGGCTCGGACGCGGCCCAGTTCATCACCGCCGCCGCCGCGGTGGCCAACCCGCAGCTCGCGGCGCCCTTCGGGTTGTTGCGCCGGGCGCTGGCGTGCCAGACCAACAATGCCGGATTCGGGGCGCGGGCCTACCGGCGCAACGACGGCCAGTGGGGAGGCGCGATGCTGGTCGCCTCCAAGAGCACCGTGGGCAACGTCGACGCCCTCGCGTCGTGCGCCAAGACCAACTGGCGCAGGCCGACGGCCGGCAACCAGACGTCGATGTGCGACAACGGCTGGACGACGCCCAACTCCTTCGAAAGCCGGGGCGGCGAGGCGTATTACATCCTGCTCGCCGGCACGGCCGACGACTTCTGCAGCCAGCTCAACGCGAAGTACAAGACCAACGCGAGCGCTTGGCCCTTCTAACGCGTGGCCCTTCTAAAAGGGTGGCGGGTCGTTGTTGTGGGGTGTCGGCCGCAGGTCGCGGCGGGCGGCCTCGGCGGCGAGGCGGGCTTCGTTGATGCCGCGCTCCCAGCGGATGCGGGCGGCGCGGTCGGCGGCGCGGGTGCGTCGCCGCCGCGGCATCATGACGCCGCGGTTGGGCTGCGGCGCCCGCAGGTCGGTGGGCAACGTCAGCGTCCCCGTCGGGATGGCCAGCGCCGGAAAGAGCAGGGCGCCAAACGGTTTGGTGGTGTAGGTGTTGCCCGACGGGGATGTCCAGACCACGGTTCCGTCCGGCAACTGAAGATCGCGCCACCCGTTGTAGAACGTCTTGAGCAGGTGGTGGAAACGGCACAGCAGTTTGAGGTTCGACGGGTGGGTGGGGCCGAACGGGAAGGGCACGGTGTGGTCGATGTCGCAGACCTCCGCGGGGCAGTCGCACCCGGGGAACCGGCAAGTCAGGTCCCGGAATCGGATGAATTCCGCCAGTGCCGCCGAAGGCCGGTAGCCCGGCTCCGCACCGGCCCGCGGTATCACCAGCGAGGTGGTCTTGGCGAACGGCGCCAGATCGCGCAGCAGCGGCGCCGGCACGGGGCCGAATCCGGGTAGGTATGCCGGGGCGTGCGAGGCGTCCTCGAGCGCGGCCTGCTCGGCCAGCACATGGATCACGACGTCGGTTCCCGGATGCCGTTGTGCCGCCGCGCAATCGGGCGCACCGCACAGACAACGCAGACCGTCCAACCCGGCGACCAACGCACCCAGGGCGTCGGCGCGCCGCTGCTTTTTGGTGCGCGGGTCATCGCGGCACACGGTGGCGGCCAGCTGGTCGAGCGCGGTGTCCAGCGCCGCGCCGTCGGTGGAGTGCAGCTGCGCATAGAACCCGGCGAGCCCGGGAGGCGCCGGGACAAACTCGACGTAGCGGTCCTCGGTGCGAGCGCGCGGCACCCGCACGCCGGCCGGGTCGAACCGCGCGACCCACATGTCGATGCGCGCCATGACTTTCGGCTCCGACAGCGCCATCCACCGCGGGGCATGCCTGGCCAGCGCCGCGTCCAACTTCGCAACCAGCTCGGGATCGTCGATCAGGTCGGTGCGGTACACCACGGTGGTCATGAGCCGGTAGTCGATGTCTCCGCGCGCGAACACCTCGGCCACCCGGGGCAGCCGCTCGCGCAACGCGATGGCGTAACGCAACCGGCCCGCCGCCCGGCCCCGGCTGATCCCCAGCGCCGCGGCCACCTCGGCGACCACGTTCTCGTGGCCGTCGACGGCCCAACTGAGCCGCTCGGTGTCCTCGGCCGGCGCCCGCCGCGCATACAGCTCGCCGATCGCGGCCAACTCACGCGCACACATCACGTTCTGCGCGCGCGCCGCCTCCGCGATGGCGTCCACCACGCCGGCGTCGACCAGGTCTTCGAACATGCGTTCGATTATAGGAACGCCGTCTGACAACATAGGGTGATGAGCATGTCGCGCCATCGCGTCGTCATCATCGGGAGCGGATTCGGGGGCCTGAACGCGGCGAAGTCGCTCCGGCGGGCCGATGTCGACATCACCCTGATCTCGAAGACGACCACTCACCTGTTCCAGCCGCTGCTGTACCAGGTGGCGACCGGGATCCTGTCCGAGGGCGACGTCGCGCCGACGACCAGGCTGGTCCTGCGCAACCAGAAGAACGTCCGGGTGCTGTGGGGCGAGGTGAGCGCGATCGACCTGAAGGCGAAGACGGTCACGTCGCACCTGATGGGCATGCAGACGGTGACCCCGTTCGACAGCCTCATCGTCGCCGCCGGAGCCCAGCAGTCCTACTTCGGCCACGACGAGTACGCCGCCTTCGCGCCGGGCATGAAGTCCATCGACGACGCGCTCGAGCTGCGCGGGCGCATCCTGGGCGCCTTCGAGGCCGCCGAGGTCGCCACCGATCCGGCCGAGCGGCAACGCCGGCTCACTTTCGTCGTGGTCGGCGCCGGGCCGACGGGCGTCGAGCTGGCCGGCGAGATCGTCCAACTGGCCGAGCGCACCCTGGCCGGGGCGTTTCGGACCATCACGCCCAGCGACTGCCGGGTGATCCTGCTCGACGCGGCGCCCGCGGTGCTCCCGCCGATGGGTGAGAAGCTGGGCCTCAAGGCGCAACGGCGGCTGACGAAGATGGACGTCGAGATCCAGCTCAACGCGATGGTGACCGCGGTCGACTACATGGGCATCACGGTCAAGGACAAAGACGGCGGCGAGCGGCGTATCGAATGCGCCTGCAAGGTGTGGGCGGCCGGTGTCGCGGCCAGCCCGCTCGGCAAGATGATCGCCGACCAGTCCGACGGAACCGAAACCGACCGCGCGGGAAGGGTGATCGTCGAGCCCGACCTCAGCGTCAAGGGCCACCCGTACGTCTTCGTCGTCGGTGACCTGATGTCCGTCCCCGGCGTCCCTGGGATGGCCCAGGGCGCGATCCAGGGGGCGCACTACGCCGCCACGCTGATCAAGCACGCGGTGAAGGGCCACGACGATCCGGCCAACCGCAAGCCGTTCAAGTACTTCGACAAGGGCAGCATGGCGCTCATCTCCCGGTACAGCGCCGTCGCGAAGATCGGCAGGGTGGAGTTCGCCGGCTTCTTCGCCTGGCTGGCCTGGCTGCTGCTGCACCTGTTGTATCTGGTCGGCTTCCGCAACCGCCTCGCCGCCATGTTCGCCTGGGGCATCTCGTTTTTGGGTCGCACCCGCGGCCAGATGGCGATCACCAGCCAGATGATTTACGCACGGCCGCTGGCGAACTGGGTGGAGCAGCAGGCCGAGGGGGGAACCCTGGCGGCGGCCGAGAACGCCGAGGTGGCCGAGCGGAAGGCCGCGGGCTAGCGCAGCGCCTGATCGATGTCCGCGATCAGGTCGTCGGTGCCCTCCAGCCCGACGGAGATGCGAACGACGTTGTCGCCCAGCCCGATCGCCGCGCGGCCCTCGGGGCCCATCGCCCGGTGCGTCGTCGTCGCCGGATGGGTGACAAGCGATTTGGCGTCGCCCAGGTTGTTGGAGATGTCGATCAGCCGCAGCCTGTCCAGCACCTCGAAGGCCCGCTGCTTGGCGGCGCTTTCGGCGCAGTCCAGCGCGAACGTGACAACTGTGCCGCCGCCGGACATCTGACGCTTGGCCAGATCGTACTGGGGGTGTGACACCAGGTAGGGGTAGCGCACCCAGCTCACCGCGGGATGGGACTCCAGGAACTCCGCGATCCGCTGCGCCGACGAGTTGCTGTGCTCGACCCGGATCGCCAGCGTCTCAAGGCCTTTCAGCAACACCCAGGCGTTGAAAGCGCTCATCGCCGGGCCGGTGTGCCGCATCAGCTTCTGCACCGGGCCGTCGATGTACTCCTTGTCGCCGAGGATGGCGCCACCGAGCACCCGGCCCTGGCCGTCGATGTGCTTGGTGCCGGAGTACACCACCACGTCGACCCCGAGCGGGATGCCCTGCTGCAGCCGCGGCGTGGCAAACACGTTGTCCAGCACCACCTTTGCCCCCGCGGCGTGCGCCAGCTCGGTCACCGCGGCGATGTCGACCAGCGACTGCATCGGGTTCGACGGCGTCTCGAAGAACACCGCCTGGGTCGGCACCGAGAGCGCCCGCTCCCACTGCGCCGGGTCGTCGCCGTCGACGAACACCGTCTCCACGCCCCAGCGCGGCAGGATCTCGTTGCACACCACGAAACACGACCCGAACAGGCTGCGCGACGCGACCAGCCGGTCACCGGCGGCCAGCAGCGCGCCCAGCGAGGTGAACACCGCGGCCATGCCGCTCGCGGTGGCGAACGCTGCCGGGGCCCCCTCGATGAGGCGCAACCGCTCCTCGAACATCGTCACGGTGGGGTTGCCGTATCGGGAGTACACGAAGTGGTCCAGGTCGCCGGTGAACGACTTCTCCGCGACGGCGGCCGACTCGTAGACGTAGCCGGACGTCAGGAACATCGCCTCGGCGGTCTCGTCGAACCCGGACCGCAGGATTCCGCCGCGCACGCCGGTGGTGGCCGGGCCGACGCCGTCGGGCAGCGCCTTGGGGGTGCGGACCGAACGGGGGTCGGTCATAGCTGCTTCCAGGGCAATCCTATTGCCCGCCAACCTGTTTCGCCGCGATGGCCCTGCGCGTTGAGGTGGCCTTCGAAGCCGTCCAGCACGTTGTAGGCCGGGGTGATGCCGACCTCGGTCGCGACCTCGGCGGCCCCGATGGAGCGGTTGCCCGAGCGGCACAGGAAGACCACGGGGCGCTCCTCGTCGGACGGCGGCACCCGTTCCCGCAGTTCGGCCGCGAAGTTCTCGTTGGGCGTCCCGTCGGTCGTATTCCACTCGATGTACACCACGTCGCGGCCGAGGCTGGACAGGTCGGGCACACCGACGAACCGCCACTCGGCGTCGGTGCGGACGTCGACCAGCACCGCCCGGGGGTTGTCGCTGAGCATCTTCCAGGCCTCGAGGGGCGTGATATCTCCCGCGTAGCTCATCCGCGTGAGTCTCGCATATTCACCGCGGTCGCCACCTGTCGGGCGCGGTCGCGCGCGACCGCCACGTCCGGCGCCGTGGCCAGCGCCACACCCAGCGGCCGCGTGGTGTCCGACGGCCCCGAGCCGGGGCCGAACACCAGCAGGTCGGTTTCGGGGACGGCAAGCGCGCCGCCGAGCGCGCCGGCGGCGGGAAACGCGGTGCGCCCCGGCGGTATCGCCCGGGCGGCACCCGGCGAAACCATGATGGTGTCCACCGGCAGGCCGAGGACGGCGCGCGCCTGCAGGTCGAACACCGAAAGCCGCTGGCTGCGCAGGGTCACCCAGGCGCTCGGCCGCGGGCCCGCGGACACGTCGGCGAAGTACACCTCGTCGCCGTTGATCATCAGGTTGACGCCGAAGACCCCGCGCCCGCCGAGCGCCTTGACGATGCGCGCGGCGACCGATCGGGACGCGTCCAGCGCGGCGTCGGTCAGCTGCTGCGGTTGCCAGGATTCCAGCTCGCCGGCCTCGGCGCGGCGATGGCCGATGGGTGAGCAGAACTCGATCACCGGGCCGCGCGGGCCGTCGCTGCGCACCGCGTACAGGGTGACGTCCAATTCGATGTCGACCACCGTTTCGGCCAGCACCCGCGGCCTTGCCTGCGCCCCCGCCGCGCGCTGCCAGGCGGGCGCGATGTCGTCGGGGCGCCGGACCACCGAGCGTCCCGGGCCGGACGGCCCCGTCACCGGCTTGACCAGCAGCGGGTATCCGGCGTGCGCGGCCACGGCCTCGAGCTCGCCGACCGATCCGGCGAACCAGAACGGCGCGGTGGGCAGGCCCAGCTGGTCGGCGGCCAGCCGGCGCAGGCCCTCGCGGTCGGCGGTGAGCCGCGCGGCGCGGGCGCTGGGCACCAGCTCGGGGCGCTCGCCGTCGGGAAGCGCGTCGAGCGCGTCGAGGAAGGCCGTGTCGGCGGCGGACACCACGAAGTCCGGTCGCGACCGCCCGATCGCCGCCGGAAGCTCGTCCGCGGTGCTCGTCGTGGTCACCTCGGCGCCCAGCCGCCGCAGGGCGATCGCCAGCTCCCGGTTGAGCTCGCCGGCGCCCAGCAGCAGCACGCGGGGCCTGCCGTCGCCGGCGGCGCGCGCGTCGGCGGCAGGTCCTTCGGTCGTGCCGTCAGTCACCGCACAAGGATAGGTCCGCGGCACAAAACTGCTGCTCAGGGCTGGCCCGGCAGCAGCCGCACCATCAGGCCGTTGCCCTCGGCCAGCACGACGTCGTCACCGTCGACCAATTCGGCGGACACGAACGCCTTGCGCCCCTCGGTGTTGGTGACCCGGCCGCGCACCGCCAGCGGCGTGTCGATCGGGGTGATCTTGCGGTAGTCGACGTGCAGGAAGGCCGTCCGGCTGATCGGCCGTCCCGCGGCGTGCGAGATCATCCCGAACATGTGGTCGAACAGCAGCGGCAGCACGCCGCCGTGCACCGCGTGGTTGCCGCCGACGTGAAACCTGGTGAAATGGCCGGTCATCTCGACGCCGTCGGGGGCATACCGCGTCAACGTCCACGGCGGCAGCAGCAGGCTGCCCATGCCGGGCAGGTCGGGTGTCCGGCCGGCCGGCGCCTTGCCCTCGTCGGCCTCGAACGGGCCGAGCAGCTCCACCAGCGCCGCCGCGCGATCGGCCGCGTCGTCCCAGACGCCGTCGTCGGGATCGGATGACACCGCGAGGTCCTGCAGCCGGCGCATGGCCGCCACGAACCGGCCGAAGCCCGGGCCGGGGCTGGCCGGGCCGTATTCGGGGAAGCCGCCGTGGTGTTCGTATTCGGGATCGAGCTCGATCGGGTTCGGTTCGGATTGTTCCGATTGCTCGGTCACGGGCGGGCCGCCAGGACGTCGCGGCGCACGATGGTCTGATCGCGTCCGGGGCCGACGCCGATGCACGAAACATGCGCTCCGGCAAGCTCTTCCAGCCGCAACACGTAGTCACGCGCCTTGGCGGGCAGGTCGTCGAACTCCCGCGCATCCGAGATGTCCTCCCACCAGCCGGGCAGCTCCTCGTAGATCGGTTCGGCCCGGTGCAGATCGCTCTGGGTCATCGGCATGTCGTGGATGCGCTCCCCGTCGACCTGGTAGCCGACGCACACCGGGACCGTTTCCAGGCTGGACAGCACGTCGAGCTTGGTCAGGAAGTAGTCGGTGATGCCGTTGACCCGGGTGGCGTACCGGGCGACGACGGCGTCGAACCAGCCGCAGCGCCGGCGCCGTCCGGTGGTGACACCGAATTCGCCGCCGGTCTTGGACAGGTATTCGCCGCTCTCGTCGAACAGCTCGGTGGGGAACGGCCCGGAGCCGACGCGGGTGGTGTAGGCCTTGAGGATGCCCAGCACGGTGGTGATCCGGGTCGGGCCGATCCCGGAGCCGACGGCCGCGCCGCCCGCCGTCGGATTCGACGACGTCACATAGGGATACGTGCCGTGGTCGACGTCGAGCAGCGTGCCCTGCGAGCCCTCCAGCAGCACCGTCTCGCCGGCCTCCAGCGCGGTGTTGAGCAGCAACCGGGTGTCGCGGATGCGGTGACGGAATCCCTCCGCCTGCTGCAGCAGGGCGTCGACGACCTGGTGCGGGTCCAGCGCCTTGCGGTTGTAGATCTTGACCAGGATCTGGTTCTTGAGCTCCAGCGCGGCCTCGACCTTGTGGGTCAGCTGGTCGGGGTCGAGCACGTCGGCCACCCGGATCCCCATGCGGGCGATCTTGTCCTGATAGCACGGCCCGATGCCGCGGCCGGTGGTGCCGATCTTCTTGTTGCCCATGTAGCGCTCGGTGACCTTGTCGATGGCGACGTGGTAGGGCATCAGCAGGTGCGCGTCGGCGGAGATCAACAGCTTCGTGGTGTCGACGCCGCGGTCCTCGAGGCTCTCCAACTCGTCGAGCAGCACGCCGGGATCGACGACGACGCCGTTGCCGATCACGTTGGTGACGCCCGGCGTCAGCACCCCGGACGGGATCAGGTGCAGCGCGAAATTCTCCCCGGTCGGCAGGACCACCGTGTGCCCGGCGTTGTTGCCACCCTGATAGCGCACCACCCACTGCACGCGCCCGCCGAGCAGGTCGGTGGCCTTACCTTTGCCCTCGTCGCCCCATTGGGCGCCGATGAGGACGATTGCCGGCATGGCTTGCTCCCGCCTAATCCCGCCTGCTCAAGGCTGCACGTTGTGGTCCTGTGCCACAACGGTTTTCAATTCGCGGCCCGTGTTCGCGCGGTTGCCGTGCAGCGGGTTCGGGTTTGCCACCGCACCGCAAGAGCCGGTTTCCCCGGACCCGCTGAAGTGTCTGGTCACGGGATGATCCTAAAGGTTGGCTTTGATCAGGCGTCGATCACCACGCGATCACCGTGCGCCCGCGAGACGCAGACCAGCATTTCGTCGTCGCCCTCCGCGGTGCGTCCGCGGCGATCGACGTCGCCGGCCAGCACCCTGACCTTGCAGGTCCCGCAGAACCCCTGCTGGCACGAGTACGCGGTCGTCGGGTCCCGGTCGAGCATGACGGCCAGCGCCGATCGGTTCGCCGGGACGCGCAGCACCCGCTTCGAGCGCGCGAGTTCCAGCTCGAACGGCACGCCGTCGACCACCGGCGGCGGGCTGAACCGCTCGTAGTGCAGCGGCGCGTCGGCGTGTTTGGCACGCGCCGCGCGCACCGACTCGAGCATGCCGGTGGGGCCGCACACGTAGACGGCCGTCGCCGGGCCGGCGTCGGCAAGCAGCTCGTCCGCGGTGGCGAAGCGGCCACGCTCGTCGTCGGCCCACACGGTGACCCGGTCGGCGTCCACCGCCAATACCTCGTCCAGCAGCGGCATGTACTCCCGGCTGCGCCCGGCATACACTGCCCGCCAGTCGATTCCGCGCTCATGAGCCGCCCGGATCATGGGCAGGATCGGCGTTATCCCGATGCCGCCGACCACGAACAACACCTCGCGCTCGTCCGTGACGAGATAGAAAGCATTGCGGGGGCCTTCGAACTCGCACGTGTCGCCCACCTCGAAGTCGTCGTGCATCTCGACGGAACCGCCTGCGCCGTCGGCGATTCGGCGTACAGCGATGCGGTAGTCGGTGCGCCGCCCGGGCGCACCGCACAGCGAGTACTGCCGGCAGCGGCCCGACGGCAGCCGAACATCGATGTGCGCGCCGGGTGTCCAGGATGGCAGCAATCCGCCGTCGGGGTCGGCCAGCGTCAAACCGACGACATCGGGGGCGAGCAGTTCGCGTTTGGTGATCACCGCGGTGTTGATCCGCCGCACCGGCGTCACGCGCGACGGGTTCCAGCGCGACGCCGACGCCAGCCCGCCGAACAGGGCGCCCAGTCCCCACAGCGCGGTGGTGAGGCGATCGCGACGGCGGCGACCGTACAGGTCGGGTGGTCGAGTGCTCCAAATGTCCTGCGACACAGTCATCCCACCGGGGCCAGTCGTTCGGTGACCAGGTTGACCCACCGGCTGGTGAGCCGGGCGATGACGTCGGGATGCGAGGCCACTACCCAGTGCCCGCCCTCGATCGGCAGGATCCTGCTGCCGGCCGGGATCGAGCCTGTGAACCGCTGCAGGGCGGGCGTCACGAAATGATCCCGACGCGCGACCAGCACCTGCACGGGCACCGTCGTCTGGGGTAGCTGCGGCCCTGGCGCCAGGATCGCGCCGGGCATGTTGGCGCGGTACAGGTTGAGCCCGTTGAGGTAGTCGTCGATCGATCGGAGCGACGCGGCCCGGCGCGGGCTGGTGGCGCCCGCGCGGCCGATACGTTCAACTGCGGCAAAGACTTTCGCCGTCGCCCCGGATCGGATCGCCAGCTCCGGTGCACCCGGGCACAGGAAGAACCAGATGTATCCGGACGCCAGGAATTGCCTGGCGACGTCGACCACCGCGCGCGGCGTGCGAGCCGACCGCAGGAACCTGCCCGCATAGTTCAGGTGCGGCCCCGAAATCGACGTGTACGAGGCGATCCTTCCCATCACCGACTCGTCGGTGACCGCCGCCCAACCCTGTATGGAGCCCCAGTCGTGGCCCAGCAGGTGCACCTCGTCCACCCCCAGGCTGTCGATCACCGCGCCGACGTCGGCGACCAGCTGGCCGAGCCGGTATCCGGATCGGTCGGCGGGCGTTGACGATTCGCCGGCTCCACGCACGTCGTAGGCGACGACGTTGTACCGGTCGATCAGCATCTCGGCGGGCCCGTCCCAGACGTGGTGGTTGTCGGGATAGCCGTGGATGGCAAGGATGGTCGGGCGCCGCCTGTCGATCTCGCCGTAGGCGTGGACCGCCAACGCCACGCCGTCGGACGCGATCACGGTGGTGCTCATCGAGTCCTCCGAAAATCAGTGGGAGGCGCGGGCGGCCGGCGATTTCGCCAGGTACTCGACCGCGCGCCCGACGCCACCCAGTTGGGACGGATGGAAGCTCGGCTTGTAGTAGGCGCCGATGACGCCCAGGAATTGGGTCGGCCCGGGCACCAGACCGCGGCGCGCCGCGTCGAAGTAGTCGCGCCAGCGCGGCTTGGTCCCCGGCGGGAGGTGGGGGTCGACCGAGTACATGAACCGCACGCCGCGCACGAACAACCACAGCAACGCCGGCGTCACCAGCAGCTGGGTGCGCACCTGCCGCCAGTACCCGGCGCGCAGATGCTTCATGGTGTCGAAGGCGACCGCCTTGTGCTCGACCTCTTCGGCGCCGTGCCAGCGAATCAGGTCCAGCATCACCGGGTCGACGCCCATGGCGTCGAGCTGCGGGGTGTCGAGGATCCATTCACCCAGAATCGCGGTGTAGTGCTCGAGGGCCGCCACCATCGACACCCGTTCGAGCAGCCAACTCTGCCGTCGCCGCCGGCTCCACCGGGGCCGGTCGCCGATGAGCTTGCCGAACAGCCAGGCCATCTGGTTGGTGAACGGTGTGACGTCGATGCCCTTGGCCGCGAAGTGCGCGAGCACTCCCGCGTGCGCCTGGGAGTGCATGGCCTCCTGGCTGATGAACCCCTGCACGTCCAGCCGCAGCTGGTCGTCCTTGATCAGCGGCAACGCGTTCTTGAACGCGTCGACGATGAACTCCTCGCCCGCCGGTAGCAACAGGTGCAGGACGTTGCAGAAGTGGGTGGCGAAGGGCTCGCCCGGCACGTAGTAGAACGGCAGCTTGGCCCAGTCGAACTCGACGTCCCGCGCCTGAAGGACGAGTCGTTCGTGATCGAGCGAGGCGTCGTGCGGGCCCGCCGCCTGGTCATCGACTGTGAACATCGTCAAACTCCTGTCAAACCCCTTGTGTCACTAGGCAATCTGTGGCGTCTCGGACCGATTCTCCGTGATCATGCCCTCGCTTCGCAGGAACCGGACGAGGTTGTCGACGGTCTCGGTGAGGGCCGGCTCGTTCAGGCGCACCTCGGCCCGTGCACGCGCGTGCCGGTACCGGGCGTTGTCGTAGCGCTTGTCTCGCATGGCCGCGATCTTGTCCGCCGAGCGGGTGAGGAAGTCGACCAGCGGATAGATCGGGTCGCCCGGCGTGCACCGGCGATTCATCTCCTGCACGAAGGACGGGATGTCGTGGTAGGTGAAGCGGTAGCCGTACCGTTCCGACAGGATCCGGGTGATGTCCGGCAGGTTGTAGTAATCGTCGGCGGTCATGTTGAAAACTGTGCCCGCCTCGGCCGGCAGATCCATCAGCGCGACAATGTGATCCGCGATCAGGTCCGCGGGCAGCAGGCTGAGCTGGTTGAGCGCGTCGGCGGCGATGCCGTGCTCGATCATGAACGCCATGGTGCGCACCAGGATGTCGTCCTGGCTCCCGAAACCTGCGCGGGTGGGCGAGATCAGCGAGGGCCGGTAGATGCGCACGTCCAGTCCTCGCCGCCGCGCGGCGAGCGCCAGCTGCTCGCCGACCCACTTGGTCTGCGAGTAGCCGAAGTCCAGGGCGTTCATCTCCGCGTTCACGTCGGACTCCCCGACCACCGGCTTGACGCTCCACCCGTAGATGAACGTGCTGGAGACCAGGTGGAAGGTCTTGCGGTGCGCGGTCATGGCCAGCCGCAAAAGCTCATGCGTGCCAAGCACATTCGCGGGCCGCAGGGCGTCATAGGTTCTGACGTAGTTGACCAGGGCGCCGTTGTGGACGATCGCGTCGACGCTTTCGGCCAGTCGCGCGAACTCCGCCTCGCCGACTCCGAGGTGCGGCTCGGCCAGGTCACCGCAGATCACCCGCACCCGCGACCGGACCTCGCTCTCAAGGCTCGGCGACCACAGCCGGGCCCGCCGCAGCGCGGCGACGATCCGGTCCAGACCATGCTCTGCATCCGTCGCGCGGATCAGCGCGTGCAGGGTGTAGGACGTGCGCCCGAGCAGGCTGCTCATCAGGAACGGTCCCAGGAACCCGGTGACGCCGGTGACCAGGACGTCGCCGCGCGCACCCGCTCGTGCCGGCGGCAGCTCCGGAAGGGGCAGCCGCGCGTCGGCGCGCATCTGTGCGGCCTCGTGAGCCTCGTACTCGGCGGAGATCTCGTCCAGCGCCCGCCGCAGGGCGGCGAGCGGTTGGTCGGAGCCCTCGCCGAACTGTCGCATCAGCCGGAAGAACTCGGCGATCGTCAGGCGCTGCAGCAGGCGGGTGTTGACCTCCTCGGCCAGCTCGCCGGCGCCGTGCTCGTCGAGCAGGGCCCGCAACTCGCCGCGCAGCTCGGCCAAGGCCACCGAGTCGATGCCGAGGTCCGCGAAGGAGCAGTCCTCCTGCCCGGTGAGGTCGTAGCTCTCGATCAGGTGGCGGAACCGTTCGAGGGAGCCCGTGCTGGCGTCCTGCCGGTCGTGGGTGTGGTGGGCCGTCCGGTTTATCCAGGTCGCCAGCACGGGCAGCTTGTCGTCCAGCCAAAGCTGGCGGGTTTCCGCGCGCCGGATCTTCCCCGAGGTGGTCTTGGGGATGCTGCGCGGCGGCACGAACACGATGGCGTGCGGATCGATGTGGGCGTGCCGTCGGATCGCTCGCGCGAGGGCCTTGCCGTCCGGGAGTGCGCGCTCGTCGCGCGCCTCGGCGACCACCACCAGCGATTCGTGCTCCTCGCGTTCGACCGAGAAGGCCGCGACACAGCCGCTGCGAACTTCCGCGGACGACCGCTCCGTGACCGCCTCGATGTCCGAGGGATAGCAGTTGACGCCGCGGACGATGATCAGGTCCTTCTTGCGGCCGCAGACGAAAAGCTCACCCTCGTAAAGGAATCCGAGATCGCCGGTCCGCAGATAGGTGCGCTCGTCGTCGCCGGCGATGCGGGCCGCGAAGGTTTCCGCGGTGAGCTCGGGCCGATGCCAGTAGCCGCCCCCCTTGGAGGGTCCGTCCACCCAGATCTCGCCGACCCGGCCGTCGCCCAGGGCATGCCTCGATTGCGGATCGACGATCCGGACCGTGTTCCCGGCGACGGGCTTGCCGCAGCTGACCACGGCCGCCTGGTTGCCGTTCTCGGGCAGGGCCTTTTCGACGCGCGCGAGGTTGTTCTCCAGCGCGCGCTTGTTGAGGGTCAGGGTCTGGCGCCCCCGCATGGACACGATCAGGGTGTTTTCCGCCATGCCGTAGGCACCGGTCAGCGCGCCGGGCCGCAGACCGTAGGGGGCGAAGCGCTCCCGGAAGCGGGCAAACGTGTTGGGCCGCAACGGCTCCGCGCCGATGACCATGCTCTCCAGGCTGCTCAGGTCGGTCCCGGCCAGCTCGGATTCGGGCAGCTTGTCCTCGCGCAGGCAGTACTCGAGGGCGAAGTTCGGCGCCGGCGTGTGCGTGGCACGCACCTGGCCGATCAGCCGGAGCCAGGCCGACGGCCGATTCAGGAAGTCCAGCGGTGACATCGCATGGGTGGTCCCGCCGACGACCAACACGAACAGGTACGGGGAGATCAGGCCCATGTCGTGGTACTGGGGCAGCCAGCTGACACACACCTCGCTGCCGGTGAAGGCCGAGGCGTTGGCGATGACGTTGGCGTGGCTCACGATCACGCCCTTGGGATCGCTGGTGGAGCCGGACGTGTACTGCAGGAAGAGCACCGGGGCGGGCGTGTCCGGCACGTGGGCGCCGCCGAAGTCCTGCGCGCCGTCCGTCCCGAACCAGGGCAGTCGCGCCAGCTGCTGGGCATCCGGCCAGGGCAGCGCGGCCCGTCGGTGGCCGAGCATTTGGCGGAAGTCGTACTCGAACTGCTTGGTGGACAGCACCACCTTGGCCTGGCTGTCCCGCGCGACGTAGTTGAGCTTGGCCAGGCCGGCCTCGAACGCCATGGGCGTGGGAGGGCTGACCGGGACGGCGATCACGCCGATCCGTGCGCACGCGAAGAACGCCGCCACCATCTCGAGACCCGGCGGGTAGACCAGCAGCGCCCGATCTCCGGACCGCAACCCGGCCTCGGTGGACAAGTAGGCGGCCAGCTCGCGCGTCCGTTCGGCGAAACTCTGGTACGTGTAGTGCTCCAGCTCCCGACCGTCGACGTCGACGAACCGGTACAGGGTCTGGTTCGGTATCCGCGCTTCCCCCAGCCGCAGGTAATCAAGCAGCGTTTCCACGGTAGGCCCTTCCCATCGCTCTCGACTGAAAGTCACTGCCCACGAATCGATATAAGGCCAATTTAACGCTTTCGATTGACACCAGGCAAAGGTTCGGATTGGTCTCACAGCTTAAATACAGGCAGCACATTTTCGCGATAATCCAGTCGCCACGCCCGGTCAAGAAATACTGCGATCAGTATTTAATGATGTAGCTAGCTGGCAGTTCTCTTCCTGATCTCCTTGAATACGGAGATACTGACCTACGCGCCACGCTTTTCTGCACAATTCTGCAAACAAAATGGGAATTTCCGCTTCGGCACTTTATTAGCAAACTCGCCGCATTGCCACCCCGCCGAAGCACGCCGCGCGCATATACTGAAACTGATCTACTGACATACTGACGTACTGCTCGTGCGAGGAGGCTGGACATGAGCCCTAACCGCCCCGACGCCGGCCGATCACACGCTGCCATGACGCCGGTCACACCGTCGCTGGCCGCGGCGCCGACCGACTCCTTTGCGATCGGACGAACGCGCGGTGCGCGCATACGGCGGACGGTCGACCTGTTAGCCGGCCAGCACCGAGCTCTCGACACCTGGCAGCGCGAAGCCGCCGACCGCCTCGGGGTCGCCCGCGTCACCGGACAGGAGGTCCTCACCGCGCTCATCGATCAACTGCTGAGCGACCCGAGACTGTCCGCCGAAATCATTCGTTCGCTCCAGGCCCGACGGTGATCACTCCGCCGACGGCCGTCACGATCACCCCACCTGGGCGACGCGGACGCGCGGCCCGGCACGAGCCACCAGCCTGACGATTCCCACGAAGCGCTCGCCGTCGATGATCGGCGACAGCGGCTCGTCGTCGGCCTCGATGATCATCTCTTGACCGTTGACGTCGCGTACCTCGTCACCGCGCAACCTCCCGCTGCGAAGCGCCGTGGGAAGGTTCGCAATGATCTTGGAGGGCCTCATGTTTCCGGCCTGGAAGTGCAGCGCGCCGGGTTTCTCCGCCTTGGGAAACAGCCGGAACCCCGCACCGATGTGCAGGTCGATCGCGCCGGCGTGCACAAGCCGGTGCGTCCGCGTCGGGACCTCCTCGCCGTCGATCACCACCCGGGCCCGCGTCGGGGCGAACAAACTGGTCGCATAGTTGGGCCTGCTGGAGCGCACGACCTTGTTGGCAACGTAGTCGCCGAACGAGCGGGCAATCACGCGAACGACGTCGGCCCGGCCATGGGTGTGGCTGTCGTAGTACTTGTCGTAGAAGCGGTTCCCGACGCCCCCGGCGGCCAGCCCGAAGCAGAGCCGATGGAACTTCGCGCCGTCGGCGGTCTCGCCGTCGAGCGCCAGCGTGTCCAGCAGCACCTCCGGCGGCGGCCGGTCCGTCTCGGCGGCGGCCGCCAGCGCGCGCACGATCGCCGTGGGCCGCCCCCGCACTCGCGCCTTGCGCGCGACCGCGTTCACGCTGCCACCGTTGTCGGGCACGAACGCCGGCCAGCGTTCCGGATCGCCGATGGCTCGCTCGGTTTCGTTGATCAACCAGTTCAGCGAGCCGTCGCCGCCGTCGCTGACCAGGTGGCTGACCCGCGGAAGGAGCCGTTCCATGACCCCGCGGACGTCTTCGACCGAGCTGGTTTCGTGCACCTCACCCCACGGGCCGACGATGCGGCGCAGCTCGGCGCCGCGCTCACCCCGGGCGGCACGGTTCTTGCGCGCGACCGGATTGACGATGACCCCCAAGTACATCCGAACGTCACCGATGCGGGTCTGGCTCGACGGGCGCATCGGACCGCAACTCAAATGCTCCTTTCGGGGGGCTTTTCCGCACGATACCTGCGGCCTCGCGGTTGGCGGGTCGGTGGCAGGTCAGTGGCGGTCGGCCAACCGTGTCCGGTAGCCGTTATTAGGGTGGCTGCATGCCTGGTTGGACCGCCGCGGAGCTGCCCTCGTTCGCCGGACGCACCGTCGTCGTCACCGGCGCCAACAGCGGTCTGGGTGAGGTGACCGCCCGTGAGTTGGCCCGGGTCGGCGCCCGCGTCATCCTCGCCGTGCGCGACACCGCGAAGGGTGCGGCCGCCGCCCTGCGCATGACCGGCGTGACAACCGGCCAAGCCGAAGTGCGTCACCTGGACCTGCAGGACCTGTCCTCGGTGCGCCGCTTCGCCGACGGGATCTCCCACGCCGACGTCCTGATCAACAACGCCGGCATCATGGCCGTCGACCACGCGCTCACCGCCGACGGCTTCGAGCGCCACATCGGCACCAACCACCTCGGGCACTTCGCGTTGACCAACCTGCTGCTACCCAAGCTGACCGACCGCGTGGTGACCGTGTCCTCGCTGCTGCACAACATCGGCCACATCAGCATCAACGACCTGAACTGGCAATCCCGGCCGTACTCGAGGTGGCTGGCCTACGGCCAATCGAAGCTGGCCAACCTGCTTTTCACCAGCGAGCTGCAGCGGCGCCTGGATGCCGTCGGATCGTCGCTGCGCGCGCTTGCCGCCCACCCCGGCTGGTCGCACACCAACCTGCAGGGACGCTCCGGCCGCAGGTTGACCGACGCGGTGGTGCTGGCCGCCGACCGTGTGGTGTCCACCGATGCCGAATTCGGTGCCCGGCAAACCCTGTACGCGGCATCGCAGGATCTACCGGGCGACACGTTCGTCGGCCCGCGATTCGGCCTGTACGGCCCGACCCAGCCGACCTGGCGCAGCTGGCCGGCCAAGCGCGCAACCACCGCCGCCACGCTCTGGGAGCTGTCCGAACGGCTCACGGATACCAAGTTTCCGCTCTGAGCCACCCCGTGAGCTGCTTCCACGGCCGCGGCTAAATTGGTGAGGTAGTGACCGGACGCGCGTTTCGGCGCGGGCTCTCAGGGCAAGCGGCAGAAGAGACGGAGCCGGATGCCGGCGAGGAGGGCACCCGATGTCGAAAGCGGATCTTGCAGTGTTCTATGCGCTGTGCGCCGCACTGGCATCGGCGATCGGCAACGTCGTTCGTCAGCGGGCCGCGCAGGAGGTCACCGACAAACCCGTCGGCCACCTGGCGCTGTTCGGCATGTTGCTGCGCGACAAACGCTGGTGGCTGGGCGGCGTGGGCGACATCTCCAGTTACTGCCTGCTTGCCCTCGCCCTCGACGACGGCTCGGTGTTGTTGGTCATGTCGCTGCAGGTGACGGCGTTGCTGTTTGCCCTGCCGATCTACTCGCGGTTCGCCCGTCACCCGGTGACCCGCCGGGAATGGATGTGGGCGGTATTGCTGGCCGTGGCGTTGGCGATAACCATCGCCCTCGGGCAGCCGGTGGGAGGCCAGGAGCGGGCAACCGGCAGCACCTGGCTTGTCGTCGCCCTCGTGATGGGGCCGCCGTTGGTGTTGTGTTTGATCGGGGCCCGGGTCTGGAGGGAACGTCCGGTCGCGGCCGTCTTGCTGGCGGCGGTCGCGGGTTCGTTGTTGGCGGCGTTCGCGGTGCTGATGAAGGGCGTCATCGACATCGTCGAGCACCACGCCGGGCAGTTGTGGCAGGCGCCGGAGCTTTATCTGTGGGTGTTCTGCGGAGTGGCCGGAATGATCTATCACCAATCGGCGTATCGGGCCGGCGCGCTGACCGCCTCGCTGCCCACGATCATCGCCGCGAAGCCCGTGGTCGGCGGCGTGCTGGGCGTCCTGGTGCTCGAGGAGACGGTGCGCACCGAGGGCACGCAGTGGTTTGTGCTGGCGGTCGCGGTGGTGATGGTGATCGTCGCGACGGTGGGCCTGGCTCGCGGTGAGGCCGCCACCATGGCGGCCGGCGCGGGCCGAGACCTGAAATCCGCCCACCGCAAGGCGCCGTCGCAAGGCTTGGGCGCCGAGGTCGCTCGGGATCGGCGATCGGGCTGAACACTCGGCATGGAAACCGTGGGGGTGCTGTTGTTCGGCGATCGACGCGTGCCGAGACCGCTGACCGGCCTGCCGGTTCACGCGGGCGACGTCGACGCCGCGATCGGCGCCTACCGGCGGCTGGTGGTGGTCGGCGGCGACGCCGATCTGGCCGCGGTGCTGACCGGGCTGCTGCGCGCGGGACGGCTCGACGTCGAGGTGGCCTACGTGCCGCGCCGGCGCACCCCGGCGACCCGGGCCTATCGCCTCCCCGCCGGCCGGCGCGCGGCCAGGCGCGCCCGGCGCGGCACGGCCCGGCGGGTGCCGCTGATCCGCGACGAGACCGGGTCGGTGATCGCGGGCCGGGCCGGCTGGCGGCCGCCCGGCGACGGGAAGCTCCTTCACGGCGAGGCGGTGGTCGACGACACCCCGCTGTTCGACGGCGACGTCGCCGGCGTGCGCGTCGAGCCGACGCTGGCCATGCCGGGCCTGCGGGCGTCGGCGCGAAACCGGTTGTGGCCCAGGTGGATCAGCGGCCGCGCGGTCCAGCTGGGCAGCACCGGCGTCGTCGTGGTGCGCGACGGCGTCGCGGCGGCCCGCCCCGCGCGCCGCTCGACGTTCTTCCGCCACGTCGAGGGCTGGCTGCTGGTCCGCTGACTTCCGGCTATTTCGTCGCGGCGAATTCCACGGTCTTCGCGTCACGCGCGCGAGCTGGGTGGCCCACGGCAGCGGACACCGCGACACCGTTCGGCTGGTGTTCGAGGTAGTCGAAAAACATTCCCACGGTGGCGTCAGCGCCCGGGGCGTCGGCACCGACCATCTCGTCGTCGGGCGTGGGGATCGCGCAGCTTTCGCCGATCACTGACGCGGTGCGCACTCGTCCATCGTCATTCTTCACGAAAAGGTTTGCGGAGCCGCCGACGGCGCGCAACCGGCCGAGCAACACCGAGAACCGTTCATCCTCCATCGCAACAATCACGGGAAAACTACCGTCGTCACTGGTGACGGGTAATTCCACGCCCCCTAAGGCGCCACCTGCGAGGTTCCAGTCAACTTCGCGGCGAAAAGCGTCGAGTCGGTCATCGCTCATGTTTGCTCACGCTCCTCACCCCGGATGGTACGCAAACGTTCGTAGATCAACGGTTGCGCCACCCGGTAAGCATTTTGTACGTCGTCTACGACATCCAGCCGCTGGATGGCGCGTGTTGCACCCTTTTGCGGGTGGTGGTGACAGCTGCCATGGCAACAGTCGACGTATTCGACTGTCTCCCAGCCCTCGGAGGTGAGTATTTGGAGATTTATCACGAAATCGACCAGTTGGCCTTTCCGGTACCAGATCAGGTTTTGCACCCGGACCGTGTTGAGATCGTCGCCAGCGGTTTCCCATTGTCGCGCGAGGGAGTTTCGCCGATCGGGCCGCTATGCCCCTTCGCTTGATTCCAGCCGATCGACTGCCTCGCGGCGTGCTTTGCGGAGCTTCTGCTGCCCCTGCTGCCGGCGGCGAACCATGCCGGGCACGATACGTTCATCGGCCGACAAACATGGTGGCCAGCTCAGAGGACGTTCAGCGCGTCCGGTCACGTTTCGGGGCGGCGCGGTGTCGATGTTGTATGACACCCGCACGAATCCGCGCTGCCTACTGGACGACGACGGCCCTGCTCACCGCCGAGTGCTTCGTGGGCGGGGTGCTGGGCGCCTTCCGACTGCAACCGTTCAACCGCGTGATGACGCATCTGGGGTATCCGCCGTACTTCATGACCATCCTCGGTGTCTGCTACGTCTCGGCCGGCGTCGCGCTGCTGGCGCCGCGCCTGGCGCTGGTCAAGGAGTGGGCGTACGCGGGTCTGATGTTCGTCTACGCCGGGGCGATCGCGTCGCACATCTGGGTCGGCGACGGCGCCACCACGCTGGTGGGTCCCCTGGTGTTCGCGGGCCTGGCCGTCGCCTCCTGGGCGCTGCGCCCGCAGTCGCGGCGCGTCGAGAGGCCGGTCCGGTAGTTTCGATCGGTGAACTTCCCACGGGCGCGCGAATCGGTGCGGCCCAGCCCGATCTTCTTGGCCCTGCTCGGACTGACGGCGGCGGGCGGCGTGCTGGCCTGGCTGGCCGGATCCAGCGTGCGGCCGCTGGCCTACGTCGGGGTCTTCATCTTCGTGATCGCCGGGTGGCTGGTGTCGCTGTGCCTGCACGAGTTCGGCCACGCGTTCACCGCCTGGCGGTTCGGCGACCACGACGCCGCCGTGCGCGGCTACCTGACCCTGGACCCGCGGCGCTACAGCCATCCCGCGCTGTCGCTGCTGCTGCCGATCATCCTGGTCGCGCTCGGCGGCATCGGGCTGCCGGGCGCCGCGGTCTACGTGCGGACCTGGTTCATGACGGCCACCCGCCGCACCCTCGTCAGCCTGGCGGGACCGGCGGCCAACCTCGCCCTGGCGGTGCTGCTGCTGGCGCTGACCCGGCTGCTCTACGACCCGGCCCACGCCGTGCTGTGGGCGGGCGTCGCGTTCCTGGGATTCCTCCAGCTCACCGCGGTGCTGCTGAACCTGCTGCCCGTCCCGGGCCTGGACGGCTACGACGCCCTGGAACCGCATCTGAGTCCGGAGACCCAGCGCGCCCTGGCGCCGGCCAAGCAGTGGGGCTTTTTCGTCCTGCTGTTCGTGCTGTTGGCGGCCAGCCCGTGGTTCTTCGCGGTTGTGCTCTGGTTGTTCGATTTCTCCGGGGTGCCGCACTGGCTGGTGTCCGCCGGAAACCAGTTGACCCGGTTCTGGAGCCGCTGGTTCTGACGCTTGCAATATATGCGTAGCCACGCATATATTGCAATGCTATGGGCGCCGGCCACAACCACACCCCCGCCGGGGGCCAGGCGTCGCGGCTGATCCCGCGGATGATCGCGGCCGCGGCGATCCTGGCGGCGTTCTTCGTCGTGGAACTGACCACGTCGCTGCTGATCAACTCGATCGCGTTGCTGGCCGACGCCGGGCACATGCTCACCGACGTGGTGGCCGTGTTCATGGGGCTGGCCGCCGTCGTGCTGGCGCGACGCGGCAGCTCGTCGCCCGCCCGCACCTACGGGTGGCATCGCGCCGAGGTGTTCACCGCCGTCGCCAACGCCGGCCTGCTGATCGGCGTCGCGCTGTTCATCCTCTGGGAGGCCATCCGGCGGCTCGGGGACGCGCCGTCGGTGCCCGGCGTGCCGATGATCGTGGTGGCGCTGGGCGGGCTGGCCGCCAACCTCGTGGTGGCGGTGCTGCTGCGGTCGCACTCCTCGGACAGCCTGGCCGTCAGGGGCGCCTATATGGAGGTCGTCGCCGACACCGTCGGCAGCCTGGGGGTGCTGATCGCCGGCGTGGTCACCGTCACCACACACTGGCCGTACGCCGACGTGGTGGTCGCCGTGCTGGTCGCGCTGTGGGTGCTGCCGCGGGCCATCACCCTGGCCCGCGACGCGCTGCGCATCCTGTCCGAGTCGTCGCCGACCCACATCGACGTCGAGGAGCTGCGTTCGGCCCTGCGCGCCGTCGACGGCGTGACCGAGGTGCACGACCTGCACGTGTGGACGCTGTCGCCCGGCAAGGACATGTGCACCGCGCACCTGACCAGCGGCGCCGACTCCGCCCGGGTGCTGCAGGACGCGCGGGCGGTGTTGTCCGCACGCGGGTTGCACCACGCCACCGTCCAGATCGACGGCCCGGGCGGCGACGGCGACTGCCCGGACGGCTGCTAGAGCCCGAGCTCTGGCCGGGCCGCGGGGTCGCAATCGTCGAGCAGGTCCAGGCAGCGTGCGTACTCGTCGGTCTCGCCGATTGCGTCGGCGGCCCGCGCCAGCGCCGCCACGCACCTCAGGAAGCCCCGGTTGGGCCCGTGCGCATACGGCACCGGGCCGAAACCCTTCCAGCCGTTGCGGCGCAGCTGGTCCAGGCCGCGGTGATAGCCGGTGCGTGCGTACGCGTAGGCGGTGATGGCCTTGTCGTCGGCCAGCGCCTCCTCGGCGAGCGCCGCCCAGGCCACCGACGCCGACGGATGCGCCGCGGCGACGATGCCCGGGTTCTCGCCGGCGAGCAGCTCGGCCTCGGCGTCGCTGTCACCGGGCAACAGAATCGGATCGGGTCCCAGGAGATCACCCATCGGCGTCATGTCGTCTATTCTGCCGTCATGCCCAACGCACCCGAGCCCGACCGCGGCGGGACGCCGAACCGGCCTGGGTCCGATCCACACGAATCCCGGAACGATCCGGGTGCCGAGCGGGCCGTGGAGCCCGGCGAAGACGAAACCGAGGGCCAGCCGCTGGTGCCCGACGACGCCGAGACCGAGACCGTGGTGATCAACAAGCCCGAGCCGGCCGGCGACCCCGAGCCGAACCCGGAGAGGCAGCAGCGCGAACGTCGTTTCACCGCACCGGGATTCGACGCCAAGGAGACGGCGGTCATCGCCACCACACCGGAGCCCGCCACCGAGGCCTTCGCCACGCCCCCGGCGCCCCCCGGCCCGCCGCCACCGCCAGCCGGCATGCCACCGAAATCAGCGGTGCCACAGTCGATTCCGCCCCGCGATGGGGAAAAAAGCCGGATCTCAAGGCAATTCAACTGGGGTTGGGTGCTGGCGCTGGTCGTCATCGTGCTGGCGTTGGCGGCGATCGCGATCCTGGGCACCGTGCTGCTGACCCGCGGCAAGCACATGAAGGTCTCGCAGGAAGACCAGGTGCGCCACACCATCCAGCAGTTCGACGTCGCGGTGCAACGGGGCGACCTGACGGCGCTGCGCAGCATCACCTGCGGCACCACCCGCGACGGCTATGTGGACTACGACGAACACTCCTGGGCCGAGACCTACCAGCGCGTTTCCGCGGCCAAGCAATACCCGGTGATCGCCAGCATCGACCAGGTCGTGGTCAACGGCCAGCACGCCGAGGCGAACGTCACCACGTTCATGGCCTACGACCCGCAGGTCCGCTCGACGCGCAGCCTGGACCTGCAATACCGCGACGATCAGTGGAAGATCTGCCAGTCGCCCAGCGGCTAGCTTTTACTTGCCGAGCAGACGCAAAAGCCCCTATTTCGCACCGAAATTAGGGGCTTTTGCGTCTGCTCGGCAGTCTCAGCCGACCGACCTTCCGGCGCAGTGCAGGTCGTTGCAGGCCTCGATCACCCGCGCCGTCATCGCGGCCTCGGCCTTCTTGAGGTAGCTGCGCGGGTCGTAGGCCTTCTTGTTGCCCACCTCGCCGTCGACCTTGAGGACGCCGTCGTAGTTGGTGAACATGTGGGCGGCGATCGGGCGGGTGAACGCGTACTGGGTGTCGGTGTCGACGTTCATCTTGACCACGCCGTAGCGCAGCGCCTCCTCGATCTCCGACTTCTCCGAGCCCGATCCGCCGTGGAAGACGAAGTCGAACGGCTTGGCCCGCAAAGCATCGGAGTCGCGCAACCCGAGCTTGGCCGCGGCCACCTTCTGGCCCTGGGCGAGGATGTCGGGGCGCAGCTTAACGTTGCCCGGCTTGTACACGCCGTGCACGTTGCCGAAGGTCGCGGCCAGCAGGTAGCGGCCGTGCTCGCCGTGGCCCAGCGCGTCGATGGTTTTCTCGAAGTCCTCGGGGGTGGTGTACAGCTTGTCGTTGATCTCGTTGGCGACGCCGTCCTCCTCGCCGCCGACCACGCCGATCTCGATCTCCAGGACGATCCTGGCGGCCGCGGCCTCCTTGAGCAGCCCCCGCGCGATTTCCAGGTTCTCGTCGATGGGGACCGCGGAGCCGTCCCACATGTGCGACTGAAAGAGCGGGTCCTGGCCGGCGGCCACCCGTTTCGCCGAGATCTCCAGCAGCGGCCGCACGTAGGTGTCCAGCTTGTCCTTGGGGCAGTGGTCGGTGTGCAGCGCGACGTTGATCGGGTACCTGGCCGCGACGACGCGGGTGAACTCGGCAAGCGCCACCGCCCCGGTGACCATGTCCTTGACCCCGAGCCCCGAGGCGAACTCCGCGCCGCCGGTGGAGAACTGGATGATGCCGTCGCTGCCCGCGTCGGCGAATCCCTTGATGGCGGCGTTGACGGTCTCCGACGACGTGCAGTTGATGGCCGGGAAGGCGTAGGAGTGCTCCTTGGCGCGTCCCAGCATCTCGGCGTAGACCTCGGGCGTTGCGATGGGCATGCGTCAGTATGGCAACACCGCGACCGGTTTCGATACCCCGTCCGGGCTGCGCCTTTGCCGTCCCGAAACGCAGCGCCGGTATGTTGATGCATCATGCACACCGCGGTGACGGCCCTGCCGAACATCCTCGACCCGATGTACTGGCTGGGTGCCGACGGCGTCTTCGGGTCCGCGGTGCTGCCCGGGATCCTGGTCATCGTGTTCATCGAGACCGGGTTGCTGTTTCCGCTGCTGCCCGGCGAATCGCTGTTGTTCACCGGCGGCCTGCTGGCCGCGCACCCGAACCCGCCGGCCAGCATCTGGGTGCTGGCCCCCGCCGTCGCGCTGGTCGCAGTGCTGGGCGACCAAACCGGATACTTCATCGGGCGGCGGATCGGCCCCGCGCTGTTCAAGAAGGAAGATTCCCGGTTCTTCAAGAAGCACTACGTGACCGAGTCCCACGCGTTCTTCGAGAAATACGGGCCGTGGGCGGTCATCCTGGCGCGGTTCGCGCCGTTCGTGCGGACGTTCGTCCCGGTGGTCGCCGGGGTGTCCTACATGCGCTACCCGCTGTTCCTCGGGTTCGACATCGTCGGCGGCATCGCGTGGGGCGGCGGCGCGACGCTCGCGGGCTACTTTTTGGGCAATGTGCCGTTCGTGCACCAGAACCTGGAAAAGATCATCCTGGCGATCCTGTTCGTGTCGCTGATGCCGGCGTTCCTCGCGGCCTGGCGCGGCTACCGGGGACGCCGCCGCGCGACGAAAAACCAAGAGCCCGAACCGGACTCAGGGCAACCTGCGGTACGCAACGAAAGCGTCCAGTAGTTCCGGCCGGTCGACCGAACTCCGCTGCACGGCCTCGCCGGGCGCCGTCCCCAGCAGGATCCGCTTGATCGGGATCTCCAGCCGCTTGCCGGTCAGCGTCCGCGGGATGCCCGGAACGGCGAGGATGTCGTCGGGCACGTGCCGCGGCGAGGCGTGCCGGCGGATGTCGGCGACGATCCGCGACGTCAGCCCCTCGTCGAGTTCGGCGCCGTCGGTCAGGTCGACGAACAGCGGCATCCAGTAGCCGCCGTCGTCGAGCTCGACGCCGACGACCAGGCTGTCGCGCACCTCGGGCAGCCCGTCCACCGCGGCGTAGATCTCCGCGCTGCCCATCCGCACGCCCAGCCGGTTCAGGGTGGCATCCGAACGGCCATGCACCACAACCGATCCCCGGTCGGTGATGGTGATCAGGTCGCCGTGACACCACACGCCCGGGTACTTCTCGAAGTAGGCGGCGCGGTAGAGGCTGCCGTCGTCGTCGTTCCAGAAGCACACCGGCATCGACGGCATCGGCTGTGTCAGCACCAGCTCACCCTCCGCGCCGATGACGGGATTGTTTGGGCCGCACCAGGATTCGATGGCAGCACCCAGGCAGATGCAGGACAGCTCACCGGCGACCACCGGCAGGATCGGGCAACCGCCGAGGAAGGCGGTGCACACGTCGGTGCCACCGCTCATCGAGATGACCGGGACCGCCCGGCCGAGCCCCTCGTGCACCCAGCGGAAGCCGGACGCCGGCAGCGGTGAACCCGTCGAGCCGACGGCGCGCAGCCCCTCCAGCGGATACGACGCGCCGGGCTTCAGCTTTTCCTTGGCGCAGGCCAGCAGGTAGCCGGCCCCGGTGCCGAGCACCGTCACGCCGGCCCCGGCGGCGACCCGCCACAGGCCGTCGGTGCCCGGGTGGGTCGGGCTGCCGTCGTACAGCACGATGGTGGCGTCGACCAGCAGACCGGACAGCGCGATGTTCCACATCGCCCAGCTCGTCGACGAGTACCACAGGAAGCGGTCGCCGGGGTGCAGGTCCAGCTGCAGGCCCAGATACTTCAGGTGCTCCAGCAGCACGCCGCCGTGACCGTGCACGATGCCCTTCGGCCTGCCGGTGGTTCCCGACGAGAACAGCACCCACATCGGGTGCGCGAAGGGCACCGGGGTGGTCTCGAGAGCGGCATCGGCGTCGACCGCCGCGGCCCACGGCACCGCGTCGCCGCCTTGGGTCTTGAGCCCGAGCCGCGGCACCACCACGGTGGCCCGCAGCGTGGGGATCGCCCGCCGGATCGCGGCCAGCTCGTCGCGGCGATCGACGCGCTTGCCGCCGTACAGCGAACCGTCGCTGGCCACCAGGACTTTCGGCCGCAGCTGGCCCAGGCGCGCGAGCACGCCGTCGACCGCCAGGTCCTGGTTGCACACCGCCCAGATCGCGCCCACGCTCGCGGCGGCCAGGGCGGCGACGACGGCCTCGGCGACGTTGGGCAGGTAGCCGACGACGGTGTCCCCGGGCTTGATGCCGAGGTTGCGCAGGTAGGCCGCGAACGCCGCGGTCTCCCGCCGCAGCCGCGCCCACGACCACTCGCTCGAGCCGTCCTCGCCGGCGACGATCAGGGCCGGGCGGTCGTCGGTGGCGTGCCGGAAGACCTCGGCGGCGTAGTTGAGCGTGGCGCCGGGAAACCACTCGGCGCCCGGCATGGAACGGTTGCCCAGCACCGAGCGGGGCGGGCTGTCGGCCCGCACGTCGAAGAAGTTCCAGACGGCGTCCCAGAACCATTCGATGTCGGCGACGGACTGGCGCCAGAGTTGGTGGTAGTCGGCGAACCGCCCGCGTCCGGTCGCGTCCAGCCAGCCCAGGAACCGGGTGAGGTTGGCTGCGGCCAGCGTCGCGTCGTCGGGGATCCAGCCGCCGGGTTCGCTCATGCCTCGTTTCCCGCTTGCGCGGCGGCGACCGCACACGCGGCCTCCATCAGCATCCAGCCCGACAGCTGCACCGACAGGTCGCGCTCGGCGACCTCGGACTCGGTGACCGCGCCCTCGACGAATTGCGCCGCTTCGCCCTCCGCGGTGGGCAGCTGCGCGTCGCGGTCCCAGAACGGCCCGAACACCGGCAGCCCGTCCACCGTTTGCCGATAATCCCAGGCCGATTTCGCGGACGTGAGCACCAGTGTGCGGGCGGTGTCGCGGGCCTTTGCGTCGTCGGCGGAGTCGCCGGGCAGCGCGGTGGCCACCAGCGCGAGGTAGCGGGCGGTGATGCCGGCGAACAGCCCGCCGTCCCCGCCGCCGGCGCCCCGCAGCACGCCCGACGTCGCCATGTGCTCGTCGACGGCCGCGACCAGGCGGTGCACCCGCGCGGCGTGCCGGGCCCTGTCCTGCGCGCGCGCCGCCAGCTCGGTTTCCAGCCCGAGCACCACGCCCTGGCAATAGGTGTACTGCGCGCGCACCAGCGACCCGCCCTTGATGCCGTCGAACACCAGGTGCGTCTCCGGGTCGATCAGCGTGCGGTCGATCCAGTCGCCCATCTGCTCGGCCCGTTCCAGCCCGCCCGGATACCGGGCCAGGAAGAGTCCCGCCGGCCCGTTGGCCGGCGCGTTGAAGAACTGGTCTTGCTTGCGCCACGGGATGCCGCCGCCGTCCTCGGGCACCCACGCCTGGACGAACTGGTCGGCGAGCTTGGGCAGCGCGCGCCTGCGTTCGACGCCGGCCACCGTGGCCGCCCGTTGCAGCGCCAGCGCCAGCCACGCCATGTCGTCGTAATAGCTGTTGACCCACGAGAGGTTGTTGCGCAGCCGGTGCGAGCGCACCTGACGGTTGATCTTGGTCCGCCGTTGCGGCTGCGGGTCGCGCAGCTGCGCGTCGACCAGGCAGTCCAGCAGGTGCGCCTGCCACCAGTAGTGCCACGTGCCGAACAACCGGTCGCGCCGCGTCGACGGCCACGCCACCACTCCCAGCTGGGTTCCCGGCAGCGCCCACAGCCGTTTCAGGTGTCGCTGCGAGATCGCCGCCTCCGAGCTGGCCGCCCGGTTCGCCCATAGCTGGTCCATGGGGTAGATCCTGCCTCAGCCGCGGGTTCATCGAGTGTGCGCCTACGGCTTCGAGCGTGACGCCACGGCGGCCAAATCGCCAAATCCCCTGCGCCAGTTCACAATCAACGCCCTGGATTCACGGCCGGCCGCTACCACGCCTGGGTCAGGTCCGCGTGCTGCCTGATCCAGGTGTGCATCGCGATCCCGGCGGCCACGCCGGCGTTGATGCTGCGCGTCGAGCCGAACTGGGCGATGGACACCGTGAGCGCCGCGCCGGCGCGGGTGTGGTCGGTGATGCCGGGGCCCTCCTGGCCGAACACCAACAGGCAGTCGCGCGGCAGCGTCGTCTCCTCCAGGCGCGCCGCGCCCGGGACGTTGTCCACCGCGACGATTGTCAGGCCCGCGTCCGCGGCGAAGTCCAGCAGGTCGGCGGTGCTGTCGTGATGACACAGCCGCTGGTAGCGGTCGGTCACCATGGCGCCGCGGCGGTTCCACCGCCGCCGCCCCACGATGTGCACGGTGTGCACCGCGAACGCGTTGGCGGTGCGGACCACCGAGCCGATGTTGGCGTCGTGGCCGAAGTTCTCGATCGCCACGTGCAGCGGATGGCGGCGCTTGTCGATGTCGGCGATGATCGCTTCCCGGGTCCAGTACCGGTAGGCATCGACGACGTTGCGAGTATCGCCGTCGCGCAACAGGACTGGGTCATACCGTGGGTCGTCGGGAAGATCGCCCCGCCAGGGGCCGACGCCACCGGCAGGCCTCCCCCATTCGGTGGGCCCGGGTTCGCTCATCGCTGCGTCCACACACCGGCGTGGGTGCCGTCGATGGCAACCGTCGCGTAGAGCAGCGCCTCGTTGATCTCGCCCTGGGTGCACAGCGACGCGTTGACGCGCACCGCGTCCAGCGACGCGTCGGGCAGGATCAGCACCGACGACCCGTACGTCGCGCACGCCGGATTGAGCCCCGGGCCGGGCACGGTCGGCGATGCGAGCAGCATCATCGGGCCGCCGCGCTTGGCGGAGTCGTCGCGATACCGGGCGGCGACGGCGTCGGCCTGCAGCCCCAGCAGCATGTAGCCGTTGCCGGTGAACGCCCCCGCGTCGCCCAGTTGCGCCTTGGTGATCGGGGTGCCGTCGGCGCGCCATGCCGACAGGCTGGTGGTCTTGACCACCAGGCCGGTGTCGTTGGCGTTGGTCGGCATCAGCCCCACGGGGAACGCCGCCGGGTAGGCCGCCGAGGTGTTGGGGATGCGGTCCCGCGGCGAGTAAACGTACACCCCGCGAACCTGACTGTGATCCTTCAGCGGGCCCAGGCAGACGGTGCCGGTGAGCCGGTCGGGGGGCGCCGACAGCGGCGACCCGAGGTCGTGCACGCTGGCCGTCGCGGCGTCACAGCTGCCCAACCCGAACGCCTCCAGCGGGTGCGCCAGCGCCCCGTACAGCCCGAACCGAATGTCCTCGGGCTTGGCGTGCGACGCGTGCGGGTCCTTGGACGCCACCGCACCCGAGACGTCGATGAGCACATAGTCGCCGTCCCAGCGCAGGTTCGACACCGACACGTTCCAGCCGAGCAGCGCCAGCGATTCGCCGAGCCGCGCGCCCTGGGCGCCGTACGGGTTGACGGGTCGGTTGGAGCCCGAGCAGCCCGGCAGGCAGACCGCCAGGCAGGCGAGCAAGACGAGAAGACTGCGCATACCGCCCGCGGCCTAGTCCAGCCCCAGGTCGGCAAGGCCCAGCACGCTGCGGTACGGCAGCCCCTCGGCCTCGATGGCCTCGGCGGCGCCGGTGGCGCGGTCCACCACCGTGGCCACCCCGACGACGTGCCCGCCCGCGTCCTGCACGGCCCGCACCGCCGTCAGCGCCGACGCGCCCGTCGTGCTGGTGTCCTCGACCACCAACGCTCGCTGACCGGCGACCTCAGATCCCTCGATAAGTCGTTGCAGGCCATGGGTTTTCGCCGACTTGCGCACCACGAACGCGTCGATCGGGCGGCCCGGCGCGTGCATGATGGCCGTCGCCACCGGGTCGGCGCCCAGGGTCAGGCCGCCGACGACCGCGTAGTCCCAGTCGCCGGTGAGCTCGCGCATCAGCGCGCCGATCAGCGCGGAGGCCCGATGGTGCAGGGTGGCGCGGCGCAGGTCCACGTAATAGTCGGCCTCCTTGCCCGACGACAGCGTGACCCGGCCGCGCACCACCGACAGCCGCCGCACCAGCTCTGCCAGCTCGGCGCGGTCAGGTTCTGCCACGGCCGCCGCCGACTCGCTTGGTTATGCCCCGCATCAGGCCCCTCGGCATCATCCGGCCCGCGGTGACGATCGCCTTGTACTGCACGCCCGGAATGCTGACCACCTTGCCAGCCGCGATGTCGGCCAGGCTTTGCGCGACGACGTCGCCGACCTCGAGCCACATGAACGACGGCAGCTTGGCCATCTCAATCCCCGCCCTGGTGTGGAATTCGGTGTGCACGTAGCCCGGGCACACCGCGTGCACGCCGACGCCGGTGCCCTGCAGGCTGACGGCCAGGCCCTCGCTGAACGAGATCACCCATGCCTTGGACGCCGAATAGGTCGACCCGCGCCCCGGCACCATGCCCGCGACGCTGGCGATGTTGATGACGGTGCCCGCGCCGGCGTCGAGCATGGCCGGCAGCGCCGCGCGGGTGAGGTGCATGACCGCGGTGACGTTGACGTCGAGCTGCGCCTGCAGCAGCTGGGGATCCGTTTCCCAGAATTCGCCGGACGTGCCGAATCCCGCGTTGTTCACCAGGACTCGGACACCGGCGCCGAGGCGCTCACAGACCTTTTCCCGGCCCGCGCGCTCGGCCAGGTCGGCGGGCAGAATCTCGACGTTGCCCGCCTGACCCTTCAGCTCGCCGGCCAAGCGGTTCAACCGGTCGACGTCGCGGGCGACCAGAACCAGGTCGTAGCCGTCGCTCGCGTAGCGCCGCGCGTAGCCGGCGCCGATCCCGGACGTGGGCCCGGTGATCACGGCGACGGGGCGTGGCATGAGCGACATCTTAATGACGACGGCCCGACCGGGCCCTGCCCGGCCCGGGGCGCCGTCAGCGCTGGTAGTTGCTGGCCTGACGGCCGTTGCGGCCCGCCGGCGGTGGTCGCCGGCCGGCCTCGGAGCGGCCCTCGTCGCGGCGGACCGGCTCGGGTTTGCGACGGGCGCCCTGGACGTCGGTGCCCAACAGCCCGGCCACATCCTGCCCGGGGCGCCGGGACGGCAGCTCCGCGCGGCCGGCCGGCGCCAACGGACGGCTCGGCGCCGCGTTGCGACGGCCCGCAGGCGCTCCCGCCTCCTGCGCGGTCTCGTCCGGCAGTGGCGGCAGCACCCGCAACAGGTCGTTGAACTGGCGCACGGTGCGCAGGCCCTCGTCCCATTCGGTGCGGGTGCTCGAGATCGGCATGGCGACCAGCGTCCAGTTCTGCTCGTTCCACATGATCTCGGCGCAGTCGGGCGCGGTGTGCGCGAAGGTGACCATGCGCCGGTCGCAGGCGCGGCGCGCCGCGTCCAGGTTGGTGGAGTACACCATCCGCGGCCCGATCGCGCCCAGTAGCCAAATGTCGCTCTCCCGTGGCTCTTTCAGTCCCTTGAGCCGCAGGTCGACGACGACGTTGGTGCCCACCTTGCGGTGCAGCGCGATCACGGTGGCGACCTCCTCGAGGTCGAAGATGTACACCGCCTCGCCGCGGATCTGGCCCAGCACGACGTTGTGGGCCGGGACGTCGCCCACGGTCGACATCACCCCGCGCTTCCAGCGCTTCAGGATGTCGGTCGATTCCGGCTCGTAGTCGAAGCCGTGCGACCGCGCCCACGACCTGCGCCGCCGGCTGCGGCCGCGGCGCCGATCGATATCGACGTACAGCAGCACCACCGCGCCGACAAAACACAGCGCGGACAGCGTGAACCAGAGGGGGACCATCCCACACAGGGTATCTGCTGTTGGGCCGGAATACCGAAACCGACCAGGTCACAACGCGGTTACGGCATTGCGCCGAGCAGACGCAAAAGCCCCCAATTTCGCGCTGAAACGGGGGCGTTTGCGTCTGCTCGCCAAAGAGATTTACCCCAGGACCAGCGAGTCGCCGTCCGGGCCGACGTTGACGGGCACCACGTCGCCGTCGTGCACCTCGCCTGCCAGCAGCATCTTGGCCAGCTGATCACCGATGGCCTGCTGCACCAGCCGCCGCAGCGGCCGGGCGCCGTACACGGGGTCGAACCCGCGCTGCGCCAGCCAGCGCTTGGCCGGCAGCGACACCTCGAGTTGCAGCCGCCGTTGCGCCAGCCGCTTGTCCAGCTGGGCCAGCTGGATGTCGACGATCTGCACCAGCTCTTCGGGGTTGAGGCCGTCGAAGACCAGCACGTCGTCCAGGCGGTTGATGAACTCCGGCTTGAACGTGGCGCGCACCGCGGCCATCACCTGCTCCTCGCTGCCGCCCGACCCGAGGTTGGACGTCAGGATCAGGATGGTGTTGCGGAAGTCGACGGTGCGGCCCTGCCCGTCGGTCAGGCGCCCCTCGTCGAGCACCTGCAGCAGCACGTCGAACACATCCGGGTGGGCCTTTTCGACCTCGTCGAACAGCACCACCGTGTAGGGCCGGCGGCGCACCGCCTCGGTCAGCTGACCGCCCTGGTCGTACCCGATGTAGCCGGGGGGCGCCCCCACCAGGCGGGCCACCGAGTGCTTCTCGCCGTACTCGCTCATGTCGATGCGGACCATCGCCCGCTCGTCGTCGAACAGGAAGTCGGCCAACGCCTTGGCCAGCTCGGTCTTGCCGACGCCGGTGGGGCCGAGGAACAGGAACGAGCCCGTCGGCCGGTTGGGGTCGGCGACCCCGGCGCGGCTGCGGCGCACCGCGTCGGACACGGCGTGCACCGCCTTCTTCTGCCCGACCACGCGCTTGCCCAGCTCGTCCTCCATCCGCAGCAGCTTGGCGGTCTCGCCCTCCAGCAGCCGCCCGGCCGGGATGCCGGTCCACGCCGACACCACGTCGGCGATGTCGTCGGGCCCGACCTCCTCCTTGAGCATCACGTTCTCGCGGGCCTCGGCCTGCGGCAGCGCGGCGTCGAGCTTCTTTTCCACCTCGGGGATTCGCCCGTAGCGCAGCTCGGCGGCCTTGGCCAGGTCGCCGTCGCGCTCGGCGCGCTCGGACTCCCCGCGCAGCGTCTCCAGCTGCTCCTTGAGCTCGCGGACGACGTCGATGGCGTTCTTCTCGTTCTGCCAGCGGGCGGTCAGCTCGGCCAGCTTCTCCTTCTGGTCGGCCAGCTCGGAGCGCAACTTCTCCAGCCGCTCCTTGGACGCCTCGTCCTCCTCCTTGGCCAGCGCCATCTCCTCGATCTCGAGCCGGCGCACCAGCCGCTCGACCTCGTCGATCTCGACGGGCCGCGAGTCGATCTCCATCCGCAACCGGCTGGCCGCCTCGTCGACCAGGTCGATCGCCTTGTCCGGCAGGAAGCGGGCGGTGATGTAGCGGTCGGACAACGCGGCCGCGGCCACCAGCGCGGAGTCGGTGATGCGCACGCCATGGTGCACCTCGTAGCGGTCCTTCAGGCCGCGCAGGATGCCGACGGTGTCCTCGACCGACGGCTCGCCGACGAAGACCTGCTGGAAGCGCCGCTCCAGGGCGGCGTCCTTCTCGATGTGCTTGCGGTACTCGTCGAGCGTGGTGGCGCCGACCAGCCGCAGCTCGCCGCGGGCCAGCATCGGCTTGATCATGTTGCCGGCGTCCATCGCGCCCTCGCCGGTCGCGCCGGCGCCGACGATGGTGTGCAGCTCGTCGATGAACGTGATGATCTGACCGGCGGAGTTCTTGATGTCGTCGAGCACGGCCTTGAGCCGTTCCTCGAACTCGCCGCGGTACTTGGCGCCGGCCACCATCGACCCGAGGTCCAGGGCGATGACGGTCTTGTCCCGCAGGCTTTCCGGCACGTCGCCGGCGACGATGCGCTGCGCCAGGCCCTCCACGATCGCGGTCTTGCCGACGCCGGGCTCGCCGATGAGCACCGGGTTGTTCTTGGTGCGACGCGACAGCACCTGCACGACGCGGCGAATCTCGTTGTCCCGCCCGATGACCGGGTCGAGCTTGCCCTCCCTCGCGCGGGCGGTCAGGTCGGTGGAGTACTTCTCCAGCGCCTGGTAGGTGGCCTCGGGGTCGGGGCTGGTGACCCGGGCGCTGCCGCGCACCTTGACGAACGCCTCCCGCAAGGCCTGGGGTGAGGCGCCGTGCCCGGTCAGCAGCTTGGCGACCTCGGAGTCGCCGGTGGCCAGCCCGACCATCAGGTGCTCGGTGGAGACGTACTCGTCGTCCATCTCGGTGGCCAGCTGCTGGGCCGTGGTGATGGCGGCCAGCGATTCGCGGGACAGCTGCGGTTGCGAGCTGGCGCCGCTGGCCTGCGGCAGCTGGGCGAGGAGGCGCTCCGCTTCGGCGCGGATGGTGGCGGGCTCGACGCCGACAGCCTCCAATAGCGGCGCGGCGATCCCGTCGTTCTGGGTCAGCAGCGCCAGCAGCAGGTGAGCGGGCCTGATCTCGGGATTACCGGCGGAACTCGCCGCCTGCAGGGCCGATGTCAGGGCCGCCTGCGTCTTGGTTGTCGGGTTGAAAGAGTCCACGACACCTCCGTTCGGGTACTAGGAAAATGCTTGTCGGGATGTTCAACGTCGTCAAGGTTGAGTCTGTTCCGCTCAACTCTAAATTTTTGGATTCGGAGCGCGGACACCGCTGACACGCTGCTGGAACTTAGAATCGGCGTCCGTGGGTTTGGACGACCGGGACGCGCTGCAGGTGCTGCGCGACGCGTTCGCGCCGGAGGGGCCCGGCCGCGGCAACGAGGTCGTCCGCCGCTTCTACACCAGCTGGTTCGACCTCGACATGTCGGTCCGCGACCTGTTCCCGCCCGAAATGGAGGGTCAGCGGGCCGCTTTCGCCCACGCGCTGCACTGGGTGTATGGCGAGCTGGTCGCGCAGCGCGCGCAGGAGCCGGTCGCCTTCCTCGCCCAGCTCGGCCGCGATCATCGCAAATATGGTGTGCTGCCAAGCCATTACGACACGTTGCGGCGCGCGCTGTACGCGACGCTGCGAACCCACGTCGGCGACGCCTGGAGCGACGCGGTCGACGCCGCCGCCACGCAGTCGCTCAACCTCATCACCGGGGTGATGAGCGGGGCCGCCGACGCCGACGAGGGACCCGCCTGGTGGGACGGCACCGTCATCGAACACCTCAGGGTCTCCAGGGATCTCGCGGTCGTCCGGCTGCGGCTGGACCGGCCGATGCACTATCACCCGGGCCAATACGTCAACGTCCACATTCCGCAGTGCCCGCGCCGCTGGCGGTATCTGAGCCCGGCCATTCCGGCCGACCCGGATGGCGGGATCGAATTCCATGTTCGCCTCGTTCCCGGTGGGCTGGTCAGCACCGCCATCGTGGACGAGACCCGGCCCGGCGATCGGTGGCGGCTGTCCAGCCCGCACGGCGGCCTGCGGGTCGACCGCGACGGCGGCGACGTTCTGATGGTGGCGGGCAGCACCGGCCTGGCACCGCTGCGGGCGCTGATCATGGACCTGTCCCGCTACGCCGAGAACCCGCGCGTGCACCTGTTCTTCGGCGCCCGCTATTTCTGTGAGCTCTACGACCTGCCCACGCTGTGGCAGGTCTCGACGCACAACCCGTGGCTGTCGGTCTCGCCGGTGACCGAGTACAACCGCGACCCGCCCTGGGCCGCCGACTATCCCGACGTGACGCCGCCGCGCGGGCTGCACGTGCGCCAGAGCGGGCGGTTGCCCGATGTGGTGACCAAGTACGGCGGCTGGGGCGACCGGCAGATCCTGATCTGCGGCGGGCCGGCGATGGTCCGCGCCACCAAGGCGGCGCTGATCGCCAAAGGTGCGCCGCCGGAGCGCATTCAGCACGACCCGCTGTCGCGCTAGGCTGTGCAGGTGGTGACCCTGCGCGACCCGTCGTCGTCGGTGACCGCGCAGTGGGTGCCCGAGGCGGGCATGATCGGCACGTCGCTGAACGACTCCGGCGCGGAGCTGCTCGGGCAGCGGCGCGGGCTGGGCGCCTACGTCTCGGACGGCAAGACGATGGGCATTCCGATCCTGTATCCCTGGGCAAATCGGTTGGGCGACAACACTTATACGGCACAGGGCGTGACGGTGACGCTGACGCCTGGGGAGAACGGTGTCCGGCCCGACCCCAACGGGTTGCCGATCCACGGTGTGCTGGCCGCCCATCCCGGATGGCGGGTGACGGCGCAGACGGCCAACGAGCTGACCGCCGAGCTGGACTACGGCGCAGACCCCCGGCTGCTGGCCAGCTTCCCGTACCCGCATCTGCTGGCGGTGGGGGTGCGGCTGGCGGAACGGACGCTGACGGTGCGCACCACGGTCACCGCGACCGGTTCGACGGCGGTGCCGCTGTGCTTCGGCTTTCATCCGTATCTGCGCGTGCCGGGCGTGGCCCGCCGCGAGTGGATCATAGAGACGCCGCCGATGCGGCATTTGAGCCTGGACGAAAGGGGGCTGCCCACCGGGGATGCGGCCGCGGTGCCGGCCGCGTCAGGGCCGTTGGGCGACAAGGCCTTTGACGACGCCTACGACCGGCTCGCCGACGGCGCGGTGTTCGCGGTATCCGGTGGCGGCCGGCGCGTCGAGGTGCACTTCGAGCAGGGCTACCCGGCGGCGCAGATCTTCGCACCACTCGCCGAGGACGTGGTTTGTTTCGAGCCGATGACCGCACCGACCGATGCGCTGCGCCGCGGCGGCTACCGCTGCGCGCACCCGGGCGAGCCGGCGGTCATGCAGTTTTCGGTCCGGGTTTGAGCGAGGGTCGACAGCTGACCGGCCCCAGACATCCACAGGTCGCGGAAATGATGCGCCGCTTCGAAGCGGTGATGTCCCTCCTCGACGAGGAAGTTGAGCGGATGGGTGCCGAGTCGTTCGTCGTCGGCGATCAGGCGGGCACCGTCGAGGTGACACTCAACGGTCATCTCCGCCTCACGGATCTCAAAATCGACCCGCGCATACTCGGCCTGGGTGCTCAAGAGGTTGCGGCCCGGATCAATGAAGCCCTTGGCGCGGCAATCGATTTCGCATGCGACGGTGTCGACGCCGATCTCGTTGAATTGCAAAGTCGGATCGCAGACGCCTTGGCCGAGTTGCGGGACCTACCACCAGCAACGTAGGTCAAACCCAGATGCGACGGTCTTCCCGGTAGGCCGACGGCGCTTCCAGTTCCGCGTTACCGTCGGCGCCGACCGTATAGGGAAATATCAGCCCGATCGCCACGCCTTCGCGATGTTCGGCGCGGACCTCGATACCGTCCCGATTCGCCTGCGTCAACGTCACGTTCAGCGCGACGACGGCAGCCCGCAGGCTGCCTTTCAGGTCGGTAAGGGCGCGCCACTGCGCGTCGAGCTGCTCCGGGATCTGTAGATCCTGACCGCGCGGGTAGTTGGGCTGAATGGCTTGGCGCTCACCGCGAGTCGACACCGCAAGCGCGAACGGCAGAAACTCGCCCGCAGACGCGATGCGCTCCAGAGCGAATTCGACTGCCGCATCCACCAGATCGTCAAGGTCGGCTTGCGCTTGTTCCGTCACGGTGTCTCGCCAGCCCATACGCCAGAGAGTAGCCTGCGATCAGGACAGCTTTCGAAAGGTGCTGAGCATGGGGGCCGATGCGCTGCGCGCCTACTGCGCCGAACTCACACGCGCGTCCAAGGTGGCCACTGGGGCCGCGGACGAGATCGACGGACTGCGCGCCAAGCTGGGCACACAGATGGACAACCTGGGTCGGACCTGGACCGGGCAGGCCGCCACCGCATATCTGGCCGTGTGGAACGAGATCAACGACGAGTGCGGCGAGATGCTCGCCGACTTGCGGTGGATCGGCGAATCGCTCGCCGCTGCCGCCGCGGGCTACTCGCAAATGGACAACGCCGGAGCGCAGGCGCTCGGCGGCGTCAGGCCCATGAACGCGGACGGCCTCTGACCATGGCGCGGCGCACCGTCAACGAGGACGAGCTGGTGGACGCGGCCGACGCGATGCGGCAGTTCTGTCAGGTCATGACGGACCGCCTCAACGAGGTGGCCACCGATTTGAAGGGCCTGCAGAGCAGCTGGGAAGGCATCGCATTCGACGCGTTCCTCGAGCGGCTGCAGCACTGGCAGCGCTGGGCGGACGAGATGAGCGAGGTGGTTTTCGACATGCACCTCAATGCGCATATCGCGCACCGCAACTACATCCACAACGCCGAGGTCAACACTTCGATGTGGGGCGGATAGCGGCCGGGCTGTTGGTGGGAGAGTTTCCCGGATACTCGGGCGGGATCGCGGTGACGCGCAATGACTTGGGAAACGGGTCCGGTAGGGCTGCGAGCTGGCCGCGGTCGGCGGGTTCGTCGGTGGGGGCATACAGCGCCCCCTCGTCGTAATAGGTGGTGTGCTCGGGTGGCAGATACTCGCGCACCACCGGTAGGTAGTCGTTGCCCAGCCAGGTCCACCAGATCGGGATCGCGGGCAACCCCAAGATCCCGTCGCCGTCGCGGAGCAATCCGCCGCTGGGGTCCCGATTGGGATCGCGGGGGCCCGCGATTTTGTGGTTGCGCAACACTTCGCCGGTGGCGAGCACACAACCGCGTCGCCGGGCGTACTCGACGAAGAAGCGCCGCACGGTGTTTCGCCAACGCGGGTCGTCCAGCGGCTCGGCCACCATGCGGATGCTGTCGACGAGGATGCCGCCCCACGGTTCTTGATACAGCCCCCCGTCCAGGCACGGCGGAGTGGCGCTGAACCAGGCACCGGCGGAATACACGGATATGAACTGATCGTCCCCGTCACGATTCAGCCGATATCGTAGCGGGTAGTAGTTTCCAAAGCGGCGGGGAAGCGCTTCGGGCAGAAGCTTTCTCGCCAGCTCGAGCCAGAGCGTGGGCGCGTTGGGCGCCGATGCCGGCGAGTACCAATGGATGTCGAGGATGCGGATCAGCTTTTCCGCGGCGGGGCGGATCGTCTTGCGGACCCGCTTTGCGCCGAGGATGTCCTCGGTCTGCTCGTCGACCGCGACACCTCCCGCCGCCACGGCCAGGGCTTTGGCGAACCTTCGGGCGGGCCGCACCTCGGCGGGGTCGCTGCCCTCGACGATGACCTGCCAGCTGGTCGTGGGCTCCAGGACATACGGCACCACGTCGTCGGGCACATCCTGCGGCTCGATCTCGTAAGGCCCGAAGACGGTGAACGCATACTTTTGCTGTTTACCGCGCAGCACGGTCACCTCGTGATCGCCGCTGTCGCCGGCTGCCAGCCCAGGAACGGATTCGATGACCGCTTCCAGCTCTTCGTCGTCGATGCTGGACGCCGCATAGACCGTCAGGTCATAGGACATCGCCTATCAGTACTCCCCGGTTCGCGCGTAATCGCAAAAACCCAGGTTGCCATAGAATCGATCCGCTGGTGCGAGAGTGAGGCGGGGGCACCGTGACCGACGTCGATCCGGAACTGTTCTACGACGCGGCCGAGGCGTACAAGGAGAACAGCGATCACACCGCCGCAGCGCTGGGCAAGCTCACCGGGGTGGACTCCTCGACCGCCGCCGGAACGCACGGGGTTGGCCCGCAATGGGCGACGGCCTACGACACGGCGGGCGACGAGGTCGGCCAGGTCGCCTACCGACTGGTCAATGTGTTCAGCAACTTGGGAAGTCTGCTTCGCCAGGACGGCATCAACCACGACGAGACAGAACAGGCATCGACGCTCAATCAGCGGGATCCCTACGGTGCGCCGATCACCCCGCCCGGCGAATCCGCCGGGACGTATATCGAGACGGCGGTCAAGGTCGGTTCGGTAGCCGGCGGCGGTGACCCCGAACCGCCGCATTGGGATCTGGTCAGCGGTCAGATCGTCGATGGCTGGCCCGACGGGCATCCTGACCGTGCGCTGTTGGCCTCGAAGGCGTGGGAGACCTTCGGTCACGACCTGGTCCATATCGACGACCAGCCCGGTCCGGAGGAACAGCGCCTCATCGTCGACGTGGAGGCCGCGGAAATCGCCTTCGTCATTGACCGGCTCAACGAGGCGCGTGGCGTCAGCACCGACATCGCCGGGGCGTGTGGGGATCTGTCGCGCGCGGCCAAGGACTATGGAGAGAAACTCAAGTCGGTCAAGGACGACATGGCCTTTGTCGTACGCAGCCTCGACCTGATCATCAAGATTCTCGACGGCTACCCGCCGCAACTGCACATCATCACCGACGCCATCAAGCGGACTTTCATCGCTACGGCGGTCACCCAGATCAATGGGCTCAACGCCTCGCTGCGGGTCACGGCGACATCGTCGATGAAGGATCTGACATCGGCGGGCACCTCGATGGGCACCGCCCTGCCTGCGGTGAAAACGCTGCTTGCGCTGGTGCCCCGCAGCGTGAATCCCACACCCACGCAGCGGGTCAACGAAAACCGGCGCAAAGGCCGCCGCGCCGAGCAGCTCGCCGGCATTGACCCAAATGTGCCGAAGACGACGATCCGCGTGACCGACCAGGTTACGGGTCAACGAAGAACCCGCATACCCGACGAACTCGACCCGACGAGGCGTGTGATGCGCGAAGTAAAAAACGTCCAGGATCTATACGCAACCGAGCAGATCCGCGATATGGCGCAGTGGGCACGAGACAACGGCTACAAATTGGTCATAGTGGTGGACAAGGGCCGCACTATCAACCACGGAGTGGAGGACACGTTGAGACAACAATTTCAAGGGCTGGATGTGCGGATCGACGACTCGACGAACTTGTCATGAGGTCGCCGGGCGAGCCCGAGACCTGGCCGGAGTCCGAACAAGCGATGAAACGCGCACTTCACGCCGCCGACATCCCCGAAGACACCGTCTGGGAACTAATGAATTCGCGCGTCGATTACCCGCAAGCCGTCCCGATCATGATCGACTGGTTACAGCATCTCGATGAACGCGTTCCGCCCAAGGAAGATCGCCGTGCCTGGCGGGTTGGGTTGATACGCAATCTCATTACCAAGCACGCTAAGGGCAACCGCGCGGCCGCCGATATCCTGTTCCATCAATTCGAGATCGAGCCACCGTTGTCTAATGAGGAACTTGAGGCCACCGGCTTTGCGCTGGCCCAAGTCGCGGACCGCTCCGACTTCCCACGGGTGGCCGCCCTAATTTGGTCCGAGCGCGATTTCCCCACCAAGCCGGATCTAGTCCAGTGGCTAGGTCAGTTCAAAACCCAAGAGGCCAAAGAGCTTGCCGTCAGCCAACTTAAGAATCCGGGAACCCGGATTGAGGCCATGCGCGCTCTGGTGCGCCAGAAGGCCACCGGCGTGCGTGATGCGGTCGCGGTGTACCTCGACGACGAGCACGAGGTCTTCCGCAAGGAAGCACGCAAGACCCTCGACAAACTGCCCGAAGATTAAGTGTCCTACTCGCAATGAGCAGATACGGGGACGATCCCGACACCTGGCCGGAATATCGACGAGCAATAAAACGTGAACTCGACGAGGCTGGCATCCCCGAAGACACCGTCTGGCAGCTGGTCAACTCCCGCAACGACTATCCGCAAGCGGTCCCGATAATGATCGACTGGCTGCAGCATCTGGATGAGCGCGTCCCGCCGGACGAGGACCGTCGAGCGTGGCGGGGCGGGCTGATCCGCAATCTGATTACTAAGCACGCCAAGGGGAACCGCGCCGCCATCGACATCTTGTTCCACCAATTCGAGATCGAACCGCCGCTGACCGACTTAGAGCTGGAGGCCGCCGGATTCGCGCTGGCCGAAATCTGCGAGCCCTCCGACTTCCCACGGATCGCCGCCCTGATCCGCTCTGAGCGTGACTTTCCCACCAAATCGGTACTGGTTGAATGGCTCGGCCGGATCAAAACCGAAGAGGCCAAAGAGCTAGCCGTCAGCCAACTTACGAATCCAGGAACCCGGATTCCCGCCATGCGTGCTCTGGTGCGCCAGAAAGCCACCGGCGTGCGCACTGCGGTCGCTGTGTACCTCGACAACGAGCACGAGGTCTTCCGCAAAGAAGCACGCAAGACCCTCGACAAACTCCCCGAGAACTAGCGACCCTTGCGCGGCTGCCACACCACCACCGCGGTGCTCTTGGGCACCACGGCGAGATCGCGGCGCTGGTTGGCGCGCAGCGTCATCAGCTCCTCGGTCAATTCCTTGACCCGCGACTGCAGGGCCTCGACCTGATTGGTCAGCTCGATGATCCGCTTGATGCCGGCGAGGTTGACCCCCTCGTCCTGCGACAGCCGCTGTACCTCGCGCAGCAGATCCACGTCGCGCTCCGAATAACGGCGCCCCCCACCGGAAGTCCGGCTCGGAGTGACCAGCCCGAGCCGGTCGTAGGTGCGCAATGTCTGTGCATGCATGCCGGCCAGCTCGGCGGCCACCGAGATCAGGAAGGTCCGCGATTCCCGTTCCTTGCGGTTCTTGGCCATCAGCGGTTACCTGCCCATCCGGCCCGCGGGTTGAACCCGCTGGAGCGCTCGGCCTCCGCGTACGCCTCCAGCGCCTCCTTGGCCGCGCCCTCCAGATTCGGTGGTACGGCGACCTTCACGGTGACGAGCAGGTCCCCGTGTCCCCCGCCGCGCTTGGGCACACCGCGTCCGCGCACCCGCAGGATGCGGCCGTCGGCTGTGCCCTTGGGCACCCGGACACCGACCTTGCCGTCCAGCGTTGGCACCGAAAGCGTTGAGCCCAAAGCTAATTCGGTGAAGCTCACCGGAACGGTCACGGTGAGGTCGTCGCCGTCGCGGCCGAAGATCTTGTCCGGCCGCACGTGCACCGTCACGTACAGGTCTCCCGACGGGGCACCGCGCAACCCGGCCTCGCCCTGCCCGGCCAGCCGAATGCGTTGTCCGTCTTCGACACCCGGCGGTATCCGCACGTTGATGGTGCGGGTACGGGTGGTAACCCCGGTGCCCTTGCACTCGTCGCACGGGTGCTCGATGATCGAGCCGCTGCCCCGGCAATCGGTACAGGGCTCGGAAAAGCCGAAAGCGCCCTGATTCCGGTTGATCACGCCGGAGCCGTTGCACGTCGGACACACCTTCGGGCTGGTGCCCGGCCGCGCGCCGCTGCCATGGCAGTTGGTGCAGGGCGCCGGACTGGTCAGCCGCAGCGGCATCGCCACGCCCTTGGCGGCCTCGACGAAATCCAGCTCGGTCTCGGTCTCCAGGTCGTTGCCGCGCCGCGGCCGGCTGGGGCGCGCACTGGCGCCCCGGCCGAACAGGCCGCCGAACAGGTCGCCGATGTTGGTGCCGCCGGTTCGGCCCGCGGCGTCGAACAGGTCGTTGAGGTTGAACTCGGCGCCGTCGCCGCCCACGTCGAAGGTGAAGCCGCCGGTGTTGAACCTGCGGCCACCGAAGCCACCGCCGGCGAACAGCCGGCGGGTTTCGTCATACTCCTTGCGCTTAGCCGGATCCGACAAGACGTTGTGCGCCTCCGACACCGCCTTGAACCGCTCGCCGGCGGCGGGGTTGTCGGGATTCGCGTCCGGATGCAGGTCGCGCGCCAGCTTGCGGTACGCCCGCTTGATCTCTTCGGGACTGGCGTCGGAGGAGACGCCCAGCTCCTTGTAGAAGTCTTTTTCGACCCATTCACGCTGGGCCATGTCGCGCCACCCCCTCCCACCTTTCTCTTTGGTTGTCTCTTCGGTTGTCTTGATTCTGTGCCTTATTCACCGGAGGCGTCGGCGTTATCGTCCGCATCGGCCTGCTCGGTTTCGGCCTGCACGGTTTCGGCCGGCTCGGGTTCGGGCGCGGCGGCCTCGCCGTCGTCGACGGTGTCCACCACGCCGACCAGAGCGTGGCGCAGCACGTTCTCGCCGAGCCGGTAGCCCTGCCGCATGACCGTCCCGATGACCGGTTTTGAGCCCTCGCCGCCGTCGCCCTCGTGCTGCACGGCCTCGTGCAGCAGCGGGTCGAAGTCCTCGCCCTCGGCGCCGAACGCCGTCAGGCCGAGCCCGGTCAGCGCGTTCATCAGCTTGTCGGCGACCGACTTCAGCGGGCCCGAGTCGAGGTCGCCGTGGGCGCGTGCCCGGTCGAGATCGTCGAGCACGCCCAGCAATTGGCTGACCACGGTGGCCTTCGCCCGATCCGCCGCCGCCTGCTGATCGCGCAGCGCCCGCTTGCGGTAGTTCGCGAAATCAGCCTGCACGCGTTGCAGATCGGCGGTCAGCTCGACCACCTTGTCGGCCGCCGCGCCGCCCGATGCGGTGATCGCGGCCTCCGGCGCCGTCCCTCCCGGCCCCGAACCAGAAGGGGCGCCGGGAGGGACGTGGCGGACTTCGCCGGTCTCGGGATCGATTCGCCGTTTGTCGGTGACCGTCACCTGTTCCTGCGGGTTGCCTTCGCTCACTTGGCCTCCCGGTCGTCGTCGACCACCTCCGCGTCCACGACGTCGTCCGCCGAGCCGGTACCCGCGCCGGGCTCACCGCCGCCGGCCTGCGCGGCCTCCGCCTGCGTGGCCTCGTAGATCGCCTGCCCGAGCGCCTGGGACTCCTGCCCCAGCTTCTCCATCGCCGACTTGATCGCGGTGATGTCGGTGCCGTCGAGCGCCTTCTTGGCCTCGGCGACCGCGGCGTCCACCTTGTTGAGGGTGTCCTCGGGAACCTTCGAGCCGCCCTCGGCCTCGCGCTGCTCCTTGACGAACTTCTCCGTCTGGTAGACCAGCGTCTCGGCCTGGTTGCGAACGTCGGCCTCCTCGCGGCGCTTGCGGTCCTCCTCGGCGTGCGCCTCGGCGTCCTTGATCATCCGGTCGATCTCCTCCTTGGAAAGGCCGGAGCCCTCCTGGATCTTGATCGTGTTCTCCTTGCCGGTGCCCTTGTCCTTGGCCGTGACGTGCACGATGCCGTTGGCGTCGATGTCGAACGTGACCTCGATCTGCGGGACGCCGCGCGGAGCCGGCGGGATGCCGGTCAGCTCGAAGGAGCCGAGCAGCTTGTTGTGCGAGGCGATTTCGCGCTCGCCCTGATAGACCTGGATCTGCACCGACGGCTGATTGTCGTCGGCCGTGGTGAAGGTCTCCGACCGCTTGGTCGGGATCGTGGTGTTGCGCTCGATGAGCTTGGTCATCACGCCACCCTTGGTCTCGATACCGAGGCTCAGCGGCGTAACGTCAAGCAGCAGAACATCTTTCACCTCACCCTTCAGGACACCCGCCTGCAGCGCGGCACCGACGGCCACGACCTCGTCGGGGTTGACGCCCTTGTTGGGCTCCTTGCCGCCGGTGAGCTCCTTGACCAGGTCGGTCACCGCGGGCATCCGGGTGGAACCACCCACCAGCACGACGTGGTCGATCTCGGAAACCGAGATGCCGGCGTCCTTGATCACCGACTGGAAGGGCTGACGGGTGCGGTCCAGCAGGTCCTGGGTGATCTTCTGGAACTCGGCGCGGGTTAGCTGCTCGTCGAGGAACAGCGGGTTCTTGTCGGAGTCGACGGTGATGTAGGGCAGGTTGATCGAGGTGCTCTGCGAGCTCGACAGCTCGATCTTGGCCTTCTCGGCCGCCTCGCGCAGCCGCTGCATCGCCATCTTGTCCTTGGTCAGGTCGATGCCGCTGGTGCCCTTGAACTTGTCGACGAGCCAGTTGACGATGCGGTCGTCCCAGTCGTCGCCACCGAGGTGGTTGTCACCGCTGGTGGCTCGCACCTCGACCACGCCCTCGCCGATCTCGAGCAGCGAGACGTCGAATGTGCCGCCGCCCAAGTCGAATACGAGGATGGTCTGTTCCTTCTCGCCCTTGTCCAGGCCGTAAGCCAGTGCCGCAGCGGTCGGTTCGTTGACGATGCGCAGCACGTTCAGACCGGCGATCTGGCCGGACTCCTTGGTCGCCTGACGCTGGGCGTCGTTGAAGTACGCGGGCACGGTGATGACCGCGTCGGTGATGTCCTCACCGAGGTAGCTTTCGGCGTCGCGCTTCAGCTTCTGCAGAATCCGGGCGCTGATCTCCTGCGCGGTGTATTTCTTGCCGTCGACTTCGATGGACCAGTCGGTGCCCATGTGCCGCTTGACCGAACGAACGGTCCGGTCGACGTTGGTCACCGCCTGGTTCTTGGCGGGCTGGCCGACGAGCACCTCGCCGTTGCGCGCGAACGCGACGACCGACGGAGTGGTCCGCGAGCCCTCCGAGTTGGCGACGACGACAGGGTCGCCACCCTCGAGTACGGAGACGACGGAGTTGGTGGTCCCGAGGTCGATACCGACCGCACGAGCCATGGTGATTCCTCCTGAATATGTAGAGCTTGTTGGTGGCACTATGCTGAGTGAACCCCACTCAAGCCTGCTACCGGTGACGTCAAACTGTCAACCCAGGATTGAGCCTGGTTCACTCAACTTATCGATCATGCTAACGGTGGGCGGCGCCGTCTTGTTCCCGGGGGTCTGCTTTGGGTGTGAATCCAGGGCTTTGAGCGTGAATCCAGGGCTTTCGCAGTGAACCCACGGCGTGGATGTCGCCGGAATCCCGCCCCACGCTCACGCTCAACGCCCTGGATTCACGCTCGGCCGGACCCGTCCGGAAAGCGGATCCGTCACGCAGCGATAAACCCGCGCCATCGGCTCGATATCGATAGCCGACTGGTTGCAGCAACTTTCGCGACTCCGTGCGTACCCTGATTTCCTGTGCGGTTATCGCGAAAGGCGCAGCGGAGCCTGTCCGGTGGCTCGCTGCTCCTGGTGACCCTGCTGGCCAGTTCAGCCCTGGTTTCCGGCTGCAGCAACACCATCGACGGCAGGCCGGTCGCGGCGCCCGGCGCCGGGCCGACCGAACCCGCATTCCCCACGGCGGAGCCGCCCACGACACCCACCAGCCCCACCCTGGCGCCGACGGGCCCGACCACGCCGGCCGGCGCCATCCCGCTTCCGCCGGATAACAACGGCTACGTCTTCATCGAGACGAAGTCCGGCGTGACGCGCTGCCAGATCAACAAGGAGACAGTGGGCTGCGAGGCGCCGTTCACCAACTCTCCGCTGCAAGACGGTGAGCACGCCAACGGCGTCAGCGTCACGTCGAGCGGCGCCGTTCAGTGGGTGCTGGGCAACCTGGGGGCCATCCCGACCGTCACCATCGACTACAAGACCTACTCCGCTCAGGGCTGGACGATCAACGCCACCGCCGACGGAACCCGGTTCACCAACGACCACACCGGGCACGGAATGTTCGTCAGCGTCGACAAGGTGAACACGTTCTGAGTGCTCGCGTCACGCGGATCTGACCTCATGGCATCGGCGGGCGGTCCATACTTTTGCCATGAAACGCATGGCAGTAGCCACGGCCGCATTCGCTGTCGCCGGAACCGTAGCGGGCACGACAGCCGGTGCGGCCATCGCAGAACCCAAGGCCGAGCATGTTGTGGGTGAGCAGTGCATCGGCGCCGACATCGGCAAGCGGGACGTCGCCCCTAACGGTCAGGCCATCATCTGTGACAGCAACTACCAGTGGATGCCCTATACCGGCCAGAAGCCCAACGATCCCTGGGTCACCGCCCAGAACTAATTGATCAACGATCGCCCGCCGCGAGACCGGCCTGAGCTGGTTCGCGGGCAGGGTCAGTACGATCGGTTTCGTGGCACGCTTTGGCCCACCGGATGACTTCCACAACCAGCCGACCCGCAATGCCAACTTCGACATGGCCGAGCAACCGAACGACGCGGGCCGCACCGATCCGTCGCCCGAGCAATTTCCCCCCGAGCAGTACGAACCCGGCGGCGACCCGTTCGACCAGGAAATCGAGCCGACGGCGTGGTACCGCAGGCCGGTGATGCTCATCGGCTGGGCCGTGCTCGTTCTGATCCTGATCGCGCTGATCGTTTTCGGCATCATGCAGCTGATCGGTGGACAGCAGGGCACCAGCCCCGTCCCGAGCACCACCACGACCCCGCCCAGCACTACCACCACCACGACGACGCCGCCGAGCACCACGGCCACGACGACACCGCCGACCAGCAGTGCGGTCGAGCCGCCGGCGCAACAGCCGACCCAGCAGCCCACGCAGCAGCCCACGCAGCAGCCATCGCATCGGCATCACATGCCGCAGCTGCCGCCGGTGATCACCATCCCCGGGGGGCCGACGGTGAACGTCCCGCCCGCCCTGCGCTGACATTGCGCCCAATGACGTCGCCGCCCGGCGTGTGCCGCCGCGGCGCACCTAGACTCGCTGGAATCCACCGCCGCTAACGACGAACACAGGGGTGCGCGATATGGGCGAGTCGCTCGGGCTGTCGCTGGGTGTGGCCAACCTGGTCGCGGCCCGCGAGGACAGCACCCCGGTGATCCGCACGTCCGTGCTCACGGTGTACGACCAGCGGCCGTCCGAAGTTGGCCTGCCGGACGAAGACCCGAACGCGGGCGAACCCGGCCTGGTGATGCGGGGATTCGTCGAGCGGGTCGGGGACCGGGCCCCGTTGGTGGCGGCCGACGGGACCAAGTTCAGCGGCGAGGCGCTGACCGTCGAGGCGCTCGAGGTGATGGCGCGCAAGGTCGGCTACGGGTCCCCGGTCACCGTCGCGGTCCCCGCGTATTGGTCCGAGGGGCAGTACGCCGCCCTGCGGGCCGAGTTCTTCGCCCAACCGACGCTGGCGCCCAACGGCGTGGCCCCGGCGTTGATCTCCGACGCCACGGCCGCGCTGACGGCGCTGCGCGCCCAGCCGGGGTTCCCGGCGAACGGCATCGTCGCGCTGTGCGACTTCGGCGCCGGCGGCACCAGCGTCACGTTGACCAACGCCGGAGCGAACTTTCAGCAGGTCGGTCCGACGGTCCGGTATGCGGGTTTCTCCGGCGACGGGATCGATCAGCTCCTCCTGGATCACGTGCGGGCGGCGGCGGAGGCCGGCGCGGACACCGCCCTCGACGTCGCGGGCACCACGCGGGCTGGTTCGTGGACCCGCCTGCTCGGCGAGTGCCGGCGCGCCAAGGAACACCTGTCGGCGGGCACCGTGACCACGGTCCACGCCGGCCCCGGCGCGGAGGTCAGCCTGTCCCGCAGCGAGTTCGAGCAACTCATTTCCGAGCCGCTGGAACGGTTCGTCGGCGCCGTGGAAGAAATGTTGCAGCGCAACGGGATTCGGTCAAACCTGGCCGCCACGGCCATCGTCGGCGGGGGCGCGAGCATCCCGTTGATCACCACGCGACTGTCCGGGCGCCTGCGGGTGCCCGTCCTCACCACGCCGCAGCCCGTCTACAGCGCCGCCATCGGCGCGGCGGTGCTCGGCCAACTGCAGTCGTCGGCGGGCGGCGCGACCGCTGCGAGCCCGATCGTGGAGAACCCGACCGAGTTGGTGGGCGGGGCCACCGACGAGATGACCCGGGCCGCATTGGCCGCCCGGGCCGGCGACGACCACCCGTTGGCGTGGTCACAGGACGCCGACGGGGCCGAGCCCGTCCCGTACGCCGGCCCCGAATACGTCGGCGATTACGGCAGGGAGCCAACGGGATTCGGCGACGGCGACGACGATCGCTACGGCGCGCAGGCCGCGCGACTGCCCTGGTACAAGCGCACGGCGCTGGTCCTGACCGTGGCCGGTGCCCTCGCCGCGGTGCTGGTGGCCGTGGTGCTGGCGCTGACCCTGCGCCACACCAACACCGCGCCGGCGAACGCACCGGCGCCGCCGCCGACGTCGCAAACCATCACCGTGACCGGACCGAACAACAGCCCCACCGTGACCGTCGTCCCGCCGCCGCCATCGCCGTCGACCAACACCAGCGAGGCGCCCGCCCCCACCACGACGACGGCGCCCGCCCCGACCACGACGACGACCACCCCGCCGCCCACGACAACGACGACGACCAGCCCGCCGCCCACCACCACGACCACCACGGCCCCGCCGACCACGACATCGCAGGCGACCACCACCGCGCCGTCGTCGTCGACCTCGCGACCCAGGCCGATATTCCCGGTGTTCCCGCACTGACGCCGCTTAGGGCAGCCTTTCTCGCGCCGCAAGCGGCGAAGATGTCACTATGAGCAAAGCCTAAGCAGGCAACAAAGCACGCCAGAGCAACTATGCATTGGAGAGACTTTCTGTGACCACGCAGACCGTCATCAGACTGGTACTGGGCCTGGGCATGACCTTCTTGGTGGGCGCATTCGCGGCCCGCCGGGTCTTCTGGCTGTACAAGCTGGTGATGTCCGGCCAGCCGGCAACGGGGCGTACCGACAACATCGGGACGCGGATCTGGACCGAGGTCTCAGAGGTTTTCGGGCAGCGCCGCCTGCTGAAGTGGTCGATTCCGGGGCTGGCGCACTTCTTCACCATGTGGGGCTTCTTCATCCTGCTCACGGTCTACATCGAGGCCTACGGGCTGCTGTTCCAGCCGAACTTCCACATCCCGATCATCGGCCGATGGGATGCGCTCGGTTTCCTGCAGGACTTCTTCGCGACGGCCGTGTTCCTCGGCATCGCCACCTTCGCGGTCATCCGGATCATGCGCAGCCCGCGGGAGATCGGCCGGACGTCGAGGTTCTACGGCTCGCACACCGGCGGCGCGTGGCTGATCCTGTTCATGATCTTCAACGTCATCTGGACCTACGTGCTGGTGCGCGGCTCCGCGGTCAACAACGGCACGCTGCCCTACGGCAAGGCGGCCTTCCTCTCGCAGCTGTTCGGCAAGATCCTGGCGCCGCTCGGCCACCAGGGCAACGAGGTCCTGGAAACGGTGGCGCTGCTGCTGCACATCGGCGTGATGCTGGCCTTCCTGATCATCGTGCTGCACTCCAAGCACCTGCACATCTTCCTGGCGCCGATCAACGTGGTGTTCAAGCGGCTGCCCGACGGGCTGGGTCCGCTGCTGCCGATCGAGTCCGACGGCAAGCCGATCGACTTCGAAAACCCGCCGGACGACGCGGAATTCGGCCGCGGCAAGATCGAGGACTTCAGTTGGAAGGCCATGCTCGACTTCGCCACCTGCACCGAGTGCGGGCGCTGCCAGTCGCAGTGCCCGGCCTGGAACACCGGCAAGCCGCTGTCACCCAAGCTCGTCATCATGGACCTGCGCGACCACTGGATGGCCAAGGCGCCCTACCTGCTGGGTGAGAAGAGCTCGGAGCCGCTCGAGGGCCTCGACCTCGAAACACCCAAAGAAGAGGCCCACCATGTGCCGGAGTCCGGCTTCGGCCGCGTTCCCGGGCACGGGCCCGAGCAGGCGAGCCGGCCGCTGGTCGGCACCGCCGAGCAGGGCGGTGTGATCGACCCCGACGTGCTGTGGTCCTGCGTGACGTGCGGCGCGTGCGTCGAGCAGTGCCCGGTCGACATCGAGCACGTCGACCACATCGTCGACATGCGCCGCTACCAGGTGATGATGGAGTCGGAGTTCCCCTCCGAGCTGTCCACGCTGTTCAAGAACCTGGAAACCAAGGGCAACCCGTGGGGGCAGAACGCCTCCGACCGGACCAACTGGATCGACGAGGTGGACTTCGACGTCCCGGTGTACGGCCAAGACGTGGACAGCTTCGACGGCTACGAATACCTGTTCTGGGTGGGATGCGCCGGCGCCTACGACGACAAGGCCAAGAAGACCACGAAGGCCGTCGCCGAGCTGCTGTCCATCGCCGGGGTCAAGTACCTGGTGCTGGGCACCGGGGAATCCTGCAACGGCGACTCCGCGCGCCGGTCGGGCAACGAGTTCCTGTTCCAGCAGCTGGCCCAGCAGGCCGTGGAAACGCTGGACGGGTTGTTCGAGGGTGTGGAGACCGTCGACCGCAAGATCGTCGTCACCTGCCCGCACTGCTTCAACACCATCGGCAAGGAATACCGGCAGCTGGGCGCCAACTACACCGTGCTGCACCACACCCAGCTGCTCAACCGGCTGGTGCGCGACAAGAAACTGGTGCCCGTTTCGCCCGTCTCCCAGGACATCACCTATCACGACCCGTGCTATCTGGGCCGGCACAACAAGGTGTACGAGGCGCCGCGCGAGCTGATCGGGTCCTCCGGGGCGAAGTTCACCGAGATGCCGCGGCACGCCGAGCGCAGCTTCTGCTGCGGCGCGGGCGGCGCCCGGATGTGGATGGAAGAGCACATCGGCAAGCGGATCAACCACGAACGCGTCGACGAGGCGCTGGCCACCGGGGCCGGCACCATCGCCACCGCATGCCCGTTCTGCCGGGTGATGGTCACCGACGGCGTCAACGACCGGCAGGAGGAAGCCGGCCGCAGCGGCGTCGAGGTGCTGGACGTGGCCCAGGTGCTGCTGGGCTCGCTCGAGTACGACAAGGCGACGCTGCCCGAGAAGGGCACGGCCGCCAAGGAAGCCGAAGAGCGGGCGGCTCGGGCGCCCAAGCCGGAGCCCAAGGCCACCGCGACCGTCGAGGCCCCGGCTGAAGCGCCCGCCAAACCCGCCGAGCAACCCGCCGAGGCGAAGGCTCCCGCCGCCCCCGCGCCGGCCAAGGGTCTCGGCATCGCCGGCGGCGCCAAGAAACCGGGCGCCAAGAAAGCCGCGGCCCAGCCGTCGGAGCCATCGGCAAGCGCCGCGCCCGCCCCGGCGGCGCCGGCCAAGGGGCTGGGGTTGGCCGCCGGGGCCAAGAAACCCGGCGCCAAGAAGGCCGCACCCGCCCCGGCCGAGGCCAAGCCCGAGGCCAAGACGGAGGCCAAGACGGAGGCGCCCGCGCCCGCCGCTCAGCCGGTCAAGGGGCTGGGCATCGCCGCAGGCGCCAAGCGGCCCGGCGCCAAGAAGGCCGCGCCGGCGGCCGAGGCGAAGCCGGCCGAGGCCAAGGCGGAGCCCGAGGCCAAGGCGGAGCCCGAGCAAAAACCGGAGCCCTCCGCCCAGCCCGACGGCGACGCCGCACCGCCGGCAGCGCCCGTCAAGGGGCTGGGCATCGCGCGCGGGGCGCGTCCGCCCGGCAAGCGCTGACTGCCTCTCAGGAGGCCAAGCCGAGGAACACCATGAGCGACCGCTCGATCTCCGCCATGAGCGTCGCGGACACGCGACCGATCCGCGTTCCGAGGTTCGACCGGCGGACGGTCGTGATCTTGTCGATCATGGCGTAGCTCGGCTGCGCAACGCCGGTCGTCGTCGGGACCGCGATCCGCGCCACCGCCACGCCGGCGACCGTCGTCGCCGTCAGCGGGATGACGACGACAGATTTCGTCGCGGAGAACAGGTCGTCCTGAACAATGATCGCCGGACGAGGCTTGGCCGCGTAGACGCCTCCCGAGACCGTCCACAACTCGCCGCGGTTCACTCGTCGTCATCCGGTGACGCCAGATCCTCCGAGATCGCTTCGACAAATTCCATGTCATCGCTGCGCCGGTCGGCTTCGGCCAACGCCAAGGATTCCCGGTGCGCCTCCGCGGCGAACCGCGCCGACCGGACGTCCGGCACCCACATCTGGACGGGGCGGTATCCCCGTTCACGCATGCGGCGGCGGTATTCGCTGGCCCGCCGCGTCGATGTCCTACCCACACTCAACATGTTGCATGAAACGCCTGTTGCATGCAACGGCGCCGCGGGCGGCAGGCGCCCAATCAGCAAATTCGATTGGACAACGATGGCACCATAGGGACGTGACAACTCACCCGCTGCACCTGCCCACCCCAGGTCATCCGCCCGGTCATCACCGGCAGCGGACCTTCGCGCAGTCGTCCAAACTGCAGGACGTCCTGTACGAAATCCGGGGTCCGGTGCACCAGCACGCCGCGCGGCTGGAGGCCGAAGGGCACCGCATCCTCAAGCTGAACATCGGCAACCCGGCGCCGTTCGGCTTCGAGGCGCCCGACGTGATCATGCGCGACATCATCCAGGCGCTGCCGTACGCGCAGGGCTATTCCGACTCCCAGGGCATCCTGCCGGCCCGGCGCGCGGTGGTCACCCGGTACGAGTTGGTCGAGGACTTCCCACGGTTCGACGTCGACGACGTGTATCTCGGCAATGGATGTTCCGAGCTGATCACCATGACGCTGCAGGCGCTGCTCGACAACGGCGATCAGGTGCTGATCCCGTCGCCGGACTACCCGCTGTGGACGGCGTCGACCTCGCTGGCGGGCGGCACGCCCGTGCACTACCTGTGCGACGAGACGCAGGGCTGGCAACCCGACATCGCCGACCTGGAATCCAAGATCACCGAGCGCACCAAGGCGCTGGTGGTGATCAACCCGAACAACCCCACCGGCGCCGTCTACGGCCGCGAAGTCCTCACCCAGATGGTCGAACTGGCGCGCAAGCATCAGCTGCTGCTGCTCGCCGACGAGATCTACGACAAGATCCTGTACGACGACGCCAAGCACATCAACGTGGCCTCGCTGGCGCCCGACATGTTGTGCCTGACGTTCAACGGCCTGTCCAAGGCCTACCGGGTCGCCGGATATCGCGCCGGCTGGCTGGCCATCACCGGGCCGAAGGATCACGCCGAGAGCTTCATCGAGGGAATCAGCCTGCTGGCCAACATGCGGCTGTGCCCGAATGTTCCGGCCCAGCACGCGATCCAGGTTGCCCTCGGCGGCCACCAGAGCATCGAGGACCTGGTGCTGCCCGGTGGCCGGCTGCTCGAGCAGCGAGACGTCGCGTGGAAGAAGCTCAACGAGATCCCCGGGATGTCCTGCGTCAAACCCGAGGGCGCGCTGTACGCGTTTCCCCGGCTGGACCCCGAGGTCTACGAGATCGAGGACGACGAGCAGCTGGTGCTCGACCTGCTGCTGCAGGAGAAGATCCTGGTCACCCAGGGCACCGGGTTCAACTGGCCGACGCCGGATCACCTGCGCATCGTGACGCTGCCGTGGGCCCGGGACCTGGCGGCCGCGATCGAGCGGCTGGGCAATTTCTTGGCCAGCTACCGACCGTAGGCGGTTTCCGGCCGCCTCTACGGTGGAGCGGGTGACGCACGCACACTCGCACAATCTGTCCTCGGGGCCGTCCCCGCTGGGACCGCTGCCCGCCCGGATCGTCGTCGGGCTGCTGGCCGCGTTCGGTCTGGCGGTGCTGGTCGGGGCGGTGTGGCTGTGGCCCAGCCGCCAGCACGTCGACATCCCGATGCCGTTCCAGAACGCCACCGGCGGCGCGGTGAGCACCCAGCGCGGGCACGTGCTGTCCAGCGGGCTGAGCGACTGCGGCAGCCCGTCGACCGGTCAGGTGCTCACCACGGCACCCCGGCCGGGAGCCCCGGGCGCCGGGCGGTGCGTGCTGACGCTCGTCGCAATCGATTCCGGGCCGAACGCCGGCGCGAACACCCAGCTGGAGTCCTCCCCCGGCCCGGGCCAGCCGCAGTTCGCCGCGGGCGATCACATCCGGCTGGTTCGCCAGGTCGACGAACAGGGCGGCACCAGCTACGCGTTCTACGACTTCGAACGCGGCTGGCCCCTGGTCGGGCTCGCGATCGCCTTCGCGGTGGTGATCGTCGCCGTGGCGCGCTGGCGCGGGTTGCTGGCGCTGGTGGGGATCGTCGTCGCGTTCGGCGTGCTGGTGCTGTTCCTGCTGCCGGCGCTGCGCGACGGCGCACCCGCGGTTCCGGTGGCGCTGGTGGCCTCCGCCGCGATTCTCTACGTGGTGATCTACCTCGCGCACGGGGTCAACCTGCGCACCAGCGCCGCGCTGCTGGGCACCCTGTCGTCGTTGCTGCTGGCGGCCGGATTATCTTGGGCGGCAATCGAATTCGCTCACCTGACCGGACTCTCCGACGACCAGAACTCCACGGTCAGCGCGTATCTGGGCAACGTCTCGATCAGCGGCCTGCTGCTGGCCGGGTTCATCATCGGGTCGCTGGGTGTGCTCAACGATGTGACGGTGACACAGGCGTCGACGGTCTTCGAGCTCGCCCGCCTGGGCGGTGACACCTCCCGGCGCGCCATTTTCCTGGGCGCGATCCGGGTGGGCCGCGATCACATCGCCAGCACGGTGTACACGCTGGTGCTCGCCTACGCGGGCAGCTCGCTGCCGCTGCTGTTGCTGTTCAGCGTCGCCAACCGCTCGCTGGGCGACGTGCTGACGAGCGAGAGCGTGGCCATCGAGCTCGCGCGCTCCGCGGTTGGCGGTGTCGCGCTGGCACTTTCGGTGCCGTTGACGACGGCGATCGCCGCGGTGCTGGCCACGCCGGGCCCCGTCAGCTCAAATCAGCCGCGCTCCAGCAGCTCCAGCAGGTAGCTGCCGTACCCGGACTTGACCAGGGTGCGGGCGCGGCGCTCCATCTGCTTCTCGTCGATCCAGCCCTGCTGCCACGCCACCTCCTCGGGGACGCTGACCTTCAGGCCCTGCCGTCGCTCCAGGGTGCGAATGAAGTCGCTGGCGTCCAGCAGCGAGTCGAACGTTCCGGTGTCCAGCCACGCGGTGCCGCGGGCCATCACCTCGACCGCGAGGCGCCCGCGGTTCAGGTAGATCTGGTTGACCTCGGTGATCTCATACTCGCCGCGCGCGGATTTCTTCAGGCCCCTGGCGATTTCGACCACGTCGTTGTCGTAGAAATACAAGCCGGGCACGGCGTATTGGGACTTCGGCGTGGCCGGCTTCTCCTCCAGCGACAGGGCCATGCCGTCGGGACCGAACTCGACGACACCGTAGTCCGACGGGTTGGACACCCAATAGGCGAAAATGGCTCCGCCGCTGATGTTTTGGAAGCGGCTCAGGCTGGTGCCCAGCCCCGGGCCGTAGAAGATGTTGTCCCCCAACACCAAAGCGACCGAGTCGTTGCCGATGTATTCCGCGCCGACGACGAACGCCTGCGCCAGGCCGTCGGGCCGTTCCTGCACCGCGTAGCTGATGTCGATGCCGAATTGCGAGCCGTCACCGAGGAGGCGCTCAAAGCCGTCCGCGTCGTGCGGGGTCGTGATCACCAGGACGTCGCGGATGCCGGCCATCATCAGCGTGGACAGCGGATAGTAGATCATCGGCTTGTCGTAGACCGGCAGCAGCTGCTTGCTGATGCCCATGGTGATCGGATGCAGGCGGGTGCCCGAGCCGCCCGCCAGGATGATTCCGCGCATGAATGGCTCCTGACGTCTCAATCGACTCAATCGACGGCATCGGCTTCGGTGAGCTCGGTGGCCTCCAACGCCGATGCCAGGTCCTCGTGGTGGAAGACCGAGGTGACATGGTCGTGGACCACCCGGAACGCCGACGCGGAATCCGTGACGGCGCCGGGGTTGTCCGGGGTGCTGACCTTCTGCTCGACGACGACGACGCCGTCGTGCACGTAGATCCGGCCGACCTCCGCCGTCACCTTGCGGGCGGCGGCCCACCGGCGCAGCGCCGCGTGGCCCTGTGCGGCGCCGTGGGCGTCACCGATGTCGATGTCGTCGCTGGACAGAGCAACCAACGTGTCGAGGTCGGCGGCGTTGAGCGCGTCGTGCCACGCCAAGACGGTGGCGATCTCCGATGTGGTCATGGTCTGCAAGTTACCGTGCGCGCACCCGGCCGTGGCTAGAAAGCCGTGTGCTCCAGCCAGTTCTGCCACACTGCCTCGTCACCGAACACCGCGACGCCGGTGTCGCCGACGGGAACGCGGCGCACCAGCGCCAGCAGCAACTCGGTCGCCGGACCGCGCAGCGCCACGGTCCCCTTGCCGTGCTCGTGCGACCAGCCGACCCGGCCGCCGGAGGCGCCGATCGTCCATTCGCCGGGCTCGGTGAGGCCGGAATCGGTTGCGTGCAGGTGGATGGTGTTGGGTTCCTCGAGCGGCAGCGCCTCCCCGTCCCTTCCGGCCTGGATCGCGACCCGCTCCAGCCATTCGGTGATCGCATCGGACGCGAGTTCGGGGTCGAGCGTGAACTCGCCGCCCAGCGCGATGGCGGCGTCGGCCCGGTGCACCGCCACCTCATGCAGCCGGCGCCGGACCCACCAGTTCGCCGGGCGGGTCCCGAGAAACGTCCACACCGGCGTCTCGGCGCCCGTCAGCTCGACGGCATCGACGAGCAGCTGCGCGCCGCCGCGCAACCAGGAGATCGCGTCGTCGGGGTCCGGTGGCGGCTTGCCGCCCTCGACGCTCCGGGGGTCGAGGTAGTCGTCGAGCCGGTCCCGCACGATCTGGGCCGCCCAGCGGTCGCCCCGGCCGACATGGCGGAACAGCTGCTTGAGGGTCCAGCCCGGGCACGTCGGCACCGGCGTGGCGTCGTCGGCGCCGCGGAACAGCTCTGCGAAGGCGCGGTTTTGGTCCAGAAACGCGGCCGCATAGTCCACCCGGCCAGGTTACCCGGGCATCCTGACCCGGTTGATCCAGTGCGGTGGGCCGGCGACTTGGTCGAGCGCGATCAGGTCTCGTTCGCGACGGCGGCGTCGTGCAGACGGTCGACCAGCCGGATGAAGCCTTCGAGCCGGTTGTCGATGGTGTTCTGCAGGATTTCCTGGTCGAGGTCGGCGTACTGATGGGCGAGCAGGTTCCGCATGGCGACGATCATGGGCCACTCTGCGGGTGCTTCGGCGTTCAGCAGTCCCGGGGACACCTTCGCGACCGCATCGATAGCTACCTCGAGGCGATGGCTGAGGCGTCTCGAATCAGGACGTCGTCCAGCGAGCCACGGGCCAGATGCTCGCGCAGCACCTGCAGGTGTTCGGCGGCGTCCCTGAGATGCTGTGAATCTTTGCGACGTCGCCGCGTCATAGTTGCTTCATAGTTGCTTCGCGTCGACGGCGACGGTCGCGGCAGCATTGGGCTTCAGCAAGCGGGCGGGAATGATGTCGACCGGACGCCCGAGCAACCGCTCCAACTCGACATCGAGTGCCGCGAGGTCGAGGAGATCGGCGCCCGGTTCGAGATCGACAAGGAGGTCGATGTCGCTTGCGTCGTCGTCCTCACCTCGTGCCAGGCTGCCGAATACGCGCACATTGGTTGCCTTGTGGGTCCGAGCGAGGGCGACGATTTCGTCGCGGTGCTCGACGACGACCCGCCCCAGCGCCGTGGTGGGGCGAAATCGGCTCGCCCGATAGGTCTTGATCAGCCGGGACACTTCGGGCTGACTTCGGCCGATGGCATGCGCGATCTGCTTCTGGGTCAGTCCACGGTCGGCGGCCAGCCCAACCGCGTCCCGTAGCTGATTGCTCGCCTGGATCCGCAATCGATCGGTCTCAGCACTGACCCTTGCGAGCAGCGCCAGCGCGTCCTCGTCGTCATCCATATAGCACATGCTATATCGGCGACTCCGCCCGACGGGCGGGCATCACGCGGGCGCGACGGCCTCCGCGACGGTTACCGCCTTCCGGGCGAGCACCCGGCCCGGCGTCCGGACGTAGGCGAACCAGGTGATCGCCGCGCACAGCACGTAGAAGCCCAGGAAGACGACGAACGCCGTCGTCGCCGATTTCGCCGGCGACAGGTACGACGCCCGCAGCACGACGTTGATGCCGACGCCGCCGAGCGCGCCGATGGCGCCGGCGATCCCGATCAGCGCGCCCGACATCCGGCGTGACCAGTCGGCCTTCTCGGCCCGGCCGAGGTGATCGATGCTGTGCGCCTTGGCGTCGAAGATGGACGGAATCATCTTGTACACCGACCCGTTGCCGATCCCGGACAGGATGAACAGCGCGACGAACCCGGCCACGTAGGCCGCCAGGCCGCCGCCCGACAGGGCGCCGTGACGGGCGTCGGCCATCTCGCCGAACACCACCAGCCAGCCGGCCGCGGCGATCATCGCGGCGAACACGTACAGCGTGACCTTGCTGCCGCCGATGCGGTCGGACAGCCAACCACCCGGCGGCCGCGCGATCGAGCCCAGCAGCGGCCCGATGAACGCGATCTGCGCGGCGTGCAACGCCGCGTGTGCGGTCATCGCCGGGGTTGTCTTGCCTCCGTGGCTGAGGTTGGCCAGAAAGCTGATCTGCAGCACCTGGCCGAAGGCGAACGAGAAGCCGATGAACGATCCGAACGTGCCGATGTAGAGCAGCGCGATCAGCCACGAATCGCGGTATTTCATCACGTCTATCATCGAGCGGCCGTTCGTGCGCTGGTTGCTCAGGTTGTCCATGAACAGCGCGGCGCCGACCGCGGCGACCGACAGCAACACCAGATACACGGCGCACACCCAGTGCGGTGCACGGTTGCCCGCGGTGGCGATCACCAGCAGCCCGACGATCTGGATCGCCGCGACGCCGATGTTGCCGCCGCCGGCGTTCAGCCCCAGCGCCCACCCCTTGAGCCGCTGCGGATAGAACGCGTTGATGTTGGTCATCGAGGACGCGAAGTTGCCCCCGCCCAGCCCGGCGATCGCGGCCACGACCATGAAGGTCGTGTACGAGGTTCCGGGGTGCGCCATGAAGTACAGCGTCAACGCCGTGGGCAACGCCAGTGCCAGCGCGGAGAACACCGTCCAGTTGCGGCCGCCGAACGTCGCGGTGGCGAACGTGTAGGGCAGCCGCAGGATCGCGCCGACCAGCGTCGGCATCGCGACGAGGAAGAACTTTCCGGCGGCGTCGATGTGGTAGACGTTCTGCGGCATGAAAAGGACCATCACCGACCAGATCGACCAGACCGAGAACCCGACGTGCTCGGCGACGATGGACCAGATCAGGTTGCGGCGCGCGATCTTTGCGCCGCCGTCGTTCCAGGCGTCGACGTCTTCGGGGTCCCAGTCGTCGATGGTGTGTCGGCGCGTCTGTAGCAGCATGCCATCACGGTAGGAAAGTGTTGTTGCGGCAACGCTTCCCGCGATGACCCGCGTGCTACAACCTGCTCACTTCCGACCTCGGTGGGCGGTGAGCTATGCGACCGGTGTCACACCCAGCGGCTGCGGGCGGGCGGGGCCACCGGCGCCACCCAGGCCTTCGCATAGCGGTTGCCGGACGACTTCTGTGGGTCGCGGCTGCGGTAGACCAGGTACGGGCGCAGCAGGTATCCGGCCGGTGCGCTGAACATGTGAACCAGCCGGGTATATGGCCAAATGCCCAGCAGCGCAAGGACAATCAGCGCGTGCACCTGAAACGTCGCGGGCGCGCCGGCCATCAACTCCACCGCCGGATGCAGGGAGAACAGGCTGCGGAACCACGGCGACACCGTCTGGCGGTAGTCGTAGGCGGCGAACACGTTGGTCAGGGTGTTGAGCATCCCGGTCACCAGGGCCCCCGCCAGCAGCGCGTACATCAGCCTGTCACTGCGGGTCGTCGCCTTGCGCACCTCGGGCACCGTAATGCGCCGGTACAGCAGGATTGTCAGCCCGGTCACGACGGCCGCCCCGGCCAGCGAGCCCATCGTCACCGCCGCCAGGTGATACGCCCACTCGGGGACACCGGCCGCCGACGTCCAGGATTCCGGGATCATCAGGCCGACGACGTGGCCGCCGAAGACGCCCAGCAGCCCGAAGTGAAACAGCGGGCTGCCCATCCGCAGCAGCCTGCTCTCGTAGATCTGCGAGGACCGCGTGGTCCAACCGAACTGATCGGTCCGGTAGCGCCAGACATGGCCCAGCACAAACGATGTGAGCGCGATGTACGGCGCGGTCAGCCACAGCAGGCTGTTCATCGGCGACCTCCGGCGCTCAGCGGATCCATCGCGAACGGCTCGAGCCCGACGTCTTCCTCCGGTGGGCCCGCCGCGGCCAGCTCGGCGATGCGGCGCCGGTCGGCGGTGCTGATCGGGGGCAGCGTCGCGAGGACCGCACCCAGGACCGCGGCGTATCCGGAGCCGCTGTCCCGCAACGACAGTCGGAGCAGTTCCAGAACCGGCACATGCTCGGCCAGCAGCCGCTCGCCCCGCGCGGGGTCGACGATCGCGGCGAACTCGAGGACCAGCGGCAGGTAGTCGGGCAACTCGTCATCACCCAGTTGCATCCCGGCCTGGCGGTAGGCGTGCTTGAAGCGCAGCAGCGCCATGCCGCGCTTGCGGGTGTCGCCGTAGGCGTAGTAGGTCAGGTGCAGGCTGGCGCGCCGGCGCATGTCAAAGGTCTCGACGTAGCGCGCGGCGAGCTCCATCGGGTCGGCGCCGTTGAATTCCCGCAGCAGGAAGTCCAGTATCGGTGTTCGTACCGCGGCGGGCAATTCTTCTGCGGCGGCGGCTAATTGGTCGGTGAGTGCGAGTGTCTGCGTGCTGGGGTAATCCAGCAGCAGCGCCGCGACGCGCCACGTCAGCCGGCGGTCGCGCTCGCCCAGCGCCGCGCCGCGCGTCGGTCGCCGATTCAGCGTCAGCGTCTTCACTTTGTCGGCACCAGCCCGTCGGTGCTCTTGCCGTCCCAGTTGAGCAGGTTTCTCCCGGCCTTGCTGCCGTTGCCATTCCCGTTGCCGTTGGTGACGTGGAATTTGTCGGCCATCGCGTCATACGCCGTCATCCCCGGCCCGCCGTCGCCGTCGAGGCTGCACCCGGTGGCCAGCGCGTCGAGGCGGTGCGCGTCCGATCCCGCGCCGCTGGGGATGACGTAGCGGTCGGCGTACTTGGCGATCGCCAGCAACCGGTACATCGATTCGATCTCCTCGCCGGCCAGCCCCACCGACTCCGGGATCGTGTCGTCGAACTCCTCGCCCAGGTTGGCGGCGCGCATGTACGAGCGCATCGCCGCGAGCCGTTGCAGCGCAAGCCGAACCGGTCCGACGTCGCCGGCGGTGAACAGCTCGGCCAGGTACTCGATCGGGACGCGCAGGGCGTCGATCGCGCCGAAAAGGTTGTTCTTGTTCTCGCCGTCGTGGCCGGTCTTGGCCAGCACATCGACGACCGGGGACAGCGGCGGGACGTACCAGACCATCGGCATGGTGCGGTACTCCGGGTGCAGCGGAAGCGCCAGCTGGTAGTCGACGATGAGTCGGTATACCGGCGAATTCTGCGCGGCCTCAATCCATTCGCCGGAGATCCCGGCGCGCTCCGCCTCCGCGACGACCCGGGGGTCGTGCGGGTTCAGGAACACGCCGAGCTGCGCGGGGTACAGGTCCTGCTCGTCTTGGACCGATGCCGCGGCCGCGACGGCGTCGGCGTCGTACAGCAGCACCCCGATGTAGCGCAGCCGCCCGACGCAGGTCTCCGAGCACACCGTCGGGATGCCGACCTCGACGCGCGGGTAGCAGAACGTGCACTTTTCGGCCTTGCCGGTCTTGTGGTTGAAGTAGATCTTCTTGTAGGGGCAGCCCGTGACGCACTGCCGCCAGCCACGACACTTGTCCTGGTCCACCAGCACGATGCCGTCCTCGCTGCGCTTGTAGATCGCGCCGGACGGGCACGACGCCGCGCAGGAGGGGTTGAGGCAGTGCTCGCAGATGCGCGGCAGATAGAACATGAACGTCTGCTCGAACTCGAGCTTCACCTCGTCGGACAGCTTGGCCAGCAACGGGTCCCGGCCGACCTGCTCGGGTCCGCCGCCGAGGTCGTCGTCCCAGTTGGCACCCCAGGTCACCTTGGTGTCTTCGCCGGTGATCAGCGACTTGGGCCGGGCCACCGGGGTGGTGTCCATCGCGGGGGCGGACAGCAGCGTCTCGTAGTCGTAGGTCCAAGGGTCGTAGTAGTCCGACACCGTGGGCAGGTCGGGGTTGGCGAAGATGTTGAGCAGCCGCTTGATCCGCGATCCCGACCTGAGCGTCAACCGGCCGCGCTTGTTCAGCGTCCAGCCGCCCTTCCACTTCTCCTGGTCCTGGTAGCGACGCGGATACCCTTGTCCGGGGCGGGTTTCCACGTTGTTGAACCAGGCGTACTCCATGCCGCCGCGGTTGGTCCACGCCTGCTTGCAGGTGACGCTGCAGGTGTGGCAGCCGATGCACTTGTCGAGGTTCATCACCATCGCGAGCTGAGCCATGACCTTCAAGTCAGTACTCCACTTCTTGCGAGCGCCGCCTGATCGTGGTGACCTCGTCGCGCTGGTTTCCGGTGGGGCCGTGGTAGTTCAGCGCGAAGGACTGCTGGGCGTAACCGCCGATCAGGTGCGACGGCTTGATCATGATCCGGGTCAGCGCGTTGTGGATGCCGCCGCGCTTCCCGGTCTTCTCGGTGCGGGGCACGTCCACCGCCTTGTCCTGCGCGTGGTACATGAACACCAGGCCCTCGGGCATCCGGTGGCTGACGATCGCGCGGGCGTTGACCACACCGTTGCGGTTGGTGCACTCGATCCAGTCGTTGTCCTTGACGCCGATCTTCGCCGCGTCCACGTCCGACATCCAAATCGCCTGCCCGCCACGGGAAAGCGTCAGCATGTGCAGGTTGTCCTGGTACGCGGAGTGGATGGACCACTTGGAGTGCGGGGTCAGATACCGCACGGTGATCCCGCCGGCGGTGTCACCGACGGCCGGCTCGTCGAACAGGGCGGTCATGTCCAGCGGCGGGCGGAAGATCGGCAACTGCTCCCCGAGCTCGCTCATCCAGTCGTGATCGAGGTAGAAGTGCTGGCGACCGGTCAGGGTGTGCCACGGCTTGAGCCGCTCGGTGTTGATCGTGAACGGCGAGTAGCGGCGGCCCCCGGTCTCCGAACCGGACCACTCCGGCGACGTGTTCACCGGCACCGGGCGAGACTGCGTGTCGGCGAACGTGATTCGCCGGCCCTCGTTCTCCTTCGCCAGGTCGGCCAGCTCCGTGCCGGTGCGCCGCTGCAGCGCTTCGAACCCCTCGACCGCCAGGCGCCCGTTCGTCGTGCCGGACAGCGCCAGAATCGCCTCGGCGGCGTGGGTGTCCTTGGCCAGCGACGGCCGCCCGACGGCCACGCCGCTGACCACCGCGCCGTTGACGCCCCGCAGGTATTCGACCTCCGCGTCGGGATGCGTCGTCACGCCCTTGGTCGTGAGGCCGACGGTTTCGACCATCGGCCCGAGCGCGGCCATCTTGTCACCGACCGCCGGATAGTCCCGCTCGACGACGACCAGCCGCGGCATCGTCTTGCCGGGAATCGGTTCGCACTCACCGGCTTTCCAGTCCAGCACGCGCCCGCCGGGCTGAGCGGTGGCATCCGCGCTGTCGTGCTGCAGCGGCACCGCGACGATGTCCTTGCGCTTGCCCAGATGCTTTTCGGCCAGCCAGGAGAACCCGCGCGCGATGCGGTGGAAGGCCTCGAAGTCGGTCTTGGTCTCCCACGGCGGCGAGATCGCCGGGGAGAACGCGTGCACAAACGGGTGCATGTCGGTGCTGGACAGGTCGTGCTTCTCATACCAGGTGGCCGCGGGCAGCACGATGTCGGAAAACAGTGTGGTGCTGGTGTTTCGGAAGTCGATCGACAACAGCAGGTCCAGCTTTCCCACCGGCGCCTCGTCGCGCCAGCGCACCTCCTGCGGGCGCACCGCGTCCTCGTCGCGGGCGGCGACATTGGAATCGGTGCCCAGCAGGTGCTTGAGGAAGTACTCGTTGCCCTTCGCCGACGAGCCGAGCAGGTTGGACCGCCACACCGTCAGGCAGCGCGGGAAATTCTCGGGCGCGTCGGGATCCTCGCAGGCGAACTGCAGATGCCCGGACTTCAGCCCGTCCACGACGTGCGCCGACGCGTCCTTGCCCAGCCGCGCCGCCTCGTCGGCCAGATCGAGCGGATTGCGGTTGAACGTGGGATAACTCGGCATCCAGCCCAGCCGGCTGGCCAGCGCGATGCTGTCGGCTGCGGTTCGGCCGGCGAACCGGCCCTCGGCCAGCGGTGAGGCCATCGCCTCGGAGGTGAACCGGTCGTAGCGCCACTGGTCGGTTGACAGGTACCAGAACACCGTGCCCTGCATCTGGCGCGGCGGCCGCTGCCAATCCAACCCGAAGGCCAGCGTCGACCACCCGGTGACCGGCCGGCACTTCTCCTGCCCGACGTAATGCGCCCAGCCGCCGCCGTTGACGCCCTGACAGCCGGTGAGCATCACCAGCGTGAGGAACGAGCGATAGATCTGGTCGGAGTGAAACCAGTGGTTGGTTCCCGCGCCCATCAAAATCATCGACCGGCCGCGCGAACGTTCGGCGTTGTCGGCGAATTCCCGCGCGATCCGTGCCACCGCCGCGGCGGGCACGCCGGTGATCGGCTCCTGCCACGCCGGGGTGTAGGGCTGAGTCGCGTCGTCGTAGTCGGACGGCCAGTCCCCGGGCAGGCCCTCCCGGCGCACGCCGTACTGGGCCAGCAGCAGGTCGAAGACCGTCGTCACGCGTTGTCCGGCAACGATTCTCGACGGCACGCCGCGGGTCAATACGCCGGGCTTGTCGCCGTCGAACCGCGGCAGCTTCACCTCGGTCACGTCACCGCCGGCCAGTGTCAGCAGCGGGTCCACGCCGCCCAGGTCGAGGTTCCATAGTCCTTCGCCGGACGCCGTGAACCGGTGTCCCAGCGAGCCGTTCGGCACCACGGGGTTGGCCTGCGCGTCGAGCAGCACCGTCTTGGACGCGGCGCCCTCGCCGGTGTCGCCGAGATCGGCTGCGGTGAGGAACTTCCCGGGCAGCCAGTCCCCGTCGCGCTCGGTCAGCGTCACCAGGAACGGCAGGTCCGTGTACCGCTTCACGTAGTCGGTGAAATACGGGGTCGTCCGGTCGACGAAGAATTCCTTGAGGATCACGTGGCCCATCGACATCGCAAGCGCCGCATCGGTGCCCGGCCGCGCCGGCAGCCATTCGTCGGCGAACTTCGTGTTGTCGGCGTAGTCGGGTGAGACCACGACCACCTTCTGGCCGCGGTAGCGCGCCTCGGTCATGTAGTGCGCGTCGGGCGTGCGGGTGACCGGGACGTTGGAGCCCCACATGATCAGGTAGCCGGCGTCGAACCAGTCGGCCGACTCGGGCACGTCCGTCTGGTCGCCGAACACCTGCGGCGAGGCCACCGGCAGGTCGGCGTACCAGTCGTAGAACGACAGCATCGACCCGCCGATGAGCGAAATGAACCGGGCCCCAACGGCATGGCTGACCATCGACATCGCGGGTATTGGCGAGAACCCGGCCACCCGGTCGGGACCGTACTTCTTGATCGTGTGCACGTGCGCGGCCGCCGCCATCTCGGCGGCCTCCCACCACTCGGCGCGGACGAACCCACCCTTGCCGCGCGCCGCCTTGTAGCGGCTGGACTTGACGGGATCGTCGACGATGTCGGCCCACGCCAGCACGGGGTCGTTCAGCCGCGCCTTGGCCTCGCGGTAGTACTCGAGCAGGACGCCGCGCACATACGGATAGCGAACGCGCGCAGGCGAATACGTGTACCAGGAGAACGAGGCGCCGCGGGGGCAGCCACGCGGCTCGTATTCCGGCTTGTCGGCGCCGACGGACGGGTAGTCGGTTTGTTGGGATTCCCAGGTGATCACGCCGTCCTTGACGTAGATCTTCCACGAGCACGATCCCGTGCAGTTGACGCCGTGCGTCGAGCGCACGACCTTGTCGTGCGCCCAGCGGTCCCGGTAGAAGTCGTCCGCCGAGCGGCCGCCGACCTTGTGCAGCGCACGGCGATCCGCGGAGACCTCGCCTCGGTGGAAATATTTGCTGAATCCGAGCAGGGCGTCGGCGGCGGTCTGGCGGTTCGCGTTCAGATCGACCATGACGCCTCCTCTCGAACGACGGCTACCGCGCTGTCATTCACCGAGGGTAAGGCAGGTTTTTGACGCTTCAAAAATTCGCACCGACCCGCTTTTGCGGTTGTGCGGTTGCGGTAACACCACCGACATATTGCCGCGTGTGAGCTGTGCCGCAATTTTGCCGAAGACGGCGGAAAAGCACTGATGGGAGGCCGCGATAATCGGGACGCCACGGCGTGCAACGGCGTCCGCGTCACGGCCCGGAATCAAGCATTTTTCTTCTCGTTAACACGTGTGTGTCGGCGCGTGGTCGCTGCATAAGAGTCACGGGCGAAGCCGAATGTCGGTGCCTGCTGCGATGCTTCCTCGCGAGCGGAGCCTCGAGCAGGCGTAGCCTGCTTTCAAAGGAGACCTGGAGGTGCACGGTGGCGGGATTGGCCGAGTTTCCTCGCGACCTGGTGACGCTCGAAGAGTGGGATGCGCTCGAGCTGGATGAGGCGCGTCGCTGGGAGCTCGTCGAGGGGGGCATCGTCATGACACCGCGGCCACGTCCGCTGCACCAGGTTGTGTCGAGAAATCTTTCACAGCTGATCCGGGCGAGGCTGCCTGCGTCGCTCGTCGTGCTACAAGAGGTCGAGGTCACGGTCGAGGCACGCTTCCCGCCCACGGTGCGTGACCCAGACCTGGTTGTGGTGAACCGCGATGTAGTGGAGCGCAATCCGGTGCGAGTAGACGCATCGGATGTCGTTTTGGTCGTCGAGATCGTGTCACCTGGTTCACGTCGCACGGACCGGGTGATGAAGGCCTACGAGTACGCGAAGGCCGGCATCGAGCACTATTGGATCGTCGATCTCGACGCCAACCAGGACGAGCGATTCCTCGCGCACCTGCTCCGTGAGGGGACCTATCGCCGGGTCGAGGCTCTCATCGGTGACCGGGTACAAACGAAAGAACCGCTGGCAATGGACTTCACGCTCGGCGAGCTGACCCAGCCTTAGAGAGCGAGGGTTTGCGACCCTCGCATCAAAACGCCCTGCTACGGCCGTCGCGTGCCGAGCCGGAACACCCGCCAGCCCGCCCGCTGCCAGCGGGCGGCGTCGAGGCAGTTGCGGCCGTCGACGATCACCCGGGCACGCACCCGGTCGGCGAGGACATCGGGGTCGAGGTCGATGAATTGCCGCCACTCGGTAAGCACCAGCACGGCATCGGCGCGCTCGCAGGCCTCTTCCACCGAAACCGCGTAGTTGAGCGTCGGGAACAGCCGTTGCGCGTTGTCGAGGGCCTTCGGGTCGTACACGTTGACCGCCGCGCCGTTGAGCTGCAGCTGGCCCGCGACGTTGAGGGCGGGCGAGTCGCGCACGTCGTCGGACTCGGGTTTGAACGCGGCGCCCAGCACGGCGACATTGGCGCCCAACAGCGAACCGCCGCACGCGGTGGTGGCCAGTTCGACCATCCGGGTCCGCCGGCGCATGTTGATGCTGTCGACCTCGCGCAGGAAGGTCAGCGCCTGGTCGGCGCCCAGCTCGCCGGCGCGGGCCATGAACGCGCGGATGTCCTTGGGCAGGCAGCCGCCGCCGAAACCCAAACCCGCGTTGAGGCATTGGCGTCCGATCCGTGGGTCGTATCCCAGCGCATCGGCCAGGACGCTGACGTCGGCGCCGGCGGCCTCGCATACCTCGGAGATCGCGTTGATGAACGAAATCTTGGTCGCCAGAAAGGCATTGGCGGATACCTTGACCAGCTCCGCGGTCTGCAAGTCGGTCACCAGGAACGGCACGCCCGCCTCCAGCAGCGGCCCGTAGAGCTCGCGAACGGCCGGCTCGGCGTGCGACGAATCGTCTTGCACGCCAAGCACAATGCGATCCGGGCGCAGCGTGTCGCGCACCGCGAACCCCTCACGCAGAAACTCCGGATTCCAGGCGACTTCGACGTCGACCCCCGGGGGCGCCAGCCCCGCGGCCCGTCGGCTCAACTCGGCCGCGGTGCCCACCGGGACCGTCGACTTGCCGACGAGCACCGACGATCTGGTCAACCGCGGCACCAACGTGTCGATGACGGCATGCACATGGCACAGGTCGGCGCCGTATTCGCCCTTCTTTTGCGGCGTGCCGACCCCGAGGAAGTGCACGTCGGCGAATTCGGCGGCCAGATCGTAGTCGGTGGTGAAGCTCAGTCGCCCCGCAGTCAGGTTGTCCGTCAACAGCTTTCGCAGTCCGGGCTCGTAAAAGGGAATGTCGCCCCCGGCGAGCTTGGCGACCTTGCCCGGGTCGATATCGACCCCGATGACCTCGTGTCCCAACGCGGCCATCCCGACAGCGTGCGTGGCGCCCAGGTAGCCGGTTCCGAAAACGGTGCATCGCATACCACCGGTGTAGGTGGCCGCGATGAGCTAACCGCGTCGTCCCGCTGAGCGGCAGGCAAACGGGAGATGACAGGTGGCTGTGGGCGCGAATTAAAGCCCTGGGATCCCCGGAATCCCGAACCCACCGCGACCATGACCGCCACCGAAGCCGCCGTGACCACCGCCACCGGGGAAGCCGCCGCCGTGATCACCGCCGTCACCGTGACCACCGCCGCCGCCGATGCCTGGTATCGGCAGCGGAATCGGCACGGGAACGGGCGCGACCGGCGGAGGCGCGGGCGCCGGCGCGGCGGGAATGGGCGCAGGCGCCTCCGGAACTGGCACAGGCGCTGGGGCGGGCGCCACGACCGGCGGCGGAGCCGGGGCCGGCGGCACCGCGACGGGAGCCGGAGCCTGGGGAGCGGGCGCCGCGGGGGCCGGAGCCGGGGCCGGCGCGGGCACTGCCGCCGGGGCGGGCGCGGGGGCGGCCGGAGCCGCCGGTGCCGGCTGGGCGGGAGCGACGACGTTCTGGCCCGGCACGGGCTTCACGCCGGCCGTCGGCCGGATGGCGATCGCGAGCGAAACGACCAGCGCCGCCACTCCCACGATGAAGATTCCCGCCAAAACGCTCCCCACCAGGCCGAACGACCTGCGCTCGCCGACATCGACGAAACCGCTCGCGGCGGTGTGCGGGCCGGTGAAGGGGTCGGCGAAGTCGTCGCCGACGGCGCTGTAGGCGAGGCCGTCGCCGGCCGCTGTCGCCGGGAAGTCAAAGTAGCCCGGGGCGACGGCGAACGGGTCGATGGCGCCGGTGCCGTGATCCTGCGCGTAGGCACGCGCCGCGGTGGACGACACGAACAGCGGCGCACTCGCCGACGCCAGCGCCGCCCCGCGGGCCAGCGCCGTCTCCGGCTCCTCGGGCGCCGTCAGCGGCAGCGTGGTCGCCGCCTCCAGCGCCGGCTTGATCAACGGGACGTCGATGCCGGAACCGACCACGAACACCGCATCCGGGCGGGTCTCCAGCCCCTCGGCGGCGGAAACCATGGTGGCCAGCTGGGCCACCGCGGCGTCGTCGTCGTCCGGGAGGGGCTCGCGGTGCACGTCGGAGACCGACCCGTCGGCGCTATCGACGACCGCCAGGGTGGCTGTATTGGGCTCGATGTACAACAGCGCCGTGTGCGCGTAGTTGGTTTGGTTTCCGACGGCCTGGGCCAGCGCCGCCGCGGCCAGAAAGGCCGAGACCAACATCACGTTCTCGACCTTGTGGGCGGCAAGCTTGTCACGCAGCGCGGCGGCCTCGATGGGGTCGGTGAAGGTGACCCCGGTCGACGCCAGTTGATAGCCGCCCTCGGCGGCGCCCTCGCGGGTGCCCAGGATCGCCGACACCACTTGGTCGGCGGCGCTCACAGTTGCCGTGTCATCGCCGGCGAAAACGTCGAAGTTGTCTTCGTCGACGGTGGCGCCGTCCCCGTTTTCGCCCTCGACCAGCACCATCCTGACTGCCGTCGGGGCCATCGACACGCCAAGTACGGTGTCCAAAGCTCCTCCATAGTCGCATTGCCAGCGATCACGCCCGGGGACGTCGTCGTCGCGCGCACGATTGGCGGCGGCACGCCGCGAACTCCCCCAGGGTTCCCCTAATTGGCCGATTTTACGCTTGTTCGAACCGTCGGGGCCTTGGGCGAGGCTACCCGTTACGGGCCCAGGATGCCCGGGCCCAGGTGCCGGTGCAGCCAGTCGTGGGCCTTGTCCCTGGGCCGCTCCGACGGATCCTGCTGCGGGGGTGCCGCGGTTTCCGGTGCCGGGACCGCCGAGGGCGGCGGGGGCGGCGCCTGCGGCGCCGGCGCGATGACGTTCTTGCTGATGTCCGGCCGCTGCTCCACGTGGGGCCGGACACTGAAGGTCAGGTCGAGCGCCACGGCAACCGCCCCGCCGACGAACATCACCGCCGCGATGGCTGCCGCCACCAACGGCTTGCGGGAGCGCCACCTGGCCCGAGCGGCGCGGACCTCGCGCGCGGCGCCCGCGTCCGGCATCGCCACGGTGGACGGCGCTCCCAGCTGGGCATTCGCCGACGCCAGCGCCGCGCCGCGGGCCAGGGCCATCTCGGGCTCCTCGGGGGCGGTCAGCGAAAGCGATGTCGCGGCTTCCAGCGTCGGTTTGATCGACGGGAGGTCGACGCCGGAACCGACGAGGAACACCCCGTCGGGGCGGGCTTTCATCGATTCGGCACCCGAAACCATCGCGGTCAGTTGTTCCAGCGCCGCGTCATCGTTCGGCGGCAGGGACCGCCGATGCGTGTCGATGATCGACCCGTCGGAGCTGTCGACGACGGCCAGCGTCGCGCTGGCCGGTTCGACGAACAGCAGCGCGGTGCGCGCGCAATTGGTGGCGCTGCCGACCGCCTGCGCCAGGGCCGCCGCGGCCATGAACGCCGAGACCAGCATGACGTTCTCAATCTTGCGTTCCGCCAATGCATCCCGGAGTGCCGCCGCCTCGGCCTGATCGGTCCAGGCAACTCCGCTGGAGAGCACGTGGTGCCCGCCTTCGACCGCGCTTTCCCGGGTTCCGACGATGGCGGCGACCGCCCGATCCACCGCGGCGTTGGCCTGCGGGCGGCCGCTGACGTCGAAGTCGTCCTGATCGACTGTCACCCCGCCGGCGCCGGCGCCCTCGATGAGCACCATGCGGACCGTCTCCGCTGCCATGGATACACCAACTACGATGTCCACCGCTTTCTCCAAGCCCCCCAACTGGTTTGGCGTGTGGTCCCCACCACCCTAGCTCGGCGCGTCCGATTCACCGCACCTGACGCGCGAGGCTACCGGTGCCCAAAGCCGCCGAATCCGTGCCCGCCACCGAAGCCGTGCCCGCCCCCGAAGCCATGCCCACCCCCGAAGGGACCATGGCCCCCACCGAAAGGACCATGGCCCCCACCGAACGGCCCGCGCCCGAACGGACCATGCCCGCCACCGAAGGGGCCGCGGGGGGCGGGGCCACCGCCGAAGGGCCCGCGCGGCGCCGGGGGCCCGATGACGGGAACGCGCGGAACGGGAACGGGAACGAGCACGGGCGGCGGGATCGGCGGAGCTGCGGGAACCGGAGCCGCGGCCGGCGGAGCTATGGGATGAGGCACCGCCACCGGGGCGGGCGCCTGGATCTTCGGCTGCGCGGGAACAGAAGCCTGCGGCGGCGGCGGCGCGGGTTGCGTTGGGACGACGATGTTTTCGGCGGGGCTGGGGCGCAACGCGACCGTCGGGCGGATGCTGATCGCCAGCGCAATCTCCAGCGCCACCACCGCACTGATGAATACCACCGCGAGCGCGCTGCCGACCAGTAGGAGAGACCGGCGCCGCTGCCCGGCCTCGTCCAGGCCGATGACGGTGCCGGCCTCGACATCCTCGTCCGGTATCGCGCTGTAGGCGACGTTGGGCTCGCCCGCCTTGGTATCGGCGGTGGACTCCGGAACGCCCCGCGACTCGGGCAGATATCCGGGCAGTAACCCCGGCGACTGTGCGGTCAGCGCCAGCGGGTCGACCTCGCCGGTGCCGGGATCCAGCGCGTAGGCCAGTGCGGCCGTGGACGACGCGAACAGCGGGGCGTTCGCCGATGCCAGCGCCGCGCCGCGAGCCAGGGCCGTCTCCGGCTCGTCGGGTACGGACAGCGCGAGCGAGGTTGCGGCCTCCAGCGCCGGCTTGATGAGCGGGATATCGACGCCAGACCCGACGACGACCACGCCATCCGGCCGCGTCTCCAGCGATTCGGCGCGGGAGACCATCTTGACGAGTTCGGCAACGGCCTCGTCTTCGTCGTCGGGAAGAACCCTGCGATGCACGTCGGAGACCGATCCGTCGGCGGTGTCGACCAAGGCCAACGTGGCGGTGTACGGCTCCACGAAGAGCAGCGCCGTGTTCGCATAATTTGTGGCGTCGCCGACGGCCTGTGCCAGCGCGGCCGCGGCCATGAAGGCCGAGACCAGCATGACGTTCTCGATCTTGTGCGCGATCAGCGCGTCCCGGAGCAACGCCGCCTCGACGTGATTGGTCCAGGTCACTCCGGTCGAGAGAAGTTGGTAACCGCCCTCCTCGGCGCCCTCGCGGGTACCCAGGATGGCCGAGACGACCTGGGTGGGCGCGGTGCGCGGCGAATCGTCGGCGACGTCGAAGTCGTCCTGGTCGACGGCGGCCCCGTCGGCGCTCTCACCCTCGACCAGCACCATGCGGACCTTCGTCGGCGCCATCGACACGCCGAGCACGACGCCCACCACCGCTTGAAGATCCCCCTTGGTCGTTTGCTGTGCTGCCCGCCCGCCCGCGGACATCACTCATTTCTGTGCATTAACCACGGATTTGTTGCCACAGCACCGCGAGGCCCTAGAATCCGGGATTAGCTGCGCTTTATGGAATTCTGGCAAACGGGCGGCACGGCTTCTTGACCAGCCCGTATTTCCAGCCTACCCGCGCGGCCCCGGGGTAGTGAGCGCCCCTCGCCGTGGCTTTACTTGCGTCCGCCCCCGCCGAAGCCTCCGTGGCCGCCACCGAGCGGCCCGCTGCCGCCGAACGGCCCGCCGCCGTGCCCGCCCCCGCCGAAGGGTCCGCCGCCGTGCCCGCCCCCGCCGAAGGGTCCGGGACCAGCGGGGGCGCCGCCGCCCAAGGGACCTCCGCCGCCGAAGGGACCGCCGCCGCCAAAGGGACCGCCGCCGTGCCCGCCCCCGCCGAGGGGCCCGCCGCCCCCGAAGGGACCGGGGCCAACGCCGCCCGGACCGGTCGGCTTGGGCGATGGGCCCTGCACCGGGGGAATCTGGAGCGGCGGCGACTGCGGAACAGTGCCACCCACTTTCGGTGGCGTCGGAGGCTGCGGGACGCGCACCGGCGGCTGGTTCACCACCGGCGGCGACAGCCGCGGCGGCGGCTGGACTAGCGGCGGCGACTGCGGAACAGTGCCACCCACTTTCGGTGGCGTCGGAGGCTGCGGGACGCGCACCGGCGGCTGGACCAGCGGCGGCGGCTGGTTCACCACCGGCGGCGAGACCCGCGGCGGGAACTGGATCACCGGCGGCGACAGCCGCGGGGGGAACTCGATCACCGGCGGCCTGACAACCGGGTCGGGAGCCGCCACGTGGATCGGTGGCGGGGGAACCACCAGCGGAGGAACCACGACGGGCACCGGCACCACCGGAGCCGCGGGAGCCGGGGCCGCGGGAGGCGGAGGAGGTGGGGCCGCGGGCGGGGGCGCCGCCAACTGCGGCTTCAACGGCATGGGCGCCGCCACGGGTGCCGGTTCGCTGATCGTCGGCTTGGGCGCGGCCGCCTCCACGGGCGGGGGCGCGGGGGCCTGCTGTGTCGGGACGATGAGGCTTTGATTGGGACTGGGCTGCAAAGCGACCGTCGTGCGAATGCCGATCGCCAGCGCAATCTCCAGCGCCACCACCGCGCTGATGGCGACCACGGCCATCCCGCTGCCGACCAGCAGCACAGGCCGGCGCCGGGGCTGGTTCTCCAGGTCGGCTAGGCCGGACGCTTCGATGACGACGGTCGGGGCATCGGCGTCCTCGTCCGGGACAGCGCTGTAGGCCACGTCGTCGTCACCGCCGGAAAGGCCTGAGGCGCTGAGGTACTCGGGCAGCGCGTCGGCGCCGACGGCGCCGGTGCCGGGGTCCTGGGCGTAGGCGAGCGCAGCGGTCGACGAGGCGAACGTCGGCGCGTTCGCCGCCGCCAGCGCCGCCCCGCGAGCCAGCGCCGTGCCCGGCTCCTCCGGTGCGTTCACGGCAAGCGAGGTCGCCCATTCCAGCGCCGGCTTGATCGGGGCGATGTCGACTCCCGAGCCGACCAGGAAGAGACCGTTCGGCCCCCATTCGAGTTGGTCCAGCCCGGAGATCATCCGGCTCAGTTGCGCGGTCGCCTCGTCATAGGACTCCGCGAAGATCTGTTCCCGGTAGAGATCGACGATGGAACCGTCGGAGGTCTCGACAACGGCGAGCGTCGCGGCCTCTGGCTCGACGAACAGCACGCCCGTGCGCTCGTAACCCATTGCCCCACCGACGAATTGGCCCAGCGCCGTCGCGGCGAGAAACGTCGAGACCAGCATCACGTTCTCGAGCCTGTGGGCGGCAAGCGCGTCGCGCAGGGCCGCCGCTTCGGCTTGATCCGTCCAAGTCACCCCGATCGACGACAGCTTGAGGCCGGCATCGGCGGCGCCCTCGCGGGTGCCCAGGATGGCGGCGATCACGCGATCGGTCGCGCTGATGGTGGGCGGGTCGCCGGCGGCAGTGACGTCGAACTCGTCCTCTTCCACCGTGGCGCCGTCGGCGTTTTCACCTTCCAGAAGAACCATCTGAATCGATGCCGGTGCCATCGAAACGCCGAGCACGATATCCAAGACAACCCCTCCAAAGGTATTGGCGGCCAAGCCATGGTCGGGGCGGAGGAAAAACCACGACAAGCTAAGTATCTCGCAGAACGGCGGCGAGGGAACCCCGCCGAAGCTATGTAGATCGTATGAAGTTCTGATAGGACCGCGACGGCGTCGGCCCCCGCTGGCCCTGGTACTTCGAGCCGACGCGCGAACTGCCGTAAGGATGTTCGGCCGGGCTGGTCAAGCGCAGGATGCACAGCTGCCCGATCTTCATGCCCGGCCACAGGGTGATGGGCAGGTTGGCGACGTTGGACAGCTCGAGTGTGATGTGGCCGCTGAAGCCGGGATCGATGAAGCCGGCCGTCGAGTGCGTCAGCAACCCCAGCCGGCCCAGCGACGATTTGCCCTCCAGCCGGCCCGCGAGGTCGTCGGGCAGGGTGAACAGCTCGAGCGTCGACCCGAGCACGAACTCGCCCGGGTGCAACACGAACGGTTCTCCCTCGATGGGTTGCACCAGGCTGGTCAGCTCGTCCTGCTGCTTGGCGGGGTCGATGTGGGTGTAGCGGGTGTTGTTGAACACCCGGAACATGCAGTCGAGGCGGACATCGATGCTGGACGGCTGCACGAGGGCGTCGTCGAACGGATCGATGCCCACCCGGCCGGCGGTGATTTCGGCCCTGAGGTCGCGATCGGAGAGCAGCACCCGACGAGCGTATCCGTTGCCCGGGGACGAGCCGTCCCGGCTTCAGTCGGCGAGGTACATCTCCCTGCCCGTGGGGTATCCGCCGCCGGTGGTCGTGACGTGGACGTGGTCATAGTGGCCGACCCTGGACGATTGCGCACCGTTGGGCGTGTAGTAGACACCGCGCCAGATCGCGTCCTGTATCCCGAATCGCGCCGCGTTCTGCATGACATACGCGACGATCGCGTTTCCCAGCGCGATGCCCTGCGCGGAGCCGGGGTCGGGAATCATCACGTCGAGCGCCAGACCAAGGGGATGCCAGGGCAGCGGATCCGGTCGGACGCCGCCGATTTCGTGAATCTGGGGGAACGTCGCACTGATGCTGCGCGCGGTCAGGATCGTCCGGACCTGGAGGCCCTGCTCCGGCGCGACCCCGGCCTCCAAGAATCGGGATCGCGTGTGGTACCTCGACGCTGCCAACTGACCGTCGACGAAACCGGCGGCCCTACGGGTCGTATTCGATGGGGCCGCCACAATTTCTATGCAGCACGGCGCGACGTCGGCGATAACGGGCTTGGCGTGGTCGGCGGTGGGTAATGGTCGGACGTCGCCCGCCGTCGCGAAGAACACCGCGGCGGGAGCAAGCACCGCAGCCAGCACCACAGACGGATTCCGCCGCTTCCTGGCTAATTCGTGCCGACCCATCCAGAGCACATTACGGGCTAATCACGAAATAATAAATATCGCGTATTTAAGAATCGGCGGACGGCTCTTATAACCACCGGCGGGGATTCGGATCGGTCGCGACGTTCGACCTGGGCGCCGGCCATCGTGCATAAGATCGGTGGGCGACACCCCAGAGCGCCCGACGAGCGCTTGCGGCGGATGCTAGCCTTTCGGGGCAAAAGCGCCGATGTAGTTCAATGGCAGAACATCAGCTTCCCAAGCTGAATACGCGGGTTCGATTCCCGTCATCGGCTCCACCGTCATCGGCTCCACTTCTGAGCTGGGCTCACGCCTGCCGGAACTGGGACGAGGCGAAGGCGCCAGTGCGAATCTTGGACAATCCCAAGACGATTGCGGGTTCGCCGGCCATGGCGGGCCTTCGTCTCATCCGCCCGACGGAGGCCGCCGCATGATGGTGCCGAAGATCGGCGGTCCATAGCCCTTTTCGTTGGGCTTGTCCCGCTGGGCCTTCCGCGCCCCCGGTGGCATCGGTGGGACAAACATCGGGACCAGTGGAGCGCCCTCGGCCGTTGTTGCCATCATCGGCGCCTCTTGGGCAGCCAGCTGGATCGGGGAGGTGACCGCCGACGGCGGGACCACAAGGTTGCCGACGTACATTCCCCGGCCCAGAGAAGCGGTGACGGAAGCTTGCACCGCGCTGGTGGTGGCGGCGGGTGGGGCAAAGAAATTGGGAGCCCCGCCCACGGCCTCGGGACCGGTGACGTTGTACGCGATAGCGAGGTTGCGAGGAGTAGGCGCCAGGACATCCGGGTATTGACCGGGCATGTAATCGTGGCCACTCATGAACAAGGCTGCAAACGACTGCGGGTTGAAGACACCGCTGGCGATTATTTGGAACAGATCGGCATTGACGGTCTGAACGAACGGATCGGCGAAGAAACTGGTGGCCGATGCCGCCGGATCGGCGGCTGCCAACGCGCCCACTACGGGCTGTTGAGTCACAGGGGCGGTCGGAGTGGTCATCGGGGATGGGGCGGTAAACGTCGGCATCGCCATGGTTTGCAGGCTGGTGGCGTGATAGCCCAGCATGGCGGTGGCGTTGTCTTCCCACATCTGCGTGTACTGGGCCTCGGTGGCGGCGATGGCGGGGAAGTTCAGGCCGAAGTAGTTCGTCGCGATCAGATGAGCCAGCTGCGCGCGGTTGGCGGCGACCACACTGGGGTGCACCACCGCCGCCTGGGTGGCGGCGAACGAGCTGGCCATGGTGTCAGCCGCCATCGACATCTGTGCGGCCTGTCCCGCGGTGGTGTTCAGCCAGGCGATGTAGGGAAGGGTGGACAGGGTCATCGCCGTCGCCGACGGTCCCTCCCAGGAGATGCCCGCGACGGTGGAGGCGTAGGCAGCGGCGGTCTGTCCCAGCTCGATCGCCAGCTGGCGCCAGGCGTTGGCAGCCGTGAGCAACGACCCGGGCCCCGGCCCTGAATGAATCAGCGCCGAGGTGATCTCGGGAGGAGCCCAGAAGTCCACGCCTACCCCGTCAAAGCCCGGAGTCGACGGTCTCGACGCCAGGCATGCGGGTCCGCGCGGCCTGGCATTTGCCCGACGAGCGATTCTCGCGCACCACTTGTTGTCCCTTCGGTGACTTTCGTGTTCGGCGACGTGGCCCGATTCGCCGATTGAGAGCGTATGCGGCCACGCCGTTGCTCACATTGGGAATCGTGGAACATTCACGCGGCGTTAGCCCAGCAGCATATCCGCGCCGGCGATGACCCTGTCAGCCCCTCTCGCCGTTACAGAGTCGCCGACTCACGGTGGGGCACGGACTTTCGGACCCAGAGGTTCCGACAAACCTGGCCCAACTGCCCATAATCGGGGCTCGACTGGCACTCGCCCTCGTACCTGTGCTCGGGATCATCGCGCGAAGCTGCGTCGATGCAAGCCTGGTGGGCAGCGGGATCGGTAATGCCGGCACAGGGATCGTCGGCGTGCGCTTGTGCCGGTGGAATACAGAGGGGCGCCAGTGCTATGGCTGCCGCCGCCAACACGCCCGTTAGTGTCCTGTTCACGGCGCCTCCTTCCTGAACTCCTCAATGGCCGCCGTTTTGTCGCCACTTGAGATTCAGTGTCGCACTTTGTGATGAGGTCATACGAGTTTCTACAAGGGGCCTTATATTTGCATTCGGCTTCGGGCCGACGTAGCCGCACCCGGCTCCCGCAGCCCAGCGCGCCGGCGGCGCAGCGATCCCGAACTCCTCGTCGGGCCCGCCGTAGCCGAATCGTGACGAAGGCTTGATCAATTGCTAACGCGCCCTTGCGCTTCCACTGCTCGGGGCACCCCTACCATCACTATTGCAACTCTGTCAGTTAGAAGGAATCGGAGCCATGCGGGCGGTTGTTCGGTGTGTTGTTGCCGTCGTCGGGGTCGCCGCGAGCGTCGCCGCGGGGCCACCCGGCGTCAGCATGGCGTCGGCGAGCCAGCCGCAACGTACGATCGCCTCGGTTCTTCCCGCGCGCGGCGAGGTCGTCGGCGTCGCGCACCCCGTGGTGGTGACGTTCCGTGCGCCCGTCGCCGACCGGCACGCGGCCGAGGGCACCATCGCGATCAAATCCTCGCCCGCCATGACCGGCAAGTTCGAATGGCTCGACAACAAGGTTGTGCAGTGGGTTCCCGACCGATTCTGGCCCGCCCACAGCACGGTCGCGCTCTCGGTGGGCGGCATGTCCACGGAAATGAAAACGGGTCCTGCGGTCGTCGGTGTGGCCAGCATCGCGGACCACACGTTCACCGTCACCGTCGACGGGGTCGAGGCGGGACCGCCGCCTTCGCTGCCGGCGCCGCACCACCGACCCCACTTCGGAGAACCGGGGGTGATGCCGGCCTCGATGGGTAGGCCCGAATATGAGACCCCCGTCGGCACCTACACCGTCTTGTCCAAAGAGCGCTCGGTCGTTATGGATTCGAGCAGCGTCGGCATCCCCGTCGACGACCCCGACGGCTACCGGCTACCGGTGGACTATGCCGTCCGCATCACCAACCGCGGCCTGTTCGTGCATTCGGCTCCGTGGGCCGTCAACTCCCTCGGGCTCGAGAATGTCAGCCACGGGTGCATCAGCCTGAGCCCCGAGGACGCCGAGTGGTACTACAACACAGTCAACGTCGGCGACCCCGTGATCGTGCAGGAGAACAGCGTCGAAACTCCTCGCATAGTGCCGCGTTAGCAGGCCTTCGCATCCCGGGTATCGAAAACCGTTGTTGGGCAGCCCTTTCGATGGTCACCCGCAAGTGAATGGGCCCGCCGGGGCTGCCCCGGCGGGCCCATTCAACGGGAAGAGGATCGGCCTCAGTGCGCGGGACCGGGCGGAAGCGGCTGACCGGACACCGGCCCGCCGGTCGGCGCCGGGCCGGTCGGCGCGTCCTTGACCCCCGACATGTCGATGATCGGGGCGGCCGGCACGCCCTCGATCGGCGCACCGCCGAGCGCGATCAGCGGAGCGCCGGCAGGCACCACCGGCGCGACGGGCAGCGGGGCGCCGACGGGAGCGCCCAGGGGAAGCGGCCCGGGCACGGCCAGCGGGACACCCGCCGGCACCGGCGCAACCACGGGAGCGCCGACGGGCCCCGGCACAACGAGCGGAACACCCGACATGTTGGTGAGTGGAGCGCACACTTCGGCTGGTCCGCCGGCCGCCAGCACCGGTCCGCCCGCGCCAGCCGCTCCGCCCGCCGGTCCCCCGACGGCTGCCGGCACGTCGCCCGCCTGCTGCACGTTGCACGCGTGACCGCCGGTTATCAGCGGGGCGGCCACCGCGTCCGGGCTCAACGCTATCGCGGCTCCGCACAACCCAGCGCCGGCAACTACTTTGATGTTGAACCGCTCCGCCATCAGCGTCGACTCCTTCATACACGCTCAGATATGTCCGCAAGCAAGTCGTTTTCCGACGACCGGGTCAATTGTCGGCAGCCAACATTGAACGCGAGCCGCGCCGCACCGCGCCGTTTCCAAATGGTGACGTCACGAGGCTGTCACGACTCGGGTCAACTTCCGGTCCGTGCTCGACGCCATCACCGCACAATGTGCGGGTGGTCGTTTTCACGTCGTCCGGCGCCCGCGGCTATCACACCAAGTGGCTGCAAAACGCGGAACGTCGGGGCGTGCCTGCCGAAGTCGTCGCGGAGATCGCCGAGCAACACGGCATCACCCCGGAGAGCTTCACGATCCTCGGGCGATTCGCCGAGATCAACGATCCGGACGGCAAGTCCTACTTCCTGATCGCGCGCGGCGCCAGCGGGGACGACGCGCGCGCGGCGGCGCTGATGACCTACATCCTCAACGCGGGCACCGGCTACGGCGAGGCGGGCAAGCAGCCCACGGACTTCCCCGAGACGCCCTACTCCGCCGCCGAGGTGCGGCGGATCATCAACCGGCAGAAGGCAAACCGCTGGAGTTACGACCAGGACGTCGGCCTCGTCAACCGCACCGGTGCGCGCCTGGTCAGCACGCCCAACGGCATCCTCATGGGCCTGGGCGGCAACCGGATCCAGAGGTCTTTCACCCGCGAGGGCGGCACCGCCTGGGGCGACATCTTCATGGTCAACGTCGACGACTCCGTCGGCGCCGACCATCGGCTGCGCCAGATCGTCGAGTCGGGGCACGCCTGGTACACCGACCGCAACGGCAGGCCCTTCGAGAGCGCCCTCGCGCTGGACCGGGTGCTGCACCACGAGGAGCTGCACTCCCAGCAGTGGGCCGCCAAGGGCCACGCCGGCATGATCACGTCCTACCTCTGGGAAGTCCTGCGCGACAAGGTCTTTGGCAAGACCAACAGGCTCGAGGAGGAGGCCGGCCTGTCCGACGGCGGCTATCGATGATCCAGGGCGTCGATGCCGTGGTAGAGCACCAGCAATCCGATCACCACGAGGACCGCCGCCATCAGCGCGGCAGTGTTCCTGTCCATCCAGTCTTTGAGCCGGGCCAGCGCATCGTCGAGCCGGTGCCCGGCGGCCGCGTAGGCCAGTATCGGGACCGCCACCGTCGACGCGGCGACGGCCAGGAAGATCACCCCGGCGATCCAGACGCCCGCGATTTCCAGTCCGCTGCCGCCGATCGCCAGGCCGGCCGGGACGCAAATGAGCAGCACGTCGGGTCGTATCACCACCAGCGCCGCCCCGGTTATCGCGGCGCGCGTGGGGGTGATGGTGGCGAACGACCGCATCCAGGCCGGCGACTCGGTGTGCCGACGCCGGGTGAGCCACTGGTAGATGCCGTACAGGATGAGGGCCGATCCCAGGACCACGCGCAGCCACGACGCCCATCTCGGCGGCGCCTTGTCCAGGCCGCCGAGCAGGCCGGACGCCCCGACGGACAGCGCCGTCACCGCGGCCAGGGCCAGCACCCAGCCGCCGAGGAAGGCGAGGCCGCTGGGTCTCGGCCTCGGCGCCTGCAACACCAGCACCGCCGGGATCACCGTGATCGGTGAGAGCGCAACGACCAGCCCCAGCCCGATGAGCCCGCTGAGAACGGTTCCCCAACTTTCCGCCATGGGCAGCAATCTATCGTGCGGCGCTGCTACAGACCGCGAATTCCGTTGTGGAGGACCATCAAACCGATCACGACCAGAATGACCGCCATCATTGCGCCGTGGTTTTCTTCCATCCAGACTTTGAGCCGTTCCAGCGGTCCGTCGAGGCGGTGGCCGAGCTCCAGGTAGGCGAACACCGGCAGCGCGACCGTCGACGCGGACACGCCGACGAAAAGCGCGGCGCATATGACCCCGTTGACGACGCTCAGCCCGCCGGTGCCGACGGCCACTCCGGCGGCCAGGCACATGATCAGCACCTCGGGCCTGATCGCCACCAGCACGGCCCCGGTGACCCCCGCCCGCACGGGAGTCAGTTTGGCGAACGAACGCATCCAGGCCGGGGACGTGGTGTGGCGATCCCGGGTCCGCCAGCTGTAGACGCCGAACACGACCAGCGCCAGCCCCAGCACCACGCGCAGCCAGGACGCCCACGTGGGCGGCGCCTGGTGAAAGCCGCCGAGCAGGCCGGAGGCCCCGACGAACACGGCGGTGAGCGCGACCAGCCCAAGGACCCAGCCACCGAGGAAGGCGAGGCCCGACGGCCGCGGCCGGGGCGCGTGCAGGACGAGGACCGCGGGAATGACCGTGATCGGCGAGAGCGCGATGACCAGCCCCAGCGGAATGAGCTTGGCCAGCACCGAACCCCAGTCGTCTGCCATGGGCAGCAATCATCGCATTGGCGTGAAGCGCAAGCACGTTCAGCGGTTACCCTTTCGCCGCAGCGTCCAGGCCGGCACCCAGTGCGTCACCGTTTTCTGCTTGGACCCGTACGCGATCGGATAGGTCACCAGCCCCCACCAGTCGCCCTGCTCGCAGAGCCCCCAACAGGTCAGCCGGCCCTCCACGACCTTGTGCAGTTGCAGGCCGTTGGGTTGATAGCGGCCCGAGCGATGCGGCTCGCGCGGGAACAGCACGGTCAGGTCGACCAGCACCGCGAGCGGCGGACGCACCACCCGAAACGGGCTGCGGACCGGCTGGCCGTTGTACCCGATCGACGCGAGCTGCCCCATTGATCGATCATACGTTCGAATGGGTCGGTTGCGGAGGGCGTCGGGTCCGCTTCTGGCAACATGGCGGTGTGCTCAGCGAGTCACGGCCCAACCGTGCTGCGCTCGACCCGCTGATCGTCGGAATCCTGGCCGCCGCAGTCAGTCTGGCCGGCGCCGGCCGTCCGTCCTTCTGGTACGACGAGGCCGCGACGATCTCGGCCTCCTACAGTCGGTCCCTGGCTCAGCTGTGGCGGATGCTGGGCAACGTCGACGCCGTGCACGGGCTGTACTACCTGCTCATGCACGGCTGGTTCCAGATCTTCCCGCCCACCGAGTTCTGGTCCCGCGCGCCGAGCGGTCTGGCGGTCGGGGGCGCCGCGGCCGGCCTGGTGGTGTTGGGTAAGCAGTTCTCGTCGCGCACGGTCGCCGTGGCAGCGGGTGTCTTCTGCGGAATCCTCCCCCGCTCGACGTGGGCGGGCATCGAAGCGCGCCCGTATGCCCTGTCGATGCTGGCGGCGGTGTGGCTGGCCGTGCTGCTCGTCGTCGCCGCGCGCCGCGACAACGCCTGGGTCTGGCTGGGTTACGGGATCGCCCTGGCGGCCTCGATCCTGCTCGAGATGTACCTGGTGCTGTTGTTGTTGGCGCACATCGTTTTTGTGTGCGCCTTGCGCCGCGGTCGAGCCGTGCTGGTCCACTTCGCCGTCGCCTCGGGCCTGGCCGTGTGTGCGCTAGTGCCGTTCTTCCTAAAGGTCGTCGGTCAGGTTCAGCAGATCAAATGGATCGCCCCGATCGGGCACCGGACCATCGAGGACGTGACGATCCAGCAGTACTTCGAACGAAGCCCGCCGTTCGCGATGTTGTCGGCATTGGCGGTGGCAGCGGCAATTACCTTGTGGCTCAATGGATCCGCGAAGCTGACGGAGCCGTCTCGGCAACTGCTCACCCTGGCGGTCGCCTGGCTGCTGATACCGACGGCGCTGATCGTGATCTGGTCGGCCGCGGTGCACCCAATCTACACGCCGCGTTATCTGTCCTTCACGGCGCCGGCCATGGCGCTGACGCTGGGCGTCTGCGTCGGTGCGTTGGCGGTCAGGCCGTGGGTGGCGACGGGGATCCTGGTTCTGTTCGCCGTCGCCGCGGCACCGAATTATGTTCGGGCGCAGCGTAACCCGTACGCGAAATACGGCATGGACTACAGTCAGGTGGCGGACCTGATCACCGCGAAGGCCGCGCCGGGCGATTGCCTGTTGGTCAACGACACGGTGACGTTCATGCCAGCCCCGATGCGCCCGCTGCTGGCGGCGCGTCCCGACGCCTACCGGAAGCTGGTCGACCTCACCCTGTGGCAACGGGCGACCGACCGCAACGAGGTCTTCGACACCAACCTCATACCCGAAGTGGTTGCGGCGCCGCTGAGTCACTGCGCGGTGGTGTGGATCATCACCCAGGCCGACGGGTCGCAGCCGGCCCACGAGCGGGGCGCGGCGCTTCCGCCCGGCCCCCGCTACGGCGCCACGCCGGCGTTCGCGGTGCCGCGCGACCTGGGCTTCCGGCTGGTCGAACGCTGGCAGTTCAACCTGGTGCAGGTGCTCAAGGCCGAGCGCTGACGGGCTACCAGATGCGGATGTAGTCGATCAGCATGGACGCCGGGAAGGTGCCCGCGGCCGGATCACCGGCGCCGACACCGCCGACGGCAAGCGTGAACATGGGAGTCATCCAGTAGCCGGGGTTGTTGAACGGCCACCGCTTGTCCTCCGGCGGACCGCCGTAGACGTGGATGGGCTTCGGCGGAACCGTGAAGTACGGCGCGCCCCCGTCGCGCGAGAATTGGAATCCGTCTTCGCCCCAATGCATTCGCCAGGTGTGCCAGGCGCCGTCGACCAGACCGGGAATGGACTTGCCCTCCCAGGTTTTTCCGTTGGAGGCCGCGTGGACCGTGGTGCCCGGGGCCCACTGGCCGTTGCCGTACCACTCGAAGACGTCGACCTCGCCGTCGGGCATCGGATCCTCGTTGACACCCCAGAACGCGGCCCAGAGGCCGGGGAACAAGCAGTCCAGCTTGATCCGCGCTTCCCAGGTCTGGTTGATCATGCTGCGGAAGTTGCCGCGCAGCTTTCCGCTGTAGTAGGTGCCCATTTCCTGGGTGGCGCGCAGCACGAGGTTGGAATTGCCGTCCTGGAAGACGTTTCGCCGGTCGTCGCGGTAGATCCCCTCGACCGGCGGGAACACGTCGTCCTGCCAGGTCTGCACCGTCCACTTGCCCGGGTCCGGGCCCGAGCCCGCCGGGCCGTCGAACTCGTCGGCGAAAATGTAGGGCCCACCCGCGGCCGGCGCCGGCGCCTCCGGTGCCGACGGCGCGGCCCAGGCCTCCGGCATGCACATCGCAGCCCCCAGCATGCCGAGCCCTGTCGTCAACAACATGCTGCGACGATCCATCTACAACCACCAATCGCTCAAAGTCGAACCTCTGACTCGGGATGCCCCTCGGCAACTTTCGCAAACGGTGTTATGAAACCACGCACCGGGGTCCCGCGCATCCCGCTTCATGCGGTTTTCAAAGGACGGGGCGCCATGACTAACCGGACGCCGGTTCGCTGAGCTTGACCAGCATCTTGCCGATGTTGGCCCCGGTGAATAGGCCGTTGAGGGCATCGACGCACGATTCGATGCCCTCAAACACGGTCTGGCGGTGCCTGATTCGGCCCTCGTGCTCCCACTGACGCAGCGCGGCGAAGGCTTCGTCGAAGCGCCCCCAGTCGTCGAGCGCGTTGAATCCCTGCATCAGCGCGGTCTTGGACAGCAGGTTGACGTAGTTGGCCGGGCCGGGATGCTCGCCGCTCAGGTAGCTGGAGATGACGCCGCAGAGCACCACCCGCGCCTTGGTGGCCAGCCGGCCCAGCACCGCGTCGAGGATCGGCCCGCCGACGTTGTCGAAGTAGACGTTGACGCGGCGGGGGCAATGCTCCTTGAGCGCGGCCGGCAGGTCGTCGTTCTTGTAGTCGATGCACGCGTCGAATCCGAAGTCCTCGACCACCGCCCGGCACTTTTCCGGGCCGCCGGCGATGCCCACGACGCGGGCGCCGGCAATCTTGGCGATCTGCCCGGCCACCGACCCGGTGGCGCCCGCGGCCGCCGACACCACCACGGTCTCCCCCGGCTGGGGCCGGCCGATGTCCATCATCCCGATGTAGGCGGTGGCCCCCGTCGGGCCGTACACCGACATGACGGCCAGCTGGTCGACCGCGGCCCCGCCGGGGATGGGTGTGCTGAACACGTCGTCGCGGACGAGCACGTACTCCTGGAAGCCCGTCAGCGTGGTGACGACATCGCCGACGGCATACGCGGGGCAGCGCGATTCCACGACTTCGCCGATGCCGGCCGCGCGGATGACCTCGCCCAGCTGCACCGGCGGAAGGTAGCCCGGCTGGTCGTTCAGCCAGGTTCGCACCGCGGCGTCGAGCCCGACGTAGGTGGTCCGGAGCAGGGCCTCGCCCTCGGCGGGCTGGGGCGCCTGTGCCGTCACCAGTTCGGTGTCCCCGGGCTGGACCAACCCGGTGGGGCGACGACGCAACACGATCTGGCGGTTCGGCAAGTCGGGCACGATGCCGAAACTACCGAACGAGCCGAAAATCCCCGAACGAATGGCATTCTCATGCCATGAATCCACACGAAGACCCGGAAGAGCGGATCCGCGAACTCGAGCGGCCGCTGGCCGACGCGGCGCGCACGTCGGAAGTGGGAGACCCACAACCCGGCGGCCAGGCCTACGCGCCCGGCCCCCCGGTCCCCCCGCCACCGGGCCAGTGGACCTACGGCGGCGGCCCGTTTTCCGGTCCCCCGCCCAAACCGCCGTCGGGCAACCGCGTGTGGTGGATCCTGGGCACCGTCATCGTCATCGGCATGCTGGCCCTCGCCGGCGGCATCGCGGCCTTCGCCGCACACCAGCTTTCCGGGGTCCGGTCGATCATCACGTCGCCGCCGACCATCTCCGTACCGTTCACCTCGCCGTCGAACAACCCGACCAAGTCGCCGCCGTCGACGAGCAGGACCCGAACCTCGGCACCATCGACGTCCGCCGCCCCGCCGGCGGGTGGCCAGCTCAGCATCTCCGGCATCAACGAGAACCGGACGATCGCCTGCAACGACAGCATCGTCAGCGTCAGCGGGGTTTCCAACACCGTCGTGATCACCGGCCACTGCGCGAGCCTCACCGTGTCCGGCGTCCAAAACTCGATCACCGTCGACGCCGTCGACACCATCGACGCCTCCGGCTTCAACAACAAGGTGACCTACCATTCGGGCACACCGAAGATCAGCAATGCCGGCGATGCCAACGTCGTCGAGCAGGGCTGACCGCACGCCAAATGCGTGCTGCCCCAGTGTGATTACTGCGCCGGTTCTTCCGAATCGTCGTCGAGCACGCTGACCGCGATGCCGTACGGCAGGAAACGCACCTTGCGCTTCGGGTCCACGTTGTCCTTGTTGGCGCGCAGCGCGTCGAGTTCGGTGGCGTAGACCTGTTCGACGCGAGCGCCGCCGTCTTCGTCCACCGTGTAGATGGCCCAGACGCCGTCACCGGCCTCGCCGGTGGTTTCCGGCCCGGACCGGGGCCGCCGCGACAGGTCCTCGAAGACTGCCGACCACCCCGCCCGTCCGCCGGGAGCGGCCACAAAATTGCCGATACGCTCGAACAGCTCGCGCAGTCCCTCGCTGCCCTCCCTGATCATGCGGTCGAAGTCGTCGGGATCGAACCCGAACGCACCGTGCTCGCCCACGGGACCTCCTGTTTGGTCGTCGGAGTTATTGCCCAGTGTGCGCCTCGCCGCCGCCGTCTGCCACGGACGGTCCGCGCGGGCCTACGGCGGCGGGGCGGGCGGCGGCGGCGGGTTGATCGGAATGGGGACCGTGACGAACGGCAGATGCAGGTACATCGTCAGCGGCGGCCGGGCCGGCTGGTACTGCGGGGGCGGCGCCGGCGGCGGCGTGTACTGCGGGGGCGGCGGCGTGTACTGCGGGGGCGCCGCGTACTGCGGCTGCGGCGACGGCACGGCGGCCGGTGCCTGCGGCGCGGGGGCCGGCGCGGCCTCCGGGGCCCGCTGCGACGGTGTGCGACGGGGCGGTGGCGTGTTCACCACGGTGTGCGGCGCCGGCTCCGCCGTCGGCGGCGGGGCCGGGGCGGCCACCTCGGGCGCGGGCGGCGGGGCGGCCACGGCGGGCGGCGGCGAGGGGCTGGGCGCGGGCGCCTGCGCCTCGGGCGGCGTGCTGGGCGCCCGGGCCGGTGGCTGCTGTGGCGCGGCGCTCACGCGGGGCTTCTGTTGCAGGGCCGTCGTCGGCCCGTCGGACGGCAGCGACACCAGCACCACCCCGGCCGCGGCGGCGCCGATCGCGACCAGCGCGCCGGCGGCCAGGACCATGGGCGCGCGCCGCTGTCGCGGCTCGCTGACCGCGGTGTCGTCGACGGCGCTGTAGGCCAGCGCCCCGATTCCGGAGTTGCCGGTGATGTCGAGGTAGGTCGGGCTCAGCGCGCCGGGATTCAGCTCTCCGGTGCCCGGGTCCAGCGCATACGCCAGGGCGGCCGTCGACGACGCGAACAACGGCGCATTCGCCGACGCCAGCGCCGCGCCGCGGGCCAGCGCCATGTCCGGCTCCTCGGGCGCGGTCACGGGCAGTGGGGTCGCCGCCTCGAGCGCGGCCTTGATTCCGACGATGTCGACGCCGCAGCCGACGATGAAGACGCCGTCCGCCCGCACTCGCGTCGCGTCCAGGCCGGCGACCATCGCCGCCAGCTCGGCCGCGACGGCGGCCTCCCGGCCCGGTGCGCCGGCTCCGGTCAGGGTCCGTCGGTGCAGCTCGACGAGGGAGCCGTCGGCAATCTCGACGACGGCCAGCGTCGCGCTGTCGGGCTCGACGAAGACCATCGCGATGTGCTCGTAGTCGATCGCGGCACCCACCGTCTGCGCCAACGCGGCCGCGGCGAGCAGCGGGGAGACCAGCATGACGCCGCCGATGTCGCAGCGGGCGAGCGCATCGCGCAGCCCGGCGGCCTCGGCCGGGTCCGTCCAGGTCACACCCGTCGATGCCAACCGGTAGCCGCCCTCGGCCGCGGCTTCGCGGGTCCCGACGATCGCGCCGATCACCTGGTCGGCCGCCCCGGAGGCCGAGCCCTGCCCGGCAACCACCTCGAAGGTGTCCTCTTCGACCGTTACGCCGTCGGCGTCCTGGCCCTCGATCAGGACCATGCGGACCGTCGTGGGAGCCATCGACACCCCGAGAACGAAATCCAAACCGCGCCTCCCAATCCTCCTATGCCTCTTCAGAGGGCATTTTCGGGGGGCATCGCCAAGACACGCCCCCAGCCCGGAATGGGGCTGCTTCAACGCTACTCCCGTGCTGCCGGGTGCGCCGCTGGAGTGATTGGGCTCAAAGAGCCTTGCTAGGTCCTGTTAGTAGCCGGGGGTCAGGTACGGATTCTGGACGGTGCCGTCGCCCGGGTACTGCGGATATTGGGGATACTGCGGATACTGCGGAGGATATTGCGAATACTGCGGCCCCTGTGGTGCCTGCGGGGTCTGCGGCGCCTGGTTCGCCGGGACCGGAACCGGGATCGGCACCGGTAGCAGCGGAACGTGGATCCACTCCGTGGTCATCGGCACCGTCGTGGTTGTGGTGGTGGTCGTCGGCGTTGTCGTGCTGGGCGGCGGGGGTGTCGTCGTCGGCGTGGTGGTCGGGGGCTGGGTCGTGGTCGGCGGCTGGGTCGTCGTCGGCGGTGGCGCGGGACGGTGCGTCGTGACGACCGGCGGTTCCGGCGTCGTCACGACCACCGGTGGTGGGGGCGGTGACGACGGTGGCGGCGGCGGAGGCGGCGGCGGCACGGTGGTGGGCACCGGTTGCGCGCTGGGCGGCGGCGGCACCGCCGTGGGCGGCGGGGGAAGCGGGCTCGGCACCACCGAGGGCGGTTGCGTCGGAACCGGCGCGACGCTGGGCGCGGGGGGCGCCTGCCGGTGTTCGAGGCCCGTCAGCGAGTACGCCACACCGCCGACCGCGGTCATGGCCACCAGGGCGCTCATCCCGACGATCAACTGGGACAGCCGGAAACGTCGCCAGGCCCGTTCCCTGGGCGGCGGCTCGATCACGTTGAGGCGCATCGACCATCCCGACGGCCCGTCCTCGTCGTAGGCGGCGGGGCTGTACGGCAACCGAACGTCGCCGGGGTATTCGGTTTGCGACCACGCCAACTCGCGATCCGTCATCGCGTCGTGATCGATCACCAGCACGTCGCTGGCCGGGTGATCGAGGACGTCGCCGCCGGCGGTCGCGGTGAGCAGGCCGATGGACGTGCGCGTGCGGATGTCCAACGCCTCGCCGCGGGAGGCCAGCATCAACGCGCCGGCCGCGGCCGCGAACGCGGGCTGCGACGGCGTGACGACCGGCCTGCGCGAGTGCACCGAAAGACGCTCGGTGACAAGCGGAATGCTGGCACCGCCGCCGACGGTGACAACCGCCGACAGGTCCGTCCAGCTCTTGTGCTGGCGGGCCAGCATCTTGTCGAGCGCGTAGATGAACCCGGTGAGCCGATCCTGGATCAGGTCCCCCAGCTCGTCTCGGGTCAGCCGCAGGGTGCACCGGCGGCCGCCGAGCTCGGCGGCGAATTCGACTGCGGTGTCGGTGGATAACTGTTCCTTGGCCGCGCGGCACTGCTCCCTGAGCTGGCCGAGCTGGCCGACGGCCGCGGTGCTGGCGGGGTCGATGCCGCTGCCGTGCCCGAGTTCCTCGAACACGAGGAGCATCAGCGCCTGGTCGATCTCGTCACCGGAGAACTCTGCGAAACGCAATGTGGGACTGACGGCCTCGAAGTCTCCGGCGAGGTTCACCAGTGTCGCGGAGGTGCCCGAGCCGCCGAAATCGAGCAGTCCGACCACGCCGGTGGCGGCCAGGCACAGCTCGGCGTTCGCGGCGGTCAGCGACGCGATCGTGTCCGACACCAGGCGAGGAGCCATGCCGCTGCGCACGAAACCCAGATGCGTCCGCAACCCGTCGCGCAGCGCCTGCACGGTGCCGGGCTTCCAGTGCGTGGGAACGGCGATCGAGATCTCCGACGAGGCCGCGTCCGCGCCGGCGGCGAGCACCATGGCGTCCAGGGCCTCGACCAGCAGGAGGTCCGGGTCGTGAGCCGATCCGTCGGGTGACACCAGCGCCACCGAATCCCCGACGCGCTCCACGAAGCCGCTCATCAGCACGCCCGGCTCCGTCAGGTTTGGATTTTCGTCGGGCAAGCCGATTTTCGGCGCGCAATGCGGATATAACGTAAGCACAGCACGGCGCGAAACCGGTGGACTTCCGTTACTCGCTGCGACCAGGTTCGTGGTCCCGATCGACAACCCAAGCGGGTCGTACATAGATCGAAAACTTTCGTCTATAGGGGTCGGTGGCCAGCGTCAACCATATCCGTGGACACGCTCAAAGCAGATGGGTTGCAATGCCATTGGTATACGGCCGATGCGGTTGTGTCACCGAAGCGGTACCAAAAACCCCTTGACAAAACGCGTCGCGGCGCTTCGGGTTCACACCACGGTCAGCGGCAGCGAACGCCTCGGCTCGAATTGGAACGACGATCCGCGACTGACTTTGGCGACCGATACCTCTGGCAGTTCGTCCGCCGGCGTATCGGTTTCGACCACCTTCGCAACCCAGTCGGTGCTCGTGCCGCAAACCTCAACCGCGAGCCGCGGATTCACGGCGGTGACGATCGCCTGTAGCGGCTGCACGGATTCGGGTGAGCACAGCGAGATCCACGCGCGATCGTCGTGGGCCGGCGAGGCGTGCACGGCCAGGCGGTCGCCGTCGATCTCCGCCACCACGTAGCCCGCGGGGTTCAGCAGCGGGTGCAGCCCGAAAACCCGCATCGCGCCTTCTATTCCGTCGGGCAGTTCCAGCGCGCGGTGAATCCGTTCGGCGGCCAGCCCGGCGAGGCCGATCAGGCCGCGGGTGCCCACCGAGACGGCCTCGGCATCGGCGGCGGCGCGTTTGCGCACCGCGATCGCGAACGACAGGTACAGCAGGTGCATCTGCAGGCAGACCTCGTCGGCCATCCGGACCAGCGCCGAGTGCGAGAACGCGCCGAAGTCGAAATCGGAGAGCAGCGGACCGGAGTAGTCCGGCTGACCCTGCCCGGATCGGTCGATGGGGTCGAGTTCCCATGTCGCAGCGCGGGTTTGACGAACGATGTCCAGCGCCGGAATGCTTTCGGCCTCCGGATAGGACTCGTCGATGATCACCGTCCACGCGCAGTGCGGATGGCGGTCCGCGGGTTGGCGCGGCGGCCGGTGGATGGGGCGCATCTGCGCGCGCGGGTTGGTCGCCACGGCGGTGGCGTCGAACGTCGGATCCTCGATGGTGTGGCACATCCCGAAGACGTACTCCTCGCCCATCGGCTCCACGTCGAGCAGGGCGCCGCAGTGGTCGAGCTGGAATTCGCCGTGCCAGCGGTCGTGGATGGTGTACCGGAAATCCATGAATTGCGGCGGTGCGCCGATGTCGAGTTGCAGGCCCTTGAAGATGGTGGGCACGTCGTCGCCCTCGAAGTTCAGGGCCCGCTGCATGCGCTTGGTGTAGATCGGGCTGGCGCCCGCCCACTCCTCGATGGCGATCTGCACCATCTCCTCGTGGCCGAACTCCTTGATGCACCAGGCCATGCCGGAGCGGTCGATCATGTGCCCGATCAGGAGCAGTTCGGGGACCAGGATGGCCAGCTGCTCGCGCGACAGTTGAGCGTATCGGGATCGGCTCACCGCCCAAAAATAGACTCGACTATGTTATAAAGTCAACAATGTCCATTGTTGCAGGCCAGACGTCCGGGCGCCCCGTCGGCCCGACCCGGCGCACCAGCGCGCCCCGCAAGCGCGGCGACGACACCCGGGCGCGAATCATCGACGAGACGGTGCGCTGCATCGTGGAGGAGGGGTTCGCCGCGGCCACCGCCAAGCACGTGGCCGAGCGCGCGGGCGTGACGTGGGGGGTCATCCAGTACCACTTCGGTGACCGCCACGGCCTGCTGATGGCCGTCGTCGACGACGGTGTCGACAGGCTGATCGAGAGCCTGTCGTCGGCCGACGTGAGCGAACTGCCGCTGCGCGAGCGCATCGAGGTCGTCGTCGACACCGCCTGGAGCTGCTACAGCAGCCCGACCTCGATGGCGGCCTTCGAAATCCTGCGGGTCACCCGCGGCGGCCCCGGCGAGTCCTCGCGGCGCCACCTGCTCGAAATGAACTCCGCGATCGGCGAGCTGGGCCGGCTGATCACCGAGGATCCGGCGAATGCCGTTGTGGCCGAGGTTATCTGGGCCGCGCTGCGGGGCGTGGTGCTGGCGCAGATGATCACCGGGACGGCGATCGACTGGAGCCTGGAGCGACGCGCCCTGATCGACATGGTCACCGGCTACCTGTCCGACGGTCAGGGCTACCGCGACACGTAAACCACGCACACAACACGCCGTGGAACGTGACCGTGGCTTCAGTCTGGGCGATGCGTCGATGCGGCCGCAGCCGACCGATACCCATGTGCTGCAATGACCGGATGACCCCTCAAGACTTCGCCGACATCGAAGCGATCAAGCAAGTCAAGTACCGCTACCTGCGCGCGCTGGACACCAAACACTGGGACGACTTCGCCGACACCCTGGCCGACGACATCAAGGCCGACTACGGCCCGTCGATCGGCAACGAACTGCACTTCACCAACCGCGCCGACCTGGTCGAGTACATGCGTACGTCGCTTCCCCTCAACGTCATCACCGAGCACCGGGTGACCCACCCGGAGATCATCGTGGACGGCGACACCGCAACGGGCAGTTGGTATCTGCAGGACCGCGTCATCGTCGCCGACCTCAACTTCATGCTGATCGGTGCCGCCTTCTACCGCGACACCTACCGGCGCACCGACGACGGTTGGAAGATCAGCGGAACCGGTTACGACAGAACCTACGACGCGACGATGTCGTTGGCGGGCATGGACTTCAAGATCAAACCGGGCCGCGCCGTCGCGACCTAGCGGCGGCTACTTCGTAATCGCGATCACCGCGCCGGGCCGCAGCCATTTCATGATCGACACCAGCTGCGCGTCGTCGATGGCCACGCAACCCTCCGTCGGCGCACCGTCGGTGGTGTGGAAGAAGAACGCGGCGCCGCCGCCGGGAACCTTGTTCTTGTTGACCCCCATCACGACCGCGTGCTTGTACTGCGGGATTTGCAGGTTCTCACTCTCCGCCGTGTTGAACGGGCACTGCGCCTTCTGACAGACCTGCATGGTGTTGAACGTGGGGCTGTGGTCGTCGCCGCTCCACCAGTGATTCGGCCCGACCTGGGTATACGGCAGTCCAGTACCGGGATTCGGCGCCGTGCCGAAGGCGGAGTCGAGGGTGTACACGCCCATCGGGGTGGCCGGAACCCCGCTCTTGGCCTGGGGCGCCATGCCCGCCGAACCGACGTGGGTGGGAATGCCGGTCCGCAGTGCCTGCCAGCCGGTGGCGGTGCGCTGGTAGATGTCCATCGTCGCGTTCGAACCGCCGGTGCTCACCACCGAAACCACTTGCGTGGCATTGCCAACCGAGTTCGCAAACCAGGGGGTGGCCGCGCCGCTCACCGGCGCGAGCAACACGGACACGAAGATCGCGCATGCCGCGGCGCACAGCAAAGCGAGCAGTCGGCGCATGGAGTCAATCGTCAGCTGACGACATCCTTGGGGTCAAGTAAAGCTTTAGCTCCAGTTGGGTCACCGCGCCGTGACCAAACGGTCGAGGGCCGAAACACCAACGGGCGCAACGGGGGTGTGAAGGTGCGGCTTTGAGTGTGAAGCTACGGCTTCGGCAGTGAAGCTACGGCGTGTATCCGGCGATTTCTCCGCCCTGGCTTCACTGCCAACGCCCTGGTGTAACTGCCAACGCCCTGGCTTCACTGCCAACGCCCTGGCTGCACAGTCAACGCTCGCGAAGTGGCCGGCCCCCCGGCATCCCGGGGATACTGGGGTCATGGCGGTCTTTGTCCGAAGGTTGTTCGGCATCGGCAAGCTACCCGACGACCTGCACGCTCAGGTCGAGGCGGAGGGCCTGATCTACCTCGCCGACTACGTCGCCGTGACCCGGCGGTTCAGCGGCGTCATCCCGGGCGCGCGGGTGCCGCACAGCGTCGCCAGCTACACCGGATCGCTGGTCTTCACCGCGGAGCGGGTGCTGGCGACGCTGTCGATGCTGCCCAAGCTTGCCGGCCCGACCGTCGACGTGCGCTGGGACGCGCCCCAGACCGGCGCGGCCAGGGCCGAGATCTCGCCGACCGGGTTGCAGGTCGATCTCGACGTCGCCGAGGTCGACCCGAAGTTCAGCGGCGAGCTGTCGCTGCACTACAAGGCCGCCATCCCCGAGGATGTGCTGGACAAGCTGCCGCTGCGGTCGCTGGCCTTCGACATGCCGGCCGACTACGTCTTCCGCGCCGTCGGCGTCACCTACAGCCCGTGAGTCAGCCCGTGATCGTTATCCGCGGCCAGGGCGGCTGCCGCAGCACCGCCAGGCAGCCGATCACCGCCGCCAGCAGGCCGGTGACCACGCCGATCAGCGCCATCCGGTTGGCGTCCACGGCCGGCACCCAGGACGCCTCGCCGCCGCGGATCACGAAGATTCCGACCGGTTTGGCCACCGGGATCACGGTCGCACCGTCGGCCGTCTGGTAGGGCTCGCCGTAGGCACCCGTGGCGCTGCCGTCGGTGGGCAGCTGCTCGAACGCCTCGAAATTGCGGGAAAGCTTCACGCGACACTCCCTTCGTCATGCACGCTCTGGAGCATTTTCCACCCCGGCATTCTTACGATGGCCGTGTGAGCGATCACGCATTCGATCCGCAGGAGCGGCGGGCCGTGTACCGGGTGATCTCCGAACGCCGCGACATGCGCCGCTTCGTGCCGGGCGCCGTGGTGCCCGACGACGTGCTGGTGCGGTTGCTGCAGGCCGCCCACGCCGCGCCCAGCGTCGGCCTGATGCAGCCCTGGCGCTTCATCCGGATCACCGACGACCTGCTGCGCAGGCGCATCCACGCGCTGGTCGACGAGGAACGCCCGCGCACCGCCGCGGCCCTGGGCGAGCGGGGCGAGGAGTTCCTGGCGCTCAAGGTCGAGGGCATCCTGGACTGCGCCGAACTGTTCGTCGTCGCGCTGGGCGACGACCGCGGGCGACACGTCTTCGGACGGCGGACGCTGCCGCAGATGGACCTCGCGTCGGTGTCGTGCGCGATCCAGAACCTGTGGCTGGCCGCGCGGTCCGAAGGCCTCGGCATGGGCTGGGTGTCGCTGTTCGATCCGCGCCGGTTGGCGGCGCTGCTGGGCATGCCCGCCGGCGCCGAACCGGTGGCCATCCTGTGCCTGGGACCGGTGCCCGAGTTCCCGGAGCGCCCGGCGCTGGAACTCGACGGCTGGGCGGTTGCGCGGCCGCTATCGGAGTTCGTCTCCGAGAACCGCTGGGGCGAACCGGCGCGGGACGACGAGCCGGCGTGATGGGCCGACGCACACAGATGGCCCGCAGCGGGCTGCGGTATCGTCGCCGCCGGCCGGGCAGCGAGGTGAAGAAGTGACGGACACGGCGCGCGAGAACGTGCTGATCGTGCATTGGCACGACCTCGGACGCAATCTCGGCATCTACGGCAACCCCGACGTGTCGAGCCCACGCGTGGACCAGCTTGCCGCGGAGGGCATCCTGTTCACCCGGGCGCACGCCACCGCGCCGCTGTGCTCGCCATCCCGGGGATCGCTGTTCACCGGCCGCTACCCGCAGAGCAACGGGCTGGTCGGCCTGGCCCACCACGGCTGGGAGTACCGCAGCGGGGTCCGCACCCTTCCGCAAATATTGTCCGAGTCGGGTTGGTACTCAGCGCTTTTCGGTATGCAACACGAGACGTCCTATCCGAAACGCCTCGGCTTCGACGAGTTCGACGTGTCGAACTCCTACTGCGAATACGTGGTGGACAGGGTTGGGGAGTGGCTGCAGGACGGCCCGCCGGTGCTGTCCGAGCAACCGTTCCTGTTGTCGGCCGGGTTCTTTGAAACCCATCGGCCCTTCCCGCGGGACCGCTACGAACCGGCCGACAGCGAGGGCATCGAGCTGCCCGACTACCTGCCGGACACCCCGGAGGTGCGCCAGGATCTCGCGGATTTCTACGGGTCGGTCGCCACGGCGGACGCCGCGGTGGGCAAGATCCTGGACACGCTGGCCGAGACCGGGCTGGACGCCACCACCTGGGTGGTGTTCCTGACCGATCACGGGGCGGCGTTCCCGCGCGCCAAATCCACGCTGTACGACGCGGGGACCGGCATCGCCATGGTGATCCGCCCGCCCACCAACCGGAACATCGCACCGCGCGTCTACGACGAGCTGTTCAGCGGCGTCGACCTGGTCCCGACGCTGCTGGACCTGCTGGGCCTCGACGTCCCGGCCGAGGTCGAGGGCGTGTCGCACGCACACGCCCTGCTCACGGCGGACAACCACGCCGACCCGGTGCGCGACCACGTCTACACGATGAAGACCTACCACGACTCGTTCGATCCGATTCGCGCAATCCGCACAAAGGAATACAGCTACATCGAGAACTACGTGCCCCGGCCGTTGTTGGACCTGCCGTGGGACATCGAGGAAAGCCCGTCCGGCGTGGCCGTCGCGCCCTTCGTCAAGGCGCCGCGCCCGCAGCGCGAACTCTACGACCTGCGCGCCGATCCCACCGAGACGGTCAACCTGCTGGCCCGCGGCGGCACCCGGATGGAGGTGATCGCCGCCGATCTGGCTGTCCGCCTGCACGATTGGCGGCAACGGACCGGCGACGTCATTCCATCGGAGTTCGCCGGCACCCGCATCGCGCAGCGCTACACCGAGACGTATCTGCGGATCCATCGCACGACTCCCACCAGCCGCTCGGCGATCGCCGCCGACCGCGGCATCGACGAGGTGGCCGCGCCGTCCGAGCAATAGGCGTGCAATAGTTGCGTTCAGCGTGAAGCTAATTCACCGGCGGCCCCACCGAATGAATTGCGCGGTAGGCTCATCCGGTGTCCGCGACGTCCTACCTGGTTCTCGCCACGCAGCGCAGCGGCAGCACACTGCTCGTGGAATCGCTGCGCGCCACCGGATGCGCCGGGGAACCGCAGGAGTTCTTCCAATACCTGCCGACCACCGGAATGGCGCCCCAGCCCCGGCAGTGGTTCGCCGACACCGAGGACGAATCGATCCTGCGGCTGCTCGATCCGCTGGTGCCCGGCACGCCCGACCCCGCGACGCCGCTCGCCTGGCGCGAGCACATCCGTAGTTCCGGGCGCACGCCCAACGGGATCTGGGGCGGCAAGCTGATGTGGAATCAGACACCGCTGCTGCGGCAGCGGGCATCGCAGCTGCCCGACCGCTCCGGGGACACCCTGAGCGCGGCGATCCGCGACGTGATCGGCAGCGAACCGGTGTACGTGCACGTCTATCGGCCGGACGTGGTGTCGCAGGCGGTGTCGTTCTGGCGCGCCGTGCAGACCCGGGTGTGGCGGGGCAGGCCGGACCCCGAGCGCGACGAGCGGGCCGTCTACCACGCCGGCGCCATCGCGCACATCGTCAAGAACCTGCGCGGGCAGGAAAACAGCTGGCGCGCTTGGTTCGCCGAGGAAGCCATCGAACCGATCGACATCTCCTACCCGGTGCTGTGGCGCAACCTCACGTCGATCGTCGCCGACATCCTCGGCGCCCTCGGGCAGGACCCGAAGCTGGCTCCCCCGCCGATGCTGGAGCGCCAGGCCGACCAGCGCTCCGACGAGTGGGTCGACCGCTATCGGGAGGAGGCGGCGGCGCTGGGGTTACCCACCTGAGCGCTGCGCGCCGCCGACCTGGGCGACGATGAACACGCGGCGGAACGGGAAGATCGTCGTCCCGTCGGCCCGGGCCGGGTAGGCGTCGTCGAGCAGCGGGATGAGCTCGCTGCGGAATTGGTCCCAGCCCTCGTCGTCGAGGCGCTCGCGCACCGGGACCAGCGCGGTGCCGGTGATCCACTCCAGCACCGGATGCTCACCGGTCAGCTGGTGCAGGTAGGTGGTCTCCCAGACGTCGACCTTGCATCCGGCGTCCATCAGCAGGTTGGCGTAATGCGTTGGCGACTGGACGACGGCGCCGACGCGAAATGGTATGTCGCGCAGGGTTTTTGCGTAGTGTTCGCGACGCGCCACCGCCCGCACCGCGGCATGCGACGGTGTGTCGAAGTTGGCCGGGATCTGGGCGCCGATCCACGACCCGGGCGCCAGCTCACCGGTCCACCGGACCAGCACGTCGGCGTGTTCGGGCACCCAGTGCAGGGCGGCGTTGCTGATCACGACGTCGGTGTCGGGCTTGGGTTTCCAGTCCCGCAGGTCGCCGGTGGTGGCGTCGATGCCGCGTTCTCGCGCGGCCGCGACCATCTCCGGTGAGCTGTCCATCGCCTCGATCACCGCGCCGGGCCAGCGCTTGGACAGGTACTTGGTCAGGTGGCCGGGGCCGCAACCGAGGTCGACCACCCGGCGGGCGCGCTCGGCGCCCACCCGCGAAAGCAAGTCGTAGAAGGGGCGGCTGCGATGGTCGGCAAATGCCAGGTAGACGTCGGGATCCCACATGGCGGTCCTCCTGATCGATACCGTCGCCACTCCGCTGATAGACAAGACCGTATTACGCCGTGCGGTCCGCGCGCCGCCCGAGTGGGCCTCGGATTGCGCCGCGGCGGGATAGCATCGGCGTTCGTGACGCCCGAAACGGATCCGATCGATCCGCCCGTTCCGGTTCCCGACGTCCCCGGCGCCGACGTGGGTGCCGATGCCGACGGGTTGCCGCCGCGCTCGGCGCTGTCACCGCGTCAGCGCGTGGTCGTCGAGGCGTCCGCCGCCGGCGATCTCGCGCTGCGCACCTGGGTGGCGTCGGTGCTGGCCACCACGGTCGCGCCGGTGGTTCTCGCCGCGTCGGTGCGCCAGAGCGGGCCCGCCGGCGAGCGCGACAACCTGAAGTTCTACGCCGAGCTGGCGGCCGAGCACGATCCGGTGAAGTCGTTTCCGGCGCCCACCGAACTGCCGCGGGTGTCGTCGCGGCCGGCCAGTCGGCTCGCGGAGTGGATCGCCCGCGGCCGGGTGGACAACATCGCCTTTCCCAGCAGCTTCACCGCGATCAACCCCGCGATGCGCCGGCAATGGGGCGCGTGGGCGTCCAACAACACCGTGCGCGCGCAGCACTGGCGCCACGACGACGGGCCGCGTCCCACGCTGTGCGTCATCCACGGTTTCATGGGCTCGTCGTATCTGGCCAACGGGCGGTTCTTCTCCCTGCCGTGGTACTACCGGTCCGGCTATGACGTGCTGATGTACACGTTGCCGTTTCACGGTCGGCGGGCCGAAAGACTCTCCCCCTTCAGCGGATTCGGCTATTTCGCCGGCGGGCTCAGCGGATTCGCGGAGGCGATGGCCCAGGCCGTGCACGACTTCCGTTCCATCGTCGACTATTTGCGCCACACCGGTGTGGAACGCATTGCGCTGACCGGGATCTCGCTGGGCGGCTACACCTCGGCGCTGGTGGCCTCGGTCGAGGACCGGCTCGACGCCGTCATCCCCAACTGCCCGGTCATCACCCCGGCGACGATGTTCGACGAATGGTTTCCGGCCAACAAACTCGTCGGGCTGGGGCTACGGCTGTCCAGCATCGGCCGGGACGAGCTGACTGCCGGGCTGTCCTATCACTGCCCGCTGAACTACCGGCCGCTGGTGCCCCGGGAGCGTCGGATGATCATCACCGGACTCGGTGACCGGATGGCTCCGCCGGGCCAGGCCGAGATGCTCTGGCGGCATTGGGATCGCTGTGCGCTGCACTGGTTTCCGGGCAGTCACGTGCTGCACGTCAGCCAGCTCGACTACCTACGCCGGATGACCAGCTTCCTGCACGGTGTCATGTTCGAGTAGGCGCCAGTCCAGCCGCGCCAGCATGTCGGCGGGCGCATCCGTGTGCCCATCGAGTCGTCGCGTGGACAACGGGTCCAGCGCCGCCAGCGCCGGGCGGTGGTTTCCGCGTTGCGGCGTCAGCCCGGTCAGCGGCGCCCCGCGCTTCGGCGGGGTCTCGGTGCGAAACGCGCACGCGGCCGCGATCGTGACACCCGATGCACGGCCGGCGATCTCCAGCGCGGTGAATGTCTCGCGCGTCGGATACGACCGGATCGCCGCCAACGTCTCGGGCCACGCGCCGTCCACGCTGACCCGGTATGCGGCAACGTAATCCGAGTCGCCGCGCCGCACGCCGCGCCACGTCTCCCTAGCATTTGAATCGAGCAGCCGCGGCACGTCGTCGGCGTCGGCCAGACCTGCCTGCCAGCCGAGCTCGCGCAGATGGTCGGCGAGCCGGCGCACCGCGACCTCGGCCGTCTCGTGCAACGGGATTCGCGGCGAGCGCGCCTGCAGCGCCGTCAGGTTGTCGGCGGCCGATACCGTGAGCCCGATCCAGATCTCCCGGCGCGACACGTCGGAACCGTTGTCGCGGCTAATGATTCGGATCTTGTCGGCACGGATGCCGTAGCGGTCAAGATACCGGGCGAGCACCGGCAGCGGGAGCGCAGCCGAGTCGCCGGCCGGCGCCCCGACGCGCAGCAGCGCTGTGGTCTCGGTGGCGGGACTGGGTCGGGGCACGAATCCGGCTCGGCGCGCAAGGATCGCGAGCCGGCGACGCAGGATCGTGGTGAAGTACAGTCCCCGCCACCACCCGAACAACAGGACCACGACGGCGACGGCGATGCCGAGCAGCCATTGGTCGCGGGTGGAGTGCCAGGGGTAGGCCAGCGCCGCGGGCACAACGGCCAACGCCGCCAACGTGATTCGGCCGCTGCCTGGAGTCGGCATCGAGCGCAGCTGGCTCACGAGGTGGTCTCCTTTCGTCGGACGACCGCGGCGACGGCGGCGACGGCCGCGACAAGCAAGGCCAGCCCGGCGGTCCCGGCGAACGCGATGGCCCGTGGTGTGGTGTCCTTCGGCGCCGGCGCCGGCGGCACGGCCACCGGCTTCGCCGTCGCCGGCCCGTTGCCCGCGGGCAGCTCCCAGGTCAGGGCCGCCACCGGGTCGATGCTGCCGGCGCCCACCAGGTTGGACGGCGCCCGGGCGCCGTTGTGCGCGGTCGCGGTGATGCGGTGCACCACCTGGGTGGCCGGCAGATCGGGGTACTTGCTGCGGACCAGCGCCGCCACACCGGCGACGTAGCCGGCCGCGTAGCTGGTGCCGCTCAGCGCGACCTGCTGCTGGTGGTCGTCGGGCAGGCCGTTGGCCAGGCCGCCGCCGTCGCGGTTGCTCACCGACGCGATGTTCTCGCCCGGCGCCGCGATCCCCACCCACGGCCCGGCCACGGTGAATTTCGACGGCTGGCCGTCCGGCGTCAGCGAGGCCGCCGACAGCACGTACGGCTGCCACCACGACGGGATGGAGACCGACGCGACGCCGGCCCAGTTCCGCGGGTCGTTGGGGTGGCCGAGGTCGGTCAGCGGATTGGATTCGCACGACGTTCCGCCGCCCATGGACCCGGTCGCGCCGGTGTTGCCCGCGGCGGCCACGATCACCGCGTCCTTGTCCACGGCGGCATAGCGAATCGCCGCACCCAGCGCGGCCTGGTCGACGGGCCGGTCGGCGGGCAGGCAGGTGACGGTGGAGACGTCGATCACCCGGGCGCCCAGGTCGGCGGCGTGCACGATGGCGCGGCCCAGCGTCGCGACGTCGAAGGAGGCCCGCGCCATCATCGGGTCGCCGCCCGGGGTTCGCGGTGAGAATTTCGCCGACGTCACCCGCAGCGACAGCACCCGCGCCGCCGGGGCGACCCCCGAGAAGCCGTCCGCGCCGGCGGGCTGGCCGGCGACGATCCCGGCGACCAGGGTGCCGTGCCCGTCGCAGTCGGTCAGGCCGTCGGTCGTCTCCACGTAGTCGCCGCCGGGGTCGACGTTGGGCAGCCGCGGGCCCGGGCGCACCCCGGTGTCGATGACCGCAACCAGCTGGCCCTCGCCGCGGGAAAACTGCCACGCCGCAGGGAGATTCAGCATCGCCTGGCTGCGGGTCACCACACCGGGATCGGTGCCGGGCATGACACCGGAGACGGTGCAGGGGCCGCGCTGCTCCATCGGCTCCCCCGGGCCCGGGTTTCCGCTGGGCGGTTGCACGCCGGGGTCGACCGCCGGCGGACTGACCGCGAAGGCCGGCGGACAGGCCCACGCCACGGCGGCCAGGACCGCTGTGGCGCAGGCGAATCCGGAACGGATCATCGATTGAGTACCCAGCCGAACAGGCCCACCAGATACGCCATGACCGGGATCAGCGAGCCATCGAGGCCGGCGGCGGCGAAGCCCAGCAGCCGCCGCGCGGGCAGCGAATAGCTGTCCGGCGACGCGATGCGCGGGTTCAGCGCGACCACCACCCACGCGAGCATCAGCGCGGCGAGCGCCACCACCGCGCCCAGGGCGGCGCCGTAGCGTGCCGTCGCGGTGTAGAGCACCAACAGGGCACCGGCCACCAGGTACGGCTGGGCGAGCAGCCAGGCCTTGCACGCGGCCGAATCCCACACCCGGGCACGCAGGATGGACGCGACCGCCGTCGCCCCCACCACGTACCAGCCCACGCCGCTCAGCGCCTCCGGGCGCAGCGCGATCGCCACCGATCCCAGGACGCTGAGCAGCACCGCGCCCGCGATGAAACCGTTCTGGTGCGCGTCGCCGATGCGCACGCGCCGCGGGAAGTCCTCGAGCACCCGCAGCGACGGGGCCGACGGGGTGGGGTCGCCCGGCGCCGGGATGACCGGCAACGGGAAGCGTGCCCACACCGCGGACAGCTGAGCCGCCCTGACGGTGACCAGCAGGGCCGCCACGATCAGCCCGCAGCCGACGGTCAATATCGGTAATTGCCAGATCGATTCGGCACCGGCCGCGAGCAACACCCCGGCGCCCAGCACCGCCGTCGCGGTGAAGAAACCGACGCTTCGCTCGCGCTCGGCGCCGGGAACCAGCATGGCGATCAGGGACCAGGCGGTGACCCCGGCCGCGGCCAGCATCAGCTGTGCCGGCCCGAATTTCCCGGGCACCGCCAACGCCAGGGCCGCAGCGATCGGCACCAGCGCCGCGATCGACAGCGCCGTCCCGGCTCCCACCGAGCGCGGCCGGATCACCAGCCCGGCCAACGCCATGAGCGCGGCGATCGCGCCGACCGCGATCAGCCCGGCCGGCGCGCCGATCGCGACCCGGTAGGTGACGCCCAGGCCCGTCGCGGCGAAGGCCACGGCGATCACCGCGGCCAGCGCCCCGCGCTGGATATGCGCTGTGCCCCAGGGCTTCAGCCGGGAGGTCGAGAAGATCATGGCGGCGTCGGCGATGTCCTCGACGATGCCCGGCGCGGCCGGGCCGGCCGGCACCGGCTGCAACGCGAGCAGGTCTCCGTCCACGACTCCGACGGTGTCCAGGCTGGCGTCCAGGCTGAACGGCGCCCCGCCGACGGGGGCGAGGCTCAGCTGGGACGCGGCCCGGGTCCCGTCGGTGTCACCCGATTCGTCGTCCGGGGCGGCGGGAACCGCCAACCGCTGCACCGCGGGCAGGATTTCGCGCAGCGGCAATTCCGCGGGCAGCGCCATCTCCGTCAACCTGCTGTCCGCGAGGATGGCCACACGGACGATCGGCATAACGGTGCCGGCGGTCACCGGACCCTCGAAACATGCTGGGGCCGTTCCTGGGACATCGTGCTCTCTTTCTATCTGGTTGCCGAGTACTCGGGGGAAAGGTCTGCGGAAAAGTCTCGGGACAGCCGCTGGCCGGGAAACCAATGGCCGTCGGGCAGTTGGGCGGTCAGCTGTTCGACCGCGACGGCGATGGCGAACGGTGTCCCCGGGCTGAAGGTCGAAACCCATTCGCCGTCGAACGCGCGCGACGGGCTGACCAGCACGCGGCCCTCGGTGGTGTCGACGATGCTCATGCCGACCTCGGTGGTGGCGTGCTGTCCGTCGCGGCGGCAGCCGGCGACGATCTCGACGTAGCTGCGCGGGCCGGCGAACACCGACTCCACCATGCGCCGGGCCGATCCGGGAATGCCAAGGTAGTCAAGCACTTCCGGCAGTGGCGCGCCGGACCGCAGCCGCTCGTCGGCCCGGGCGCCGACCCGCGCCGGCAGGCTGAACTCCTCGAATCGGGCCGGCGGCCGCTGCGCGAGCCCGACGCCGAGGACCGGAACCAGGGCCCGGGGATCGTCGACGTCCATTGCGGTGAACGTGATCAGCTGCGCGCTGCGCAGCGCGACAACGGTTTTCGCGGGCCCACCCGCGGCGCCGGCGCGCTGCGCGACGACGCCGCGCAGCAGCTCGCCTGCCGACCCGATGAAGCGCAGGTCCAGCCACCGGTCCGGGAAGCACACCACCCGGATCCAATCGGCGACCGCCGGCTTGATGGCCCCGGTTTTGGAGCCGTCGTCGGACACCAGGCCCAACCGGGTCAGTTCGTCCTTCTGACGTTCGAAGAACGCGTCGCGCTGCGCGGCATCGCAATACGGCGTGGTGATCGCCAGCACCCACGGGAAGCTCCCGGCCCCAATGCTTTCCGCGATGAACCACGCGTGATCGACCGTCAGCTCGACGGCGTTGGGTTCGACGCTCATCCGGGCAGGGCTAACCGCCCCATTTGGCGGCTTCGGCGGTGTCACGGGCCAGCATGGCCAGCGTGTTGGATTCGTGCGTGGTCGACATCGCCTGGTAGGCGCGCACCAGGTCTTCCATGGCCTGGTTCCACTGGGCCTGCCAGGCCTGATACGTCATCCCGGTGTCGCCCTGCCAGGCGTTCTGCAGCGCGGCCTGTTCGGTGGCGATGTCGGCGCCCAGCCCCTGCAGCGTGCCGGCGTAGCCCGACATGTCCGCGGCGTGGGCCAGCATCGCCGGGTAGTTGTACATGATCTGTGACATCACAAGTCCTTTCGCGTGTTGGTCGGTGAGGTCAGAACCCGGTGTAGCTCGAGGCGGCCGCCGCGTCGGTGGCCACGTAGGTGCCCGCGGCGTCCCCGAGGTTGGCCTGGGCGATGTCGAGCAGGGTGTTCACCCGGGCCGCCGCCTCCACGAAGCGGGCGTGGGCGGCCTGGAACGCCATCGAGGCCTCGCCCTGGTGGAACGCCTGCGCCGACAGCGCCTCCTGCTCGGCCTGACTGATCGTGCTGCGCATCAGCGCCGTCTTGGCGCCGAACGCCGATTGCGCGGCCACCAACTGCGGAATGTGAGCATCCAACATACTCATACTGATCTCTCTCCCTTCGGATTTCGGTTACTGACTCCCACGCTGCTCACCGTCTCGTCAACCGTCGCGGGCCCCTCTCCCGGATTCACTCGGTGTCTCGTCGTCGTGATCCCAGCTTCCCGGCACCATCGGTGTCCGCGGGCCGCCGCCGTACTCGTCGCCGCCCAGCTGGGTCAGCCCCGTCGCCCGCGGCACCTCGTCCTTGTGCGCGGTGCCGGCGAATCCCAGCCTCCCGGCGCCGGTCCCGGACGCGATCGCGGCGGCGAGCTCCTCCTCGCCGTAGTCCGGTGGGACGCCGATGTCGGAGTCCATGTCCAGGAATTCGTCGCCGTACTCGCGCATCGCGGCCCGGCGGCGCCGCCGCGCCCGCGCCTCGGCGCGACTCGGCACCCCGGCGGCCGCCGCCGGGACGGTCGCGGCCGGTGCCTTGATGCCACCGCGGCCCCCCACCGTCGGCCCGAGGCCGGATTCGGGGTCGGCGCCGCCACCCACGATGTAGGCGAAGCTTCCGGTGGCCGCCGCCGGGGCCGGGGTTGCGGCCGCGGCGGAACTCGCGGCGGGCGTGGACGCCGGGGCCCCGGCGGGACTCGCTACCGGCGACGCCATGCCCGCCGCCGGAAGCACCTGAGAAGCCTTGGGCGCCAATGCCACCGGCGCTGCCCCCGCGGCGCCCTCCGCGACCGGCGCGATCTCGGGACCAACCAGCAGAAAATAGCCGATGCCGATGGCCAGCGGCAGCACGAACGGCGCGCTCAAGATCATGGCCCACGTCGGCCAGCCGAGCAGGTTGGTGACCACCTCGTAGGCGACGAAGAACAGCAGCGGGAAACCCCCCAGCGCCCCCGCCGGATTCGTCAGGAAGTTCTGCAGGAGCTTGACGAAATTCTGCACGACGTCCTGGAGGAATTTCATCAGCTGCCGCACCAGGTTCGACAGCCACGAGGTGGGGCTGTTTTGCGCGGCGGTGGCCGCGGCGTTGCCGGCCCTGCCGGCACCCGGATTCACCACGGTCGGTGCGGGCGCCGTTCTGGGCGCCGCCGCCAGCGCGCCTCCCGACGCGGCCTGATAGGTACCCATCGCGGTGGCGGCCTGAACCCACATCCGCGCGTAGTCCGCCTCGTTGACGGCGATCGGAATCGTGTTGACCCCAAAGAAATTCGTGGCCACCAACACGCCGTGGATCACGTGGTTGGCCGCCAGCTCCGGCAGCGTCGGCATGGTCGCCAGGGCGGCGGTGTAGGCCGCCGCCGCGACCTCGTGCTGCGCGGCCACCCCCGCGCTGTTGACGCTGGCCTGCTCCAGCCACGCCAGGTACGGCACGTGCGCGGTCACATACCGCTCGGCGCTCGGGCCCTGCCACGCCCCGGCCTGCACCGACCCCACCAGGCAGGTGAGTTCGGCCGCCGCCGAGGCGTATTCGGCGCTCAGCGACGTCCACGCGCCGGCGGCCGCCAAGAGCGGGCCCGGTCCCGGACCGGCGCTGAGCAACGCCGAGTGCACCTCGGGCGGCGAAGCCATCCAGATGGGCGCGGTCATCGTCAGGCGCCCGTGACCCCGTACGTAGCGGCCGCCGCGGTGTCACCCACGAGATAGCTCACCCCGGCCTCGCCCACGCCCACGCCGGCGCGGCCCAGCTCTTCGACGCCCTGCGCGGCGACGGCGCTGTGTTCCTGGCCCTGGGCGCTGAACCCGGCGGCCGTCTGCAGCGACACCGGGTCCACCGCCGGCGGCACCACCGCGGTGATCGCCGGCGCGGCCGCGGCGTGGGCCGCCGCCAGCTGCGCGGTCAGCGCCTCCACCGCCGCGCTCGCCGCCGCCAGTCCCTCGGGAACCACTCGCAACGTCATGGCTACTCCTGTCCTCTCTGCGTTTCACTGACCATCACGGACTCGCCAACCAGCGGGTTGACCAACTGCACGTAAGCGGGACTGTCGCTGTCGCCCAACAGGATTGCCCGCCCGGCGGGCAACCGGCCGAATCGCTGGCCCCGGATCTTGCCGCTGTCCTGCGGGTTGCCCGCGAGCATCAGCGTGGTCGCCTGCAGGTCGTTGAAGCGGCGCAGCAACGGGTTGGTCATCAGCGCGTGGCCCGACCCGGTGGCGCGCGCCGTGACGATCACCCGCAGCCCTAGGTCGGCGGCCTGCGACAGCTGGCCGATCAGCGGGGTCCACGGCCGCTGCCCGATGTGGGGGCCGCTCATCGCCGGGGCGTCCGGCACCTGGTCGACGTCGTCGATGATCAGGTAGTGCGTGTGGCCCTCGAAGGTCCAGCGCGCCAGGTCGGCGGGCGACAAACCCGCGGGCGGGCGCCGCGACTCGATGAGGTTGGCCAGCCCCAGCATCGCGGGGACGATCCGGTCGATGTTGGCGGTGTACTCGTTGTCGGGGAACAGCGGCTCGTCGACCAGGTGCAGGCGCCGGTCCAGCACGGTGAAGGCGACCTCGTCGGGCGTCGAGTTCTCGCGGATGGTGCGGATGATGTGGCGCAGCAGCGTGGTCTTGCCGGACTTGCTGTCGCCGAACACCATCAGCAGCGGGTTGTCGGCGAAGTCGAGGACGACGGGCGCCAGGTCCTCTTCGCGCTGGCCGATGACCACCTTCTCCGGGCCGCGGTACAGCGCCCCGACGGCCTCGGGCGCCAGATTGGTGGGCAGCAGCCGGACCGGCGGCGCGGCCATGCCGGGGTAGCGGGCGTTGATCGCGGCTATCTGGTCCAGCTCCGGAGCCGCGAACAGGAAGTGCTCCGCGGCCATCGTCAGCCCGCGGCCCGGCTGGTCGTGCGGCACGGCGTCGGCCGGGCGGCGCAGGGCGCCGACCACCCGCACGTTGCTGTCCCGCGCGTCGTGCAGCCGCAGCTCCAGCCGCAGCCCGAGGCCGTCGCGCATCGCCAGCGGCACCTCCAGCCAGCTCGGCGTGGTGATGACGACATGGATACCGTACGCCAGGCCGATGTTGACCAGCTCGGTCACCTTGGCCAGCAACGGGTTTCGGGTGTTGAACTGGTCGGTGTTGTCGCGGCCGAACGCGTAGAGGTTGTCGATGACCAGGAACACCTCGCCGAAGCCGTCGTCGGGCGCCGAGCCGTGCTTGTCGCGGAACATCTCCCGCCGCTGCCGCGACAGCAGCAGCTGCTCCAGCTCGCCGAAGGTGCGGCGGATGCGTTCGGGCTCCAGCGCCGAGGCGACGCTGCCGACGTGCGCCAGGTCCTCCAGCGCCCGCAGCTGCCCGCCGCCGTAGTCGAGGCAGTAGAACGTGACGTCGCGCGGCGAGTGCAGGCTGGCGGCCGACATGATGAAGGTCTGCAGCGCGGTCGATTTGCCCGACTTGGCCCCGCCGTGGATCACCATGTTCCCGGCCGACGACGTGGCGTCGAAAACCAGTGGGTCGCGGCGCATCTCGAAGGGCTTGTCGATCTCGCCGAGCGGCCAGCGCCACTGCCGTTGGCCTATCCCGGCGCGGGCCAGCGCCGCGGTGAGCGGGATGGGCTCGTCGAGCGGCGGCAGCCACAGCTGCGGCGCCCGCGGCCCGTAGCGGGCCAGCTGCTCGCCGATCGTCGCGATCAGCTTGCGCGGCGGCCCGGTCGGCTCCTCTTCCTCCGAGATCACCGTGGTCTGATCCGGCTCGACCCGCTCGGCGGTGAACAGCTTCGGCTCCGGAACGGACTGCACCACAAGCGCTTTGGCCTTCTGTGGCGGGTCGTAGATCCCGTCGACATAGGTGCTGCGGAACTTGACCGGGGTCGCGCCGGGGGCGGGCACCAAAAAGCCCACGCCCTTGTGCTCCTTGCCGGACTCGATGTGGTAGGCGTCCTCCACGCCGATGATCTGGCGAGAAACGCTGGGGCTGGCCACCTTCAGCCCGATCCGGTACGAGGTGTTCTTGTCGATGTCCTTGATCTTGCCCACGTCCAGCGTCTGGGACGCGAACAGGATGTGGATGCGGAACGAGCGGCCCTTGCGGGCCACGTAGTCGAACAGCTCCGCGTATTCCGGGTGATCGGCCAGCATCAGGGTGAACTCGTCGGCGACCACGAACAGCGTCGGGATCGGGGCGAGGTCATGCCCGGCCGCGATCGCGTTCTCGTACTCGACCACCGAGTTGAACGCGCTGCCCTGGACCCGGCGGCCGGCCTCGCGCAGCAGCGTCTCGCGGCGCGCCACCTCGCCGCGCAGCGTGTCGGCGAACCGGTCGGCCAGCGACTTCTTCTCGGCCATGTTCGAGATCACCGCGACGACCTGGGGGAAGTCGCGGAAGCTGTCCGCGCCGGCCTCGCCCTTGAAGTCGGCGTAGATGACGATCAGCCGGTCGGCCGAGTGGGTTGTCAACAGCGACAACAGGATCGACATCAGGGTCTGCGACTTGCCGGACCCGGTCATGCCGATCATCAGGCCGTGCGGACCCATCCCGCCCTCGGCCTCGTCCTTGAGGTCGAAGATCAGCGGCTCGCCCGTCGCGGTGACCCCGATCGGCACCCGCAACTCGTCGTCGCGGCTGCGCGGCGCCCACAGCGTCGGCACGTCGAGCTGCGACGCGTCCGGAATGCCCAGCAGCGTGGTGAAGGTGGCGCCGCGGGTGGCCGCCGAGCGCAACCCGGTGTGGGTGGGGTTGGAGTCCCACCGGGACAGCTGGCGGGCCAGGTGGGCGGCCTCGTCGGTGCCGAATCGGTCGGCGGCGTCGATGTAGCGCTGCCAGCCGCCGGTCTGCCAGCGGTCGATGGCCCCGTGCGCGACGCGCAGGATCGGCCTTTCCGGGTCCGAATACTGTTCGCGGTGCGGCGGGGTGTCCGAGCGGTGCACGACCGTGACGCCCGCCCGGCCCAGCGCCAGCGTCGACGCGTTCACGTCGAAGTCGGGGTCGTCGACGACGATCAGCAAGTGGCGCAACGCATCCGCGGGCTCACCCGTGAACGCCGGGCGATCGACGAGGGCCGGTCCCAGCAGCGAAACCAGCTCGTCGGGCTTGCCGGACAGGTAGCGGGCCGGGCCGACGCCGTCGACCTCAGCGGGAATGTCGACGTGCGGCAGCCACTTCAGCCAGGACCAGTCGGGGCCCTCCAGGTCGCGGGCGGCCAGCGCCACCCCCAGCACGGTCGGGTCGTGCCAGGTCACCGCCTGAGCGATCCACGCGCGCAGCGCCGCCCGCACCTCGTCCGCCTCGCCCAGCACGGTGATCCGCGAGACCTTGGTCAGGTCGATTCCCGTCGGCACGTCGCGGACGGTGCGCTGGGTGTCCAGCAGGCTGCGTAAAGCGCTGTGCGACACCGGTTCCAGGTCGATCTCGTCGGCGGCGTCCTTGACCCGCAGCGCGGTGGCCAGCGGCGCCTGGTGCCGGCCGGCCCGCAGCACCAGGAAGTCGGCGTCGTGCGGGTCGCGCTCCCACTGGCGGCGCGACCCGGGCACCGTCGCCAGCGCCGCCGGATCCGGATGGGACCACTCCGCGGCCGCGCACTGCTCGGCGGCCTGGGTGCGGATGTTGTCCCGCACCACCGACAGGTAACGCAGGTAGTCGGCCCGCTCGGCGTCGACCTCCTCGGTGCGGGTCTTGTTGTCGTTGCCGCGATACAGGGCGGTGGCCGCAAGCAGCAGCACGAACGGGAAGAACAGGGTCTGCGGGGAGATCAACCGCATCCCGGTGGCGAACAAAGCGACGACCATGCCGACGATCAGGATCAGGATCAGGTAGGGCATCGCCCGCCGCAGCAGCGACGGCGGAATCACCCGGGGCAGCTCGGGCGGCGGCTCGATGCTGATGCTGCCCTTGCGGGTGCTCGGCGGCGCCAGCCTGCGGCGCGCCTCGAAGATCAGTCGGCTCATCGGGGTTCTCCTTCGGCCGACACCGGCCGGGCGGGCCTGCTGTCGGGGGGCAGGCCGTCGTGCGCCAGCAGCGCGTCGGCGCGCGACAGCGTGGGGCCGTTCGCGAACAGCGACAGCATCGACCACGGGATGGGGATCGCCGGGGTGCTCAGGCCAAGGGCCTCAACGGTTTTGCCGTGTCCGACGGCACCGCTTGCGCTGCCGGCCTCGGTGTCGATGCCGTAGCGCACCCCGGTGTCGGAGACCCAGAACAACGCGCCGGTGGGCGGTGCCGTCGGGCCGCCGCCCACGGTCTGGGTGAAATAACCGGTGCCGGGCGCCAGGGCGACGCGCGCGGCCGTTGCCGGGGCGCCGCCGCCGACCAGGTCGAGGGTGCGCACGCCGTCGGGCACCGGCAGCGCGGAGCCGGACAGCAGGCTCAGCGAGCTGGTGGCCGCCCCGGCCGGCTTGCTCCAGTACGCGCACGTGACGGGGTCCTTGGCCGCGTCGACGACGGCGATCTGGCGGTCGGGATAGCGCGTGGTGTCCAGCATCCGCGACACCGGGAGCTTGGCCACCTGGTCGGCCCCGATCCGCGGCGGCTGGTCCAGCCCATAGGAATTGGTGTTGCGCAGGATCGCGGCGAGCACCGGCGAGATCGGCTGCAGGCCGTCCGGCAGCACGGCGTAGTAGCGCGGGGTGCCCGACGAACTCTGGTCCAGCGCGTAGGACACCACCACCGCCCCGATCGGCGCGGGCACGCCGAAGTTGGTGGGGGCGCCGGCATTCGGGATGCCGGGCGCCGCCAGCGGCGGGGCTTCGGGTATCGCGTTGAACAGGCCCGCGGCGACGGCCCGCGGCGCGGGCACGTCCGCGGCTCCCAGGCCCAGCGCGTTGGTGACGGCGTGGTTGGCCAGGTCGATCTGGCTGCGCCTGCCGTCCCACAGCAGCCACGTGCTGGTGCCCTTGTCATTGGTGAAGTCGGCCAGGACCGCCTGCCCGGGTCCCAGCGTCGCCGCCCGGGCGCCGCGGCTGTCCGGTGGCCCGGCGATGACGGTGACGCCCGTGCTGTGGGCGGTGTGCCCGCCCGGGGCCGGCTCGCTGACCGCGTCGCACACCGTCCAGTTGGCGTCGTGGGAGGGGTTCTGCACCATGCGCTCCGGTGCGCCCGGGATGCCGATCAGGTTGCCGCGCGGAAACCGGTCCAGCTCAGTGCTTTTCACCGTGGTGGGGTTGACCGGATGACCGACGATCAGCCGGGCCGACGTCAGGTTGAGCACCGGGTGCAGGTCGTCGCCGACCCGCACGTAGAGCGCGGCGGTGGATCGGTCGGCGAGCACCGCGTTGTTGCCGACCTGCCCGTTGGGCCGGATCAGCGAGAACACGAAGCAGCCCGCCAGGCCGGTGACCAGGATCAGCACGCCCATCAGCACCGCGCGCGACTGCGTGCGCAGCGGGTCGACCAGCATCCTGGTGTCGTGCAACGCAATTCCGGAGGCGATGCGGCGCATCACGAAACGCCAGCCGGTCACCTGGTGTCGGGTGACGAAACCGCGGCGGTAGGCCACCCGGTCGGGGTTGTCGTTGACCGGCGTTCGCGAGGTGAACGAACGCCGTTCGTCTGGTTGCTCCGGGTTGGTCATGCCGGCACCGACAGCCCCAGGCCGCGCAGCAGCGGCTCCACCGAATTGCTCACGTCCTCGTCGGTGATCGTCATCAATTCCTCATCGGTGAACGCGCCGGTTCCGGCCTGTTCCGAATGGTCCAAACGGAATTCGCGTTCCTCCTCGGAGCGTTCGACGATGTTGCGGACGAACCGGCCGTTGCCCGCGATGTCGAGGCTGCGCCGCGAGATCCCGTTGGCGTCGGGCGTCGATTCGGCGGCCAGCTTCGCGAACAGGGCCTCCATGTGGTCGATCGCGGATTGTTCGAAGATGCTGTCTCGCTGTTCGGCCATCTTGTGCGCGATCTCCACCAGCTCGTGCGGCGTGTACGACGGGAAGTCGATGTTGCGGGTGAACCTGGACCGCAGACCCTCGTTGGTGTCCAGGAACTTGTCCAGGTCCGCCCGGTAGCCGGCGATGATGACGACCAGCCGGTCGCGGTCGTTTTCCATGCGGGCCAGCAGCGTGTCGATCGCCACCAGCCCGAAGTCGTTCTTGGCGCCCGTGGCCACCAGCGCGTAGGCCTCGTCGAGGAACAGCACACCGTCCAGCGCGCTGTCGATGATCGCGTTGGTCTTGGCCTCGGTCTCGCCGATGTGCTGGCCGATGAGGTCGGCGCGATGCACCTCCCTGATGTTTTCCCGCTTCAAAAGGCCTAGGCCGCAATAGATCTTGGCGACCACGCGGGCGATGGTGGTCTTGCCGGTTCCGGGTGGCCCGGCGAAGACCAGGTGGTGGGTGCGCTGCGCGACGGTGAGCCCGCGCTGCTTGCGCACCAGCTCCATGGCCACCGAGCTCTTCAGCCGCGACACCTGGTTCTTGACCTCGTCCAGGCCGATGAACTCGGCGAGCTGGCGTTCGGCCTCCTGCAGCAGGACGGCCTTGCGTTCGTGGGCCGCGGGATCGACGAAGTCCTCCGCGCTGGGCTCGGTCTCGGGGTCCCACGGATCGGTGCGGGCCTCGATGCGCGCCGCGGTGGTGGTGACGATCCCGAAGCTGGTGTCGGACAAGGCCTGTTCGACTTGCTCGTTCTCGGGGTGGGCCGCGTACAGGTCCTGCAGGACCTCGCCGGCCGACTCCTCGTCGACGTGGGCGCGCAGCACCAGCGCCTTGGCCAGCGCACCGTCCAGCGCCGCGATCGCGACGGGCCCGTCGGGCTCCTCGAGATACGACAGGGCCGGCGCGAACATGCCCAGCCGGGCCAGCGCGGTGCCCAGGGCGATCTTCGCCGCGTGGGCGAACGCCGCGTCGAGGTCGGAATCGTTGACGATCGGGGTCAGCAGCTTGACGACGTCCGACCAGCGCTCCGCGCGGTAGTTGATCACCACCGAGACCCAGCGGGCCTCACGCCAGCCGGGGCGGCGCCCGGTGACCTCCGAGACCAGCCGGTCGGCGTCGGCGAACTTCCCGGCATCCGCCAGGGCCGCGGCGTAGGCGAGCGCGAAGTCGTCCGGTCCGGTGGCCCGGAACTGCAGATACAGCCCGGTGTCGTAGCGGAAGCCCAGCGCGCCCGGCGCCAGCTCGACCTCACGCTGCAACACCCCCGCGGTGCCCGCGGTGCGCCACACCGCCTCCAGCACCCGGATGGACAGGTCACCGGCCGCGGCCAGCCCGGTCCAGGCGTCGCACTGGTCATGAGCGATGCGGGTCAGCGCGGTGAAGCCCGAGCGCGCGGCCGCCAGGTCGGCCGGGCGCCGGCGCTCATAGATCGAGATGCCGAGCGCGCGGCAGCAGGTGGCGAAGCGGCTGACGATGTCGCTGTCCACCCTGCCGTCCGGCCGAGAGTTGACGGGCTGAGCTGCCAGCATGCCCGTGTCACCGCGTTCCACGGCAGCTTCTTCCCATGTGTATGTAGCCTCCCCTAACCTGACCGCCTGAAGTTAGCATTGCATAAGCTAACTGTCGAGACGCTTGGGCTCCCGTGATCCATCGCTTGGTCCCCGCTCCATGAGGCCCTGATCAGGGCATTCCCGCCTGGCACCGGGCCCCCTTCCGGAATTCGCCCGCCACGCAGGGCAGCTTACTGAAAACGGTTTTCATTAGCAAAGCCCCCTTAGTCGCGACGGACCCGGGGGACGAACACGCAGCCAGTAGTCGGCCGTCGGCCGGGCAAAGTTCCCGGCTCGGTCAACGGTCCGGGTCCGGTTGGTCCGGCTGCCAGGTGCCGGGAACCATGGGCAGCGCCGGCCCGTCCCCGAACTCGTCGGCGGCCAGCGTGGTCAACCCCGCGGCCGCGGCCGTCTGCGCGCGCGCCGTCCCGGCAAAGCCCTGGGTCCCCGCGCCCCGCTCGGACGCCACCGTCGAGGCTTCCGGTTCCTCGGGTTCCGGGTCCACCTCCGATTCGGCGTCCACGCCCAGGAATTCGTAGCGGTGGCCGCGGCTGTGCTCGTTCATCGCCGCCCGCCTGCGCCGGCGCGCCCGTCGCTTCTCGCGCGCCGACGCCGCGGCCGCCGCCGCGGCGGCGGCGGAATCGGGCTGGGGCGCCTTGCGCCGTGCGCTGCTGCTGACGCCGGCGCCGACCCCGATGCCGGGCCCGCCGACCAGGTAGGGGTAGGCCGCTCCCTCGGCGCCGGTGGGCGGCGGCGGTGGGCCCGCGGTCGCCGGCACGGAGGTGGGCGCGGGCGCCGGGGCCGACGCCGGGGCGGACGACGGCGCGGGGGCCGGGGCGGCGGACGCGGGGGCGCCGACGGCCGGTGCGCCGATGGCGGCCGGCGCGACCGGCGGCGCCTCGGGCAGCGGTGCGGCCGCGGCGGCGGGTGCCGGGGCGGCCGCGGGCTGGATCCCGGCCAGCAGGCCGAAGCTCGCGATGCCGCCCGCGAATCCCGCCGGCACGGCGAAGGGAACGGCCGCGAGCTGGGGGAAGGTCTGCAGGGCCTCGCCGAGGTGGGTGAATTCGTCGGCGATGAGCAGCGGAATGTCGCGGAACAAGTCCGATATGGCGTCGGCCGGGTCGGTGGGAAATTCGGCCAAATCCCTGCCCAGGGTTTGGAATATCTCGGTGAAGCGATTTATCCACCAGCTCAGCTGGGTCGGGTCGCCGCCGTCGTTGTCGACGATGCCGCCGTCGTCGTCGCTGTCGCCGCCGCCGTCGTCGGCGTGCATGATGACCGGCGCCGGATCGGTTTGCGGCGCCGCTGCCACCGCCCCGGTGGACACGGCCTGATAGGTGGTCATCGTGGTGGCCGCCTGCACCCACATCCGCGCGTAGTCGGCCTCGTTGAGCGCGATCGGGATGGTGTTGATCCCGAAGAAATTCGTCGCCACCAACACCGCGTGGGTGGCATGGTTGGCGGCCAGCTCGCCCAGGGTGGGCATCGCGGCCAGGGCCGCGGTGTAGGCGGTGGCGGCGACCTCGTGCTGGGTGGCCACCGCCGCGCTCTGGGCGCCGGCCCGGGCCAGCCAGGCCAGGTAGGGCAGGTGCGCGCCGACATACTGCTGTGCGCTCGGGCCGTCCCACGACCCGGCCTGTACCGCCGCCAGGACCCCGGTCAGCTCGTCCGCCGTCTCGGTGTAGGCCGCGCTCAACGAACTCCACGCGCCGCTGGCCGCCAGCAGGCCGCCGGGCCCGGGCCCGCTGCTCAGCAACGTCGAGTGAACCTCCGGCGGCGATGCCATCCAAACCGGCGCGGTCATTCTCGGCCTCCCGCGACCACGCGCGACGATGCCGCCATCAGGGCTCCTCCGGGATCAACGGCCGCCCGGGCTGTCAGGCGGCGCACGCATCAGCCCGTTAGTAGTCGGGGCGCGGCACCGGAAAGTTCCCGGGCGCGCTCAATTCATCGGAAGTTCTTCGGTCCGCGGTTACGCCTTGACGGCGCTCACCAGGGTGTTGCGGGCGATCATCGGGCCGGCCTCGTCGTCCGGTCCCGGCACGGGCCGGCCGACCTCGCGGAGGTAATCGGCCAACGGGGTGCCGACCGCGGTCCAGCCCCGCCCGCCGAACCATTCGGCGGCCGGCGCGTGCCGCTCGTTGTAGACCAACCGGAAGAACAGGCGCTGGTCGCCCTCGGCGGCCGCCGCGCGTTCCTGCTCGACGGCCTCCTCGAACTCGTCGGGCGGCAGCGGCGCGCCGTCCTCGACCGCGACGTGGCTGCCGTGCCCGGCGAGGCCGTCGATGCCGTTGAACAGCTGCTCCTCCGCGTCGGCCGGCAGATAGATCAGCAGGCCCTCGGCGATCCACGCCGACGGCATGGCCGCGTCAAACCCGCTGTCCCGCAAGGCCTGTGGCCAATCCTCCCGCAGGTCGACCGCGATCTCCCGGCGCTCGGCGCGCGGTTGCACGCCGTGCTCGACGAGCACCTCGCGCTTGAAATCGAGGACCGCCGGTTGGTCCAACTCGAAGATCGTGGTCCCGGCCGGCCAGTCCAGCCGGTAGGCGCGGGAGTCCAGCCCCGCCGCCAGGATCACCACCTGCCGCACCCCGGCCTCGGCGGCCCGCCGGAAATAGTCGTCGAAGTACTTGGTGCGGGCGCCCTGGAAGTTGACGAAATGCTCGCCGAAGTCGGCGGTCTTCAGCGGGTGGTCGGGGTCCTTACCGTCGAGAACGTCGGCCGCGTGACCACCGACCGCGCGGCAGAACAACTCGGCGTACTCGTCGACCACCAGCGGCTCGGGCTTCTGCGCCTCGAGCGCCCGGGCGGTCGCGACGAACAACGCCGTCGAGCCGACACTTGTTGTGATATCCCAACTATCGCCTTCGCTACGCACCCAACCGACACTACGCCGACGGGCCGGGGCCTCCCCGCTCGTCGCCCCCCTCCGGGTCCCAGCTGCCCGGCAGCATCGGCATCCGCGGGCCGCCGCTGAACTCGTCGCCGGCCAGTGTGGTCAGGCCCGCCGCCTCGGCGGCCCCCTCCCGGGGCGCGGTGCCGGCGAAGCCGATGTTTCCGGCGCCCCGCTCCGACGCCATCGCCTCGGCGCCGGGCGGTTCCCCCCAGTCGGGGTCGACGTCGACATGCATGTCGGCGAACTCGTCGGCCTGCCCGCGCCGGTGCGCCCGCTTCCGCCGGCGCTCCCGCGCCGCCTCGCGCGCCGACGCGGCGGCCGCCGCCGCGGCGCTATCCGGTTCCGGCGCCTTTCTTTTCGCGCTGGCGGCGGCGGTGGCGCCCAAGCCCGCGCCGGCGCCGAGGCCCGGCGGCCCGACGACGTATGGCGGGAAGAATCCCGGCGCGCCGGTGGCCGGCGGCGACGGCGGCGGGGCCGGACCGGCCGCGGTGGCCGTCGCGGTGGGAGCGGGTGCGGGCGCCGGCGCCGGGGCGGGAGCCGCCGTCGGCGCGACGGCGGTCGGGGCCGTCGCCACGACCGGCAACACACCGGGCGGGGCCGCGGCGGGGGCCGTCGCCGGGACGACCGCGGGCTGCGGCAGCGCGGTCAGTCCCGCAAGCCCGGCGAAGGCGCCGATGGCCCCGAAGGGGGCAACGGCCGCGATGATCGCGGGGGCCAGCAACTCGGGTTGGCTGCCGAAGATCTCGAGGATGTGCGTCGGCCAGTCGAACAGCGCGAGTTGAACCAGGTACTGAAACGCCAGGGCCGGGTTGTGCACCAGGTAATAGCCGAATTGTTGAAAATCCTCGAAGAGTTCCAGAGCCCGGACGACCCAGAAGAGCGGTTGACCCGCGTTCGTGTAGGCGTCATACGGCAGCCCGTTGACGGTGCCCTCCGCGGGGTTCCAATCGATCCCGAAGTTTTTCAGGATGTTCGCGATGAAGTCATCGAGTGGATTGTCCACCGTGGGGTCGGTGAACGTGCCTCCCGAATCTTGTTTCGACGCATCGGATTTGACGATCTGCGGCGCCGGCGCGGTTTGCGGCGTCGCCGCCAGCGCCGCGGTGGAGACCGCGTCGTAGGTGCTCATCGTGGTGGCGGCCTGCACCCACATCCGCGCGTAGTCGGCCTCGTTGAGGGCAATGGGGATGGTGTTGACCCCAAAGAAGTTGGTGGCCACCAACATTCCGTGCACAACGTGGTTGGCGGCCAATTCGCCGAGGGTGGGCATGGTGGCCAACGCGGCGGTGTAGGCCGCCGCCGCGGTCTCGTGTCTGGCGGCCCTGTCCGCGCTGGCGGCGCTCGCCCCCGTCAGCCACGCCAGGTACGGGGCGTGCGCGGCCGTGTACGACGCGGCGCTGGGCCCCTGCCACGCACCCGCCTGCACCGACGCCAACGCCGCGCCGAGCTCCTGAGCCGCGGCGGCGTATTCGGTGCTCAGCGAGTTCCAGGCCCCCGCCGCCGCCAGCAGCGGCCCCGGCCCCGGGCCGGCGCTGAGCAGCGCCGAGTGCACCTCCGGCGGTGAGGCGATCCAGATCGGCGCGGCCATGGTTGCTCCTCGGGCTGGGCGGGTCTACCGGACCCGCGACAGACCAAGGAGCTTAATGAAAACGATTGTCGTTATCAACGGCGGCGTGCCGGGGGCTCGCCGCGGGCTACGCGCTTGTGTCGTGAGTCGCTAGTTCGCCGGCAGAATTCGCTTCGACTCGCCGAGCGTGGGGGATATGGACGAAAGTCCGTCGTTCTGTGTGCATATCCCCCACGCTCGACGCGGTTTCGACCGCGCTAGACCAGCGGGCGCCCCGTCCGGATCCGGCGATCGACGTCCCACAGCAGGACGTTGAACGGGAACCGCCGGACGAATCGCGGCAGGAGGCCGTTCACGGTGCGCAACACCGCCATCAGCCGGTCGAACCTGCGCTGCCTGGCGGCGTCCCACGGCAGCCGCATCTCGTCGCGAAACCGCTGCGGCAAAAACCCGGTGGTGATCAGCAACGCGAAGTTGTCCGACGCGCGTTGCAGCGGGCCCGGCAGCTTCACCCCCCGCATGCGGCCCGCGGCGATCGGATACAGGTAGTCGCGGACGGCGTCGTCGATGTGCACCTTGTCCAGCGACTCCTGCCAGTACCGGTCGAACGCCGCCCGGTCCGGCGGCCACATCTCCGGCGGCACCTGCAACGTGGTGGCCAGCGACATGCCCTCGCGGTAGTGCCGCTCGGCGTCCTCGCCCTCCAGCTCGCCGATGAAGATGCGATAGATGTCGACCCCTCCCTTGTACAGGCACGCCCCCACCCACAGCTGCAGGTCCACGTCGAACGCGTTGTATTCGACCGGGCTTTCGGGCGTGGAGTACACCTGCGCGTGGGCGCGGTTCACCGCGCGGCGAAACGCGTCCTTCTGGGCGTCGCTGCCCGCGGTGGCCACCGCGAGGTAGGTGAACGTGGTGCGCGCCCGCTTGATGGGATGCAGGTCCACCCGGCCGCTGTCGACGCGACTCTCCAGCACGCCGTAGCCGACGCCGGGCCGCGCCAGTTGCATGATCACGTTGGCCGGGCCGGCCAGCAGCGCCACGCCCATCAGGCCCTCGTCGATGCCCAACGACCGGATGCGCCGTCGCTGCCGCCGCGGGCGGGGCGGATCCGCGACCGCGCGCTCGACGTGCCGCTGCCGGACGGGTTCGTGAATCGCCAAGGTGGACCTCCCGGTAGCTAAATGTGCGAACGCTTGTTTCCTGATATTGCCCGCGTGGCGCCCCCGATGTCAAGATGGTTCGCATGACGTCAAGCGCCCGCCCCTACCGCGGGGTCAAGGCCGCCGAGCGGCTCGCGGGCCGCCGCGGCCGGCTGCTGACCGCCGGGCTGGACCTGCTGGGCGCCGAACGGCAGGACGTCTCGGCGCTGACCGTGCGGGGCGTGTGCCGCCGGGCGGGCCTGGCGGCCCGGTACTTCTACGAAAGCTTTACCGACAAGGACGAATTCGTCGGCCGCGTCTTCGACTGGGTGGTCGCCGACCTGGCCGCCACCACCCAGGCCGCGGTCGCGGCGGTGCCGGTGCACGAGCAGACCCGCGCCGGGATGGCCAACATCGTGCGGACCATCACCGATGACCCGCGCGTCGGGCGCCTGCTGTTCTCCACCCAGCTCGCCGACGCCGTGATCGTGCGCAAGCGTGCCGAGTCCAGCGCGCTGTTGGCCATGCTGTCCGGCCAGCATCTCCGCGACGCGCTGCGGATGCCGGCAAACGACCGCATCAAGGCGGGCGCGCACTTCGCGGTGGGCGGCGTCGGCCAGACGATCAGCGCCTGGCTGGCCGGCGACGTCCGGCTCGAACCGGACCGGCTCGTCGATCAGCTGGCCGCGCTGCTCGACCGGCTCGCCGACCCAAACCTCTACGGCCTCAAGGAAACAGCGGCAGGTGCCACAACCGCATCCCGGGCCTCAGCAGCCAAAATCGCATCATCGTGAGTCGCACGATCCGTAGCGCACCGGTGATCAGGACGACCGCCAGGGGCACCTCGATTCCGAGCGCCGTGATCACCGACAACCAGACCTCGTTGGGCCCGGCGGTCATGAGGTCGAACCACGCGTCGCAGACCAGCAGCACCCCGGCGGTGAACGCCGCGAGCACCAGCAGCTGACGGCGCAGGTATCCCAGCACGGCCGTCGCCACCATGAACACGACCAGCAAAATGTCGAAACCCACCCAGGTGGCCGGCCAGTTGTGCGCGACGTAATTCTCCGGGAGCGTCACCGAGAGATACCCGAGCCAGGGGATCATCGCGAACGAGCCACCGATCATCAGCCCCAACCGGATGCGCCGGATCCGGCTGAGGAACTCCGGGTCGATCAGCTCGCTCAGGGGCTGCTCGAGCCGAGCGATCAGGTCGCGCCGCTGCTCGGGCGTCAACGCCGCGATCTGCTTGTCGGTCAAAACCCCCTCGGTCATCGCGGGTCTAGCGGACGGCCTCGACCCGGGGTCGCCGGTCGGCCGCGGTCTTCGGTATCGCCTTCGTGTCGCTCTCGGTGAATTCCTTTACCCAGCAGGCGAATTCCAGCGTGATGCCGTCGGGATCCTGAAAGTAGAACGAGCGCACGTACACGCCGGGATGCACCGTCGCCGACACCTGCCGCTCGCTCTCGTCGTGGTTGAGCACCGGGCCCACCCGCACGCCCTTTTCCTTCAGCCGCTGCCGGTAGGCGTCGAACTTCTCGGCCGGCACATGAAACGCGAGGTGGTTCATGGTGCTCACCGCGCTGGTGATGTCCCCGATGCCCGGAATGGCGCCCGGCGACGAGATGCCGGGCACCCGGTCGGCCGCCTCGGCGAACCAGAAGAAGGCCACGCAGTCGCCGTTGCCGGCGTCGAAGAAGAAGTGCTGGCCCTGACCGCCCGGCAGGTCGAGCGATTTGATCAGCGGCATGCCCAGGGTGTTGCTGTAGAAGTCCACCGTGCGCGCCATGTCCGAGCACACCAGCGCGACGTGGTTGATGCCGCCGAGCTCGAATTCGGTGTTGGTGTTGTGCGGCTTGATCATCTTGCGGCTCCCATCGGAGGGCCCCATCGAGGAGGAGCAGGCCCTGGCCAAGATCAGAATCTGAATCTAACATCAGGTTCAGTTTTGCTCCAGGGAGGTGCGCCCCGTGTTGACCGCGGCAGAGCCCAACGGCCGGCCCGGCCAGGCCGCCGACTTTCCGACGCAGCGCGGCCGCCGCACGCAGGCCGCGATCGACCTGGCCGCCCGAACGGTCATCGCGCGCAAGGGGATTCTGGCCACGACCATCGCCGACATCGCCGCGGAGGCGGGCCGCTCGGCCGCGTCGTTTTACAACTATTACGACTCCAAGGAGGCGATGGTCCGCCAGTGGGCCCTGCGTTTCCGCGACGAGGCCAACCAGCGCGCGGCGACGGTGATCCAGCACGGCCTGTCGCATCGCGAACGCGCCTACGAGGCCGCCGCCGCGCACTGGCACACCTATCGCAACCGCCTCGCCGAGATGATCAGCGTGTCCCAGCTGGCGATGATCAACGACGACTTCGCCCAATACTGGGCCGAAATGTGTTCGGTACCCATCTCTTTCATCACCGAGACGGTCCGACGCGCCCAGGCCGAGGGCTACTGCGACGGCGACGACCCGCGGCTGATCGCCGAGGCGATCGTGGCCATGTTCAACCAGTTCTGCTACATCCAGCTCAGCGGGACGCGTTCGGCCGAGCCCGACGACGGGGCCTGCATCCAGACCCTCGCCAACATCTACTACCGCGCCATCTACACCCGAGGAGATCCGCTGAATTGACTCGTCGTACCGGTGCCGCCGGGGTCGTCCGGGAGTTCGTCGGGCTGCCGTCTCGCACCGCGGGGCGCGCCGGCGCCGGCGGCCATCCGTGCCAGGGGCTGTACCACCGGGGGGTCGGGCGAAAGCCGAAGGTGGCGATGATCGCCACGCACTACCAGATCGACTTCTCCGAGCACTATCTCGCCGACTACATGGCCACCCGCGGCATCGGGTTCCTTGGCTGGAACACCCGGTTCCGCGGCTTCGAAAGCAGCTTCCTGCTCGACCACGCCCTGGTGGACATCGGTGTGGGCGTCCGCTGGCTCCGCGAGGTGCAGGGCGTCGATACCGTTGTGCTGCTGGGTAATTCGGGCGGTGGCTCGCTGATGGCGGCCTACCAGTCCCAGGCCGTCGAGCCCAACGTGACACCGCTCGAAGGGATGCGCCCGGCCGCCGGGCTGACCGAGTTGATCCCCGCCGACGGCTACGTCGCCACCGCCGCCCACCCGGGGCGCCCCGAGGTGCTGACGGCGTGGATGGACGCCGCCGTCGTCGACGAGAACGATCCCGTCGCCAGCGATCCCGACCTTGACCTGTTCAACGAGGCCAACGGTCCCCCGTACTCGCCGGAGTTCCTGGCCCGCTACCGCGCGGCGCAGACCGCGCGCAACCATGCCATCACCGATTGGGTCGAGACGGAGCTCAAACGCGTTCGCGCCGCGGGGTTTTCCGATCGGCCGTTCACCGTGATGCGCACATGGGCCGATCCCCGCATGGTCGATCCCAGCATCGAGCCCACCAAACGCGCACCGAACCTGTGCTATGCGGGCATCCCGGTCAAGGCCAACCGCTCGGCGCACGGCATCGCCGCGGCGTGCACGCTGCGCAACTGGCTGGGCATGTGGAGCCTGCGGGTGGCGCAAACCCGCGCCGAGCCGCACCTGGCCCGCATCACCTGCCCGGCCCTGGTGATCAACGCCGAGGCCGACACCGGCGTCTTTCCGTCCGACGCCCAGCGCATCCACGACGCGCTCGCCAGCACCGACAAGACGCGCCACTCGATCGACACCGACCACTACTTCACCACCCCGGGCGCGCGCAGCGAGCAGGCCGACACCATCGCCAAGTGGATATTCAAGCGGTGGCGCTGAGCATCCCGTGAAGGTCCTCGCCCACTTCGCCCCTGGCGACAAGGTGCTGGATTTCGTTGCGCCCGAGGCGGATTGGCTCGAGATCCGGTGGTGTGCCGAAGACGATGACGCCGCCTTCTACCGGGAGCTGCCCGAGGCGCAAGTGATTTGGCACGTGCTGCGGCCGCTGTCGGGCGACGACCTGCGACGCGGGGCGCGGCTGCGCCTGGTGCACAAGCTCGGCGCCGGGGTGAACACCATCGACGTGGCGACCGCGACGAAATGCGGTGTCGCGGTGGCCAACATGCCCGGCGCCAACGCGCCGTCGGTGGCCGAGGGCACGGTGCTGCTGATGCTGGCGGCGTTGCGCCGGCTACCGGCACTGGACCGCGCGGTGCGCGGCGGCTCCGGCTGGCCGGCCGACCCGGAACTTGGCGAGACCGTGCGCGATATCGGTGGTTGCACCGTCGGGCTGGTCGGCTACGGCAACATCGCCAAACGGGTCGGCGGCATCGTCGCCGCGATGGGCGCCACCGTGCTGCACACCAGCACCCGCGACGACGGGCGGCCCGGCTGGCGGCGGCTGCCCGACCTGCTGGCCGCCAGCGACATCGTGTCGCTGCACCTGCCGTTGACGGCCGACACCGCCCACCTGGTGGACCGGGACGCGATCGCCCGGATGAAACCGACTGCGGTACTGGTCAACACGTCGCGCGGCGGCGTCGTCGACGAGGACGCGCTCGTCGACGCGTTGCGCGGCCGCCGGCTGGCCGCCGCGGGGCTGGACGTCTTCGAGGTCGAGCCGGTCGCGCCCGACAACCCGCTGCTCGGCCTGCACAACGTGGTGCTGACGCCGCACGTCACCTGGTACACCGCCGACACCATGCGGCGCTACCTGGCCGAGGCCGTCGCGAACTGCCGCCGGCTGCGCGACGGGGTTCCGCTGGCCAATGTGGTCAACCAACCGACCGGTTATTAGATTGAGGGTGCTTGGCCAAAACGGATCCCGAGAATGAAGGCGACCAATGCCGATCGCGATAACTTCTGAGCATCAAGCCCTGGCCGATTCGGTGCGATCCCTGGTGGCGCGCGTCGCGCCGTCGGAGGTGCTGCACGCGGCCATGGAGACACCGATCGAGAACCCCCCGCCGTACTGGCGGGCGGCGGCCGACCAGGGCCTGCAGGGGGTTCATCTGGCGGAATCCGTCGGCGGCCAGGGGTTCGGCATCCTCGAGCTGGCCATCGTGCTCGCCGAGTTCGGCTACGGCGCCGTGCCCGGGCCGTTCGTGCCGTCGGCGATCGCCAGCGCGCTGATCTCCGCGCACGACGCGCAAGCGAAGGTGCTCTCCGAGCTGGCGTCCGGCGCCGCCATCGCCGCCTACGCGCTGGAATGCTGCGCCCTGACCGCCACCCGGCAGGGTGACCTGCTGGTGATCCGCGGCGAGGTCCGCGCGGTTCCCGCGGCGGCGCAGGCCTCGATATTGGTGCTGCCGGTCGCGATCGACAGCGGCGAGGAATGGGTGGTGCTGCGCGCCGACCAGCTGGAGATCGAGCCGGTGAAGAGCATCGACCCGCTGCGCCCCATCGCGCATGTGCGGGCCAACGCCGTCGAGGTCGCCGACGACGCCGTGTTGAGCAACCTGACCATGGCGACCGCGCGCGCGCTGATGTGCACGCTGCTGTCCGCGGAGGCGATCGGCGTGGCGCGCTGGGCCACCGACACCGCGTCGCAATACGCCAAGATCCGGGAACAGTTCGGCAGACCGATCGGCCAGTTCCAGGCCATCAAGCACAAGTGCGCGGAGATGGTCGCCGACACCGAGCGGGCCACCGCCGCGGTGTGGGACGCCGCCCGCGCGATCGACGAGGCCGCCGAAAACGATTGGGACACAACAGCTTCCAGGGCCGAGTTCGCCGTCGCCGTGGCGGCGACGCTGGCACCGGCCGCCGCCCAGCGGTGCACCCAGGACTGCATCCAGGTGCACGGCGGAATCGGCTTCACCTGGGAACACGACACGAACGTCTACTACCGCCGAGCGGTGATGCTGGCCGCCTGCTTCGGCCGCGGCTCGGAGTACCCGCAAAAGGTGGTGGACACCGCGACCACGACGGGGATGCGCCCGGTGGACGTCGACCTGGACCCCGACACCGAAAAGCTGCGGGACGAGATCCGGGCCGAGGTCGCCGCACTCAAGGCGATGGAGCGCGAGCCCCGCAAGGTCGCGATCGCCGAGGGTGGGTGGGTGTTGCCCTACCTGCCCAAGCCGTGGGGCCGGGCGTCCAGTCCGGTCGAGCAGATCATCATCGCCCAGGAGTTCACCGCAGGGCGGGTCAAGCGGCCGCAGGTCGGCATCGCCGCCTGGATCATCCCGTCGATCGTCGCGTTCGGAACCGAGGAACAAAAACAACGGTTCCTGCCGCCGACCTTCCGCGGCGAGATGATCTGGTGCCAGCTGTTCTCCGAGCCGGGCGCCGGGTCGGATCTGGCCGGGCTGACGACGAAAGCGACTCGGGCCGAAGGCGGTTGGCGCATCACCGGGCAGAAGATCTGGACCACCTACGCGCAGTACTCGCACTGGGGCGCGCTGCTGGCTCGAACCGACCCGAGCGCGCCGAAGCACAACGGCATCACGTACTTCCTGCTGGACATGAAAAGCGAGGGCGTCACGGTCAAGCCGCTGCGCGAGCTCACCGGCGCCGAGTTTTTCAACACCGTCTACATCGACGACGTGTTCGTGCCCGACGAGTGCGTGCTCGGCGAGGTCAACCGCGGCTGGGAGGTCAGCCGCAACACCCTGACGGCCGAGCGGGTGTCGATCGGCAGCAGCGACAACAATTTCCTGGCAACACTTTCCGACTTCGTCGACTTCGTCCGCGACGGGCAGTTCGACCAGGTCGCTCAGCACCGGGCCGGGCAGCTGATCGCCGAGGGGCATGCCGCCAAGGTGCTGAACCTGCGCTCGACGCTGTTGACGCTGGCGGGCGGGGACGCCATGCCGTCGGCCGCGATCTCGAAGCTGCTGTCGATGCGCACCGGACAGGGTTATGCCGAGTTCGCGGTGTCCTCCTTCGGGACCGACGCCGCCATCGGCGACACCGACGAGCTGCCGGGCAAGTGGGGCGAGTACCTGCTGGCCAGCCGGGCCACCACGATCTACGGGGGCACGTCGGAGGTGCAGCTCAACATCATCGCCGAACGGCTGCTGGGCCTGCCCCGCGACCCGTAAGAGGAATCCATGCCGGCCTGAGGCCGGTCTCAGGCCGGCATGGATGTCTTTGGCGGGGGCCATGCCGACCGCGCATGGCTGCCGGCATGGCTCTCTCCCCCTGAGCGCGGGCCGGCCAACCTAAAACGCTCGGCAGGACAAGCTGACCGACGCCGCGCGGTGATGGTGGCTTGGCTCACCACCACCAGTTCCACCACTGCTCGGGAGGGCCCCACCAGTGCCCGGGAGCCCAGAAACCGCGGCCGGGAGGGATGTTGCCCCAACCGTTGCCGGCACCGCCGGGGTGACGCCAGCCGTCCCAGCCGCTGTCGTGACCCCACCCGGGGCCGGGACCGTGACCCCACCCGGGACCGGGGACACCGGGGCCGTGGCCGCCGCCGGGCCCGGGGACACCGGGGCCGTGGCCGCCGCCGTTTCCGCCACCGCCGTGGCCACCGCCGCCCCCGCCGGGGTTGGCGGGGATAACGCCAGGACCGAGCGGTGCGCCGACGTGGGTTGCGGGTGCTGCCTGCGCCGCGGGGATGCCGCCGAATAGCATTGCTGCGGCCAGCGCGGCCGCGCCCGCTGCACCAGCGGCGACCTTGCGCGTGGATCGCAGTGAAACCATCATGCGAAGCCCCTTCCCGAGACCTTCAGATGTCTAAAACGTTACCCAGATATTTTCGGGCAAACAACGGCAAATCGACAAATATCGCTTTGAATTTGCTTTGCATTGAATGCTCTTGCCGGACGTCTGTATTTCACAATTCGCGCGCATACTGAGATCAGTATCCGCATATGCGGCTTAAATAGCTGCTAAAGAGGGCTTTACTGAGTCACTGAAGTTCGGACTTTCGTATTCACGAAAATCATGAGGCGCACGCATTCCGGATGCCGAGCAATTGGCGCAGGACCCGGCGGCTGGATGTTTATGAGCAACGGTCAGGCCGCCAATTATTCTTCCCCGCCCTGCGCCGCGCAAAATCGCCGCAGCGGCCCGCGGCCGCGGCTCGGGACGCGACCCGGCGCCGCTATGGTGACAGAATCGGTAGCAACTGACGCACGATCCCCGTACTGATCTACTGATTGCCCACCGACGGAGGGACGATCGCCGCAGTGAACTTCAAGCCCAGCCACACCGGACCCGGCGCGCCCCCCGCGGACTCAACGGCGACCGAGCGCATCCCGGGGTTGGCGCAACCGCGCCCGCCACGGATCGCCAGGCCAGCGCCGAGGTCGGCCGACCCGGGTGACCGGCCGGCACGCATGCAACGGACGCGGCGGACCGTCGACCTGCCCGCCGCCACGCACCGGGCCCTCGACATTTGGCAGCGAGAGGCCGCCGACCGCATCGGCGTCGCCCGGGTGACCGGGCAGGAGGTCCTCTCCGCGCTCATCGACCAGCTGCTGGCCGACCCCAAACTCGCGGCCCAGATCACTCGCGCCATTCAGCATCGGCGCTAGGGCGAGCAGACGCCAAAGCCCCCGGCACGCCGAGGCGTGGGGGGCTTTGGCGTCTGCTCGCGCTGGCTAGTCGATCTCCATCTCGCGCAGCTCGCGCTTGAGGATCTTGCCGGTGGGGTTGCGCGGCAGCTCGTCGAGGAAGACCACCTCCCGCGGCACCTTGTAGCGGGCCAGGTGGTCGCGCACGTAGTGCTTGACGGTGTCCTCGTCGAGGCTGGCGTCCTCCTTCTTGACGACGAAGGCCCGCAGCCGGTGGCCCCACTCCTTGTCCTCGACCCCGATCGCGGTGGCCTCCACGACATCGGGATGCCCGCTGATCAGGTCCTCGACCTCGGCGGGGAAGACGTTCTCACCGCCGGAGACGATCATCTCGTCGTCGCGACCGCTGACGTAGAGCAGGCCGTGCTCGTCGAAGTAGCCGACGTCGCCGGATGACATCAGGCCGTCGATGATCTGCTTGTGGCCGCCGCCGGTGTAGCCCTCGAAGGGGAAGGCGTTGCCGACGAAGATCCGGCCGACGTCGCCCTGCGGCACCTCGTTGCCGTTGTCGTCGAGGATCTTGACCTTGACGCCCTTGACCACCGGTCCGACCGTGGCCGCGTTGCGTTGCAGGTCCTTGGGCCCGGCGATGGTGGCGAACGCGATCTCGGTCGAGCCGTACATGTTGTAGATGACCGGACCCAGGTCCTTCAGCGCGCGGTTGGCCAGCTCGGCGCCCAGCTGCGAGCCGGAGATGAACACGATCTTCAGGCTGGACAGGTCGGGCTTCTTGTCCATCTTCTCCAGCGCGTCGAGGATGCGCGACAGCATCACGGGCACCACGACCATCGCGGTCACCTTGTGCTTCTCGATGTCCGCCAGCACCAGCGGCGGCTTGAACTTGCGCCGCAACACCAGCGTCGACCCCAGGAACATCGCGATGGTGCCGTGCAGGTACCCCAGCGCGTGGAACATGGGCGCGGGCAGCGACGTCACCTCGTTGGCCTTGAACGGAACGTGCGACAGGATGCCGCCGACCGGTGCCAGCGTCGGCGGGGTGCTGCGGTTGGCCCCCTTGGGGGTGCCGGTGGTCCCGCTGGTCAGGATGATGATCGACGCATGCCGAGAGGCCTTGGGGGCCGGCGCCTTACTACTGCGCGAGATCAGGTCGGCCAGCGTCTCGTCCTCGCTGCCGGACGGCTCGTCGCTGTCCGGGTTGGTCCCCAGGGCCCGCAGCTTGCCCAGCTCCGGCTCGGCTTTGCTGACCGCCTTGGTGTACTCGTCGTCGTAGATGATCAGCTTGGCGCCCTCGCGCTCGGACACCTCCTTGATCTGCGGGCCGGAGAACTCGCTGTTGAGCAGGATGATGCGGGCCCCGACCCGGGCGGCGCCGTAGTTGGCGATGAGGAACCAGCGATGGTTGCGGGCCAGGATGGCCACGCCGTCGCCGCCCTTGACGCCCTTCTCGATCAGCCCGTTGGCCACCGCGTGGGCGGCCTTGTCCAGCTCGGCGTAGCTGAATTCGCCCTCTTCGTCGATGCACGCCGCCCGGTCCGGATGGCGCCTTGCGTTGAGTGAGGGCAGCATGCCGAACTCGCCCCACTTGACGATGTCGGCGGCCATCGCCGCGTAGTTCTGCGGCGGCTCCAGCCGGAACGCGCCCGCTTCGAAGATCTTGCGCACGTAGTGCAGTTCGGCCGAGCCGCGCTCGAAGTACTGCTGAAGTTTGGCCACGGTTTGCCCGGGCAGACCGATGAGGTTAGGCATGAGATCACCATATGTGACGCCCGTCGCACTGCGGTCGGAAAGTATCCCGGAATTACCATGAACCGCATGACCGCCCCGGTGTCACTGGAAGTGGCCGGGCGGCAGGTCACCATCACGCATCCGGACAGGGTGGTCTTCCCCGGCACGAACGGCGCGGGCCGCCACACCAAGCTCGACCTGGTCCGCTATTACCTTTCCGTCGCCGACGGGGCGCTGCGCGGCGTGGCCGGACGGCCGATGATCCTGAAGCGCTTCGTCAAGGGGATCGGGCAGGAGGCCGTGTTCCAGAAGCGCGCGCCGAAGAACAGGCCGGACTGGGTGGACGTCGCCGAACTTCGCTACGCGTCGGGCACGTCGGCCGAGGAGGCCGTCATCCACGACGCCGCCGGGCTGGCGTGGGTGATCAACCTGGGCTGCGTGGACCTCAACCCGCACCCGGTGCTCGCCGACGACCTCGACCACCCCGACGAGCTGCGCGTCGACCTCGACCCGATGCCCGGGGTCACCTGGCGGCGGATCGTCGACGTCGCGCTGGTGGCCCGCGAGGTGCTGGAGGACTACGGCCTGACCCCCTGGCCGAAGACGTCCGGGTCGCGCGGCTTCCACATCTACGCGCGCATCGCCCCGCGCTGGGGGTTCCGCCAGGTGCGGCTGGCCGCCCAGACCGTCGCGCGCGAGGTGGAACGGCGGGTGCCCGACGCGGCGACGAGCCGCTGGTGGAAGGAGGAGCGCGAGGGCGTCTTCGTCGACTTCAACCAGAACGCCAAGGACCGCACGGTCGCGTCGGCCTACTCGGTGCGGGCCACCCCGGACGCCCGCGTGTCCACTCCCCTGCACTGGGACGAGGTCGCCGGCTGCCGGGCCGAGGCGTTCACCATCGCCACCGTGCCCGCCCGGTTCGCCGACATCGGTGACCCGTGGGCGGGGATGGACCCCTCCAACAAAGCAGCCGTCGGCGAGCTCGACCGGCTGCTGATGCTGGCCGAGGACATGGGTCCCCCGGAGAAACCGCCGCCGGGTTCGGCGAAAGGCGCGGCGGGCCGGCGCCGGTCCGTGATGCCGCTCATCGAGGTCGCCCGCACCAAAACCCGGGATGAGGCGATGGCCGCGCTGGACACCTGGCGCGCCCGCCACCCCGCCGCGGCCCAACGGCTGCGCCCGGCCGACGTCCTGGTCGACGGCATGCGCGGGCCGAGCTCGATCTGGTACCGGATCCGGATCAACCTGCAGCACGTGCCCGTCGAGCAGCGCCCGCCGCAGGAGGAGCTGATCGCCGACTACTCCCCGTGGCAGGGCTACACGCCGCCGGCTTCCCGACGGGGCGCCGCGGGTGCGGGAGAATCGCCTCATGCAGGCGAGTGAGGCGCCCCTGGGCCTGCGGGAGCGCAAGAAGATCAAGACCCGCCAGGCCATCCGGCGCGCGGCGTTCCGCCTGATCGAGCGGAACGGCTACGCCGCCACCACCGTCGAGCAGATCGCGGAGGCCGCCGAGGTGTCGCCCAGCACCTTCTTCCGGTACTTCGGATCCAAGGAGTCGCTGCTGCTGGCCGACGACCTGGACCCGCTGATACTGGCGGCCTTCGAGGCGCAGCCGCCCGAGCTGTCGCTGATCCAGGCGTTTCGCAAGGCCTACCAGGCCGTCATGGCCGACCTGCCCGCCGAGCAGCAGGAGTTCGAAAGCACCCGGCAGCGGCTGATGTTCTCGATACCGGAGCTCAAGGCGGCCATGTACGACGAGTACTACCGCACCGTCAACGTCATGGCCGAGGCGGTCAGCCGCCGAATCGACCGTCCCGCAAGCGATTTCGAGGTTCGCGTGTTCGTCGGCGCGCTGACCGGCGCCATGATGGCCGCCTTCGACAACGCGCCGCCGACGCCCGACACGATCTATCGGGCCATGGACTTCGTCGACGCCGGCATGCCGCTGGGCTGAGCGGCGCGACCGCGCGGCGATGCAGGTGAGAGCCCCGGACGCGATACTCTCACGCGATGAAGAGTCGGCGGGAGTTCTTGCAGCTCGCCGGGGCCGCCGCGGCGCTCGGGGCCGCCGCCGCGGCGCCGGGCTGCTCGTCACCCAAACCGGCGCCGGGCACCTCCGGCGGCCGCTCGGTGACCATCACCCACCTGTTCGGTGAGACCGTCGTCAAGGAGCCGCCCAAGCGCGTGGTCAGCGCCGGCTACACCGAACAGGACGACCTGCTCGCGGTGGGCGTGGTGCCCGTCGCGGTCACCAACTGGTTCGGCGATCAACCGTTCGCGGTGTGGCCGTGGGCCCAGCCCAAGCTCGGCGACGCGCGCCCGGTGGTGCTGAACCTGGACAACGGGATTCCGGTCGAGCAGATCGCCGGGCTGAAGCCGGACCTGATCGTGGCCGTCAACGCCGGGGTGGACGCCGACACCTATCAGAAGCTGTCGGCGATCGCGCCGACCCTGGCGCAGTCGGACGGCGACGCGTTCTTCGAACCGTGGAAGGAGCAGGCCACCGCGATCGGCCAGGCGGTGTTCCAGGCCGACCAGATGAAGTCGCTGATCGACGGCGTCGACAAGCAGTTCGCCGCCGTCGCGCAGAAGTATCCGCAATGGCAGGCCAAGAAGGCATTGCTGATGCAGGGCAGCCTCTTTCAGGGCACCGTGGTCGCGACGGCGGCGGGCTGGCGGACCGACTTCCTGAACCAGATGGGGCTGGTCATCGCCGACAGCATCAAGCCGTTCGTCTCCGATCACCGCGCCGTCATCCCGCGCGACCAGATCAAGGCGGTGCTCGATTCCGCCGACGTGCTGATCTGGACGACCGAAAGCCCGGACGACCAAAAGGCGCTGCTGGCCGATCCCGAGGTGGCGGGGTCGCAGGCGACCGCGCAGAGCCGGCACATATTCACCACCAAGGACCAGGCCGGTGCGATCGCGTTTTCGTCGCCGCTGAGCTACCCGTTGGTCGCCGACCAGCTGCCCCCGCAGATCGCCAAGATCCTCGGGTAGAACCCGCTGTTTGAGCGTTTGCTAAGGCACCTCTGGCAGTGCTCGAAAATCCCGGGCACTCCCCTCGACCTGCCCCGATTCCGAGGTTACCGTCGAGTAATGAGCGTGACTGACCTAACCAGGGGGCTGCCGACGGAGCTGGTCGGCAACACCGTGCTCGACTACGGCGACCAGGCTCTGATGGTGCAATGTGGCAGCACCGCAGAGGTATTGGCGTGGACCGACGCGCTGCGCGCCGGGGCGCTGCCCGGCGTGCTGGACATCGTCCCGGCCGCCCGCACGGTGCTGGTCAAGCTCGACGGCCCGCGCAACCAAGGGGTCGTCCGTCAGCGGCTGCGCAAGATGACGGTGCGCGCCGAGGAGGCCGCCCCGGCGGAGCGCAGCGCCGACGTGGTGATCGACGTCGTCTACGACGGCCCCGACCTCGCGGAGGTCGCCGACCTCACCGGGCTGACCACCGCGCAGGTCATCAACGCCCACACGTCGACCCTGTGGCGGGTCGGATTCAGTGGATTCGCACCGGGTTTCGCGTACCTGGTGGACGGCGACCCGCGCCTTCGGGTGCCGCGCCGCGCCGAGCCGCGTACCTCGGTGCCGGCCGGCTCGGTCGGCCTCGCCGGCGAATTCAGCGCGATCTACCCGCGCCAGTCGCCCGGCGGCTGGCAACTCATCGGACGCACCGACGCGGTGCTGTGGGACCTCGAGCGGCCCAGCCCGGCGCTGCTGACGCAGGGCATGTGGGTCCAGTTCCGGGCCGCGTGAGAAGGAGGGCGCCGTGACAGATCCACGCGTCACGCTGGAAATCCTGCGCACCGGGCCGCTGGCCGTCGTGCAGGACCTCGGCCGCACCGGGCTGGCCCACCTCGGCGTCGGCCGCTCCGGCGCCGCCGACCGCCGCTCGCACCGACTGGCCAACCGGCTGGTCGCCAACCCCGACGACCGCGCCACCGTGGAGGTGACGTTCGGGGGGCTGTGCGCGCGGGTCCGCGGCGGCGACGTCGACATCGCGGTGACGGGCGCCGACACCGAGCCGACCGTCGACGGAATCAAGTTCGGCGCCAACAGCATTCAGCATGTCCGCGATGGCCAGGTGATCTCGATGGGAGCCCCGAGGGCCGGGCTGCGGACCTACCTGGCGGTGCGCGGCGGCATCTGCGTCGAGCCGGTGCTGGGCTCGCGCAGCTACGACGTGATGTCCGCGATCGGCCCGCCGCCGCTTGCGCCCGGGGATCGGCTGCCGATCGGCGAGCACACCGACGACTACCCCGAACTGGACCAGGCCCCGGTGGCGGCGATCGACGCGCACCTGGTGGAACTGCGGGCGGTGCCCGGGCCGCGCGACGACTGGTTCGTCGATCCCGACGTCCTGGTGCGCACCATCTGGATGGCCTCGGACCGCAGCGACCGGGTCGGAATGCGGTTGGAGGGCCGCCCGTTGCGGTCCCGCTACCCCGACCGCCAGCTGCCCAGCGAGGGTGTCACCCGCGGCGCAATCCAGGTGCCGCCCAACGGTTTACCGGTGATCCTCGGACCCGACCACCCGGTCACCGGCGGCTACCCGGTGGTCGGCGTGGTGGTCGACGAGGACATCGACAAGGTCGCCCAGGTGCGGCCCGGCCAGTACGTGCGGCTGCACTGGGCGCGGCCCCGCCTTCCGGTGGGGGCCGGGGCGCAGGCGGCCTCCGCCTGGTAGACAAAGGGGTGTGACCGCCCAGGTCCACACCGCCCGCCTAGTCCACACCGCCGACCTCGACAGCGAGACCCGGCACGGCGTCCGCCAAATGGTCACCGCCGCCTTCGGCGGTGACTTCAGCGAGCACGACTGGGAGCACACGCTGGGCGGCATGCACGCCCTGATCTGGCAGCACGGCGCGATCATCGCGCACGCCGCGGTGATCCAGCGCCGGCTGCTTTACCGGGGCGACGCGCTGCGCTGCGGTTACGTCGAGGGCGTCGCGGTGCGGGAGGACTGCCGCGGCCAGGGCCTGGTGCACGCGCTGCTGGACGGCGTCGAGCAGGTGGTGCGCGGCGCCTACCAGCTCGGCGCGCTCAGTTCGTCGATCCGGGCGCAACGGCTTTACGCGGCGCGCGGCTGGCTGCCGTGGCGCGGCCCGACGTCGGTGCTGGCGCCGACGGGCCCGGCCCGCACCCCCGACGACGACGGGACGGTATACGTGCTGCCGGTCGAGGTCGAGCTGGACACCTCCGCGGACCTGATGTGCGATTGGCGCGCCGGGGACGTCTGGTAGATCGCGTATAGCACGAAAAGTATTCGGCCTCACACCGAATTCCACAGCGAGGGTCGCGTCACAGCGAATCCGCTTGTCCTTCAGCGACTTACCAGACAACTGGGATTGAACCTACAGGCGATATCGGCCGAATCGAGTTGACCGACTTCGGTTCCTGATGTGAGCATCGGGTGTCAACCCGTTCGCTTTACGCGCCCAACGGGTTTCGCGGGTTCCTAGCCGCGCCACCCAAACCCACTGCACGAAAGGCGAACACCGCATGGGCCGCACCCACCACATCACGGACTGGAATCCGGAGGACACCGCGGCCTGGGAGGCGGGAAACGGCAATCCCGGCCTGCCGCTGTGGCCCTACGTCGTGTGCGCGGCGCTGACCGGGCTGGGTGGCGGCAACTACGCGGCGTCGCTGGCCAACGTCAACGCCTTCTACCCGCAGCGGCTCAAGGGCGCCGCGCTGGCGACCAACGCCGGCGTCGGCAACCTCGGCGTCGCGGGAATCCAGCTGGCCGGCCTGCTGGCGCTCGCCACCGCCGGTCACCGGGCGCCGTACCTGGTGTGCGCGGTCTACCTGGTGCTGCTGGCGGTCGTCGGCGTCGCGGCGGCGCTGTTCATGGACAACCTCGACCACGGCATCGAGGTGAACACCATGCGCTCGATCCTGACCTGGACGACGGACGTTCGCCGGCCGGTCCGCGCCCCGCGCGGGTGTGATCGTGCTCGCAGCGGGAGCAATGCGTCAGCAATTGCGCGGTAACGCCGCGGAAACCTCCCAGGCATACACAGTTGATATGGCCCGGCCACACTCTGCACCACTGACCGGTTACCGGATCGCGGTGACGTCGGCCCGTCGCGCCGAGGAGCTGGCCGCGTTGTTGCGCCGCAACGGCGCCGAGGTCTACAGCGCCCCGGCGATCAACATGATCGCGCTGCCCGACGACGACGAGCTGCACGGCAACACCGAGGCGCTGATCGCCGCGCCACCCGACATTCTGGTGGCGCACACCGGCATCGGCATGCGCGGCTGGCTGGCCGCCGCCGAGGGGTGGGGGCTGGCCACCCAGCTCGTCGCGGCGCTGTCGTCGGCGCGGATCGTGGCCCGCGGCCCGAAGGCGACCGGCGCGCTGCGCGCCGCCGGCCTGCACGAGGAATGGTCGCCGAAATCCGAATCCTCAACCGAGCTACTGAAATACCTCCTCGAATCCGACGTATCCGGCATGCGGATCGCGGTTCAACTGCACGGCGCGGCCGACGCCTGGGATCCGTTCCCGGAATTCGTCGGCGGGTTGCGCGCCGCGGGCGCGGACGTGGTGCCCATCCGCGTGTACCGGTGGAAGTCGACCCCGTTGGGTGGCGAGTTCGACCAGCTGGTTACCGGGATCGCACGCCGGCAGTTCGACGCCGTGAGCTTCACGTCGGCGCCGGCCGCGGCGGCGGTCCTGGAGCGCAGCCGCGACCTCGACATCGAGGACCAGCTGCTGACGGCGCTGCGCACCGACGTGCACGCGATGTGCGTGGGCCCGGTGACCTCCCAGCCGCTGATCCGCAAGGGCGTCCCGGCGTCATCTCCCGATCGAATGAGGTTGGGCGCCTTGGCCCGTCACATCGCCGAGGAGCTGCCGCTGCTGGGTTCGTGCCACGTGCGGGCGGCCGGTCATCTCGTGGACATCCGGGGAAACTGCGCACTGGTGGACGGCTCCGTCAAAACGCTGTCCGGGTCCGGGATGGCGATACTCCGCGCGCTGGCGCAGCGACCCGGCGATGTCGTCGCCCGCAACGACCTGCTGCGGGTGCTGCCCGGCAACAGCAACGACCCGCACGCCGTCGACACGGCCGTGCTGCGGCTGCGGACGGCCCTGGGCGACAGGAACATTGTGGCGACGGTGGTCAAGCGCGGCTACCGGCTGGCCGTCGACGAACCGGCGGGAATGGCATGAGCCTGATACTGGTGGCGCACGGCACCCGCAGGACGGGCGGCGTCGCGATGATCGGGGACCTGGCGGCCCGGGTGGGCACGCTGCTGGACCGCGCGGTGCAGGTCGCGTTCGTCGACGTGCTGGGGCCCACCCCCAGCGAGGTGCTCTCACACGCCGACGACGGCCGGCGCGCGATCGTGGTGCCGGCGTTCCTTTCTCGCGGATATCACGTCCGCACCGACCTGCCCGCCCACGTGGCCGCCAGCGGGCACGCTAACGTCGTCGTCACCCCGGCGCTGGGCCCGAGCGGGGAGCTCGCGCGGATCGTGTTCTACCAGTTGATGGAATCGGGCTGGCGCCCCGGCGATTCGGTGATCCTCGGTGCCGCGGGAACGTCCGATCACCGGGCGCGCGCGGACCTGCACACCACCGCGACGTTGTTGTCGGCGCTCACCGGATCGCGGGTACAGCTGGGCTTTGCCGCCACCGGCGATCCCGACGTGCGCGAGGCGGTCCTGCGCGCCCGCCGCGACGGCGCCCGTCGCGTCGTCGTCGCCTCCTATCTGTTGGCCGACGGCCTGTTTCAGCAACGGCTGCACGGTTGTGGCGCCGATCTGGTCAGCCAACCGCTGGGCACCCATCCCGGGCTGGCCCGGTTGATCGCGAGCCGGTTCCGCAGGGCCGTGCCGAAACCCCTAGCGCGCCAGGCCTTGCACGCGAGGCGCGCCGACGCACGCAACGCTTGATCTTTGCTCGCCGACGGGCGATCCTGACAGCATGCCCCGTCGCGAAGAGCCAGCGCGTGGGCTCCTCGACCCGGTCGCGAAGATGCTGCGGTTGCCGTTCGGCACACCGGAGTTCATCGACCGGATCGTCACCGGCGGCGTCAACCAGGTCGGCCGCCGGACCCTGCACATGCTGATCACCACCTGGGATGCGGCCGGCGGCGGCCCGTTTGCCGCGAGTGCGGTCGCGTCGACGGGCATGGCCAAGACCGCCGAGATCGTGCAGGGCATGTTCATCGGCCCGGTTTTCGGGCCGCTGCTGAAGATCCTGGGCGCCGACAAGGTCGCCGTGCGGGCGTCGTTGTGCGCCTCTCAGCTGGTGGGCCTGGGCATCATGCGCTACGGCGTGCGATCCGAGCCGCTGCACTCGATGTCGGTGGACGCGCTCGTCGACGCGATCGGCCCGACGATGCAGCGATATCTCGTCGGGGACATCGACTGAGCGCGTGTCCTTCGGCGCAGTCACTAGTGCGCCGAGCGTGTGGGATAAGGACGAAACCGGTCGGCTATTACGCCATACCCCCCACGCTCGGCGAACCCAATCGCAAGCGACTAGGCGGCGGTGCGCGCGACCTCGACGCGGCGGTCGGGCGTGACGCGCACCGGGTACACCGGCACCGAGACCCTCGGGTCGTCCAGGCAGCTGCCGTCGTCGAGCGCGAAAGCCTGCTTGAGGATGGGAGATTGGACCGTGGCGCGGCCACCGCGGTCGCCGACGATGCCACGCGAGATGACCGCCGCGCCGGAGAACGGGTCGACGTTACCGACGGCGTGCACCGACCCGTCGTCCAGCCGGAACAGGGCCGCCTGGGAGCCGTCGTCGAGCAGCACGCCGACACCGCGACCCGGAATGAGGTGGTCGTACGCGCAGGCGATCGTCCACACCTGAATGTCGTTGAGAAGTGTCATGGTTCCTCCCTCGTCATCCGCGAACCCGCGGCATCCCAATGGGCACAGGCACTTTGCGGCCGGCGCGCTCGGTGAACGTCACCGTCGAGTCGACCGCGTCGGGGGCATTGACGAAGGACACGAACCGCGACATCTTGTCCGGATCCTCCAGCACGCCCTTCCATTCGCACCTGTAGTTGTCCACGTGCCGCGCCATTGCGGCCTCGAATTCCGCTGCCAGGCCCAGCGAGTCGTCGCACACCACCTCGCGCACGTGATCGAGCCCGCCGTCGAGTGATTCGACCCACGGCGCGGTGCGCTGCAGCCGGTCGGCGGTCCGGATGTAATACATCAAGAACCGGTCGATGTAGCGGATCAGCGTCTCGGTGTCGAGGTCGCCGGCCAGCAGCTGGGCGTGCTTGGGGGTCATGCCGCCGTTGCCGGCGACGTAGAGGTTCCAGCCCTTCTCGGTGGCGATGACGCCGACGTCCTTGCTGCGGGCCTCGGCGCATTCCCGCGCGCAGCCCGAGACGCCGAGCTTGATCTTGTGCGGCGCCCGCAGGCCCCGGTAGCGCAGCTCGAGGTCGATGGCCAGCTGCACCGAATCCTGCTGGCCGTAGCGGCACCAGTCGCTGCCCACGCAGCTCTTCACCGTGCGCACCGCCTTGCCGTAGGCGTGGCCGGACTCCATGCCGCCGTCGACAAGGCGCTTCCAGATCTGCGGCAGCTGGTCCACCCGGGCGCCGAACAGGTCGATGCGCTGGCCCCCGGTGATCTTGGTGTAAAGCCCGAAGTCCTGGGCGATCTGGCCGATCAGGATCAGGTGCTCGGGCTTGATGTCGCCGCCGGGGACCCGCGGCACCACCGAGTAGCTGCCGTTCTTCTGGATGTTGGCCAGGAAGTGGTCGTTGGAGTCCTGCAGCGACGCCTGCTCGCCATCGAGGATGTGGTCGGAGCCGGTGGACGCGAGGATGGACGCGACGACGGGCTTGCAGATGTCGCAGCCCCTTCCGCGGCCGAATCGCTCCAGCAGGCCCGAGAAGGTCCGGATCTCGGTGGCGGAGATGATTTCGAAGAGCTCCGCCCGCGACTGGGCGAAGTGCTCGCACAGCGCCTTGGACTGTTCCATGCCCTCGGCTTCCAGCAGCTGCTTGAGCAGCGGCACGCACGACCCGCACGAGGTGCCGGCCGCCGTGCACGACTTGAGCGACGCCACGTCGCCGCAGCCGTCGGCGATCGCGCCCGTCAGGTCGCCCTTGGTGACGTTGTTGCACGAGCAGATCTGCGCCGCGTCCGGCAGCGCCCCGACGCCCAGCGCCGATGCGCCCCCGCCGGACTGCGCCGGCGCGATCAGCGCAAGCGGATCCCCGGGCAGCTCGCTGCCGACCATCGGCCGCAACACCCCGTACGACGAGGCGTCTCCCACCAGCACCCCGCCCAGCAGGGTCTTGGCGTCGTCGGAGAGCACCAGCTTGGCGTACGTCTGGTTCACCGCGTCGTTGATGGCGACCTCCAGGCAGTTCTCGGTGGTCCCCATCGCGTCGCCGAAGCTGGCGACGTCGACGCCCAGCAGTTTGAGCTTGGTCGACAGGTCCGCGTCCGGGAACTCCGCGGCGCCGTCCAGCAGCCGGTCGACCACGACCTCGGCGGAGGTGTAGCCGGGCCCGACCAGGCCGTAGCAGCGCCCCTCGATCGCGGCGACCTCGCCGATGGCGTAGATGTCGGGATCGCTTGTCCGGCAAGACAAGTCGGTCAGCACGCCGCCCCGATCGGCGATGGTCAGCCCGGCCGCCCGGGCCAGCTCGTCGCGCGGCCGGATGCCGGCCGCGAAGATCACCACGCCGGCGTCGATGACGTCGCCGTCGGTCAGGCGCACCCGCACGGAGGTCGAACCGTCGGTGCCTTCGATGCACTCGGTGCCGGTGCCGACGTGCACCGCGATCCCCAGCTCGGCGATCATCCTGCCCAGCAGCGCGCCGCCGGCCTCGTCGATCTGCTGGGCCATCAGCCGCGGCATCATCTCGACGACGTGTGTGGGCAACCCGAACTGCCGCAGCGCATTAGCGGCCTCGAGCCCCAGCAGCCCGCCGCCGATCACGACGCCGGCCAGGTTGTTCGCGCCGGCGCTCTCGGCGCCGGAGCGGATGGCGTCGAGGTCGTCGAGGGTGCGGTAGACGTGGCAGGCCGGCAGGTCGTGGCCCGGCACCGGCGGCACGAAGGCGTAGGAGCCGGTGGCCAGCACCAGGGCGTCGTAGCGGTGCCGCTCGCCGTCCGCGGTGGTGACCGACTTTGACGCGCGGTCGATTTCGGTGACGCGGGTGTTCAGCAACAGCCGCACCTTGTCGTCGCCGGCGTAGTCGTTGCCGGGCAATGCCAGCAGGCCGCGGTCCCAGCTCTCGGTGTAGGAGGTCAGGCCGACCCGGTCGTAGGCCGCGTCGCCCTCCTCGGCCAAAACCGTGACGCGCCAAGCCCCGTCGTCGTCCCGGGCGCGCAGCGCCTCGACGAAGCGGTGCCCCACCATGCCGTGCCCCACCACGATGACGTGGCGGGGTGCGGACGAAGTTCCGGCGGAGGCCATGGCACTGAGGGTAGAAGCGGCAAATTAAGGAAAAGTCGCCCAATGTGACACTCGTATGACGGCAGCCTCACACCTCACGCCGCCCGTTGTGAAGCTGTTCTCTGACGGCGAACACCCAGGTGGAACTTTAGCGTGGTCGACTCATGTTTCTACTAATGGCCGGCCGGTGAGGCGCCGGTCACAGCAAACTCACAACGAAGCTCAAGGAGACGAACATGAGTAACCTCGCACTGTGGTCGCGACCGGCCTGGAACACGGACCGGTGGCTTCGCGACTTCTTCGGCCCGGCCGCCGCGGCGGACTGGTTCAAGCCGGTAACCAGCGGATTCACCCCGGCCGCGGAGATCGTCAAGGACGGCGACGACGCGGTGGTGCGCCTGGAACTGCCCGGCGTGGACGTCGAGAAGGACGTCAACGTCGAGGTGGAGAACGGCTGGCTGGTGATCCACGGCGAACACCGCGACGCGCACTCCGAGGAGGAGGACGGCCGCACCCTGCGTGAGATCCGTTACGGATCCTTCCGCCGGTCGTTCCAGCTGCCCGCCCACGTCACCAGCGAGGCGGTCACCGCCTCCTACGACGCCGGCGTGCTGACGGTCCGCGTCACCGGCGCCTACGCCGGAACGCAGCCGAAGCGCATCGCCATCACCAAGTAATTCCGGCGATCGACACCGAATCCGGCGGGGCCCCAACGGCTCCGCCGGATTCTGCGTCCGTCAGAGCTTCGGTGTGAAGCCCTGAGCTCGCACTCACCGTTTCGTGACGCGCCTCACGTGAGTCGGGCGCGGCGGTTAGTATCGGCAACATACTGTGATCCGTGACACCGCCCGCCCGAGGAGACCCGTTGTCCAGCGCTACCGAACTCGCCGAACTTCACGACCTCATCGGCGGCTTGCGGCGGTGCGTGAGCTCCCTGAAGGCGCGATACGGCGACAGCCCGGCGATGCGTCGCATCGTGCTCGACGCCGACCGGATCCTCAGCGACGTCGAATTGCTCGATACCGACGTGTCCGAACTGGATTTGGCCCGCGCGACGGTGCAGCAGTCCGGCGAGAAGATCACCATTCCCGACACCGAGTACGACGCCGAATTCTGGCGCGATGTCGACGACGAGGGTGTCGGGGGTCACAGCAGGTACTGACGAAGTCGCGGCAACCCAAGCCCCCCGTAAAAGGGAGGGCTCTATCTGTGTACCCTTCGACCAGACAGCCCGTTCGAAGAGGAACACTTGATGAGCGCACCCACGGCGACCCGTTCTGAGTCCGGCGTTTTCTCTGCCACCCGCGCACATATACCGGAGCGGACGCTGCGCACCGACCGCTGGTGGCAGCCGCCGCTGGTGACCAACCTCGGCCTGCTGGCGTTCATCGTCTACGCCACCACCCGGGCCTTTGTGGGCAACAGCTACTGGGTGGACAAATACCACTACCTGACGCCGTTCTATTCGCCCTGCGTCAGCGCGTCGTGCGCGCCGGGTGCAAGCCATCTCGGGGTCTGGTTCGGCCACTTCCCGTGGTGGATTCCGTTGGGAATGCTGGTGTTACCGTTCCTGCTGGGTTTCCGGATCACCTGCTACTACTACCGCAAGGCCTACTACCGGTCGGTGTGGCAATCACCTACCGCGTGCGCGGTGCCCGAACCGCGCGTCCATTACACCGGGGAAACCCGTGTCCCGCTGATCATTCAGAACAGCCACCGGTATTTCTTCTACTTCGCGATGGTGGTCTCGCTGATCAACACCTACGACGCGATCATGGCGTTCCATTCGCCGTCCGGCTTCGGGTTCGGTTTGGGCAACGTCATTTTGGTGGTCAACGTGCTGCTGCTGTGGACCTACACCGTCTCGTGCCACTCGTGCCGGCACGTCACCGGCGGCCGCCTCAAGCATTTCTCCAAACACCCGGTGCGCTACTGGCTCTGGACACAGATCAGCAAGCTGAACACCCGGCACATGCAATACGCGTGGATCACGCTGGGGACCCTGGCACTCACCGACTTCTACATCATGCTGGTGGCCAGCGGCACCATCACGGATTTCAGATTCGTTGGCTGAAAAGCCATTTCGAGAATTACTAAGAAAAGCTGAGCGAGGGTTTCATGGTTGAGGTCGAACGGCACTCCTACGACGTCGTCGTCATCGGTGCCGGCGGCGCGGGCCTGCGCGCGGTCATCGAGGCGCGCGAGCGCGGCCTGAGGGTCGCGGTGGTGTGCAAATCCCTGTTCGGCAAGGCCCACACGGTGATGGCCGAGGGTGGCGCCGCGGCGGCCATGGGGAACGCCAACCCCAAGGACAACTGGAAGACCCACTTCGGCGACACCATGCGCGGCGGCAAATTCCTCAACAACTGGCGGATGGCCGAGCTGCACGCCAAGGAGGCGCCGGACCGGGTCTGGGAGCTGGAGACCTACGGCGCGCTGTTCGACCGCACCAAGGACGGCAAGATCAGCCAGCGCAACTTCGGCGGGCACACCTACCCGCGGCTGGCGCACGTCGGCGACCGCACCGGCCTGGAGCTGATCCGCACGCTGCAGCAGAAGATCGTGTCGCTGCAGCAGGAGGACTACGCCGAATTCGGCGACTACGACGCGCGGATCAAGGTGTTCGCCGAGTGCACGATCACCGAGCTGCTCAAGGACGGCGACGCGATCTCCGGGGCGTTCGGCTACTGGCGCGAGAGCGGCCGGTTCGTCGTGTTCGAGGCGCCCGCGGTGGTGCTGGCCACCGGCGGGATCGGCAAGTCGTTCAAGGTGACCTCCAACTCGTGGGAGTACACCGGCGACGGGCACGCGCTGGCGCTGCGGGCGGGCGCGTCGCTGATCAACATGGAGTTCGTCCAGTTCCACCCCACCGGCATGGTGTGGCCGCCGAGCGTGAAGGGGATCCTGGTCACCGAGGGCGTCCGCGGCGACGGCGGGGTGCTCAAGAACTCCGACAACAAGCGGTTCATGTTCGACTACATCCCGTCGGTGTTCAAGGGCCAGTACGCCGAGACCGAGCAAGAGGCCGACCAGTGGCTCAAGGACAACGACTCGGCCCGGCGCACCCCGGACCTGCTGCCCCGCGACGAGGTCGCGCGCGCGATCAACTCCGAGGTCAAGGCCGGCCGGGGCAGCCCGCACGGCGGGGTGTTCCTGGACATCGCGTCCCGGCTGACGCCGGAGGAGATCAAGCGTCGGCTGCCCTCGATGTACCACCAGTTCAAGGAGCTGGCCGGGGTCGACATCACCAAGGAGCCGATGGAAGTCGGGCCCACCTGCCACTACGTGATGGGCGGTATCGAGGTCGACGCCGACACCGGCGCGGCCACGGTGCCCGGGCTGTTCGCCGCCGGCGAGTGCTCGGGCGGCATGCACGGCTCCAACCGGCTCGGCGGCAACTCGCTGTCGGACCTGCTGGTGTTCGGACGGCGCTCCGGCCTGGGGGCCGCCGACTACGTCCGGGCGCTCAGCAGCCGCCCGACCATCTCGTCGGGATCCATCGACGCCGCGGCCAAGCGAGCCCTGGCCCCCTTCGACGGACCGACCGACGGCGCCCAGGCGGAGAACCCGTACACCCTGCAGCTCGAGCTGCAGCAGTCGATGAACGACCTGGTGGGCATCATCCGCAAGTCGGACGAGATCACCGAGGCCCTCGCCCGGCTCGACAAGCTCCGCCAGCGGTTCAAGAACCTCCAGGTCGAGGGCAATCGGCAGTACAACCCCGGCTGGAACCTGGCCATCGACCTGCGCAACATGCTGCTGGTCAGCGAGTGCGTCGCGAAGGCCGCGCTGGAGCGCACCGAGAGCCGCGGGGGTCACACCCGCGACGATCACCCGTCGATGGATTCCTCGTGGCGCAAGCTGTTGCTGGTCTGCCGCACGGGCGGCGGCGACGAGGTGATCCCCGACATCACCATCACGCGCGAAGAGCAGGCGCCGATGCGGCCCGATCTGCTGGAACTCTTCGAGATCTCGGAGCTGGAGAAGTACTACACCGACGACGAGCTGGCCGACCACCCAGGACGGAGAGGCTGATGACCTACAACGCGACGATGCGGGTGTGGCGCGGCGACGACGCGTCCGGCGCGCTGCAGGACTTCACGGTCGAGGTCAACGAGGGCGAGGTGGTGCTCGACATCATCCATCGCCTGCAACAGACGCAAACCCCCGACCTCGCGGTGCGGTGGAACTGCAAGGCGGGCAAGTGCGGATCGTGCTCGGCGGAGATCAACGGCTACCCGAGGCTGATGTGCATGACGCGCATGTCGACGTTCGCCGAGGACGAGGTCGTGACGGTCACGCCGCTGCGGACGTTCCCGGTGATTCGCGACCTGGTCACCGACGTCTCGTTCAACTACGAAAAGGCCCGCGAGATACCGTCTTTCGCGCCGCCGAAGGAGCTGCAGCCCGGCGAGTACCGGATGGCGCAGGTCGACGTGCAACGCTCGCAGGAGTTCCGCAAGTGCATCGAGTGCTTCCTGTGCCAGAACGTCTGCCACGTGGTCCGCGACCACGAGGAGAACAAGCAGGCGTTCGCCGGCCCGCGCTACCTGATGCGCATCGCCGAGCTGGAGATGCACCCGCTGGACACGCTGGACCGGCGCAGCCAGGCGCAGGACGAGCACGGCCTGGGCTACTGCAACATCACCAAGTGCTGCACCGAGGTGTGCCCGGAAAACATCAAGATCACCGACAACGCGCTGATCCCGATGAAAGAGCGGGTCGCCGACCGCAAGTACGATCCCGTGGTGTGGCTGGGTAACAAGCTGTTTCGCCGCTGAGCGTTCGTTAGCCCAGTTGCACTCTCGCGGTCAGTGCGGACTGATTCGCCGGAACCCGCTGCGGTGGAACACAATCGGCGCGACCTCGGCGTCCACCGTCACCTCGTTGACCCGCAGCACCACGATGGTGTGATCCCCGGCGGGGATCATCTGTTCGATCGCGCTCTCCAGCCACAGCGCGGTGCCCTTGATAAAGACCGCGCCGGTGGTGCTGGACACCGTCTCCAGACCGGCGAACCTGTCGCCGGTCTTAGCGGCCAGGGTGCGCGCAGCCTCGTCGTGGGACTCACCGAGCACGCTGATGCCCAGCATCGGCAGGTCCTTGAGCTTGGGCCACGTCGTCGACGTGTTCTGCACGCAGAACGAGACCAGCGGCGGGTCCAGGGAGACGGGGACGAAGGTACTGGCCGCCAGCCCCTCGCGGGTTCCGTTGACCTCGGCGGCGATGGCGACCACACCGGACGGGAAGTGGCCGAAGGCCTCACGGAGTGAGGACGGTGTCAGCTTCTTCGTTGAGTTCACCGGACTTCGTTCGCCCCTCGAGCCGACGACGGATTTGTCCTATCAGACCCTACTGGACGGGCATCCGCACGTTACTACCCGTAGCGGGACCATGGCTCAGCCATGCCGACCACAATCTGCCGGGGCGGCGTGTATGGCTCCCGACCGTGGGAGACGAGCATGTTGTCGAGCATCAGGATGTCACCCTCTTGCCACGGTATGGCCACGCTCTCGGCGTCGTATGCGGCACGAAGCTCGTCAAGGGTCGCCGGTTCTATGTCCGCGCCGTCGCCGTAGTAGGTGTTGTTGGGCAGGTTCTCCTTGCCCATCGACAACAGCGCCTCGGCGACCATCGGGTCCAAGCTGGACACATTGAAGAAGGTGAGATGGTTGAACCACGTCATCTCACCGGTTTCCGGGTGCGCCTCCGACACCGGTCGACGCTGCCGCGTGGTGAGTTCGTCGCCCGGCCCCCAGGTGAGTTCGACGTCGTGGTCGGCGCAATAACGTTCGACGACGGCGCGGTCGTCGGTCTCGAAGGCTTCGCGCCACCCGATGCCGATGTCGCCGCCGAAGTGCCGAACGTAGAGGTAGCCCGTTTCCTCCAGGCGTTGGCGCACCGCGGGCGAGATCCGCTGATACACCTTGCGAGAGTCGGCCAGGGGAGTGGCGCCCCCGCTGGCCGGCGGTACGACGCAGTGGAAGAAGATGCGCAGCGGAAAGGTGTTGCTGTAGGACAGCTCGTTGTGCAGGGGGATCCGGTGGCGGGCGGGGTAATCGGTCGAGGTGTAGACGCGGTCGGCCACCTCGTGCCGAGGCGACGAACCCTCCAGATACGGGAGGGGCTCGCCGGACATCGCGGCGATGAAGTCGCGGAATGTTTCGACCGACCCGCCGGTGAAGCCGCGGAACAGGATGCCCCCATGGCGTAGCACGAGCTGTCGGATCTGGTCGTGCTGCGCAGTCGCCCACGGCACCACATCAATGTGCTCTGTCGCGGGCTCTATCACGAGGGGAAACGGCGGGTCCGGAAGCGGTCGTGCGTCCGTTAGCGGGAAGATGTCGGTCTCCACGGCCATCCCTCCTGCACCGAGCGGCTGTGGTACGTGAAGCTACCAGGAGCCCTTGCCGTTGGGATCCTTGTGGCAAAACCTCATGTACCTTCGCTACTCCATCCGGAGCGCGCGATCCGCCGATCGGACGAGGGCGACCTCGGCGGGTCGGAAAGCCACCAAAACCAAGCCCACGGCGAATAGCAGCGCGGTGACCCACGCAAGGTGACCCGCCGGAGCAAAGCCGTAATGGGCGAACAACCACAGGCCATACGCCGCCATTGACACACCGGCTGGCGTGACCGGTTCCGCCCAACGCTGTATGAGCGGCATAGGGAGCATGGGTAGAGGGGCCGCGAAAACCCGTCGCCCCCACCACAACAGGGCCATCTCGACCGCTGCCGCGAGGCCAATGATGAACACCCACGCCAGCCGGAACCACCACCACGCCGCGCTTCCTTCGATCGGTTGCGGAAATAGCCCGGCCCGGTAGCCGACGAACGCCACGACCACCACTGGCACCATGTGCCATAGGTAGAGAAGCATCACTTTGCTATTGGCGGCGGATAGTGCCCGCTGTACCGGGTCGGGTCGAAGCGCGCGATTGAGCGCGGGCGCAAGTGTCACTACCACTCCGGCCTGCGCGCAACCGAACGCCAGCATTGCCACCGTGGGCGGGATCGCATTCCGCAGCCCGTGGACGGCGACGTCGACCATGCTGACTTGATAGGGTCCCAGCCAAATCAGCAGTCCCAGCGCGACCGCCGATCCCGAGGCGAGCAGCGCAGGTATGCGGCCAACTAACGACCCGCTGCGCCACGCGATTCCGAGCTGGTAAAGCAGTCCCCAGCACAGCAGACAGTTCAGCCAGCCGATGTAAGGCACGTGGCCGTGGACCGCGGCGGCGTCGACCGCCGCTACCCCTACCGCCAGCACTGCCGGCACCAACAGACCCCAACGGCGGTGCGCTGCGATCGCAATGGGCGTCAGCGACACCACCACCACGTAGACGGCGAGAAACCAGAGGTGCGTCCCTAGCGCCCAACCCGCGAGCTTCAGCATCGAACCGGGCAGGCCGAGGACCTGTAGAACCACCACAATTATCGACATGAGTGCGACGTATACCGCGGTCGGTCCGAGCACCCGCGCCAGTCGATGCCTAAGCCAGTCCTGCCGCGACATGCCGTCCGTGTCGCACCGATGCGTCCACGACACAGCGCCGGCATAGCCAGCAACCAGGAAGAACACCGGGACCGCCTGGAAAATCCAGCTCAGCCATGCCGTCCAAGGCATGTCGGAAATCCCATCTTGGAGGCCGAAACGTCCATCGTGATAGGTCATGCACGCGAGCAGCCAATGCCCGACGACAATTAAGACCAGCCCCCCTGCACGGTAGAGATCGACCGCCAGATCGCGGCCGTGTCCGGGGGTGTTCGTCTCGTCCACCAGCGCGTGCCAATCAGTTCGTCGAGACCGCGTGGTCGCGCAACGCGTGCGGCGTTTCGGTATTAGTGCTTGCATTCGGGCCGCAGCAGGTCGTCGCGGCATACCCAATTCTTTTGACGTACGCGTCCAACACGGCGATATCTTAATCGGAAAGACGGGCGCTGAACTGGATAACGAATACAGTGGCCAGGATCGTCCATGAGAGCCGGCTACCCGGCGCGGATGGCGTTTTTGACTTCTTGCGCGTGTGCCACCTGCCGCGCGGTGTAGCCGATGAACAGTGCCATTCCGCCGATCAAGACAACCACCCCGGCTAGCCACAGCAGGCCGTAGGTGTAACCGTGGTCCAGCGCGTGTAGTTGGGCGGCGTTCATGGACTTCACCGGCCCGCCGGTGCCGCCCAGATGGAAGGTACGCGACGTGATTACGGCCTGGATGACGACCGCCACCACAGGCCCGCCGAGGCTTCGCAGCATCACTGCGATCGCCGATGTAGGCCCGATCCGGTCGAAACCGACGCTAGCTATCAACGCCAGCGAGAGCGGAACGTTGATCAAGCCGATGCCGATGCCGGCGCCGACGAGCGGCACCGCGAGATTCGGGAAGTACGGAGCACCACTGTTGAGTGTCGAGCCGCCATACAGTATCGCGGCCAGCACCACGATGGCGCCGCCGATCACGACCATCCGCGGCGGGAACCACGTCACCAACCGCGACGACGCGCTCAACCCGAGGCCCATCGCAACACCGAACGGGATGAAGCAAATGCCGGCACGCAGCGCGCTGTAGCCCATGATGTCCTGCACGTACAGGGCCACCATGAGACTCAGGGTGAACACCAGCCCCCCGGCTAGGAACGTCGCGCCGAACGTGGCCAGCCGGTTACGGTCCAAAAACAGGCTGAACGGCACGACGGGGTTCTCTGCCACGCGCTCCACGACGGCGAACGCCACGAAAGCACCGAGAGCCACCGCAGCTGATGCAATCGTGGTGGTCGACAGCCAGCCCGTCTGCGGGCCCATCGACAACCCGAAAACCACAGCCGCGCACATCAGGGTGGCCAGCATGGCCCCGCTGGCGTCGAGCTTCATCCGCTCCTTCTGAGTCTCCCGCAACGCGGTGTGGGCCAGGTAGATCACCAGCAGCCCGAGCGGCACATTTACTAGAAACGCCAGCCGCCACGACACCGCGGTGAGCATCCCGCCCAAGACCAAGCTCATCACCGAGCCGATGCCGGCTGCCGCACCGAGCACGGCGACCGCCGCGTTGCGTTCCGGACCCTTCGGAAACGTGGTCGCCACTAGCGCCATACAGGTGGGCAGAGCGATCGCCGCCGCGACGCCCTTCAGCAGCCGAGCCAAGACGAGAGCGCCTTCGTCCCAGGCGATTCCGCACACGACCGAGGCGATGGTGAACAGTGCAGCTCCGATGATGAAGGCGCGCTTACGGCCGATGGTGTCACCAAGGCGCCCGCCCAGCAGCATCAGCCCACCAAAGGTCAGCACAAACGAGGTGATGACCCAGCTCCGCCCGGCGTCCGACAGACCCAGCTCGTTTTGGATTTTAGGAAGCGCGATTACCGCGATGATGCCGTCCATTGTCGCTAGCAGCTGGATGCCGCCGATCGCGCTAATCGCGGCGAGGAAACGGCGAGACCGCAGACAAGTCGGTAGATACCGACTAGTACGGTGCAGCGTGGTCGGTTCGACGGGCATTGGAGTCGCTCATTCCGCGCGTTGTGTCGTCAAATGACCTGGTGCCGAGGTAGGTGCCTGCTCTTCGCCGCTGAGGCTGTGATAGCGGACCACCCTACTAAAACGTGTCAATTAGCGCGGGCGAACACATAAAACGGCTCGCCATGATTGCACGGACATCCAACGGGTCGTTTAGTGGCTAGAGCAGGCCGAGCTGCTGCAAGTCCGTGACGTATTTGATGATGATCGGCGCCGAGATGTGTGGGATGTCGTTGTCGGGGCCGATTTTCGCCTCTCGCACCGCGGCACGGAATCGGTCAGTCGGCGCGAACGAGCCGCGCCTCGGCTTTAGGGGCGGCAAATAAGTGAAATTGCGTGACAACAACTGCAACGGCCGCAATGGTGAGTGCTGGCCCTGTTTATCCGGTAGCTCGTGCAGGGCGGCGGCGAACCGTTGTGCCCATTCGGTGAAGTCCTCGATGCGCTGGATGGGGTAGCCGGCGTCGACGAGCCAGTCGACGTATTCGTCGAGCCCGATGCCGTCGTCGTGGGGGTTCATCACGTGGTAGGTCTGCAATCCGTCGACCGTTTGGGCTCCCAGGGTGGCGATCGCCTCGGCGACGAATTCGACGGGCAGCGCGTCGAAGTGCGCGCGTTGGCGGTGGCCGTGGGCGTCGAGTTGGTAGAACGAGGCGGGCGCGAGGCCGGTGGCCAGGACCGACAGCGCCATGCGGGTGAACATGTCGGAGATGTTGAGCTGGCCGGTGTAGGTGGTGTCGGCAAGGAGCATGTCGCAGCGGAACACCGCGACCGGTAG
>NZ_JCALDU010000009.1:0-3004 GCF_059813025.1 Mycobacterium sp. NGS26
CCGCGCTGCGCACCCAACTGGCCCAGCGGCTGCCGGCCTACATGGTGCCCGCGGCGATCGTGGCCCTCGACGCGTTGCCGCTGACCGCCAACGGCAAACTGGACACCGCGGCGCTGCCGGCCCCCGACTACACCCCCACCAGCTCCTACCGGGCACCGGCCACCGCGGTCGAAGAGATCCTGGCCGGCATCTACGCCGAAGTCCTCGGACTCGACCGCGTCGGGGTCGACGACTCCTTCTTCGAGTTGGGTGGGGACAGTATTTTGTCGATGCAGGTGGTGGCGCGGGCCCGTGCAGCCGGGGTGGTGTGCAGGCCGCGCGACATTTTCGTCGAGCAGACCGTGGCCGGGCTGGCCCGGGTGGCCGTGGTGGCCGACGGCGCCGGTGAGGTGATCGATGAGGGCGTCGGGCCGGTGCTGGTCACCCCGATCGTGGGCTGGCTGCAGGCCGTGGCGGGCCCGGTCGAGGAGTTCAACCAGACGGTGCTGGTGCAGGCCCCTGCGGGGGTGAGCGAGGCCGATGTGGTGGTGGTGTTGCAGGCCTTGCTGGATCGCCACGCCATGCTGCGGCTGCGTGTTGACCACGACCGCGCGGGCCGGTGGTTGTTACGGGTGCCCGAGGTGGGGTCGGTGGATGCCGGCGGGTGCTTGGACTCGGTGGACGTGTTGTCCGATGAGGCGTTGGTCAAGGCGCGGTCGCGGTTGAACCCTGGCGCCGGGGTGATGCTGTCGGCGTTGTGGGTGGCCTCGACTGGCCAGTTGGCGTTGATCATTCACCACCTGGCCGTTGACGGGGTGTCGTGGCGAATTCTGTTGGAGGACCTCAACATCGCCTGGGCCCAGCACCGCGGTGGACAGCCGGTGGTGTTGGCGGCGGGCGGGACGTCGTTTGCCCGGTGGGCATCGCTGCTGGCTGAATACGCGCACCACCCGCAGGTGATCGAGCAGGCCGACACCTGGCGGCAGGTGGCGGGGACCCCTGCGGTGTTGCCGGCGGTGACACCGGCGGTGGATACCTACGCCAGCGTCGGGCTGTTATCGGCGGCCCTGGATGTCGAGACGACTCGCAGGCTCTTAGGTGAGGTGTCGACGGCGTTTCATGCCGGGGTGCAAGACATTTTGTTGATCGCGTTCGGGTTGGCGTGGGCGGAATTCTTGGGCACCCCCACCGCGCCGATCGGCATCGATGTCGAGGGCCATGGACGCCACGAGGAACTGGGCCCCGATGTGGACCTCTCACGCACCGTGGGCTGGTTTACCAGCAAATACCCGGTGTCGTTGCGGATGGGTGGACAGTCCTGGGCGCAGGTCATCGCCGGGCAGGCCGCGCTGGGGGCGGTGATCAAAGACGCCAAAGAGCAGCTTCGGGCGCTGCCGGACGGTGTGACCTATGGGCTGCTGCGCTATTTGAACACCGAGGTGGAACTGGGCGGGGCTGACCCGCCGATCGGGTTTAACTATCTAGGCCGCCTAGGCGGGCCGGCCGGGCAGGCATCCGAGGATCTGTGGCGCATCAGCCCGGACAGTTTGTCGTTGACCGGCGCCGCCGCGGCGATACCGATGCCGCTGGCCCACACCGTGGAACTCAACGCCGTCACGGTGGACACCGACGCCGGCCCGCAGCTGCACGCCAACTGGATGTGGGCGCCCTCGGTGCTCGATCGCGCGGCGGTCACCCGGCTGAGCCGGTTGTGGTTTGAGGCCCTGACCGGTATCTGCGCGCACGTGCACCAGGGTGGGGGCGGGCTGACCCCATCCGATATCGCCCCGGCCGCTTTGAGCCAGCACCACATCGACGAGCTTGAACGCCGATACCACATCGGGGACGTCCTCCCGCTGACCCCGCTGCAACAGGGGCTGCTGTTTCACACCAGCACCCAAGCTGGCGGCGATGATGTGTATGCGGTGCAGCTGACCATGACGCTGCGCGGACCGCTTGACCCGCACCGGCTGCATGATGCGCTGTCCACGGTGATCAACCGCCATCCCAACCTGGTGGCCCGATTCTGCGACCAGTTCGGTGCGCCAGTGCAAATCATCCCGGCTGATCCCGCACCGGCGTGGCAATACCTCGACCTCGACGGCGCCGGCGCCGGCGCCGTCGAGCGGTTCCAGCAGGTCTGCGCCGCCGAACGCGCCGCGGTCGCCGACCTGGCCGAGCAGCCAGCCTTTCGGGCCGCGTTGATCCGCACCGGCGCAGACCACCACCGGATGGTGCTGACCATCCACCACATCGTGGTCGATGGCTGGTCGCTGCCGATCCTGCTGCGAGAAATCTTCGCCAGCTATCAGCGGCAGCGGCTGGGCGCGGCGGTGCCCTACCGCAGGTTCGTGACCTGGCTGGCCGGTCGCGACCTGCAGGCCGCCCACACGGCCTGGCGCGAGGTGCTCGCCGGGTTTAGCACCCCCACACTGGTCGGCCCGCCAGCCCGGTTAAGCCTCGGCCGCCGAGACGTCGCCTCATTTCAGCTGCCCGAACAAATCACCCGGGCCGTTGGTGAGCTGGCACGCTCGCACCACACCACCATCAACACCGTCTTGCAAAGCGGGTGGGCGCAGCTGCTGATGGGGCTGACCGGCCAGCATGATGTCGCTTTCGGTGTCACCGTCTCAGGCCGCCCCGACGAGGTGCCCGGCGCAGAATCGATGGTGGGCCTGCTGATCAACACCGTGCCGGTGCGCGCGAGCATCACCGCGACAACCACCACCGCCGACCTGCTCGACCAGCTCCAAAACGCCCACAACCACACCCTCGAACACCAGCACCTGGCCCTGGGCGACATGCACCGCATCACCGGTCACGACCAACTGTTCGACACCCTTTTCGTCTACGAAAACTACCCGCTGGACACCGCCGCCTTGCCGGGCGACGACGGGCTAACCCTCACCGAGTTCACCAACCGCGAATACAACCACTACCCCCTCACCGTCCAAGCCCTGCCCGGCACCCAACTAGGCCTGCGCGTCGAATACGACACCGACGTGTTCGACCCGGCCAGCATCGA